>JAPUEI010000047.1 GCA_027492675.1 Propionibacteriaceae bacterium | reverse complement strand
AACTGTTCACGACGGCTCTCGGGCGCGGGCTGGTCAGGTTGCCGAAGATCGCGTTGTACCTGTTCCCGGATCGCGAAGAGGCGTAGTTTGATCGCATCACAATTACATACGGAGTAGTACGGTCCTTGACCTGCAAGAGGCGTGTCCCCTCGGAACTGGGTCGTACGGCGGGCGGTAATTCGTCTGGGCGTTCGCGTTTTGGGAAATGCTGCGCACCTACCTGGCATGAACTCTGATGCGAGGAACCTTCGGCTGCGCGTGACGCGGCGTGATGAGCCTGACCTCGGGAAGCTGATCGAGTGGGTGCTGGGTATCGCGGAGGCCCGTCACCGCGCTTGGGTGAGCGGCGACCCCGACCCCTACGGGCTCCCGCTGCCGGATGACCTCCCGGATGCGACCCATTGAGCGCTTCGATTTGTCAGGGGCGCGCGAGAAGATCGACACCAAGAAGTACCCCGGCATGGAGGCCCAGCATGAGCACCGCGACACTCGACACCACGACTTCCGAGCAGGCCGCCGGCGCGCCCGTGCCGCTCGCGGTGTCCTACCTGCGTGTGTCGACGCGGGAGCAGGCCGAGCGCGGCGGCACCGAGGAAGGGTTCTCGATCCCCGCCCAGCGGGAGGCGAACGCGCGGAAGGCCGACGAGCTGGGCGCGCGGGTCGTGCGCGAGTTCGTCGACGCCGGGGAGTCCGCGCGGTCGGCAGACCGTGACGGCCTGCAGGACATGCTGGCGTTCATCGCCGCCGCCCGCGTCACCTTCTGCATCGTGCACAAGCTCGACCGGCTCGCCCGCAACCGCGCCGACGACGTGAAGATTCACGAAGCCCTCATCGGCGCCGGGGTCACCCTCGTCTCGGCCACCGAGTCCATCGACCAGACCCCTTCGGGGATGCTCGTCCACGGCATCATGTCGTCCATTGCGGAGTTCTACAGCCGCAACCTCGCCACCGAAGTCACCAAGGGCCTGACGCAGAAGGTCGCGCAAGGCGGCACCCCAGGACGTGCACCCATCGGCTACCTCAACGTCCGACGCACCGACGACGCTGGTCGCGAAATCAGAACCGTCGAGGTCGATGCCGAGCGTGCCCCGCTCATCGCGTGGGCGTTCGAGCAGTACGCCACGGGTGAGACCTCCGTGACTGCGCTGCTGCGCGACCTCACCGCGCGCGGCCTGCTGTCGGTGCCGTCGCCCGAGCGGCCATCCAGGCCGCTGGGGAAGAACGCCCTCTACCGTGTGCTGACGAACCCGTACTACGCCGGAGTGATCCGCTACCGGGACGCGCTGCACCCTGGAGCGCATGAGCCCATCGTGGAGCCAGCGCTCTTCGATCAGGTGCAATCGCTGTTGAAGGCTCGCAACGCGCACGCAACCCGGCACGTCCAGCACGCCCACCATCTGAAAGGTCTGCTGCACTGCGGAACCTGCGGGTCGCGGATGCTGCTGGACTTCGCCACCAATCCGAGAGGCACGACCTACGCCTACTTCGTCTGCTCCGGCAGAGCCGCGAAGAAGACCACCTGCACTCGACGCGCGGTGCCCGTCCAGGTTGCGGAGCGCTTGGTCGAAGACTCCTACGCGAGCATCACGATCAGCGAGGCCGACTACCGCCACCTCGCTGCCGAGGTCGACGCCGCGTTCGACGACCGCAACACGGGACGCGATCAAGAGTTCGCCGACCTCACCGCGAACCGTGCACGGCTCGAAGCCGAGAGCGACAAGCTGCTCGCGGCGCACTTCGCCGACGCCATCGACCTCCCGACGCTCAAGCGGCACCAGGACCGCATCCGTGCCGGGCTGGCCGATATCGAGCACCGCCTGCGCGAGCACGACGAGCAGCACGTCGGCGGGCGGGCGTTCCTGCACGACAGCCTGCGGCTGCTCACCGACGCGCACTACGCATACGCCCCCTCCGACGACGGAAGCAGGAGACTGGCGAACCAAGCCTTCTACACGCGCCTGGAGATCACTGAGGACGAGCAGCTACGCCCGCGCCTCGCCGAACCGTTCGCGACCATCATCCGCGAGGCGACCGGAGGCAAGGAAGCCGAACGGGAACACTCCACATCTTCCGATGTCGCGTGTTCCCGTAAGACACATTGGGTGGTCCTCCGTAGAAGCCTCTCAAACCCCTCCGCTCCGCTCAGATCGCTCATCGCCCATAGTCAGCGCAAGGCACACTCCCTCACCGCCCGGCCCGAACGACCATCTCGACGCGATCAGCGCGGCCCAGTCTCAACCCAAGCCCTCAAATCTCAAACTCGTTTGAGCTACCCGCAGCGTCAGAAGCTCATCGACGCCT
>JAPUEI010000046.1 GCA_027492675.1 Propionibacteriaceae bacterium | reverse complement strand
AACCCAACCCGCTTTCCAAGCGAGCGCCATAGGCCTCTAGGCGAATCCTCCGCGGACGAGGATACCGGGAACCGGCGGTGCATCTCCAACTGAGGCACGGATCGTCCACCGAAGCGCCGGTCAGACCTCGATCTGGACGGTGATCAGCTCGCCCGCGGCGTCCCGGTAGGAGACCGGATTCAGCCTCGGTGAGGCGGCGCTCACGAAGGCCGCGAACTCTGCGTCAGCCGGGCCGGACGACCTTGATCGTGAACTCGGCGGTGTGCAGGGCGCCCATCAGTCTCAGCCAGAGCGGCAGGAACATCTCCAGCCCGCGGGACGCGGTGATGTCGCCCAGGTCGATGATGTCCCGATGGCCGACTTCCGTCAGAAGCCCGACGACCAGCGCTTTCGCTTGCTCATCGTCACCGGCCACGAAGACCGAGCCCTCCGTCGGCGGCCGCACCTGCAGCGAGGCGTTGAGCGTGTTGACCGCCTTGACGAACCGCATCCCGGGGAGGGCGCGCTGCAGCCGCTCGCCCAGTGAGTCGGTGTCCTTGACGAAGAGGGTCGGCGGGAAGCCGGCGGAGAAGTCCAGCGGATTCGAGATGTCCATCACCACCGCACCCTCGAGCGACGGCGCCAGCGCGGTGAGTACGTCCTCGCAGACAGCACCGCTCAAGGCGTTCACAACGAGGTCCGCGCCGGCGACCGCCTCGGCGAAGGTTGCCAGTCGCGCGCCGGCCCAGCCCTCGTCACGTTCTCGCGACACGGCGGGGTCGCGAGTGCCGACCACGACGTCGTGTCCCAGCTCGGTCAGGCGGGCGGCCCACGCCCGTCCGACGGTTCCGGTTCCCAGTACTGCTACGCGCATCGCGGCCTCCTTCGAACTCCTTCGAGCCGTTCCATTCTGCGCCTCGGCAGCGGTTGCGGCCTATGGCCTGTGGGACTAGAGATCCCGGGTCTGACCTCTCCCCGCTCACGCGGTGGTCGTCGCGCGCTGGCGGTCGGCGGAAACCCCGGTCGCGGCCCTCTCCCCGCTCACCCGTGGTCGTCGGGGCTTCCTTCCCGGAACTTGCGGTCGTCGTCCGGTTCCGGGTGACGGAGGCGGATCTCTCGCATGCTGCGAAGCGCGGGCCGTCGGGCAGGATGAGGGCATGAGAATCGCGCTTGCTCAGCTGACCTCGTCGGTCGAGCCGTCGGAGAACCTCGAGCTCGTGCGCGATCACACCGCTCGGGCGGCCGAGGCGGGGGCAGAACTCGTCGTCTTCCCGGAGGCCACGATGTGCTCGTTCGCGCGCTCAGTGGCGGAGATCGCCCAACCCTGGGACGGCCCCTGGGCGAACGGCGTCCGCGAGATCGCCCGGACCGCCGGCATCACGGTGATCGTCGGCATGTTCGCAGCCACCGGCACCGAGCAGGTCACGAACTCGCTGCTCGTCGCCGACCCTGGCGTCGAGGCGCGGTACGACAAGATCCACCTGTTCGACGCCCTCGGGTACCGCGAGTCGGACGTGATCGCGGCCGGCGATCAGCCGGTGGTGGTCGAGGTCGCAGGCGTGAAGGTGGGGCTGGCCACCTGCTACGACATCCGCTTTCCCTCCCTCTTCACGCAGCTGGCACGGTCGGGTGCCGAGGTGATCGTGGTGCCGGCGTCCTGGGCTCCGGGGCCGGGGAAACTGCATCAATGGCGGACGCTCGCCACCGCGCGGGCGATGGATTCGATCTGTTTCGTGGTCGCCTGCGATCAGGCTCGGCCTGAGGGAGTAGAGGACACCCGGCCCACCGGAGTCGGGCACTCCCTGGTGGTCGATCCGTTGGGGACGGTGCTGACCGAACTCGGGGACGAGCCGGAGCTGGTGGTGGTCGATCTCGATCTGACGCAGGTCGCGGCAGCGCGGCAGGCGATCCCCGTGCTCAGGAACGCCCGCTCGTTCGGCGGCTGACCTCTCACGTCGCGCACTCGGGCTACTTTGGGCGACCCAGCTGACCCGGTTCGCCGAGCACCCTCACGTCGCGCACTCGGGCTACTTACCCGAGCAAGCGAGCCGCGCGGCACTGTTTACCGCCCGCGACGATCCTGTGTCGTCGTCGTTCGGCTTCTCGTCCGAGAAGCCGAACGGATGCGATACCAGAACGGTCAGACGGGCCGGAGACGATGCTCGTCGCTTTGATTTCTGTCACATGCGTCCCACAAGTCACAGGAGGCCTGTGGATAGTGGTTTCACCTGTGGATAACCCCGGCTTGCTCTTCCCGGTGGCGAATTGATCTGCCAGACTGGCGCCCACTCCCACCCCTAGGAGTTCAGATGAGGCGATCCACAAGCGCA
>JAPUEI010000045.1:9721-18179 GCA_027492675.1 Propionibacteriaceae bacterium | reverse complement strand
ACGACCTTGGCCGACCACAGCGCCTGGCGGATGTCCTCGACGAACGCGTCCTTGTCCTCGACGGCGATGCCGTTCGGACCCTCGAGGGCGGCCTGGCCGGCGGCGCGCAGTTCAGGGCTGGACGACACGGCGCGGGCGAACACGGCCTGCGAGATCGAGTCGACCGGGACGCCGAGGCGCAGCGCCTCCTGGACCGTCCACGTGCCCGTACCCTTCATGCCCGCCGCGTCCACGACGACGTCGACGAGCGGCTTGCCGGTCGTGGCGTCGACCTGGCGGAGGACCTCGGAGGTGATCTCGATGAGGTACGAGTCGAGGTCGCCCGTGTTCCACTGCGCGAACACGTCGGCAGCCTGGGCAGCCGTCAGTCCGATGCCCTTCAACAACTCGTACGCCTCGCCGATGAACTGCATGTCGGCGTACTCGATGCCGTTGTGGACCATCTTCACGAAGTGGCCGGCGCCATCGGTGCCGATGTACGTGCAGCAGGGCTCGTCGTTGTTCGGGCCGACCTTCGCCGAGATGTCCTCGAGCATCTTGCCGACGTAGGCGTACGCGTGCTCCGAGCCGCCGGGCATGATCGACGGACCCTCGAGGGCGCCGGTCTCGCCGCCGGAGATGCCGGAGCCGACGAAGTGCAGGTCGTGCTCGCGCAGAGCGGCTTCGCGGCGGCGGGTGTCCTGGAAGAACGAGTTGCCGCCGTCGATGACGATGTCGCCGGGCTCCAGCAGGGGTACGAGGCTGTCGATGGTCGCGTCGGTAGCCGGGCCGGCCTTGACCATGAGGATCACGCGCCGCGGCTTCTCGAGGCTGTCCACGAAGTCCTCGAGCTTCTCGGATCCGACGAACCCCTCCTCGGGGAACTGGGCCAGCACGTCGGCGGTCTTCGCGTACGTGCGGTTGAAGATCGCCGTCCGGTAGCCGTGGTGCGCGAAGTTCCGCGCCAGGTTCGACCCCATGACGGCCATGCCGATGACGCCGATCTGGGCCGTGCCCGTGGTGTCGCTCATTGCACTCCTCGCGTGCTCGTACGTGTCTGGACGATCCAAGCACCGATCCGTACCGCGTGCACCGCGGTCTGTGGACGGTTCCTGGGTGACGCCCTCATTCTCTCGTGCCTCGGCAAGCCATCCTGGAAAGTTGCGGCCAGTTGCCGGTGTGCAGCCTCAGTCCTGTCGAGCCCAGCCGAGCGCCGGCGCGACCTTCGCGGCGATGAGCTCAAGCGAGCGCAGCGTGGCCTCATGGCCGGGGTCGACGCTGTGGACCTGGAACGCGACCTCGGTGGCCTGGGGGATGACGGTGTCGGCGGACAGGGTCTCGAGAACCTGCTCGGCCGTGCCGACGTGGGTGTCGGTGCGGCGGGCCCACGTGCGCGCGTCGGGGGCGTCCACATGGAAGGGGCCTGTCGACGTACGGTGACGGTCCCAGGCTGCCTGCAGGTACGCGTCCGCGTCGGCCTCGGTGTCGGTGACCACGAGGGTCCGCGACGCCAGGATCCTCGGGATCGAGCCCTCGGGGAGCGCGGCCAGGTAGGCGTCCACGACCGGCTGCTGGAGATCGGGCAACGTGACATCGGGCTGCCCTGGGGGGCGAGGCTGCGTGCGGGACAGGAGGAGCCCGTGTCCCGCCTCGCCGGCGCGCGTGCCGCCGAACGCCGAGAACGTCGCCTGCCACAGGCGCTCCAGGAGACTGTGCCCGCCGGGGTAGAGGTGGTTGTCAGGATGGCCGATGGCGTGGTCGGACAGGGCGTCGACCAGATCATGCACGCCCCGCTCGTACACCTCGGCCTTGTCGGCGGCGTCCAGGCCGAAGGCGGCGAACGAGGACGGGGTAGAGCCCGAGCCGAGGCCGAGCTCGAGGCGACCGCCCGACAGCAGGTCGGCGACGACGGCGTCCTCGGCGACGCGGACGACGTTCTCCAGCGGGAGCGTGATGACGCCCGTGGCCAGGCGGAGCCGGCGGGTGCGGGCGGCCAGGTGGGAGAGGAACACCAGCGGTGACGGCAGTCCGCCCTCGGCCCCGTGGAAGTGATGCTGGGCGACCCAGGCCGTGTCGAAGCCCAGCTGTTCGGCCAGGAGTGCCTGGGTGATGGCTGCGTTGTACCGACCCGCCGCGTCCGTACGTTCCAGCAGTCGGGTGAAGAAGCCGAGTCGTGGTCCGGCCATGTCAGTTCCTTCTCGTGGTGGGGGTCACGCAATTCGCGGAGGCATTCACTGTGACCTTGAATATGGTGATGTTCCAGCCCGATATCGTTGCCTGTCCGTAATCTGGACAGTCTTGCCGCAGAATGGACCCCCTGATAGCGTTCCCGTCAGTCAGGCCTCTGCAAGGGCCCGGCACGCGGGTCGCACCTACGGCCTGCGCGTTGACAGGAAGCGACCGTGATGAGCCGATCGATGAGTGGCCTGGGCCACGGCATGATGCGCGCTGCCGCCACGATGTGTCGTTGTTGCCGTTGTCAGCGCTGTATGTCGAGCGCGAACTGACCGCCTCGCACTGGTCACCTGCTGAGCCCTCTCCTCGCTGAGAGGCGGCAGACCGGGCGTCGCCGCACAAGGTCCGTTCCGCTCCTCCCTCGCGACACATCCGATCCCGATGGCCTCTGCGCCTGATCCGATCGCTCTTCGCTGACCGGGTCCGGCAATTCCATCGCTCACGGAATCCTCATTTCTCTGCTCTGAGACAAAGCGCGCTCTGACTCGTTCTTCTCGGAGTGCCGACGCCATTCCGCGCTGCCCGAAAACGGGGCGCAATATCCCGTTCATCTTCAGGAGTTCTCACATGTCCGTACAGACCTCAGCCCCAGGGCTGGCCGACCTGGGGTCCGACCCCGACCGACGCGCGCAGTTCGCCGCTCTCCTGCGCGGCGAGGCCGAGCAGCCCTTCCTCACCAGCGCCTGGCAGCACTTCGTGGGGGAGGAGTACGACGTCCAGCGGTACGTCACCGCGACGGTCGACTTCAACCGCACGTGGGACTGGGACTGGGTGAAGCTCAACCCCCGTGCCGTCTACTACGCCGAGGCCTGGGGGTCGGTGTTCGACCCCCACGACTACGTCGGCGTCGTACCCCGGCAGCTGTCGCCGGCGATCGCGGAGATCGCGGACCTCGCCACGATCGTCCCCCTCGACCCCCGTACGAACCCGGCCCTCGCGGAGCAGGTCGAGGCGGCGCGCCTGATCCGGGCCCAGCTCCCCGACCGGGCGCTGATCCAGACGGTGTTCTCACCACTGTCCGTACTGCTCCAGCTCGCCGGCCTGCCGCTGTACCCCGGTGCCGTCGTCCCCGGATCGACCACGCGGTTCACCCACGATGACCTGCTTACCGCCGACCCGGCCCTGGCACACGCCGCCCTGGCCGCCATCGCGACGACCTTCGCTGACTACGTGGCGCTGCTGCTGGCTCCTGTCGACGAGGGCGGTGCCGGGCTCGACGGCATCTTCTACGCGGTCACCGGCACGGCCAGCGCCGGCCACTTCGACAAGGCCGGCTTCGACACGTACTCCCGTCCGTACGACGACACGGTGCTCGACGCGGTCGGTGACGGTCTCGTGGTGCTCCACACCTGCCGCGCCGACTCCCACCCGGAGTGGTTCGCCGACTACCGCCTCGATGCCCTCCAGTGGGACCAGTTCCAGAACGGCAACCCGTCGCTGGACACCGACTTCGGCACGGTGAACGTCGGCGGGGTGTTCAACGAGCTGTTCGCCCTCGACGCCGACCGCGGCCTGGTGACGGCTCAGCTCGACCGCACCCTCGCCACGACGCCGGCGCGCCCCTTCCTTCTCGCCCCCAGCTGCACCATCCCGACCCCAGCCGACCCCGACTCCCTCCAGCGGCTGAGGAACGCCCGATGACCCGTCCGTACACCGACTCGACCACTACCACGAAGGACACGACCATGACCTCTCCGAAGTTCACCAAGCGACGACTCGCCGCACTCGTGCTGGCCGCCGGCCTCACCGTGGGCCTCGGCGCCTGCTCCACCGCCAACGCCTCCGGCGGCGGTTCGGCCACCGACCCGGTGTACTTCGGCGTCTCCGCCGCGATCACCGGCCAGTACGCCCAGTACGGCGAGCAGTTCAAGAAGGCGTTCGACCTGGCCGCCGAGGAGATCAACGCGGCCGGCGGCATCAACGGCCGTCCCGTGGCCCTGAAGTACGAGGACTCGCAGTCCGACCCGAAGCAGTCCGTCGCGGTCGCCCAGAAGTTCGTCGGCGACAAGTCCGTCGTACTGGTCTTCGGCGACTACTCCTCGGCGGCCTCGATCCCGGCCTCACCGCTGTACACGTCGGGCAAGCTCCTCCAGTACGGGTTCAACAACTCGAACCCGGCCTTCACGGAGAAGGGCACCGACTACCAGTGGTCGACCTCGATCACGACCAACGCCACGTACACCTGGCTCGCCGACTACGTGAAGAGCAAGGGCGTCAAGTCTGTGGGCGTGACGTACCTCAACACGGCCGACTGGGGCATCCCGGCGTTCAAGGCGTTCAAGGACGAGGCGGACAAGGTCGGTCTCACGATCACCGACGCCGAGGGTGTGCTCGACACGAGCGACGACTACCGGCCGTCTCTGACCAAGGCCGTCGCTGGCCAGCCTGAGGCGTTCGTCCATGTCGGCTACGGTCCGGACGCGGCGAAGCTCGTCACCCAGCTGCGGGCCATCGGTTACAAGGGCACCTTCTTCGGTGGCCAGGACGAGAAGTCGTTCGACGGCACCCCTGACGCCGAGGGCTCGATCATCGGTGCGCAGTTCATCGAGACCAGCAGCACCCCGGCCGTGGCCGCGTTCGTCAAGGCGTTCAAGGCCAAGTACCCCAACGAGGCCCACGTGACCAGCTTCGAGGCCGGCGCGTACGACGCCCTTCACGTGGCCGTGGCGGCTGCCAAGCTCGGCGGCGCGACCCGTGACGGTGTGCTGAAGGGCTTCCAGCAGGTCAAGGACGTCCCGAGCATCGTCTACGGGAAGATCTCCTTCGACACCTCGACCCGTCGGGTCGCGTCCCCGCAGCTGACCCCCACCATCCTCACCGGTGGCAAGTGGGTCGAGTACAAGGGCTGATGACCGAACCACGAGTCACCACATCATGTTCGACACACTGATTGCCGGCCTGCTCCGAGGGAACGTGTACGCCCTCGGAGCGGTCGGTATCTCCCTCGTCTTCGGCGTCATGAACGTCGTCAACTTCGCGCAGTTCTCCTTCTTCGGCCTCGGCGCGATGCTCGCGTGGCTGTTCGTCGCCGAGCTCGGGTGGCCCTTCTGGCTGGCGCTGCCTCTGGTCCTGGTGATCTGCGGCGGCTTGGGCCTGCTGATCAACATCGCGGTCGTACGGCCGCTCGCGAAGTTCCTTCCGCTGGCGGCCATGCTGTCGACGTACGCGGTCTCCCAGATCCTCGACAACGCGTCGCAGATCGCCTTCACCGCGGAGTTCCGTGCCTTCCCGAAGGTGCTGCCGACGTCGAACTTCCACATCGGCACCATGCGTTTCGGCACCTCCGACCTGGTGATGCTCGGCATCACCGCGGTCGTCATGGGCGCTATGGCCGCGTTCCTCAAGTACGGCAAGACGGGCCAGGCGATCCGCGCCACCGCGCAGGACCAGGAGGCCGCTCTGCAGATGGGCATCCCGGTCAGCCTCGTACAGCACATCGCCTTCGTCATCGCCTCCGCGCTCGGAGGCCTGGCCGGCGTCTTCATCGCGCTGTACGTCGGCGTGGCCAACCCGACCTCGGGTCTGAACGTCGGCATGACGGCGTTCGTCGCCGCCACGCTCGGCGGGCTCGGGTCGCTCGGCGGCGCGGTCATCGGCGGCTTCGTGCTGGGCATCCTCGAGGCCTTCGGCATCCACTTCTTCGGCGACTCCGCGCGCGAGATCATCGTCTTCTTCGTGTTGATCCTCGTGCTGATCCTCCGTCCCGGAGGCTTCTTGGGGAAGGTCCCGCTGCTGTCCACCGAGCCGCTCACCGGCACGTTCCTCGGCAAGGGCAGACCGTTCACGATCCCGCGCTGGGCCTGGATCGCTGCGGCGGTCGTCGGCGGCATCCTGATCCCGGTCTTCGGCGACAACTACCTCCTCACGACAGGCACCCAGGTGCTGATCTACGCCGTGATCGCCGCGGGGTTCACGGTGACGGCTGGTCAGGCAGGCGTCCTCGCGCTGGGCCAGGCCGGGCCGATCGCGATCGGCGCGTACACCTCCGCGTTGATCACCATCAACCTCGGCATCCCGTTCTGGGTCGCGGTCCCGCTGTCGGGCATCTCGGCGGCGGTCCTCACCTCGGTGCTCGCCTCGCCGATCTGGGGCGTCAAGGGCCACTACATCTCCATCGCCACCCTGGGCATCGGCACGGCCATCGTGGCGATCATCAGGCTCGTGCTGCCGCAGGGCATCTACGGCATCCCGATGCCGAGCTGGGGTGACACGCTGCTGGCCACGCCCGTCGCGTACTACCTCATCGACTTCGTCGCGCTGGTCGTCACGCTCTGGGTCATGCTGCGCATCCGCCGCTCGCACCTGGGCAAGGTGATCTCGTCGGTCGGCTCTGACGAGGTGGCCGCGCTGGCCTCGGGCGTTCGGGTGCGCGACTACAAGGCGCTGGCGTTCGCGATCTCGGCGTTCTTCGCCGGCATCGGAGGGTCGCTGCTGGCCCACCAGTACACGTACATCGACCCGACGATCTTCACCATGCTGATGTCGTTGCTCGTCGTGACGATCGTCATCATGGGCGGCGTCGGCCTGCCGCCCGGCGCGGTGATCGGCTCGGTCATCCTCATCGGCGCGATGGAGCTGCTGCGGTTCACCCCGGAGCTGCGGATCGTGGTGTACGGACTGGTGCTGATCCTCGTCGTGAGGTTCCGTCCTGGGGGAGTGCTGGTGAGGAACGCATGAGTACGCCACTGCTGGAGGTCGTTGACCTCGCACGCCACTTCGAAGGGCTCAAGGCGGTGGACGGCATCACGTTCAGCGTCGCCGCCGGCGAGGTGGTGTCGATCATCGGCCCCAACGGGTCGGGCAAGACCACGACGCTCAACCTGGTCACCGGCACCATCCCCGGCCATGGCGGCACGATCACCTTGGAGGGTGAGCGGATCGACCACGGGGACACGGCGCGGATCGCGGAGCACGGCATCGCCCGGACGTTCCAGAACGGGCGGGTGTTCGCCACCCTCTCGGTCGCCGACAACATCGAGGTCGGGATCCACTCGACCCTCGACGCGACGCGACCGTTCCGCAGGTTGTCGAACCTGTTCGCGCTGCGCTGGATCCCGTTGATCGCCGAGCTGTTCGTGGCGATCGTCGGCACGCCCGGCTCGCGCCGCGAATCCGCGGAGATCGAGTCCGTGGTCGCCACGGAGATCCACCGTTTCGAGGCCCGTCTCGGTTCCCGGCGCGACGACCCCGCGTACTCCTTGAGCTACGCCAACCGGCGACGTACGGAGATCGCGCGGGCGCTCGCTCTGCGGCCGAAGCTGCTGGTCCTCGACGAGCCCACGGCCGGCATGAACCAGTCGGAGACCGCCGAGGTTCTCGCGCAGCTGCTCGAGCTCAAGGCGGAGGGCCAGGCGATCCTCCTGGTCGAGCACAAGCTCGACCTCGTGATGACCGTGTCCGACCGGATCATCGTCATGGACGGCGGCCGGATCATCGCTTCGGGCACACCCGAGGCCGTACGCACGGATCCCGCGGTGATCGAGGCCTACCTCGGTCGTCGCCGCGGAGCCGAGGAAGGCGCCACCCATGACTGAGCTGCTCGCGCTCGACGACGTCCACGTCTACTACGGGCCGTTCCACGCGCTCCGGGGCAACACGCTCACCGTCGGCGAAGGGGAGATCGTGTCGCTGCTCGGGGGCAACGCCTCCGGGAAGTCGACCACGATGAAGACGATTCTCGGCCTGGTCAAGGTGAAGCAGGGGGCGATCCGGTTCCGGGGCAAGGACATCACGCACTCCTCCACGAGGTCGCGGGTCACCGGGGGGATCGCCTCCGTGCCCGAGGCCCGCCGCGTCTTCCCGCAGATGACGATCGACGAGAATCTGCTGGCCGGCGCGTACACGCGTCGCGACAGGGCGGGCGTCGCGGAGGACCTCGAACGCATGCGCGACCACTTCCCGCGACTTGCCGAGCGTCGCAGACAGGAGGCCGGCACCCTGTCCGGCGGTGAGCAACAGATGCTCGCGTTCGCCCGTGCGCTGATGAGCAGGCCGAAGCTCATCTGCATGGACGAGCCCACGATGGGCCTCGCCCCGAAGCTGGTCGACCAGGTGCTGGACGAGATCGCGCGGATCAACGCCGAGCTGGGAGTGGCGGTGCTGCTCGTGGAACAGCAGGCGGAGCTGGCCCTGTCGATCGCCTCGCGAGGGTACGTCCTGGCGACGGGCGAGATCGTGCTGCAGGGAGGGGCGCGGGAGCTGCTCGACGACCCCCAGATCCGGGAGGCGTACCTGGGCAAGGGCG
>JAPUEI010000045.1:0-9621 GCA_027492675.1 Propionibacteriaceae bacterium | reverse complement strand
GCGCGGGAGCTGCTCGACGACCCCCAGATCCGGGAGGCGTACCTGGGCAAGGGCGCACAGGCCTGACCGGTCGGGAGGACCTGTCACGGCGGCCCGGGATGAGACCTCTCGCGCGGCCCGGGATGCGGTTCACCATGTTCAGTGGGTGGGTGCGTGGTTCTCATGGCGGATCGACCATGGGAACGTACGGCTCGACTGCTGAACATGATGAACCGGGGACATCTGTCGGGGCCGCATGCTTGGCCATAGACTCCGGGGCGTGGCAGCCGACGACAACGACGTGGACCGGCCGGCGACCATCTATGAGGTGGCTGACGCCGCAGGGGTGAGTCCCTCCACGGTGTCGCGCACGTTCTCCCGCCCGGGGAGGGTGTCCGTACGGACGGCTGACCATGTACGAGAGGTGGCCGCTCGTCTCGGCTACCGTGTCGACGGCGTCTTCCGGCCGACCGCGCAGCAGCAGACGAAACTGATCGCCCTTGCCACGGCGGACGTCACGAACCCGTTCTACTTCGGCATCCTGCGTGGGGCCGAGTGGGCGGCGGCTCGCGCCGGTTACACGCTGCTCGTCATCGACGCCCAGGAGTCGGAGACGATCGAGCGGCAGAACCTGCAGCAGGTGCTCCCGCTGGTCGCCGGCGTCGTGATCGCGTCGACCCGCACCTCCGACACGGTGCTGCGCAGTGTCTCCAAGAGCACGCCCGTCGTCGTACTCAACCGTCAGGTCGGCGGCCTGGCCTGCGTCGTCCCGGACTCACCTCGCGGCATGCGGCGCGCGGTCGAGCACCTGGCGACCCTCGGGCATCGCCACATCTACTACCTTCCGGGTCCCGAGGCCTCGTGGATGAACGGTGTGCGCTGGCTGGCGATGCGGGAGGCCGCCCACGAGCTGGGTCTGCGCGAGACGCGGCTGACGCCGGCCATCCCGACGGTCGAGGGTGGACACCATGCCGCCGACGAGGTCGTCTCGCGGGGCGTGCGGGCGGTCGTCTGCTACAACGACGTGATGGCCATGGGGCTGATGCGAGGCCTCAAGGCGCGAGGGCTGACGATCCCGGACGACATCAGCGTGGTCGGGTTCGACAACACGTTCGCGTCCGACCTCGTCACGCCACGGTTGACCACCGTCGCGGCGCCGCTCACCACGATCGGCGAGACGGCTATCCGGCAGGTGCTCGCGATGATCGGCGGGGCACGGCCCCGGGGCGACGCTCCCACGGTGGTGCCTGTACGACTGATCGTCCGGGAGTCGACGGGCGCACCCAGGTCGTAACCAGCCCGGTTCCGGGTAGTGGATGTTTCATGGACGTGAACCCCAGCGCGCTATTGTCCCTGCCATGGTGACGTCGCAGACCTCGCAGGTCTCCCATTCCGGGGACCGCACCTGTTGTCGCTGCTCGTGATCGGCTGATCGCTCGAGCTCGACCCATGTGGAGTCCCGTACCTGGTCCAGGTGACGCCGCAGACTCCTCCCCGTCACACAACGCCTCCGGCAGGAGATCCTCATGACGACCCCGGTTCCCGGCACGGTCCGTCCGCGTACGGTCGCGGACCGACCCGGCGCGCGGCGGCGCCGACGCGTCGAGGCGGCGTGGGCGTACGGCCTCCTCGGTCCGTCACTGATCGGCATCTCGCTGTTCCTCGTGCTGCCGATCCTGGTCGTGCTCTGGTTGTCGCTGAACCACTGGGATCTCCTCAGCCCGATGCGGTTCATCGGCCTGGCCAACTGGATCGACATCCTCACCGACCCCACCTTCGGCAACAGCCTCGCGGTGACGGTGGTGTTCGTGCTCATGGTCATCCCTGTACAGACGGTGCTGGGACTCGTGATCGCCCTGTTGCTGTCGCGAGGTCTGCGGGGCTCGTGGTTCTTCCGCATCGTCTACGTGGTGCCCTGGGTCTGCGCGCCGCTCGCGCTGGGTGTGGTGTGGAAATGGATCTACGCCCCGTTCGGCGGCGCCCTCAACGCGCTGCTGGGCACGTCGACGGAATGGCTCACGACCCCGGCCCTCGCGCTGCCCGCGGTCGCGGCCGTGAGCATCTGGTCGCAGGTCGGCTACGTCGCCCTGTTCTTCCTGGCGGGGCTGGCGGCGATCCCCTCCCAGGTGCTGGAGGCGGCCGCGATCGACGGCGCCAGCCCGTGGCAGATCTTCTGGTCGATCAAGCTGCCGCTGCTGTTGCCGACGACGTTCTTCGTGCTCGTCACCGGCGTGATCTCCTCGTTCCAGGCCTTCGACCACATCTGGGCGCTCACTCCCGGCGGCGGCCCTGACCACGCCACCGACGTGATCGCCAGCCGCATCTATCTCGAGGCCTTCGGGGGTGCGTTCCACCTGGGTCGCGCGTCCGCGATGGCGGTCGTCCTGTTCGTCCTGCTGGTGGTCGTGACCGTCATCCAGCAGCGCTGGTTCGCGAAGAGGGTGACCTATGACCTCTCGTAGAGCCGGGCGGCGACGCGCTCCCGACTTCCTCGCGTACGGCATCCTCCTCGTCGGTGCCGTCCTGACCCTTGCCCCTTTCGTGCTGAGCGTGATGACCGCACTCAAGACGCCGCTCCAGCTGGCCTCGGAGCCAGTGCTGGCCCCGCCCGACCCGGTGACGCTGTCGAACATGCAGCGGCTGTTCACCGAGTACGGCTTCGTGTCGCCCGTCGTCGTCACTGCGGAGGTGGTCGTCGTGGTGCTCGTGGGGCAGCTCGCGTTCTCGGTGATGGCCGCGTTCGCGTTCGCCAAGCTCCACTTCCCGGGCCGGGAGGCGCTGTTCTGGCTGTACCTCGCGACGCTCATGGTGCCTCAGGTCGTCACGGTGATCCCGCTGTACACGATGTTCTCCGCGGTGGGGTTGCGGAACACGTTCTGGTCGCTCGTGCTGCCCTTCGTGCTGGGGTCGCCGTACGCGATCTTCCTGCTCCGCGAGTACTTCCGCGGGATCCCGGACGACATCATCGCGGCGGCCCGCATCGATGGCGCGGGCACCTGGCGGATCCTCGTGCAGATCGTCGTCCCGCTGTCGCGACCGATCCTCGCCACCCTCACGATCATCACCGTCGTCAGCCACTGGAACAGCTTCCTGTGGCCACTGATCATCACCACCGGGCGCGACTGGCAGGTGGTGACCGTGGCGACCGCGGCGCTGCAGACCCAGTACAACGCCAACTGGACGCTCGTCATGGCCGCCACCACGCTCGCCATCGCGCCGCTGCTGGTGATCTTCGCCCTGTTCTCGCGCCGCATCGTCGGCTCGATCGCTTTGACCGGATTCAAGTAAAAGGAGCATGACCATGTCCCATCCCCTCTCCCGACGGACGGCGCTGCTCGGCGCCGCAGCCACCGCAGCGTTGACCGCTGCCGGCTGCTCGCCAGCGCAGCAGTCATCGTCGGCGTCATCCTCCTCCGCGCCGGTGACCGTCACCGTGCGGCTGTGGGACGACCAGGTCCAGAAGGCGTACGACGCGGGCTTCGCAGAGTTCAGCAAGGCGAACCCGAACATCACGGTGAAGACGACGCTGGTGCCGTGGGCCGACTACTTCACCAAGCTGCGCACCGACGCGGCCGCGGGCAACGCCGACGACATCTTCCTCATCAACGGCTCGTACATCCAGCCGTACGTCACCGGCAACCTGATCTCCGAGATCGGGTCCGACTTCGCGGACCTGCGGGGCGGGTGGTCGCAGGCGGCGATCGACCAGTACACGTTCTCCGGAAAGCTGTACGGGGTGCCGCAGCTCACCGACGGCGGCATCGCGCTCTACTACAACAAGGACCTCCTCGCGGCGGCTGGCGTCACGCCCGCTGACCTGGCGAGCCTCACCTGGGCCCCCGGCGCGGGCGCGGGCGACACCCTGCTGCCGCTGCTGAAGAAGCTCACCAAGGACGCTAACGGGAAGCGGGCGGACGAGGCCGGTTTCGACGGCTCCAAGCCGGCGGTGTGGGGCTACAACGCTTCGCAGGACCTGCAGGCGATCTACTACAACTTCATCGGCTCGAACGGTGGCCAGTTCCAGGACAGCACGGGCAAGTTCGTGTTCGCCTCGGACCAGTCAGCGGCGGCCTTCCAGTACATCGTCGACCTCATCAACACCCACAAGGTCGCGCCGGCCGCGTCGAACACCAACGCCAACGGCGACTTCGCCCGGGACCAGTTCCTCCAGGGCAAGATCGCGATCTTCCAGTCCGGCGTCTACAACCTCAAGAACGTCGCCGACGGGGCGAAGTTCGCGTGGGGGATCGCGCCGCTGCCCGCCGGGCCCGCCGGTCCGGTCTCGGTGGTGAACACGATCGTCATCGCGGGCAACGCCAAGAGCAAGAACCCGGATGCGGCGAAGAAGGTGCTGCGTTGGCTGGGCTCCGACGGCGCCGCGTACATCGGCAAGGCCGGTGCCGCGCTGCCGGCGGTGACGGCGCAGCAGCAGTCGTTCACCGACTTCTGGAAGGCCAAGAACGTCGACCCGACGCAGTTCGCCAAGCAGGGTGAGCTGAAGACGCTGCCGGCGCCGTCCGGTGCCAACTACGGCGCCGCGTTCAGCGCGTGGAAGCCCATCTTCGACGAGATCTTCCTCGGCCGTACCCCGGTCGCCGACGGTCTCGCGAAGGCCCAGGAGGCGGCCAACAAGGCGATCAACAGCTGAGGTTCACCTCGGCGAGCGGCGTCAGAGCCGTGGATCTGCGACCAGAGACCACGACTTTGGCGCCGCTCGGTGCGTGGAGGCGTGCCCTCAGTTCGTACGCAGCCTGTACAACACCTCACCCGCGTTCTCGACGACCATGATGTCGGGGTCGGCCTTCCAGGCCTCGATGTCGATGGTGGCGGGGTCGAGGTAGCCGAGGTTGACCGACTCGCACACCTCGCGGCTGATGCCGGTGGCCAGCGTGACGCGCAGGCGGTTGGTCTCGACGCCGGTCTCGGGGTCGTACGTGCCGGCGCCCCGCACATGGGTGGAGTGCGCGAGTACGCCCTTCGGCACGTGCTTGAACCGGTCCCACTGACGCGTGAAGTACTCGATGCAGTGGTAGCCGACGTCGTAGATCTCGGGGTGGGTCTCGCACACCTCGGTGACGTGCGGGGCGTAGATGATGACCTCGCCGCCGTCGGCCATGGCCGGCTGCGCCTTGTAGCAGCCCTTGGCCGCGGTCCAGATGTCGTCGTAGCGGGTCGGCATCATGGCGAGCAGGCGCTGGTACGGGGTGTCGGTGTAGACGATGTGGCTCTCCGCGGCGATCGGCGCGGTGGCCGCCCAGGCGTCTTCAGCCGTACCGAACGAGGCCGCCTCGAGCTCACCGGTGCCCGACTCGACGACCAGGCACAGGGCCAGCCGCTCAGTCGGGATCAGCTCGGCGCCGGCGTTGATGATCGCCCGGACCGGCGTCACCTCCGGCACGCCGATGATGCCCTCGACGCCGATCAGCGCTCCGACCCAGTGGGACAGGTCGATGATCTCGTGGGTCGCGCAGCCGGGGATGTAGTACTTGTTGCCGCCCGAGATGCCCACGACCTCGTGCGGGAAGACCGGCCCGATGACGATCGCGTAGTCGCTGTCGACGATCCTTCTGTTGATCTCGACCTCGACCTCCTCGTGCATCGCACCGCGACTCAGCTCGGAGATGAGGTCGGCGCTCAGCCGCCCCACCGACACGATCTGGTCGTGGTCGGCCCACTCGTGGTTGACGATCTCCAGGCCCGGATAGAGCGCGTCCAGCCCACCCGGTCCAGAGCCGAACATGCGCTCGATCTCGTGAGGCTCCATGTACGAATGGGTGCCCAGCGCGATCACGGCCGTCAGCTTCGCCACGCGGTCGATGAGCGCCGAGTGCACGATCTCCATGACCAGAGGCAGCGGCATGCTCCGCGTGCCGTCCGGCACGATCAGCACGACGTCCTTGCCGTCCACGGGTAGAGGGGCAAGGTTGCGCTCGATGAAGGCGGCCAACTCCGCATCGCTCAGATGCTGGTGCGGGCCGCCGATGGTCTCGACCGGGATCGGTGTCGTCACGGGTCCTCCTCGTCGCACAGGAACGTACAACGGGAAACCCTTGGCAAGGCAGGAGACGCCGGGTGTTGTCACGGGACTATGGAGCCATGCCCGCTCTGAGCCTGCACCCCGACCGGTTGTTCCCGGCCGAACCCAGCACCCGCGACGTCGCCCGTCGCCTGTACGCCACGGTCAAGGACCTGCCGATCATCTCCCCGCACGGGCACGTGCCGCCGCAGTGGATTGCGGAGAACACCGGGTGGAGCGACCCGACCAGCCTGCTGCTCAGCCCGGACCACTACATCAACCGCCTGCTGCACACCCACGGCGTCGAACTGTCGAGCCTTGGCGTGCCGCCGGGCGTCGCGACGCTGACCGACGCTCAGGCGCGCGAGGCCTGGCGTACGTTCTGCGCGCACTGGCACGTCTACCGCGGCACGCCCGTGAAGTACTGGATGGAGTCGGAGCTCGTCGAGATCTTCGGCGTCGACGTCCGGCCGTCCGCCGAGACCGCCGACGCGATCTACGACACCATCGCCGCCACGCTCGCCCAGCCCGACTTCCGCCCGCGCCAGCTCATGGACCGCTTCGACGTCGCGTTCATGGCGACGACCGATGACCCGTGCGACGACCTCTCGTACCACCAGCAGCTGGCCGCCGACCCGACCTTCACGCGACGGGTGGCGCCGACGTTCCGGCCCGACCGTTACCTGGAGCCGGCCCGCGACGGCTGGTCCGCGCTGGTCGACAACCTGGCGGCCGTCTCCGGGATCGAGACGGAGACGTACGACGGCTGGGTGAAGGCGATGGAGAACCGCCGGGCGTACTTCAAGGCCAACGGCGCCGTCTCGAGCGACCACGCCCATGCGGACCTCGACACCACACCGCTGTCGCGCGACGAGGCAGGCCGTCTGTACAGGAAGGCGCGCGCGGGGCAGATCACGGTCGAGGAGGGGGACGCGCTCCGCAAGACCATGCTCTTCGAGATGGCGCGGATGGCGTCGGAGGACGGGCTCGTCATGACCCTGCATCCCGCGGCGTTCCGGAACCACCACACGCCGACCTTCGAGGCGTACGGGGCGGACGTGGGCGGTGACGTACCGATGAGCGTCGAGGCGACGCGCTCCCTGCGGCCCATGCTGGAGGCGTTCGGCACGAACCCGACGTTCCGGGTGGTCGTGTTCACGATGGACGAGACCATCTACGGGCGCGAACTCGGCCCGCTGGCCGGTTTCTACCCCTCCATGTACGTCGGCGTGCCCTGGTGGTTCATCGACGCGCCGGACGCCATCAAACGCTTCCGCAAGGCCCTCACCGAGCCGGCGGGCTTCACGAAGACGTCGGGCTTCATCGACGACACCCGCGCGTTCCTGTCGATCCCGGCCCGTCACGACATGTCGCGCCGCCTCGACTGCGTCCACCTCGCAGAGCTCGTCGTCGAGCACCGGCTCGAGGAGGACGAGGCCTTCGACGTCGTGCACAGCCTGGTCGCCACCCAGCCCAATGAGGTGTTCCGCCTTGTCTGAGCGTGTCCTCTCCCGCGCGACGGACGGCAGGGCGCTGGCCCCCGTCCGTACGGTCCATCTCGGTCTCGGCAACTTCTTCCGCGCCCACAGCGCCTGGTACACCGACCGCTGCTCCTCGGACTGGGGGATCGCGGCCTTCTCGGGACGATCGCACACCCACGTCGCGGAGCTCGAGGCGCAGGACTGCCTGTACACGCTGGTCGTGCAGGGTCGTGACGTCAGCCATGAGGTCGTGTCGTCGCTGTCGGCGGTGCACGCCGGCAACGACCTGACGGCCTGGCGCGGCTACTTCGCGTCGCCCGAGGTCACGGTCGTCACGCTGACGATCACCGAGGCCGGCTACGTACGGGACGCCTCCGGGGCGCTGGACCTCGCCAACGACGGCGTACGAGCTGACGTCGAGGCACTCCGCGCCGCACCCCTGTCGGGCACGGTCACGACCGCGCCCGGGAAGCTGGTCGCGGGGCTGTTGGCGCGGCGCGAGGCCGGTGCTGGGCCGATCACCATCGTGCCGTGCGACAACCTGGTGAAGAGCGGTGCGATCACGCGGCGGGTCGTCACAGAGCTGGCGGTGGAGGTCGACGACTCGCTGACCGAGTGGATCGAGCGGTCCGTGGGATTCGTGACCACGATGGTCGACCGGATCACGCCCCGTCCGACGGACGCGGACATCGCGATGGTCGCCGAGATCACAGGCGTCGTCGACCGGGCGCCGGTCGTCACCGAGCCGTTCACGGAGTGGGTCATCGAGGGGGACTTCGTCGCCGACCGGCCCGCCTGGGAGGAGCTCGGGGCGAACTTCGTCGACGACATCGTGCCGTTCGAGCACCGCAAGCTGTGGCTGCTGAACGGGTCGCACTCGCTGATGGCGTACGCGGGGCCGATCCGATGCAAGAACACGGTGTACGAGGCGGTCACCGACCCCGTGCTGCGCGGCTGGGTGGACGAGTGGTGGGACGCCGCCGTCCAGCACCTGCCGCTGCCCGCTGACCAGATCGCGGCGTACAGGCAGGCGCTCGTGGACCGGTTCGAGAACCCCTCGATCCGCCACCTGCTGAGCCAGATCGCCGCCGACGGGTCGCAGAAGATCCCGATCCGGTTCGTACCGACGCTCAAGGCCGAGCTGGCGAAGGGGATCGTGAACCCTGGCGCGACCAGACCGATCGCCGCCTGGATCCTGCACCTGCGCGGCCACGGTCCCGTACCCGTGACCGACTTCCGCGCCGATGAGGTGTTGGCCCTTGTGGCGCCGGACGAGGAGACGACTGTACGGAACGTGCTGCGCTGGCTGGGCGTCGACGACGACCGGGTGGCTGAGGTCGTGCTGCGCCAGCTGGGCGAGATCCTGGGCAGCTGAGGCTCGGAATAGTCCCTGTTGTGACTCGGTTGGCGCAGACAACCACTTTCGTCACGAAGGAGATCTGCTGATGGCTACGACCAGCACCGCCCGTACGCACTGGAACGGCTCGCTCATCGAAGGGTCCGGCACCACGGAGCTCGCGACCTCGGGAGCGGCCACCTTCGAGGTCACCTGGGCCAAGCGCGCCGAGGCCGGCTCCGGAAACACCAACCCCGAAGAGCTGCTGGGCGCCGCGCTGGCGACCTGCTACTCGATGGCTCTGTCCCACGCGCTGAGCGGCGCCGGCACCCCGCCCACGAGCCTCGACACCACCGTTGACGTGACGTTCGTGCCCGGTACGGGCATCACCGGTGCGGCCGTGAAGGTCGTCGGCGCCGTCCCCGGCATCGACGAGGCCACCTTCGTCCAGTTCGCCGAGGACGCCAAGAAGAACTGCCCGGTGTCCCAGGCCCTGGCCGGCATCGAGAAGACGCTCGAGGTCACCTTCCAGGCCTGAGCCCCGAAGACCGCGACCCCCGACGACCCGTGCGTCGGGGGTCGTGCGCGTCCAGGGTCTGCCGAGCGCGGCATTCCACCCGTCTGGCGCGACAGGCCGTGGCGTACGGGAAGGGCGTCGGGCGGCGGGGCGGCGGGTGAGCAACGTCGCGGCGTAGAGAGTGCAGTACGTGTCGCGACACGCTGTACCGGCCGCGCGTGTCGTGCACTATCTGGGGTCCGAGGGCGGTTCGTCGAGCCCGGGGCGCCATGGCCCGCCACCTAGGGGCACA
>JAPUEI010000044.1:16215-18387 GCA_027492675.1 Propionibacteriaceae bacterium | reverse complement strand
GGGGGCGCTGCCGCGCGTTCTGCTCTCATGGTTGGGTGCTTGACGAACTCCACCGATCGCGACTCCGAGCGGCCACGGCCGATCTGGGGCTCGTGGCCGTGGTGGCCGCCGCCGATGCGTACGGAGCGGGGCTGAGCCGGGCAAAACTGCTGCTGCTCGCCGTCGTCTTCGTCGTCCTCGCCGTCCTCGCGTTCACCAACCACGCGCAGCTCGCCCGCTCGGCGGCCGCCTGCAAGCGCACTCGGGAGCTGGTCGCCCGCTACGGCACCGAAGAGGACGTCCCGTCCCACGAGTGGTGGATGCTCGGGATCCTCGAGTCGGAGGCCGGCAACATCGACGACGCGCACCGCGCTTTCGTACATCTGGCTGCCAGCGACGACGCCAACGCCAGCGCCTGGGGCTGGCATCGGCTCGGTCTCATGGCGCAGGCCGTCGGGAACGACGACGAGGCACGCCAAGCGTTCATCCACACGAGCCGGTCGAGCGACGCCCAGCTCGCGGCGTACGGCTGGCTGGGCCAAGCCCAGCTCGCGGTCGCCGAGGGGGACCTGAGCGGCGCCCGTACGTGTGCGGAGCTCGCCGAGGACACCGGGGACGCGCAGGTCTCGGTGCTGGCCCTGGAGCTTCTCGCCGACATCGACCGGGCCCTCCACGATCCGTCCCGCCGCCCCGCCGAGCCCGCCCTGACCGTCGCGCTGGCCGACTGACCGCCACCGCCCCTCCCGTTCCTCGTCGGGAAAAGGGCCCATCCCTACGCCTGCGATAGAGTACGGACGCAAGAGCCCGGGACAGAACTGTCCTGGGCTGTCGTGTGGGGGCGTGAGGACGCGAAAGGCCCGCGCCGCCCGCCAACGAGAGGCGAGACCAATGCCGGCGATCATCGTGATCGGCACCCAGTGGGGCGACGAAGGCAAGGGCAAGGCGACCGACCAGCTGGGAGACCGCGTCGACTACGTGGTCCGCTACTCCGGTGGCAACAACGCCGGTCACACTGTGGTCGTCGGCGGCGAGAAGTACGCGCTCCACCTGCTCCCCTCGGGCATCCTCAACACTGCCTGCACGCCGGTGATCGGCAATGGCGTCGTCGTCGACCTGGACGTCATGTTCGCCGAGATCGACGCGCTGAACGCCCGTGGCGTGGACGCTGAGCGGGTCCTGATCAGCGCGAACGCCCACATCATCACCGGCTACCACCAGGTCATCGACAAGGTGACCGAGCGCTTCCTCGGCAACCGCAAGATCGGCACGACCGGTCGCGGCGTCGGTCCGGCGTACGCGGACAAGGTCAACCGGATCGGCCTGCGGATCCAGGACCTGTTCGACGCGAAGATCCTGGCTCAGAAGGTCGAGGCGTCGCTCGAGCAGAAGAACCAGATGCTCGTGAAGATCTACAACCGGCCCACGATCGACGCGGCCCAGATCATCGAGGGCCTGCTGGCGCACGCGGACCGCATCCGCCCGATGGTGACCGACGTCTCGCTGCTGCTGAACCGCGCACTCGACGAGGGCAAGGTCGTGCTGCTCGAGGGCGCGCAGGCCCACCACCTCGACGTCGACTTCGGCACCTACCCGTACGTCACCTCCTCCAACCCGATCGCCGCCGGTGCCTGTACGGGCTCGGGCGTCGGCCCGACCCGGATCGACCGCGTGATCGGCATCGCCAAGGCGTACACCACGCGTGTCGGCGAGGGCCCCTTCCCGGGCGAGCTGCTGGACGACGTGGGCGAGAAGCTGCGTCAGGCGGGCGCCGAGTTCGGCACCACGACGGGTCGGCCGCGTCGTTGCGGCTGGTTCGACGCACTGGTGGTCGAGCAGGCCGTGCGCGTCAACGCGGTGACCGACATCGTGCTGACCAAGCTCGACGTACTGACGGGCTGGGACAAGTTGCCCGTCGTGGTGGGGTACGACGTGGACGGCGTGCGCCACGACGTCATGCCCATGAACCAGTCGGACCTCCACCACGCCGTGCCGGTGTACGAGTACCTGGACGGCTGGACCGAGGACATCACCGGCTGCCGCCGCTTCGACGACCTGCCGACGACCACGCAGACGTACGTGCGGCGGCTCGAGTCGCTCATCGGCACCCGGATCTCCGGCATCGGCGTCGGCCCCGACCGCGAGCAGCAGATCCCGCTCCACGACCTGCTCTGAGCCGATCCGCCCCAACTCCTC
>JAPUEI010000044.1:0-16115 GCA_027492675.1 Propionibacteriaceae bacterium | reverse complement strand
GCGAGTAGGGGCGAGTCAGCTCACGCGGGTCATCGCGTACACCCCGGCAAAGGGGGTACCGACGTGAGGTCCAGCTCGTACAGGCCGGCTGACCCACCCTTCTGCGTGCCCATCTCGGAGGTCGCGAGGACCCCGCCGGTCGCGATCGCCCCACCCCATGACGTCGTCACCGGCGCGTACTGCCCCGTCTCCACGTCGAGAATCCACTGACGATCAGCCACCAGGACCGTCGCGTACCGGCCCCAGCTCGACAGACCGGGGTTGGCGAGCTGAGCAGGGAGCGCGTACTCCCGGACGGAGGACCACCCGTTGCGGAACGCGCGCACCCAGCCCGTCGTGGGTCCTGTCCCCTCCCAGACGAGCGTGTCGCCGTCGGAGGCGATCTGCCACGCGCCGCCCATGGACGCGAGCTGCGCGGGAACGTCCACCAGCTGCTGGGTGAGCACGTCGAACGACACGGCTGACCGCGGCGACCCCGCTTCCCAGATCAACTGATGTCCCCAACGGACGAGTCCTGAGCCGCCTCGGGCTACAGGCCATTCGGTCCTTGTCCCTGTCTCGAGGTCGACCTTCACCAAGACCGCCGAGGTCGTCGAACCAACCAGGAGGTAGGCGCTTCCGTTGTACACCACGACGTCGCCTGTCGGCCCGCTCCCATCCGGCGCCTGCTTCGCGAGCTCGATCACCTGCCCGCCGGTGACACGCCGCGCATAGACCGCATGGACGCTCAGGTCCCCCGAGCTCTCTGTCACGGCCGCCCAGTCGCCCGCGAGCGCAAAGCCGACGAAAGCCATGCCGCTGCCGGCCGAGAACAGCACCCCCTCGCGCCCGTCGGGGTTCACGACGACGACCCGGTTGGGCGACTCCCGCAGGTACAGCTTGCGCCCAGTGGAGGCGTCGGCCGCTTGCAGGTAGACCCCAGTCGCGGGCGTGAGCGTCGTCGGCTTCCGTGCGGACGTCCACGCGGCGGGCAGCTCGCTCAGGCCACACCTTCCGATGGCGGCGCTCGGGGACGGGGCTCCCGATGTCGCGCTGGGGACGGCGCTCGGGGTCGCGGCGGTGACCTGCGGCCGCGCCGTACGTCCCGCCACGGACGGAACGACCACGGTGGGGACGACGATGGCCGCCAGGGCGACCACGAGGATCGCGACGAGTGCACCGACAGTCGTACGCCGGCGGCGCTGGGCACGCTCGACGACCGACCGGGCATCGATGGGGTCGAAGTGAGGGATCAGATCGTGGAGGGGATCGGGCACGGCTCCTCCTTCCCGAAGAGTTCGGTGAGCTCCGGACGACGCCGCAGCATGGCGAGCGCCCGCGACGACTGGGTGGTGACGGTGGCGGGCGAGCACCCGACGATGACCGCGGTGTCGGCGATGCTCTGGTCGTCCACGTACCTCAGGGCCACTATCCTCCGCTGCTGCGGCGAGAGCTCGGCCAGCGCGCGTACCAGCACCGCCCGTACGGCAACGTCCGTCGGCGCCGACCCACCGGCCTCGGGCACGCACTCCACCAGCGTCTCTCTGCTGGGGCGATGGTCCTTGAACCGGTTGATGAGGATGCGTCGGGTGTACGCGCCGGGCGACTCCGTCCCGGCGACCCGGCGCCACTTCCGGTAGACCACGAGGAGCGTGTCCTGGACGAGGTCTTCGGCAGCCTGACGGTCAGAGGTGAGTGTCCACGCCAAGCGCAGCAGGGACACCGACTCGTCGGCGACGAACTGCTCGAACGTGATCACGGGGCCCTCCTGCCTGACAAACGGTACGAGGGTGGGCGGATGTCAACAGCCGCTACGAACTTCTCGCCCGCCGAGCTCTTGGGCCAACGAACCGCCACGTTGCATGGGTTATCAGCCCGGTCCCAGGACGGGCTCGCGGCAACCGCCACTTTCCATGAGTTGTGACCCCTGATGCTGCGGCCAGAACCCATGGAACGTGGCGGGTCGCCGGAAGTGCGTTTGAGACGCGCCTGAAAACCCAGGCAACGTGGCGGTTGGTGCCAACAGCCCCCGAGACGGTCGAGTTGAGCCCGAACGCACAAGAGGCCCGGCCCCACAGGGGGCCGGGCCTCGAGGTGGTACGGGTCAGACGCCGAGCGTCTTGCCGGCCGAGCGAAGCTGCGTGGCGGCCTCGACGACGCGAGCGGCGAGACCGGCTTCGGCCTCCTTGCCCCAGGCGCGCGGGTCGTACTGCTTCTTGTTGCCGACGTTGCCGTCGATCTTGAGGACGCCGTCGTAGTTCTTGAGCATCCAGTTGGCCACCGGGCGGGTGAACGCGTACTGCGTGTCCGTGTCGATGTTCATCTTGATGACGCCGAAGTCGACCGCGTCGGAGATCTCCTGCTCGCTGGAGCCGGAGCCGCCGTGGAAGACGAGGTCGAACGGCTTGTCGCGACCGTACTTGGCGCCGACCGCGTCCTGGATCTCCTTGAGCACGGCGGGGCGGAGCTTCACGGCACCCGGCTTGTACACACCGTGCACGTTGCCGAAGGTGAGGGCCGTGATGTAGCGGCCGTTCTCGCCGAGGCCGAGGGCCTCGATGGTCGCCATGCCGTCCTCGATCGTCGAGTACAGCTTGTCGTTGATCTCGTTGGCGACGCCGTCCTCCTCGCCACCGACCACGCCGACCTCGATCTCGAGGATCTGGTTGGCCTGCTTGGTGAGCGCCAGGAGCTCCTTGGCGATCTCCAGGTTCTCACCGCGGGTCACGGCCGAGCCGTCCCACATGTGCGACTGGAAGAGCGGGTTCTGGCCGTTCTTCACACGCTCGATGGAGATGTCGATCAGCGGACGTACGTAGCCGGCCAGCTTGTCCTTGGGGCAGTGGTCGGTGTGTACGGCGATGTTGACGGGGTAGTTCTTGGCCACGACGTGAGCGTACTCGGCGAGCGCCACAGCACCGGTGACCATGTTCTTGATGGTCGGGCCGGACGCGTACTCCGCGCCACCGGTCGAGACCTGGATGATGCCGTCGCTGCCCGCGGCTGCGAAGCCTGCGATGGCGGCGTTGAGGCTCTGGGAGCTCGTGATGTTGATCGCCGGGAAGGCGTACGAGTTCGCCTTGGCCGCATCGAGCATCGCGGCGTAGACCTCAGGGGTTGCAATGGGCATGTCAGCTCCTGTGTTCGTTGGACGCGGATCAGTCTTTCACGGGCGGGTCGTCGCCGGTGCCGCAGGGTCGCATCTGGGCGGGCTCGCTGGGCTCAGTTGCCGAGCTTCGAGGTGTCGATCCACTGGCTGCCCCGCGAGTACGCACGGATCGCCGAGTCGAGGGTGCCGGGCATGGTGTCGAGGTACGAGATCGGCACGGACGACGTGGCCCCCGAGGTGTCGGTGAGCACGAGTTGGGGCTGGCCGCCGAGGGCCCCGCGCAGCGTGGCGATGTGAGCGACCTGCGACCACGGCACGACCTTGCCGGCGACCTCGATGCCCTGCGGATCCACGCGTACGGCATAGCCCTGCGCCGCGTTCACGCGGTCCATCGAGCGCCGCGCCAGCACGTACAGCACGATGGCGATGACGACCCAGACGCCGGAGAACGCGAGCCCGATGACGAACAGCAGGATGGCCTGCAGGACGTCCAGCTGCTCCCGCTGCCAGACCCACACCAGAACCAGCAGCACGATGCCGATCCCCAGCCAGATCAGGCGCGACCGTACCAATCCCTGGTAGTGGGCGACCCGCTCCGCCGCGGGTAGGGGGTTGTAGCCGACCACCAGCTCCTGCGCCATGGCCGTCATCGTAGCCAGACCGGTCTCACCACGGAGCGCGTGCGCAGCCTCTAGCCCTTGCGGGCAGCCGCGGCCAGTTCCTGGCTGCGGTCGCGGCACGCCTCGAGAGCCGCGAGGAAGGCGGCCTTCACGCCGCGGTCGTCGAGGGTACGGAGCGCGGCCGCGGTGGTGCCGCCCGGCGAGGTGACGTTCTCGCGCAGCACCGTGGGGTGCGTGCCGGAGTCGCGGAGCATCTTGGCCGAGCCGTACAGCGTCTGCGCGGCCAACGTCGTGGCGATGTCGCGGGGCAGGCCGAGCAGCACGCCGGCGTCGATCATGGCCTCCGCCACGTACATCACGTACGCCGGACCGGACCCCGACACGGCGGTGACGGCGTCGAGGTGCTTCTCGGGCACGACGACGACGCGGCCCACGGCGGCGAGCAGCCCGCTCGCACGGTCGAGGTGGTCAGTGGTGGCGGAGGTGCCGCCGGAGAGCGCCGACATGCCCTCGCCGACGGAGGCCGGGGTGTTCGGCATGACGCGTACGACGGGCTGTCCGGCCGGCAGGTGCGCCTCGAGCACGGCCAGCTCGACGCCGGCGGCCAGCGAGACCACCAGGGCGCCGGGCGCCAGGGAGCCGGAGATGCCGTCGAGCACGGCCGCGACGTCGTACGGCTTCACGACCACGATCACCGTGTCCGAGCCTCGTACGGCGTCGGTGTTGTCGGCCACGACTCGTACGCCATGAGCTTCGGCGATCTGCTGCTGCCGCTCGGGCCGCACGTCGGTGCCGACGATGTCGCCGGCCGGCACGCCGCCCGCGAGGAGCCCGGCGAGCAGGTTCTCGCCCATCATGCCGACGCCGAGCAGGGCGATCGTCATCGCGTGAGCCTCTTCGCGACGACCTCGGCGATCTGGATCGCGTTCAGCGCCGCGCCCTTGCGGAGGTTGTCGTTGGAGATGAACATCACCAGACCCTTGCCGTCCGGCACGGACTGGTCGACGCGGATGCGACCGACGTACGAGGGGTCCTTGCCCGCCGCGTACCGCGGGTTGGGCACGTCGGCGAGCTCGACACCGGGCGCGCTGCGGAGGATCTCCGTCGCGCGCTCGGGCGTGATCGGCCGGTCAAACTCGGCGTGGATCGCCAGCGAGTGGCCGGAGTAGACGGGCACGCGCACGCACGTGCCAGCGACGGCCAGGCCGGGGATGTGGAGGATCTTGCGGGACTCGTGGCGGAGCTTCTGCTCCTCGTCGGTCTCGTACGTGCCGTCGTCGACGAGCTTGCCCGCGTAGGCGATGACGTTGTAGGCGATGGGCAGAACGTACGGGGCCGGGTCGCCGAGCGGCACCGCGTCGCCGTCGATCGCGAGACCGGACGCGTCACCGGCGGCGGCGACCTGGTCGGTGAGCGCCGCGACGCCCTTGACGCCCGAGCCGGAGACGGCCTGGTACGTGGCGACGATCAGGCGGGTCAGCGTGGCCTCGTCGTGCAGCGGCTTGAGGACCGGCATCGCGGCCATGGTCGTGCAGTTCGGGTTCGCGATGATGCCCTTGGTCGGGTTCAGCGTGTCCTCGGGGTTCACCTCGGAGACGACCAGCGGGACGTCGGGGTCCTTGCGCCACGCGGACGAGTTGTCGACGACGATCGCGCCGGCCGCCGCGACCTTCGGCGCGAGCAGGGCGGACGTCGACGCACCCGCGGAGAAGATCGCAATGTCGATGCCGGAGTAGTCGGCGGTCTCGGCGTCCTCGACGACGTACTCCTTGTCGCCGCAGGTCACCGTCTTCCCCGCCGAACGCGACGAGGCGAAGACCCGCAAGTCGTCGTACGGGAACTTCCTCTCGGCGAGCAGGGTGAGCATGACTCGACCGACCTGACCAGTGGCACCGAAGACTCCAACGCGCATGGTGCACAGCCTAAGGGGCGGGGCCCTCCGCACCCGGCGGGATTCCGGGTGGCGAGGCGGGAGGTGTCGGCGTCAGCGCAGCCAGGGCAGGTACGGGGCCGCCAGCGCGTACCCCACGAACGACACGATGTCGAGGATCGTGTGCGCCACGACAAGGGGCATCACGCGTCCGAACCGCCTGTACAGCCAACCGAAGACCACGCCCATCACCAGGTTGCCGACGAAGCCGCCGAAGCCTTGGTAGAGGTGGTACGAGCCGCGGATCAGCGCCGAGACGCCGATGCCGAGCCATGGGTTCCAGCGCAGATCATGGAAGCGGGTCAGCAGGTAGCCGAGCATCGTCACCTCCTCGACCATGCCGTTCATGGCGGCCAGGCCGATGAGCACGGGGACCGTCCACCAGTTCTGCGCGAGGTTCGCCGGCGCGACCGTCGTGTTGAGGCCGAGGGCGCGGGCGCCGAGGTAGAGGCCGAGCCCCGGGATGCCGATGCCGGCGGCGACCGCGAAGCCCCACGCGAGGTCGCGCCCGGGACGCGTCAAGTCGAAGCCGATCAGCCGACGGGCGTGCTCGTGCGTGAGGTGGAGCAGGTACAGCACCAACAACACCTGCACGAGCGGGAAGGCGATGTACGTCACCTGGTACGCGAGGTCCAGCCAGGGTCGGTCCGGCACCGCCGACGAGTTCATCGTGGTGGTCTGGGCGCTGAGCGGCTGGTTCGGGCGCGTCAGCTTCTCGATGATCGACAGCAGCGAGTAGATGGCCGACTGCCCGAGCCCCAACAGCAGCACGATCACGACCTCGAGTCCGTACCTGGGCTTCGCCTCCACGCCGCTGAGTCTGCCGTACAGGTCAAGCACTCCCCCGCTCCGGTCGGAATGCGCGGGGTGCTCGGCGGCTTCAGAGCCCACTCCCCCGATCGCGTCGTTCTGAGCCGCGGATCCAGCCCCATTCCGACGGGATCGGGGGAATGGCACGGACGAGCTCCCGTGACCCCCCAGATTGCGACCGGAACGGGGGATCAGAGCCCCAAGGCACGGCCGATCCGGTCGGTCATCCCGACGGGCTGCAGCACGGCCTCCGTGGCCATCCACCTCACGAACCGGTAGCCCTCGTCGAGCACCCACCGTTCACGCACCTTCTCCTTCACGATGGCGGACGGGTCGGTGTACTTGACCGCTCCGTCGCACTCACCCACCAGCTTCTGCTCCTCCCACAGGCAGTCGGCGTAGAAGATGCCGGCGGGGGTGCGGATCTCTCCCTGGAACACCGGCATGGGGAGCCCGGCCCTGTAGATGTGCGCGGCCGACAGAGACTCCGGAGCCGACTCCCTGCCTGGGCACAGGAGGCCCAGCGCCTCGTCGAGGCTCTTCGTGCGGATCGAGGACGCGGCCTCGCTGAGCAGCTCTCGCGCGCCGCGCACCAGGCGCTCGTTCGTGTAGTGCCATCTCCGTACCTCACCGACCATCGAGGCGATGATCACCCGCGCGGCGCCGTCCAGCAGGACCAGCTGGCCCGGGAGGTCACGTGGGGCGGCGAGGTCGACGGCCGTACGGGCTGGGCTGGTCAGGAGATAGCCGCGCTTGTCGCGCCGCACGAACGCGGGATCGAGGGCCTGGATGTGGTGGACCGCCCCTGAGGAGTGCGAGGTGTGGCCGGCTGGTGCGAGGACCACGGATGCCGGCATGGTGGCCCAGGACTCGAAGCCAGGCGTCGGCAAGCCCCAGACGAGCGCGGCCGACTGGTGACTCAGCACGGCACCCGGGTTGGCCGCCGCCTCAGCTCTGGCTCGTACGACGTGCTGCTGCTCGGGCTTGTCGGGCCAGCACGCGGCCGCCACCACGACACTTCGGCGGGTCTGTACGAGCAGGCCGCTGGCGAGGGCCGTGCGCACCATGCGCGCGGAGACGCCTTGCCGCGCGAGATCGCTGACACAGATGGGTTCGGTGGGCAGTGTCCAGGGGCGTGGGGTGCGCATCTGCCCAGCATCTGTGACGCCCGACCTGCCCGCCACCGCCACCTGAGAACTGTGGATAGACGCGTGCACGAGCGGGCGGCTGTGGACAACGTCGACAAAAGGCCTTGATCCGACGCGTATCCCGTGATGGGTTCGCCTGATGCAGAACGTGTTCATCGGTGACGTGGCGGCGACGTACGACGAGGACTGCGCCGAGATCTCGACCGAACAGTCGCTGGCGCCGATGCTCGACATGCTCGAGGAGCTCGCGAACGGGGGGCCGGCCTTGGAGCTGGCCATCGGTACAGGCCGGGTCGGCCTCCCCCTGGCCGCCCGTGGCGTGCCGGTGACCGGCATCGAGATCAGCGAGGACATGGTCGCGATGATGCGGCGCAAGCCCCGCAGCGAGACCGTACCCGTGACCATCGGCGACATGGCGACCACGCGCGTGCCCGGCTCGTACAGCCTCGTCTACCTCGTGTTCAACACCCTGTCCAACCTGCTGGAGCAGCACGAGCAGGTCGCGTGCTTCGCCAACGCGGCCGCCCACCTGGCGCCCGGGGGCGTGTTCGTCGTGGAGATGGGTGAGCCCGACCTGCGGCGCTTCCCGCCGGGGGCGGTGGCCGTGCCGTTCGAGGTGCGCGACGAGCATCTGGGGTTCGACACGTACGACCTCGTCGCCCAGCGGCTCACGTCACACCACTACCGGCTCGGCGACGGCCGCGTGACCGACTCGCACCACCGCTACGTGTGGTTCGGCGAGATGGACCTGATGGCCCGGATGGCGGGGCTCAGCCTCCGCGACCGCTGGGCCGACTGGCACCGGGGAGCGCCGACCAACGACAACACCGGTCGGGTGTCGGTCTTCGAGAAGCCCGTCTAGTACGAGATGGGCCCGGCCATCCCTGTACGTCGCAGCTGCACGATCCAGCGCTCCGAGCAGTCGGGGGCCACGACGTCGGCGGTCTCCCCGGTGGGCAGCGCGGCCTCCCAGGCAGCCACCGCTTCGGCGTTCTCGGCCCGGCCCGTGACCCAGGTGGTGACGGCGTAGTCCCCGGCCGGCACCTGCGGGAGCTCGGACTGCCGACCCATCACGGTCTCGACGCCCAACCCGCCGCCCACGGTCACCGTGTCGTCGGTGTCCCGCTGCCACGCGCCGGTCGGCACGGTCGGGATCTCCTCGAGGTCGTACACCTGGACCTCCAGGCTCACAGCCTGGCCCCAGTCGGCGCTGGTGCGGAGCTGGATCCCCGGCTCCTCGAAGAGGGTCACCGACGTGGGCTCCTCCATGCTCTGGGTGAGGGAGATCCACTGCTCGTCGACAGGCACCGTTGCCGTGTAGCTGCGCATCGGCACAGGATGCCATGCGGCGCCGCGCAACCCCAGGGCAACATGACGATCTGCTCACAACGTGTCGCGGCGCGCATGCGCACACAGCCGCTCAGGAGAGAATCGGACCATGCGCCACACGATCCTCGTCGCCGTGCTCCTTCTGGGTCTGGGAGCGTGCGCGTCCACCGCCGGTACGTCGTCCGGTGGCGCATCGACCGCGACCTCCCCGAGCGTCACGGCCACGGGCGGTACGCCCTCGAGCAGCGCCTCGAAGCCCAGCGCCACCGCGTCGGCCAGTGCGTCCAAGGCCTCGGCAACCCCCAGCCGGCCTACCTTGAACGGTGGCACCTTCGACGTGCTGCCCGCCGGGTACACGTACGCCTATCTGTCCCGGCTCACCATGATCGGCGGACGTTGGGCGGTCGTCCTCGACCCGCTGACGGTGTGCGGGTACCCCTCGAAGGACCCGAACTGCGCGGACCTCACGGAGGAGCCGCCGAACGGCTACGAGATCAAGAACCTCAACACGAAGACGTACGTCGTCCCGCTCGCCTCGGGCACGACCCTGTCGCTCATCGGTCCCAGCGGCCAGCCGGGCGACTTCGTCACCGTGCCGATGGCCGAGAAGACGTGGGGAGCCGACGAGGTCGTCGTGGAGTACACCGTCAACGCCTCCCAGCAGGTCGCCACGATCAAGGAGTGGTGGCGCCCCTGACGCGGCTCAGGTGGTGCGTGCTCCGGCGAGCTGACCGAGGTGCGTACGGATGAACGTGAGCGAGTCGGCCAACGCGTGCTCGCGGGCGCCGCGGGAGCCGATCGTCCGGGTGTTCACCTCGAGCACCACGTGTCCGTCGAACCCCGTCTCGACGAGGTGCTTCAGCACCTCATCGGCCTGCTGGTCGCCCTGGCCCGGCAACAGGTGCTCGTCCATGGCGGAGCCGCTGCCGTCGGTGAGGTGCAGGTGGCGGAGCCGGTCGCCCCACGACCTCGCGAGCTCCAGCGAGGACGCCTTCGCGGTGGAGGCGTGGCTGAGGTCGAGCGTGAGGTATTCGTAGTCGAGGTCGGACGGGTCCCAGCCGGGCAGGTACGCCTTGAAGTTCCGCACCGGCGTGCGCCAGGGGTACATGTTCTCGACGCAGAAGCGGACACCCGTGTCGAGGTTGAGGCGACGGATGCCGGCCTCGAAACCCGATGCGTACGTGCCCTGCCACCGGAACGGCGGGTGGACGACGACCGTGTCCGCCCCCAGCCGTACCGCAGCCTCTGCCGAGCGCGCCAGCTTCTCCCACGGGTCGTTGCCCCACGTGCCCTGCGTGACGAGCAGGCAGGGAGCGTGGATCGCCTCGACGGGTACGCCGTGGTAGTCGCGCAGCTTCTCGACCGCGTCGATGTCCGCGGCCACCGGATCGATCCCGACCATGAGCTCGACGCCGTCGTAGCCGAGGGCCGCTGCGAGCTCGAACCCGCTCGCCGTGGTCTCGGGATAGACCGAGGACGTCGACAGCAGCACCTTGGACGGGCTGGGCGTGATGGGTGCATCGGTCACCGATTCAGAGTAGCCGCAGCTCGCAGGAGCGCCGCCAAGCTCGACCAACGGTGGCCACAGCACATCGACGACGGCAGGCGTGAAAGTGCCCAAGGTGGGGGGCCGATTTCGCGGTGGCCGCACGGCATGACCAGAATGGGCGCATGCACGTCGATCATGTCGTCTACGCCGTCGGACCCGATGGCCTTGCTGCTGAGGCAAGGCGGCTCGAGGCTGCGCTCGGGGTGAAGTCGCGCGATGGTGGCATCCACCCCCGGTTCGGCACCACGATGCGCCTGATCCCCCTCGCTGATGATCGCTACCTGGAGATCGTCGAGGTGCTCGATCACCCGGCTGCGGACAAGGCGCCGTACGGTCAGGCTGTCCGGGCGCGCTCCGCGCTCGGTGGCGGCTGGCTCGGCTGGGTCGTCTCGGTCGAGGATCTGGCACCCATCGAGACGCGCCTTGAGCGTCCCGCGGTCGTCGGCCTGCGCCACTTCCCTGACGGGCGCGCACTGGAGTGGCGCCAGATCGGCGTCAAGGGCCTGATCGCGGACCCGCAGCTGCCGTACTTCATCCACTGGGTCTCCGAGCCCGACGTCCGCCCGAGCGCGCTCAAGGGCACCGTGGCTCTCAAGGGCATCGAGGTCGCCGGCAACCGTCAGCGGGTCGAGGACTGGCTGGGCGCTCCGGTTCCCGCGGTGTTCGACGGCATCGACTTCAACTTCTCCTCGCCGAGTGGCTACCCCGGCGTCCAGTCGGTGACGTTCCAGACGGACAAGGGCGAAGTACGCATCTAGCGTCGTGCGCCACCAGGGCGTCCGAAACTGTCTCACCCGCGTGAGAGAGTCCCGCTATGGCTAAACAGGCGCGGGCGACGTACAGGTGCACGGAGTGCGGCTGGGCGTCCACGCGCTGGGTCGGACGCTGTGGCGAGTGCCAAACCTGGGGCAGCGTCGTCGAGGCCGGAGCTCCCAAGCTGCAAGAGGTCTCGGCCACCGCGCCGATCAGCCGTGCCGTACGGATCGGTGACGTCGACGACCAGGCCGCCAAGCGCATGCTCACCGGTGTCGGCGAGCTCGACAGAGTGCTCGGGGGTGGGCTGGTGCCCGGGGCCGTGGCGCTCCTGGCCGGCGAACCCGGGGTCGGCAAGTCCACGCTTCTGCTCGAGGTGGCGGCTCGCTGGGCGCGCGACGGCAGGAGAACGCTGTACGTGTCGGGCGAGGAGTCAGCGGCGCAGGTGCGGCTCCGTGCGACACGTACGGGAAACATCACCGACGAGCTCTTCCTGGCGGCCGAGACCGACCTCGGCACCGTGCTCGGCCACATCGAAGAGGTCGCCCCGACGCTGCTCGTGGTCGACTCCGTACAGACCATCGGCACGGCCGAGGCAGACGGCTCCCCCGGCGGCGTCACCCAGGTCCGGGAGGTCACGGGCGCGCTGGTGAGGGTGGCCAAGCGGCGGGGCATGGCGACGATGATCGTCGGCCACGTCACCAAGGACGGCTCGATCGCCGGCCCACGACTGCTCGAGCACCTCGTCGATGTCGTGCTCTCGTTCGAGGGCGACCGCCACTCCGGGTTCCGGATGGTGCGGGCGACGAAGAACCGGTACGGCCCCGCTGACGAGGTGGGCTGCTTCGAGATGGCGGAGTCGGGGATCGTCGAGGTGCCGGATCCGTCGGGGCTGTTCACGACGCGCCACGACCAACCCACACCTGGCACGTGCGTGACGGTGACGCTCGAGGGGCGTCGCCCCTTGCTGGCTGAGGTGCAGGCGCTGGTCGCTCCGGCGCCACAGCAGGTGCCGCCGCGGCGGGTGACCACCGGGCTCGACTCGGGGCGCGTGCAGATGGTGCTGGCCGTGCTGCAGCGGCGTGCAGGGCTGCCGTTGCACACGAAGGACGTGTACGCGTCGACCGTCGGTGGCGCCCGCGTGGACGAACCGCCGTCCGACCTGGCCCTGGCGGTGGCGGTCGCGTCGGCCGCGCTGGACCGGAACTTCCCCGCGAAGGTGATCGCGCTCGGCGAGGTCGGCCTGGCCGGAGACCTGCGCCGGGTGCCGGGCCTGGAACGCCGCCTGCAGGAGGCCGCCCGGTTGGGGTTCACGACGGCGGTGGTGCCCGTGCCGGCCAAGGGCGAGCGGCTCGACGTACCGGCGAGCATGCGGGTGGTGCAGGCGTCGACGCTCCACGAGGCGCTGGCGTCACTTGACCTCCGGCCGAGACGGTCCGACGACGGGCGGTGATCCGCAGACGGCGGGCGCGTGCGCGAGGCGCCGATCGGCAACCCAGTTACGATTCCTCCAGACGCTGGGGAAGAGATGAGGGCAACGACGTGGACCACGAGAGACTGGGTCGCTACCAGGCCCAGATGGCTCCCGGCACGCCCTTCCGCGAGGGGCTGGACCGGATCCTTGCGGGACGTACGGGCGCGCTGATCGCGATCGGCGACACCGAGGAGGTCGTGCAGATCTCGACCGGTGGGTTCCATCTGGACGCGTCGTTCACCCCGACCGCGCTGCGCGAGCTGTCCAAGATGGACGGCGGTCTGGTGGTCACCAAGGACCTGAGCCGCATCGTCCGGGCGGGCGTCCACTTCGCCCCCGACGCCTCCATCGAGACCGTCGAGACCGGCACGCGCCACGCCAGCGCCGACCGGCTGAGCAAGCAGGCAGGCATCCCGGTCGTCACCGTGTCGGCCTCCATGTCGACGATCGCGCTCTACCTTGACGGAGAGCGCCATGTCGTCCAGCGCACCGACGCCCTGCTGGCCCGCGCCAACCAGGCGCTGGATGCGCTGAGCCGCTACAACGACCGGCTGCAGGACGTCACAGCCACGCTGTCGGCGCTCGAAGTGGCCGACCAAGTGACCGTACGGGACGTGGTGGTGGTCGCTCAGCGGCTCGAGCTCGTACGGCGCCTGGCCAGCGAGGTGCGCGGCTACATCCGCCAGCTCGGCGTCGACGGCCGCCTGCTCGACCTCCAGCTCCACGAGGCCACCGACCACTTGTCCGACCTGGCCGGCCACCTGCGCCTCGACTACAGCGACGACGCCGAACTCATGGCCTTCGACCGGCTCGCCGAGCTGGTCGACGCGGAGATCGTCGACCTCGAGCGCGTTGCCCGCACGCTCGGCTTCCCCGGCCTCGAGGGTCGCCTCTCACCGCGCGGCATGCGGCAGCTGCTGTCGATCCACCGACTGCCGACGTCGCTGGCGCCACGACTGCTCGACCACTTCGGCGGCCTGCAGGGCATCCTCGCGGCGTCCCGGAATGACCTGCGCGAGGTCGAGGGCGTCGGCGATGCGAGGGCCGCGCTGATCCGCGACGGGCTGCTGCGACTAGCGGAGACGGCGTACAGACTGGGCTGACGACACGGGCCCCGGTCCTGCCACCAGCGCGTTCCCCGCCTACGATGCCCGTATGGATTCCCGCCCCCGCCGGGCAGTCCCCGGTCAACTGCCCGACCGGGTCTACTGGGTTCGCCGCGGGCTCGTCCTGGTGGCGGTCGTCGTCGTGATCGCGATCATCGCCGGCATCGTCTCGGCGATCCATGGAGCGACCCGGACTGCGACGCCCACCACCAGCACTCCGCCCCCTGTCGTACAGAGCTCAGAGAGCCCCTCGTACTCGTCGACCGACCAGCCCACGACCGTGGCCAGCTCATCGTCGGCGACCCCGTCCGTCAGCGCCACGACGAGCGCGACCGCCACGACGCCGATCGAGTGCGTCCCCAACCTCCTCGTGCTCGCGGTGACCGGGCCACGCTCGGTGCCCACGACCGCGAAGGCGGATCTGCAGGTCACGCTCACGAACTCCGGCTCGGTCGCGTGCGTACTCGTCCTCGACACGCGCTTCGTGCTCAGGGTGGTCTCCGGGATCGACGAGATCTGGTCCACCGCCGACTGCGCGGCCTGGCGAGCCACGGGCACGCAGACGCTGCAGCCGGGCGCCGCGGCCACGTTCAAGACCACCTGGGACCGTCACCGCTCCCAGAAGGAGTGCAAGGTCGTGCCGACGACGCTCAAGTCCGGCACGTACGTCGCCGACGCCTCCTACGTCGGCGCCCCCACGGCCCAGTGGCCGATGACGCTGTAGCCGGTCAGGCGTACGGGTCCGGGGTGAGGGTGTACTTGGTGTGCAGGTACTCGCGGATGCCCTCCAGCCCGCCCTCGCGGCCGAGCCCCGACTGCTTGACTCCGCCGAACGGGGCGGCCGCGTTCGAGACGACGCCGACGTTGAGGCCCATCATCCCCGTCTCCAGGCGCTCGATCATGCGCTGGCTGCGGGCGAGGTTCTGGGTGAAGACGTACGAGACCAGGCCGAACTCCGTGTCGTTCGCCAGCCGTACGGCCTCGTCCTCGGTCTCGAACGTCGTGATGGCCAGCACCGGGCCGAAGATCTCCTCGCGGAGGAGCCTGCTACCTGCCCGTACCTCCGTCAGGACCGTCGGGTCGTAGAAGGTGCCTGGACCCGGTCGGGCGGACCCTCCGGTGAGCAACGTCGCCCCGCGCTCCACGGCATCCGCGACCAAGGATTCGGCCTTCGCGACGGCGACGTCGTCGATGAGCGGCCCGATCGTCACATCGGGTTCCGTGCCGCGCCCGACCACGAGCTCGCGTACCCGTTCGGTCACCCGCTGTGCGAACTCGTCGGCGACGGACGCGTGCACGATGAACCGGTTCGCCGCCGTACAGGCCTGGCCGATGTTGCGGAACTTGGCTGCCATCGCACCCTCCACGGCCTGGGCCAGATCCGCGTCCTCGAACACCACGAACGGCGCGTTGCCGCCGAGCTCCATCGACGTACGGAGCACGCCCGGGGCGGCAAGCGCGAGGAGCTTCCGCCCGACCTCGGTGGAGCCGGTGAACGACAGCTTCCGCAGTCGTGGATCGGCGATGAGCGCCTCTGACACCGGCCCCGACGACGTCGTGGTGATGACGTTGACCACCCCGGCAGGCACGCCGGCCTCAGCCAGCAGTGAGGCGAAGAAGATCGTGGTCAGCGGCGTGAGGGATGCCGGCTTCAGCACCACCGTGCAGCCCGCCGCCAGCGCCGGGGCGACCTTTCGCGTCGCCATCGCGAGCGGGAAGTTCCACGGAGTGATGAGGTAGCACGGCCCCACGGGGTGCTGCGACACGATCATCCGGCCATTGCCCTCCGGGGAGGCGTGGTAGCGGCCCGCGATCCTCGGCGCCTCCTCCGAGAACCAGCGCAGGAACTCATTCCCGTACGCCACCTCGCCACGCGCCTGATCGAGAGGCTTGCCCATCTCGATGGTCATGAGCAGCGCGAGGTCGTCGGTGTGCGCGGCAACAAGGTCGAACGCGCGGCGCAGGATCTCAGCCCGCTGCCGAGCCGGGGTCGCCGCCCAGGCCGGGAAGGCCGCGCCCGCCGCGTCCATGGCCGCCGTCGCGTCGCCCACCGAGGCATCGGCCACGTCCTTCACGACCCCGCCCGTCGCCGGGTCGTACACGCCGAACGTTGCCCCGCCCTCGGCCGACCTCCAGCGCCCGCCGATGTACAGCCCATCGGGCACCTTCGCCAGCAGCTCCGCCTCCGCACTCATGGTTCGATCCTGCACCCCGGAGCAACCACCGCTCGCCAAGCGCTACGAAACCTCTCCCCGACGAGGTCCCCCCCTCTGCTCGAGGAGAGGTTTAGGAGTCCTCTCCGAGAGGG
>JAPUEI010000043.1 GCA_027492675.1 Propionibacteriaceae bacterium | reverse complement strand
GGCGCCGTGGTCGGCGTCCCGGGTTGGCAGCCCGCGAGCAGCACGGCAGCAAGCATCGCCGCCAGTGCGCTTGTGGATCGCCTCATCTGAACTCCTAGGGGTGGGAGTGGGCGCCAGTCTGGCAGATCAATTCGCCACCGGGAAGAGCAAGCCGGGGTTATCCACAGGTGAAACCACTATCCACAGGCCTCCTGTGACTTGTGGGACGCATGTGACAGAAATCAAAGCGACGAGCATCGTCTCCGGCCCGTCTGACCGTTCTGGTATCGCATCCGTTCGGCTTCTCGGACGAGAAGCCGAACGACGACGACACAGGATCGTCGCGGGCGGTAAACAGTGCCGCGCGGCTCGCTTGCTCGGGTAAGTAGCCCGAGTGCGCGACGTGAGGGTGCTCGGCGAACCGGGTCAGCTGGGTCGCCCAAAGTAGCCCGAGTGCGCGACGTGAGAGGTCAGCCGCCGAACGAGCGGGCGTTCCTGAGCACGGGGATCGCCTGCCGCGCTGCCGCGACCTGCGTCAGATCGAGATCGACCACCACCAGCTCCGGCTCGTCCCCGAGTTCGGTCAGCACCGTCCCCAACGGATCGACCACCAGGGAGTGCCCGACTCCGGTGGGCCGGGTGTCCTCTACTCCCTCAGGCCGAGCCTGATCGCAGGCGACCACGAAACAGATCGAATCCATCGCCCGCGCGGTGGCGAGCGTCCGCCATTGATGCAGTTTCCCCGGCCCCGGAGCCCAGGACGCCGGCACCACGATCACCTCGGCACCCGACCGTGCCAGCTGCGTGAAGAGGGAGGGAAAGCGGATGTCGTAGCAGGTGGCCAGCCCCACCTTCACGCCTGCGACCTCGACCACCACCGGCTGATCGCCGGCCGCGATCACGTCCGACTCGCGGTACCCGAGGGCGTCGAACAGGTGGATCTTGTCGTACCGCGCCTCGACGCCAGGGTCGGCGACGAGCAGCGAGTTCGTGACCTGCTCGGTGCCGGTGGCTGCGAACATGCCGACGATCACCGTGATGCCGGCGGTCCGGGCGATCTCGCGGACGCCGTTCGCCCAGGGGCCGTCCCAGGGTTGGGCGATCTCCGCCACTGAGCGCGCGAACGAGCACATCGTGGCCTCCGGGAAGACGACGAGTTCTGCCCCCGCCTCGGCCGCCCGAGCGGTGTGATCGCGCACGAGCTCGAGGTTCTCCGACGGCTCGACCGACGAGGTCAGCTGAGCAAGCGCGATTCTCATGCCCTCATCCTGCCCGACGGCCCGCGCTTCGCAGCATGCGAGAGATCCGCCTCCGTCACCCGGAACCGGACGACGACCGCAAGTTCCGGGAAGGAAGCCCCGACGACCACGGGTGAGCGGGGAGAGGGCCGCGACCGGGGTTTCCGCCGACCGCCAGCGCGCGACGACCACCGCGTGAGCGGGGAGAGGTCAGACCCGGGATCTCTAGTCCCACAGGCCATAGGCCGCAACCGCTGCCGAGGCGCAGAATGGAACGGCTCGAAGGAGTTCGAAGGAGGCCGCGATGCGCGTAGCAGTACTGGGAACCGGAACCGTCGGACGGGCGTGGGCCGCCCGCCTGACCGAGCTGGGACACGACGTCGTGGTCGGCACTCGCGACCCCGCCGTGTCGCGAGAACGTGACGAGGGCTGGGCCGGCGCGCGACTGGCAACCTTCGCCGAGGCGGTCGCCGGCGCGGACCTCGTTGTGAACGCCTTGAGCGGTGCTGTCTGCGAGGACGTACTCACCGCGCTGGCGCCGTCGCTCGAGGGTGCGGTGGTGATGGACATCTCGAATCCGCTGGACTTCTCCGCCGGCTTCCCGCCGACCCTCTTCGTCAAGGACACCGACTCACTGGGCGAGCGGCTGCAGCGCGCCCTCCCCGGGATGCGGTTCGTCAAGGCGGTCAACACGCTCAACGCCTCGCTGCAGGTGCGGCCGCCGACGGAGGGCTCGGTCTTCGTGGCCGGTGACGATGAGCAAGCGAAAGCGCTGGTCGTCGGGCTTCTGACGGAAGTCGGCCATCGGGACATCATCGACCTGGGCGACATCACCGCGTCCCGCGGGCTGGAGATGTTCCTGCCGCTCTGGCTGAGACTGATGGGCGCCCTGCACACCGCCGAGTTCACGATCAAGGTCGTCCGGCCCGGCTGACGCAGAGTTCGCGGCCTTCGTGAGCGCCGCCTCACCGAGGCTGAATCCGGTCTCCTACCGGGACGCCGCGGGCGAGCTGATCACCGTCCAGATCGAGGTCTGACCGGCGCTTCGGTGGACGATCCGTGCCTCAGTTGGAGATGCACCGCCGGTTCCCGGTATCCTCGTCCGCGGAGGATTCGCCTAGAGGCCTATGGCGCTCG
>JAPUEI010000042.1 GCA_027492675.1 Propionibacteriaceae bacterium | reverse complement strand
CTCGATGCACTGCTGTTTACCGTGGAGCCGCTGATGCGGGAGTAGGGATGGGTGTTTACGATTCCAGCGCGAAGTGGAAGGATCTCCCCTTCGACGCCGAGGACTACAGGTCCGGAGCGTCGAAGGTGAGCTTCAGGTCGGGTTCTGGAGCGGGCGCACTCAAGAGCAACGCCAAAGAGGCGTTGGGCTTCGACGCGGTGACAAGGGATTTCCCGGGCGTTCAGGACCTTCAGGGGATCGATTACGTATATCCGCTCCTCTCGATCAGGGACTTGCGCGGCGATCTTGTCGTCGATGGACTCCCAGAAGACGAGCTCCAGAACTTGACAGCCGGCATCCGCGCCCTCGGCTACCACGTCGACGTCGCCGGCATCCCGTCGTTCTGGTCCGACGTGGCGAGGGCACCCGTCGCCTGGCTGATGGCCATGATCCTGCTCCTAGCGTGGGTCAGTGCAACAGCCTCGTGGACGACGACTCAGCGCGAATTGGGCGACAGACTCCGTCGAGAGGTACTCCTTGGCGCTACGCCAATGGGGGCGGCCTCCCATCATCTTCTTGCGGTTTTGGTCGCCTGGTGCTGTGGGGCCCTCCTAGGGGTGGGCGCGACCGCGGGCCTTGCAACCGCCTTCAGGATCAGCGTCCCTTCCTTCCTGATCCTGTCCGGAGGCGCGGTCCTACTTCTTGATCTCACTCTCGCCGCGCTGATCTACTGGTTAAGGGCCTCTGCTCTCGCGAAGATGGTCACGGAATGAAGGGGCTGCTCTTCGCATGTTCCACAGGGTTCAGCGACGCCAGCAAGGTTCTTGGCCGAATCGTGCTTGTCGCCCTCCACACGGCCCTGATGAGCCTGCTCGTTGGCCTAAGCGCTGGGATGGTCGCCCAGAGCGTGTCCGACGTACGGGCGGCTGGTCAGCTCGACAGCCTCGACGGTGTGTATTTTGCCATGGGGGACCTCAACGAGCAGCCGTCGAAGGGCGACGTCGAGGCGCTCCGCACGGAACTTATCCGCGTCTTGTCCGGTGGCAGCGCATACTCGATGGTGATCCCGGCCACGGATGGGGAGCCGACCATCGTCTTTGGTAGCTTCTCTCGGGTTTTTGGGTTGGCCGACCATGCCAATATGAAACCGTACGCCCTGGCGGGAGGGTCGTCTGCTCGACGGGTTGGTTCGACCGTCCGTGCGGGCGATGACTCTGCAGTTGTAGTAGGGACGCTTCCCAATTCCGGCTACATCAACCTTTGGATGGAGTACACGTCCTGGCAGTCGGAAGTTCTACTCTTCGTCGATCCTGCAACCTCCCTCGCCCGAGCTGATGTTGGCAAGCTGATCGAGGTTGCCGCGCGCATTGTACTTATTCATCCATCAGATGCTGACGTGACGCGCTATACCTCCCTCGTTCGCCCGGTGGTGTCGATTGTGCCTCGATTAGTCAACGACAAGACCAGGATTGATTTCGCTCCACAATTGCAGGGGCGGATAGCTTTCTTGGAGGTCTTCTTAGCAGGCCTCCTGACCACTGTCGTTGGCGTTGTCGCAGGAATCAGGGCCCTGGTGCGCAGCCGCTCCCGTGACTTCGCCATACACAATTCGGTAGGGGCAGGTCGAGGCCATCTCTTGGTGAGGCTCGCAGCGTTCGTCACGGCGGCATGGGCAGTTCCAGCGATCTTGTCAGGAACAGTCGGTAGTCTGCTCGTCGCGGGTGGTCGCTATCAAGGGGCCATCACGACATCCTTGGTTGTCGTTTGTGTCTTGGTTGTCGCCACGGTAGCTTGGGCCAGTTCACGAAGCGTTATCCGCGCTGATTCGCAAACCCAAATCAGAGGGGTTACCTGGTGACAGTTCTGGTTCAGCACGTCCATAAGCGCTACCGCTCGGCAGAGCGAGAGATCAACGCTCTCGTCAACGTGTCCATGTCCGCTGACCCAGGAAGCGTAACGGCCCTGGTGGGTCCTTCGGGGTCGGGCAAGACGACCATGCTGCGCATTTTGGCTTGCCAACTCTCTCCGGACGCGGGCACGGTCTTGGTCGACGGAAACGCGGTGCCTGCAGTAGCCTCGCGAGCTGGCTCGATCTATCGCAGTCGGCAGGTCGGATTCGTATTCCAAGAGTTCGGACTGGTTGAAGGAGAATCGGCACGCAAGAACGTCGCCTTGCCGTTGCGCTACGCTGGCGTAGGGCGCAGAACGGCTGCCCGAATCGCCGACTCACTCCTCGAACTTCTCGGGATTGAAGACCTTAGCGATGCCGATGTTCGCGATCTCTCAGCTGGACAGAGACAGCGCGTGGCGTTCGCGCGCGCTCAAGCAAATGATCCCTCGATCATCCTGGCGGATGAACCCACTAGCAACCTCGATCCGGCGAGCCGCAAAGTGGTCATGACAGCGTTGAATCGACTTCGAACATCGGGAAAGACCGTAGTGGTCGCCACGCATGACGAGATTCTATGGCGTCAAGCGGATCATGTCGTCCGCATTGCCAACGGCTACGTGGAGGTTGATCCCTCGTCCTGAACCAAACTGCCTGTCGCAATCGACAGAGGGGTCGCGGTGTGAGCACCGAAGTCTTCCACCGAGGTGCTCGCCCAGCCATCCGGAAGCCCCGTTGTGGCAGCCGGCTTCTTCACCACCCCAATGATCTGCGGCTCAAAGCTCGGCCGGACTACTTCGTACCAATGAAGGCTCGCGCTGCTGCACGGTTGGGGACCGACTGACACGCGCACATCGGCAAAATCGGACAGGAGGACCTCATCCGTGCGACACGGACGCCGTCAACTGTCAGCCGAGAAGCCTCACGTTGGCTGTCGCTCTGACGCCGGCCACCGAGCGTGGCAGCCCTTGAGATCCCTCCCAGCCCGGCACAACCGACATATGTTCCCTGGACAACTCGTCGGCGGAGACTCCCGTCAAGAGCATCTCGCGTCGTCGCCCGACGCAGCGAGACGGCCGGGTGCATCGTTCTTCTCAGTAGGGGCGGCGGTCCGCTCAAGGAACTACCTGGCTTTGCGGGCCCGGACTGCGCCTGCTGTGGCGCGGTCTCACGGATCGGCTACCGATCGCCCCGTCTGATGGTCCGCAGCGCACCGGCCTCACCTTGACCAGGTGGCCGCCGTCGCCGGAATCCACCCGGAGTTCTTGGTGGTGGAGATGGTTAGGCCAGGTACGAGAGATGCGCAGAGTGTCATTCACGCATGAGGACTGGCACGAACCGCCCAGACCGAACGGGCGCCTTCTGGACGTCTCTTGTCCTACGTACTAATATGGGTACTGCCGTCGAGGTCGCGGGCTCCGCCCGATCCCATCAGGGATGAAACCAAGGCGGCGCGCGTCACCTCAGCGGCGACCATCAGTCGAATCCTGGAGTGTGCATCATGTTCGGTTCCGCAGTCGTACGTATCGTTCCCATCGTCGTCATCGTCTTGGCGCTGGCGGCCTTCGGTCGCATCGGCGGGCTCGTGGCCGTCGCGCTGATCATGGCCGGCCTCGTGGCTTGGGCCGTCCGCCACGTCGAGGCCTGAGTCCTCAGCTCCGGTCGTCGGAGAGAAGCTGCACTCCGACGACCTTCGCAGCCGTGGTGAGCCGTTGGTCCAGCGTGGCCAGCGGGATGCCGCGGAGCGACGCCAGCTGAAGGTACGACGCGTCGTACGCTGACAAGGCATGCGCGGCCGCGAGGTCCAGAAGGTCCGTGACGTCGCGACCCGGAGGCTCAACGTCGATAGGCAGTTCAGCCAGGAGTTGCGCAGCACGCGCGGCCTGGTCGAGGGTCATGCGTCCGCGGTGAGACGCCACCACGAAGGCGTTCGCCACCTCGTACATCCACAGCGCAGGAACCACAGCACGTTCCTCGGTCAGGCGGCCCCTGACTCTGAGCGATTCCTCGCTGGCCTCATCCTCGAAGAACCAGGACAGCGCGACAGATGCGTCCAGGACGAACATCAGCGCCTGCCATCTTCGATCATCTCGCGAATGCTCTGACCGCCCGTGGTGACGCCCTGCCGCAGCGCGTCCATCTCGACGAAGACCTCGAACACCGGGCGTACGACATCGACTGGCACCAACTTGGCGACGGGGCGTCCGTGCCGTGTGATCGTCACCGTCTCACCACGCTCCACCTTCGCCAGCAGAGCAGGCAGATGAGTCTTCGCCTCGTACGCACCCACGGTCGTCATTGTTTCAGACTAGTCGCAGACCAGTCTGTTGCCCAGGATGCTAGGCAGGCGGCCCGCTGACGAGGACCACGGTCGCGCTGTGCGCGGCTCCTGCGGCCGTCGTCCATGCCAATGTCACCTTCTGGCCCGGGTGATAGGCGTTCATCAGCTGGCCCAGCGTGGTCGCCGAGTCGACGGCGGTGCCGTCCACGGCCGTGATCACGTCGCCCGCCACGATGCCTACCGTGGCGGCCGGACCGCCCGCGACCACTCCTCGTACGACGAGCCCTGCTGTGGAGCGCTGGCGCCCGGGACCGGACGATCCTAGGAGAACGCCCAAGAAGGCTGAGTCACCCACGTGGGTGGTCCCCGAGCCCGTACCCGACTCGATCACCGCTACGACGCGCATCGCATCGGCGATCGGTACGGCAAACCCGCGGCCCGCGTCCGACGACGCGCTCCTCGAGCCCGCGGTGTTGATGCCGACCACAGCGCCAGCCGCGTCAACCAGCGCGCCACCCGAGTCGCCGGACTCGATGGCCGCATCCACCTGGATCAGGTCACTGAGTCGCTCTGCTGTCCCTGTGAGCTCGTCACTCGCGGTGATCGACTGTCCGAGGGCCGTCACCGAACCTGCAGCGGCGGTGGGTGTCCCACCTGTTCCTCCGGCGTTCCCCACGGCCACGACCGCTTCTCCGACGGTCGTGACGGTCTGACTCATAGTGGCTGTGGCAAGGCCTGACGCGCCCTGTAGCTGCAGTACGGCCACGTCGTGCGCCGTGTCATAACCGAGGACTTTGGCAGAGTACGTACGGCCGTTGCCCACATCGGTGACGCTGATCGACGTCGCGCCGTTCACCACGTGGTTGTTGGTGACCACCTCGCCCGTCGCGGAGAGGACGATCCCGGTGCCTGCCCCTTGTGCACCTTGGTAAGAGAAGTCGCTCACGATGTCGACCAATGCCGGGCTGATGATCGCCGCGGCCGAGGATGCGTCGGCGGGGGCCGGCGTGGAGGAATCTCCTGTCGACGGTTCGCTCATCGTCGGCAGGTTCGGCGCGGACTGCAGCGTCGGCGACGACGTGGCCACCAGGCCAACCCCCGCCGCAGCGACGCCGACAGCGACCGACGCGACGGCGGCGATCACCGCGACGAGCCACCAGCGCCGGCGCCGACGAGTCGGAGGTGGCGGCGCAGAGAAGGTGTACCCCGTCCCGTACGGGCTCCCCACTCCCCCATCGCCCCAGGCGGACGGCCCCGTCGGCGGTGCCCATGGTCCGACGGGAGGTGGTGGGTTCCCGGGAATCCCGTAGGTGGGCGGCTGGTACGACGGTCCTGGCCCCTGGGTGCTCTCGTCGTGCGGCTGTGTCATCTCGCCCGCCCCTTTCGCTCCCCTCCGGTATAGGTCGGGACGTCTGGAGTTTGGCTGTGAGCGAGCCATGGGGTTCGTGAGAACCGTCAGCCGGCGATGTAGTCCCCCAGATGCTGCGCCGTGAGCGTCGAACCGTCGGCCACGAGGGCGGCCGGGGTGCCTTCGAAGATCACGCGCCCGCCATCGTGTCCCGCGCCGGGGCCGAGGTCGATGATCCAGTCCGCGTGCGCCATCACCGCCTGGTGGTGCTCGATGACGATCACCGAACGGCCCGAGTCGACGAGCCGGTCGAGCAGGCCGAGCAGCTGCGCCACGTCCGCGAGGTGCAGACCGGCCGTGGGCTCGTCCAGCACGTACACCGTCGCCTTGTCGGCCATCTGGGCCGCCAGCTTCAGACGCTGCATCTCCCCGCCGGACAAGGTGGTCAACGGCTGGCCCAGGCTCAGGTAGCCCAGTCCGACATCGGCCAGGCGCTCGAGAATCTTGTACGCCGCCGGCGTGCGAGCCTCGCCCTCGCCGAAGAACTGCTTCGCCGCGTCGACGGGCAAGTCCAGCACCTCGGCGATGGTGAGGCCGCCGTAGCGGTACTCCAATACCGACGCCTGGAACCTGCGCCCCTCACACTCCTCGCACGTCGTCGAGACGGTGGCCATGACACCGAGATCAGTGAACACGACGCCCGCCCCGTTGCACGCCGGGCAGGCGCCCTCGGAGTTCGCACTGAAGAGCGAAGCCTTCACGCCGTTGGCCTTGGCGAAGGCCGTACGGATCGGGTCGAGCAGTCCGGTGTACGTGGCGGGGTTGCTCCGCCTCGAGCCGCGGATCGGCGTCTGGTCGATCGCCACCACGCCGTCGCGCCCAGCCACCGAGCCGTGGATCAAGGAGCTCTTGCCCGAGCCGGCGACGCCCGTCACCACCACCAGCACCCCCGTCGGGATGTCGACGTCCACATCCTTCAGGTTGTGCGAGGTCGCGCCGCGGATCTCGATGACGCCCGAGCCCGCCCGTACAGACCCCTTGAGCTGTGCGCGGTCGTCGAGATGGCGTCCGGTGACCGTGTTGCTGGCCCGCAGCCCGGCGAGCTCACCTTCGTACACCACCTCTCCCCCAGCGCTGCCAGCCCCAGGACCGAGGTCGATCACGTGGTCGGCGATCTCGATGACCTCGGGCTTGTGCTCCACCACCAGCACGGTGTTGCCCTTGTCACGCAGCCGCAGCAGCAGGTCGTTCATCCGGCGGATGTCGTGCGGATGGAGCCCGATCGTGGGCTCGTCGAACACGTACGTCACGTCGGTCAGCGCCGACCCCAGGTGGCGGATCATCTTGGTCCGCTGGGCCTCCCCGCCCGACAGCGTGCCGGAGGGCCGGTCGAGGCTCAGGTAGCCCAGCCCGATCTCGACGAACGAGTCCAGCGTCTCAGCTACGGTCGTCAGCAGGGGCGCCACGGACGGGAGGTCGAGCCCGTGCACCCAGGTCGCCAGGTCGCTGATCTGCATCGCGCACGCCTCGGCGATGTTGATGCCGGCGACCTTCGACGACCTTGCCTCCGGACTGAGCCGGGTCCCGTGGCACTCGGGGCAGGTGCCGAACGTGATCGCGCGATCCACGAACGCCCGTACGTGCGGCTGCATCGACTCCGGATCCTTGCTCAGCATGGACTTCTGGATCTTGGGGATGAGTCCCTCGTACGTGAGGTTGATGCCCTCGACCTTGATCTTGGTGGGCTCGCGGTAGAGCAGGTTGTGCAGCTCCTTGGCGCTGAAGTCGCGGATGGGCTTGTCCATGGGCAGGCCCGAGCCCTCGAAGATCCGCCCGTACCAGCCGTCCATGCTGTAGCCGGGCACCTTGAGGGCTCCCCCGCGCAGCGACAGCGCATCGTCGTACAGCGCCGTCAGGTCGAAGTCCGACACCTGACTGCGGCCCTCGCACCGGATGCACATGCCCCCGAGCCTCGAGAACGACGCTCGCTGCGCCTTGGTGGCCGCACCCCGCTCGACGGTGATCGCACCGCTCGCCCGTACGGTCGCCATGTTGAACGAGAACGCCGTCGGACCGCCGATGTGCGGCTCCCCCACCCTGCTGAACAGGATGCGCAGCATCGCATTCGCGTCGGTCGCCGTGCCCACCGTGGACCGCGGGTCGCCGAACATCCGCTGCTGGTCGACGAGGATCGCCGTGGTGAGCCCGTCCAGGAGCTCGACGTCCGGCCGTGCCAGGTTCGGCATGAACCCCTGCACGAAGGTGCTGTACGTCTCGTTGATGAGCCGCTGCGACTCCGCCGCGATCGTGTCGAACACCAGGGAGCTCTTCCCGGAGCCAGACACCCCGGTGAAGACGGTCAGGCGCCGCTTGGGAATGTCGACGCTGACACCCTTGAGGTTGTTCTCACGGGCGCCCACCACCCGGATCCGGTCGTGGCTGTCGGACTCTGTGCTGGCCGCTGACGCACCCACGGGATTCCCTCCGATCGGCCGCGGCGTCATCGACCGCGACAGTTTGCCCATGCTGTCACGAGCCTCTGACACAACCAAGGAGCGCCAGGCCACCGCGGTGACCTGGCGCTCCGATGTGGTTGGAGATCCGCTCAGTCGGCGCCGAGGTACGCCCGCTTCACGCGGTCGTCGCCGAGCAGCGCCTTGCCCGTGTCGGAGAACATGATCTGCCCGACCTCAAGCACGTACCCGCGGTCAGCCAGCGACAGGGCCGCCGAGGCGTTCTGCTCGACGAGCAGGATGGTCACGCCATCGGACTGCAGCTCGCGGATGGTGCGCATGATCGTCTGCGTCATGATCGGGCTGAGGCCCATCGACGGCTCGTCGAGCATGAGCAGCTTCGGATTGCTCATCATCGCCCGGCCGATGGCCAGCATCTGCTGCTCACCACCGGAGAACAGACCCGACGGCTGGTGGCGACGCTCTCCCAGCACCGGGAACAGGTCGTACACCTTCTGCATGTCGGCCTTCACGCCCGAGGAGTCCTTGCGGGAGAAGGCGCCCAGCTTGAGGTTGTCCTCGACGCTCATCTTGCGGAACAGCCGGCGACCCTCGGGCGACTGCGCGATGCCGCGCTCGACGATCTTGTGGGCCGGGATGCCGTCGATCCGCTCACCTTCAAAGGTGATTGAGCCCGAGACGAGCTTCAGCAGTCCCGAGATGGCGCGCAGCGTCGTCGACTTGCCCGCACCGTTCGTGCCGAGGAGCGTGACGACCTGCCCCTTCTCGACGGTGAAGGTGATGCCCTTGACGGCGTTGACGCGGCCGTACGCGACGACCATGTCCTTGATCTCAAGCATCCGCGTTCCCCTCGTCCATCACCGCGGGCTGACCGATGTACGCCTCGATGACCCGCTGGTCGTTCTGTACGACCTCGCCCGGTCCCGACACCAGCACCTCGCCGCGGACCAAGCAGTACACCCGGTCACACAGGTTGAAGATGAACCGCATGTCGTGCTCGATGACGAGCACGGCCAAGCCGAGGTCGCGGATCCGGAAGATCAGATCCTCCGCCTCACGGGTCTCCTGAGGGTTCATGCCTGCCGTGGGCTCGTCGAGCAGCAGCAGCTTCGGATCAGTCGCGAGGGCGCGAGCGATCTCGAGACGACGCTGATCGCCGTACGGGAGGTTGCGGGACAACGTGTCGGCCTGCTTCTCCAGCCCGACGAACGCCAGCAGCTCGAGGCTGCGCTCGGTGGCCTCCCGCTCCTCGCGACGGTGGCGAGGCAGCCGGAACACCGCATCGAGCGCGTTCGACTTCGTACGGCAGTAGCGGCCCACCATGACGTTCTCCAGCGCCGTCATGTTGTGGAACAGGCGGATGTTCTGGAACGTACGGGCCATGCCGGCGTTCACCACACGGCGCGGCTTCGGCGGCAGCGGCTGCCCGTCGAAGATCACCGAGCCGGCGGTGGGCTTGTACTGGCCGGTCAGGCAGTTGAAGAACGTCGTCTTGCCGGCCCCGTTGGGACCGATGAGACCGATGATCTCGCCCGACTTCACCTCCATGCTCACGTCGTTCACGGCCCTGAGGCCGCCGAACTGCATGGTCACATTCTTCGCGTCGAGGAGGACGCTCGGCGCAGATGCGGCCGATGCCTCGGGAGTGGCTGCCACGGCGGTCACTTGAGCTCCTCCTTCACCAGCGCGTCTGGGTTGTAGTGGTCGTGGTAGTTGATGAGATCCTCCTCGACCTCCTCCGCCAGCTCTTCGTCCTCGGCGTGGAACTCGAGTTGCCGTCGCTCGTCGGCGATCAGGCCTTCAGGCCGGAACCGCATCATGAACACGAGCAGGAGGCCGAACAGCAGCAGCCGGTAGTCGGAGAAGAACCGGAGCTTCTCGGGCAGCAGCTTGAGGATGGTCGCGCCGACGAGCACACCGAGGACCGTACCCATGCCGCCGAGGACGACGGCAGCCAGCAGGAAGGCGGACTCGAGGAACACGTACTGGTCCGGTGTGACCGAGACGTCGTGGTGAGCCTTGACCGCACCGGCCAGACCGGCGAGGAACGCGCCACCGGCGAAGGCCAGGATCTTCAGGCCGAAGGTGTTCACGCCCATGGCTTCGGCGGCGAGCTCATCCTCACGGATGGCGACCCAGCCGCGGCCGATACGGGAGCGGTTGAGGTTGACGAAGACGACCATGATGACCGCGAGCACGACCAGCATGAGCCAGAAGTAGTTGGCGAACCGCCCGATCTCGACGCCCAGCAGGGTGTGTGGGGCGCCGAAGTTGAACCCTAACAGGCTCAGCTCCGGAACGTTGTTGATGCCGTTCGAGCCGTTCGTGATCCGCGGGCCGTCCGTGCCGTCCAGGTTGTTCATCGTGATCCGGAAGATCTCTCCGAACGCCAACGTCACGATGGCCAGGTAGTCACCGGACACCCGCAGCGTCGGGGTGCCGATGATCAGGCCCAGGATCGAGGCGACCGTGCCGCTGATGAGCACGGTCACGATGAACGGCGGGTGCCAGTTCGTCGCGGCGTACACCGAGCCCGACAGCGTCGCGGCCGTGAAGGCACCGGCGCCGAGGAAGGCGATGTAGCCGAGGTCGAGAAGGCCGACCAGACCGACGACGATGTTGAGGCCGAGCGCCGTGGCCGAGAAGATCAGCACCTGCGTCGCGATCGACATGTTGGCCTCGGAGCCGTTCTGCGTGAACGGGAACACGAAGGCGGCCACGAACGCGGCGAGCACGAGAACCTGCTTGTTGTCCGCTGCGCACTGGGCGAGCCACCCGAACACACCGGTACGGACCAGGGTCAAGGCGAGCACGCCTGCGAACACCAGGTAGAACAGGAACGCGCCGGCCCCGTCGAGGCTCAGCGCGAAGGCCGCCGCCATGAGGACAGCGCCCAGGCCCAGCGCGATGGCCAGGATCTGTACGACGCGGGGTGTCTTGAACTTGCCCATCGAGGGCGCCGGAGACGGGTCGAGGACAAGGCCGGCGACAAGGGCGAGGATGCCCGCGACCAGCACGATCCAGCCACCGGGATCGACGTTCACCAGTCCGCCGGTCTCCAGGCCGATCGCCAGAACCGCGACGAGTCCGACGACGAAGAGCCCGATGCCGCCGAACTTCGCACCCGTGTTCCAGGCCACCGCGTCTCGCAGCTTGCCGGGCTTGCGCACGACCAACGGCACGGCGAACAGCACGGCGACGAAGATGGCCAGCCCGAGGTAGTTGAACTGCAGTGCGCTGGGAGCTCCCGCGTACGCGACGTCGTCGAGCGCAACGTGGGAGTACGACCAAGGGAACACCAGCGACGCGATCCCGAGCAGCGCGGCGACGGTGCCGGCGATGTGCGCCGGGAGCTGGAAAGCCGCCAGCTTCTCGCGAGGGATGCTCAGGGAGTCGAGGAACTTCATGCGCGATCGACCCCCTTCGAACCCAGCAGGCCTTGCGGACGGAAGACCAGAACGAGGATGAGGAGCACGAAGGCCCACACGTCCTTCCATGCCGGGCTACCGAACTGGCCGGGGATGAAGGTGGTCGCCATCGACTCAACGACACCGAGCACCAGGCCGCCGACGACGGCGCCGTTGATGTTGCCGATGCCTCCGAGGACGGCGGCGGTGAAGGCCTTGAGGCCCGCGAGGAAGCCCATGCGGAAGTCGATGTTGCCGTACCGCAGCCCGTGCGCGACACCGGCGACAGCAGCGAGTGCGGCACCGACAGCGAACGCTGACATGATGACGCGGTCCACGTTGATGCCCATGAGGCGCGCTGTGCTGGGGTCCTGACTGGTCGCGATCATGGCGCGCCCAGTCTTGGTGCGGTTGACGTAGAACCACAGGAAGACGGTGCAGATGGCCAGTGCCCCGATCGTGAACACCGAGGACAACTGAATGGTCACGTTGCCGAGGTGCCAAGCCTCACCAGATATGCCGGTAATCGTGGGGAACGGGATGGCCCGCTTGGAGTCCGGCATCCCGGGAATGTCGCCGAAGAACAGCCGGACGAACTCCTGCAGGAAGACGGAGATGCCGATGGCGGTGATCAGCGGTGCGAGGCGGGGTGCGTCCCGCAGCGGCCTGTACGCCAGACGTTCGGTGAGGAGAGCAACGGCGACCGAGGCGATCATGCCGCCCAGGATCATCGCGGGAAGGACACCGAAGATCGCTGCCTGCCACGACAACTGCTTCGGTGACCCCAGGACGACCCAGGTCGCGAACGCCCCGAAGGCGCCGACCATGAAGATCTCACCATGGGCGAAGTTGATGAGCTGCACGATGCCGTACACCACCGTGTAGCCGACCGCGATGAGCGCGTACAACGCCCCCAGCGAGAGTCCGTTGATCAGTTGCTGCCAGAAAAGGTCCACGTTCTTTCTCTCCTCGGTTCGACTCCCCACAGGCCAAGCGCGGTGTGGGCCCCCCAGGGGGGGGGGGGCCACCCACCCGGGTTTTGCGGAGCATGTGCGAGTATAACTGCCCCTTTTTTTTTCTCCCGGGGTTCCCCCCCCCCCCCCCCCCGGGGGGGGCCCCCCCCCGGGGGGGGGGGCCCCCCCCCCCGCTTGTGTTGCCTCAGCTGAGGATCTTCTCGGTGCCCCACTTGCCGCCGGTCACCTTGTAGACGGTGATGACCTTGCTGGTCGCGTCACCGTACTTGTCGAACGCGATCTTGCCGGTCGCGCCGTCGAAGCTCACCGAACCGAGCGCCGTGACCGTGTCACCACGGGCGGACTTGGCGTCAGTGGCCTTGGCCAGCGAGACCTTGAGGGCGTTGATGATGGCGTTCGCCGCGTCGTACGACTGCGCGCCGTAGGCACCCATCGGGTCCTTGTACGCCGCAGCGGTGTACGCCGCCACGAAGGCCTTGGCCGAGCTCAGGCTCTCCACCGGCGCGCCGACGGAGGTGGCGAGGTCGCCGTTGGCGGCGGAGCCGGCCAGGTCGACGTACGCCGGGTCGTAGATGCCGTCGCCGCCCATGAGCGGGACGTTCAGACCGGCAGCCTTCATCTGCTTGGACAGCGGACCAGCCTGCGGGTACTCGCCACCGTAGAAGACGGCAGCCGGGCTGGCGGCCTTCACGTTGGTGACGACTGCGGAGAAGTCCTTGTCATCCGGGTTGATGGTCTGCGCGGCGACAATCGTGCCGCCACCGGCGGTGAAGGCCTTGCTGAACGCCTCAACCAGGCCCTGACCGTACGACTTCTTGTCGTGGATCGTGGCGACCTGCTTGACGCCGATGCTCAGAAGGTACGTCGCCGCTGTCGGGCCCTGGACGGCATCCGTCGTGCACGTACGGAAGTAGTTGTCGTAGGGACGAGCCGGGTTGGCCGTGTCCTTGCCCTGCGTCAGGGTCGGGTTCGTGTTCGCGGGCGAGACCTGGACGATCTTCGCGGGCTGGAGAACCGGGGTGACGCTCTGCGCGACGGACGAGTTCAGGGTGCCGACGACACCGACGACCTCGTTGTCACTGGACAGCTTCGTGGCCGCGTTCTTGCCGACGTCGGGCTTGGCCTCGTCGTCCTCAGCGGCGAGCACGAGCGTCCAGCCCGGGATCGCGTTGGAGTCGTTGGCCTGCTTGATGGCCAGGTCGACCGAGTTCTTGATGCCAAGGCCCAGCGCGGAGAGATCCCCCGACAGTGGAGCGATGACGCCGATCTTCGCGACCTTCTTGGCCGCAGCCGAGCCGGTCGAGGACGTATCGGCTCGTGAACCACAGCCCGTGAGGGCCAGGGTGCCTGCCACGAACGTGACGGCGGCGAGCTTGACGAGACGTCTGTTCACGCTTCCTCCTAGTTGACGTGTACTCCCCCACCCGGCATGGACACCAAGCGCCTGGAGTTGGCACATTCGACCACGGCTTTGTCTCACGCGTGTTACGAACGTGAGGCGTAGTGATCGCCTTTACCGAATCGTTGTTAACCGTTACCGAACGATCACCGTGTTCTACACGCCTCTGGGCCTGGCTGCAAGGGATCCGACGTACGCACACCGCGTGACCACCGTCGTCCCGGTCCGTCTGGAGGACCGGCGCGGACTGTCACCCGGCGCCTGTGGAACGATGTGGCGGTGCTGTCACTGATCGAGATGCTCACCGAACGCTTCGAGGCCGTGGCCGGGGTCGACCCCGAGCTGCGCCCGGCCACCAAGCCGCAGTTCGGGCACTTCCAGTGCAACGTGGCGCTGCGGCTGGCCAAGGAGCAGGGCCGCCCACCGCGCGAGGTGGCGGCTGACCTGGTGGCACGACTCGAGCTCGACGACCTCTGCACGCCGCTGGAGATCGCAGGACCCGGCTTCATCAACATCCGCGTCCGCTCCGATGTGCTGGCGTCGGTGGCCAGCGGTGTGTTGCAGGACGCCTCGGCCGGAGTCGATGTGAGTACGGCGCCGCAGCGGATCGTCATCGACTACAGCTCCCCCAACGTGGCGAAGCTGATGCACGTCGGCCACCTGCGGACGACCATCATCGGCGACTGCTTCCACCGGGTGCTCGACGCGACCGGCAACACGGTCATCGCCCAGAACCACATCGGCGACTGGGGACGCCAGTTCGGCATGCTCATCGAGCAGGTGCTCGAGGAGAAGCTCGACCTCGCGGGCCTTGATCTCGCAGGGCTCGAGGAGCTGTACCTGCGGGCCAACGCCCACCTCACCGCCGACGATGCGTTCGCCGATCGCGCCAGGGCGCGGGTGGTGGCCCTGCAGGCCGGCGACGAGCAGACCAACGCCCTGTGGCACCAGCTCATCGAGATCTCGAAGGCCGGGTTCAACGCCACGTACGCGCGGCTCGGGGTCCTGCTGACCGACGACGACCTGGCCGGCGAGTCCATCTACAACGACATGCTCGCGCCCGTGTGCGACGACCTCGAGTCGCGCGGCATCGCTGTCGTCGACGACGGCGCCCTGGTGGTGTTCGTCGACGGCTTCGACGCGCCGGCGATCCTGCGCAACCGCCACGGTGGCTACGGCTACGACGTCACCGACGTGGCCGCGATCAAGTACCGCGTCGAGACGCTCAAGGCCGACCGGATGGTGTACGTCACCGACGCCCGGCAGCACCAGCACTTCCAGCTCGTGTTCGAGGTGGCCCGTAAGGCGGGGTACCTCCCGGACACCGTCTCCGCGGAGCACGTCGGGTACGGCATGGTCCTCGGCTCCGACGGCAAGCCGTTCTCCACCCGCAAGGGTGGCGCTGCCCACCTGGACGACCTGCTCGACCAGGCCGAGCAGCACGTCGCCCGCCCGATCGCCGTCGCCGCCGTGAAGTACGCAGACCTGTCCAACCAGCTCCAGAAGGACTACGTCTTCGACGCCGAGCGGATGACGCAGACCAGCGGCGACACCGGCCCGTACCTCCAGTACGCCCACGCCCGCGCGACCCGGATCCTGGCCAAGGCGGAAGCCGAAGGCATCACGTGGAGCACCATCACCGTGCTCGACGACCCGCACGAGCACGCGCTGGCCCTGCTGCTGAGCCGCTTCGGTGAGGTGGTCGCCGATGTGGCCGCCGGTCTGCAGCCGCACAAGCTCTGCACGTACCTGTTCGAGCTCGCCACCGCGATGAGCTCGTTCTACGAGTTCTGCCCGGTCCTGACCTCAGAAGGTGATGTACGAACCTCCCGGCTGGCGCTCTGCGCGGCAGTACGGAAGGTGCTGGCACGCGGCCTCGACCTGCTGGGCATCGAGGCTCCCGACCAGATGTGATCCGCGGGGCCGCTAGGTGCGGGAGGATGGCCTCATGGCCATCGACTACACGACGTACCCCGCAGGACCCCAGAAGGCGCCGACGTTCCTGGTGCTGCCCGGCGGCGGCTACCGGATGCACGCGGATCATGAGGGCGAGGCCATCGCGCGGTGGCTCAACGCGTACGGCGCGCATGCGATGGTCGTCCGCTACCGCGTGGGAGACGGCTGCTTCCCCGGCGCTCTGCACGACGCCCGCGAGGCTCTCATCATGCTCCGCGAGGGCGAGACGGATCTGGCGGTGCTCCCTGACCACGTCGGCATCATCGGCTTCTCTGCGGGCGGGCACCTCGCCGCCCTGCTGGCCACCGACTCCGAGGACGTCACCGGAGCCCAGCGCTGGACGTTCGCCGGCCGCCCGGACGCGGCCATCCTGTGCTACCCGGTGATCGAGCTCCGCGAGGCGTTCTCCGGGCGCATCCCCAACCTGGATGCCGGCGTCTCCGCGCAGCTTCTGGGCGACGATGCCGCCGCGGAGCTGCGCGAGGAGCTGACGCCGAGCACCCGCGTCGCCGCCCCGGAGACGGGCGACATCACTCCCCCGATGTTCCTGTGGACCACCAGCGACGATGAGGCGGTGTCCGCGTTGCACACCGTGAGCATGCAGCTGTCACTGGCCGTCGCAGGGGTGCCGCACGAGGCGCACGTCTTCCGCTCGGGGCGTCACGGTCTCGGGCTGGCCGAGGAGAATCCAGAGGTCGCCCAGTGGTCGACACTGGCCGTCCAGTGGCTGCTCTCGCTCGGCTGGCCGCTGAACGTCAGGCCGGCTTGAACGACAGGCGGTAGCCGTCGCGCCGTACAGGACCCCAGGTGCCCGTCTTGCGCAACGTGGCGAGCGCGACGTTGGCCACGAGAAGCACCATGCACAGGGCGCCCACGAGCACGACCTGCTGGTTGCCGACGAGCACACCCCACACCAGCCACACGGACTGGTTGGTGAGCCCGATCCACTGGTTCGCGAGGGACAACCCTTCGATGTCCTCGCTGGCTGCAGTCGTACGCAGCTGAGACGTCAGGGAGATCGCCGGCGGGATCACCGCCGCGATCGAGAACGCGATCGGACCGACCCACCTGTCGAGGCTCGTTGTGGCGAGACCCATCAGCAGGCCAGGGACAAGCAGGACGAGCCAGGGCGTTCCACCGTGACGGCGGAACAGGCCGAGGATGACCAGCGTCATGGAGAGCAGGAAGATGTTCGGCACCCACTGGTTCGGGTTGCCGTGGACCAGCCCGTACATCCCCCACGTGAGGTTGCCGCCGAGGGCCATCTGCCAGGCGAGCCTGGAGACGCCGGAGGTCGTGTTCGCTTTGATGATCCGCAGCAGCTGAGGCGCGGAGATGCAGCAGGACAGGATGGCGCCGAGCCATCCAACGACCAGCGCGACGGTGTTCAGTGTGACGGGAGGCATTGCCTCGAGCGGCCTTTCGATCGTGTACGGATGGGCGACACGGGCCGCTCTGCACGTGACGGGTCGGGGGTGAACCAAGGAGAACGCTACCCCTAGATCTCGCCGGATGCATCGTTTCATGGGCGACGTCTCACGTGTCGCCCGCCACGACGCGATGACAGCGCCTCGCGGCGGCGCGGCGCGGCTTGTGCCACTCCGCTCAGGCGCGGTACGAATGAGGCAAAGCCAACGAGCAGGAGTGTCTGTGGAAGTCATCGTGTGTCCCACCGCCGACGAGGTCGCCGACGTCGCCGCATCCAAGGTCGCCCGCGTCTGTCGGGACACCGGACCTGGAGTGGTGATCGGCGTGGCCACCGGGTCCTCGCCCGTGGCCTTGTACGAGAGGCTGGCGGCGCGCGTCGCGGACGGACGCCTGGACATGTCGCAGGCTTCGGCCTTTGCCCTGGACGAGTACGTCGGCCTTCCCGTCGGACACCCGGAGTCGTACGCGGAGGTCATCCGCCAGACCGTCACCGAGCCCCTCCGCATGGACCCCCGCCTCGTGCACACGCCCAACGGCTTCGCCGACGACATCGAGCAGGCCGCCCTCGCGTACGAGAAGGCGATCAGCGATGCGGGCGGCGTCGACGTACAGATCCTCGGCGTCGGGAGCAACGGCCACATCGGCTTCAACGAACCGTCCTCGTCGTTGGCCTCGCGCACCCGCATCAAGACGCTCACCGAGGCGACGCGTCGCGACAACGCGCGCTTCTTCGCGTCGATCGACGACGTCCCCCACCACTGCCTCACCCAAGGGCTCGGCACGATCATGGCCGCCCGTGAGGTCGTCCTGGTCGCCCAGGGCGCCCACAAGGCCGACGCGATCGCCGCCCTGGTCGAAGGACCCGTCACGGCCCGCTGGCCCGGATCGGTGCTCCAGTTGCACCAGCACGCCACCGTCATCGTCGATCCCGAGGCGGCGAGCAAGCTCCAGCTGCTCGAGTACTACGAGGTGACGTACGCGCAGAAGCCCGCCTGGCAGCAGTTCGACGGTCGCTGACGATCACAGACGAAGGCCCCGTCGCCAGCTGGCGACGGGGCCTTCGTCATGAGAGCTCGGGTCAGCGGCTCACAGGTTGATCATGTGGCCGGCGATGCCCTCGACGGCCTCCTTGATGGCCTCGGACAGCGTCGGGTGGGCGTGGATGTTGCGGCCCATCTCATCGGCCGTGAGGTCCCACATCTGCGCCAGGGTGAAGACCGGCAGCAGCTCGGTGACGTCCGGACCGACCATGTGCGCGCCGAGGATCTCGTTGTGCGTGGCGTCGGCGATGACCTTGACGAAGCCGACGGCGTCGCCCAGGCCCCACGCCTTGCCGTTGGCCGAGAACGGGAACTTCGACACCTTGACGTCGTACCCCTTCTCACGCGCCTGGGCCTCGGTGTAGCCGAAGGACCCGATCTGCGGCTGGCAGTACGTCGCCCGCGGGATCATGTCGTAGTTGATCGGCATGGTCTCGGCCCCCGCCATCGTCTCCGCGGCCACGACGCCCTGCGCCTCGGCCGTGTGGGCCAGCATGAGCTTCGCGGTGACGTCGCCGATCGCGTACAGACCAGCCACGTTGGTGCGCATGTAGTCATCGATGGCGATCGCGCCGCGTTCGGTGAGCTGGACACCGGTGTTCTCGAGCCCGTACCCCGTCGTCCGCGGTGCGAAGCCGATCGACAGAAGCACCTTGTCGGCCTTGAGCTCGATCTCGTCGCCCCCGGCGGCCGGGGACACGGTCACGGAGACGCCCGCGTCGCTCTCGGTGATGGTCTTGACGCCGTGGCCGAGCATGAGCGTGACGCCCATCTTCTTGTAGGCCTTGGCGATCTCGGCCGAGATCTCGGGGTCCTCCAGCGGCACCATGCGATCGAGGTACTCGACGATCGTCACGTCGACGCCGTAGTTGCGCAGGACGTACGCGAACTCGGTGCCGATCGCGCCGGCCCCGCAGATGATGATCGACGCGGGCAGGCTCTCGGAGAGGATGAGCTCCTCGTAGGTGACGACGCGGTCGCTCTTCGTGACACCAGGCAGCATCTTCGTCGTCGAGCCCGTGGCGATGATGCAGTTGTCGAACGTCACCGTCTCGGTGCCGTCGTCGGTCGTGACCGACAGCGTCTTCGCGTCGACGAAGGTGCCCCACCCGTTGTACTCGGTGATGCGGTTCTTCTTCATCAGGAAGTGCACGCCGTTGGTCATGCGCTTGGAGACCGCGCGGCTGCGCGAGAACGCCTTGCCGTAGTCGAAGGTCACGTCGCCGGTGATGCCGAACGTGTCCTTCTCGTGGGTGAAGACGTGCGCCATCTCCGCGTTGCGGAGCAGCGACTTGGTGGGGATGCAGCCGACGTTCAAACAGACGCCACCCCACCACTGCTTCTCGATGACAGCTGCCTTCAGGCCGAGCTGGGCTGCGCGGATGGCGGCGACGTAGCCACCAGGGCCCGCACCGAGGACGACCAGGTCGTAATGAGCGCTCATGCCCGTCACTTTAGCCAGTTCCGACGGCATGCTCGCGCGTGTGGTGTCATGGGCAAGATGAAGCTCTTGATCCTGGGTGGGACCCGGTTCCTCGGACGTACGGTTGCCACGCTCGCCGCCGAACGCGGCCATGACGTGACCTGCGCGGCGAGGGGTCTCACGGCCCTTCCGCCGGACTCCTGCCGGTTCGTCCGGCTGGACCGCGACCTGGACGGCGCCGTGGACGACCTCGCACGCGAGCGCTGGGACGCGGTCGTCGACGTCGCCCGCCAACCGGGCCAGGTCCGGCGCGCTGTGCGGGCGTTGGAGCCCGTCACCGACGCGTACGTCTTCGTCTCGACCGCGAGCGTCTACCCGGACTGGACGCTGGACGTCATCGACGAGTCCACGCCGACGGTCGAGGCAACCGAGCAGGACACGGTCGGCGTCGAGCTGTACGGAGAGGGCAAGGTCGCCTGCGAGCACGCGGTGCTCGAGGCGTTCGGCCCCTCACGTACCACGCTTGTACGGGCGGGGCTGATCGGCGGTCCCGGCGACGCGAGCGGCCGGTCCGGCTACTGGCCGTGGCGGTTCGCCCACCCGACGGGAGCCCGGGTGCTGGTCCCGGATGCGTACGAGCAGATCAGCCAGCTCATCGACGTACGGGACCTCGCCTCGTGGCTGGTGACGGTGTGCGAGCAGCGCGTGGCAGGCACCTTCCTGGCGGACGGCCCGGCGACGAGCCTGGGCGACGCGTTGACTCAGGCCGCGGCGGCAGCCGGCGCCTCCGTCGACGGTGAGCGCGCCAGCGAGGAGTGGCTCCTGGCCCATGACGTACACGCCTGGATGGGCCCGAGGTCGCTGCCCTTGTGGCTCGGGGATCCGACGATGCGCGCGAGGTTCGACACGAGCACCGCTGTACAGGCTGGGCTGGCCTGTCGCCCTCTGCGCGAGACGTTCGAGGCGGCTCTGGAGTACGAGCTGACGCGGTCGGAACCGTGGCCCCGAGGCGCGGGCCTGTCGGACGCTGACGAGACCTCGCTGCTCGCGGAGTTGACCGGTCGCTAGCCCGTACGGGAAGTGCATATATCTCATATGAGATATGCTCCCCTTCGTGGATACGTCACCCCTGAAGGTAGGCATGCTCATTCGGGATGCCCGGAAGCAGCGTGGCCTCACCCAGACCCAGCTGGCTGATCTGCTCAACACGAGCCAGTCCGCGGTGCACCGGATCGAGTCCGGGAACCAGAACCTCTCCCTCGAGATGATCAACCGCATCGCGGGTGCTCTGGACAGCGAGATCATCGCCCCCGGGAAGGGTGCCGTCCACGTACGGATCCATGGCGGTCGCCGCCTCACCGGCTCCATCGAGGTCCGGTCGTCGAAGAACGCGGCGGTGGCGCTGCTGTGCGCCTCGCTCCTCAACCACGGCACGACCACGCTGCGCGGCATCGCCCGCATCGAGGAGGTCAACCGGCTCGTCGAGGTGTTGGAGAGCATCGGCGTCGAGTGCACCTGGGTCGACGGTCGTTCGGCCCTGCGGATCCGGCGCCCCGCGAGGCTCCACCTCGAGGCCATGGATGCCGAGGCGGCACGCAAGACCCGCAGCGTCATCATGTTCCTCGGCCCCTTGCTGCACGAGGAGGCCGACTTCCAGCTCCCGTACGCCGGTGGCTGCAACCTCGGCACCCGTACGGTCGAGCCCCATCTCCAGGCCCTGCGGCCGTTCGGCCTGAACGTGACGGCCACCGAGGGCTACTACCAGTGCCACAGCGCGCCCACGGCCGCCGAGAGCCGGAGGTTCACCCTCACCGAGCGTGGCGACACCGTGACCGAGAACGCGCTCATGGCGGCAGCGATGACCGACGACCTGACGATCATCCGCAACGCCAGCCCGAACTACATGGTGCAGGACCTCTGCGCCTACCTCGTCGCGCTCGGCGTCGAGATCCAGGGCATCGGCACGACGACCCTGCGGATCCGGGGCAAGGCCTACATCGACCGCGACGTCGCGTACGACATCTCCGAGGACCCCATCGAGGCCATGAGCCTGGTGACGGCCGCGGTGGTGACGAAGTCCGAGATCACCGTGACGCGCGTGCCCATCGAGTTCCTGGAGGTCGAGCTCGGCGTCCTGGCGGAGATGGGGCTCGAGTTCGAGACCAGCGCCGAGTACCTCTCGCGCAACGGGCTCACCCGACTCGTCGACCTCACCGTGAAGCCGTCGGTGCTGCGGGCCCACGCCGACAAGATCCACCCCATGCCGTTCCCCGGTCTGAACATCGACAACCTGCCCTTCTTCGCGGTCATCGCCGCGGAGGCGGAGGGCACGACGATGATCCACGACTGGGTGTACGAGACCCGGTCGATCCACCTGCTCGAGCTGACCAAGCTCGGCGCCGACGTACAGCTGCTCGACCCGCACCGCATCCTGGTCACGGGCCCGACACGCTGGCGCGGCCAGGAGGTCGTCTCTCCCCCGGCCCTGCGTCCGGCGGTCTGTCTGCTGCTCGCGGCCCTCGCGGCGCGCGGCGAGTCCGTCATCCGCGACATCTACGTCATCCAGAGGGGGTACGAGGACCTCCCCGAGCGCCTCGCGCTTCTGGGTGCGGACATCGAGACCTTCCGCGAGTAGGCACCGGCTTCAGGTCCTAGAGCCATGACCGCCGAGAGCTTCCAGATCCACCTCGAGTGGGGCTTGCCGGCGCACGGCCAGGCTTCGGTCCGGACGTCGAGGTGGCGGCTGCGCTCGACAGCTCGGACACGGTTCCCGTCCTGACCGGGGCATGCTCCAGCGATATCGACTCGCCGCGCAGCTGAGGCTCGACAGCACGCGAAGTCGTTGTTCTGAGCGCATCCAGCGCCACTGCCAGACGGTCTTGCACGTGAAGTCGTGGGTACGCGCCCTCAGCAGCGGCCCATTTCGACGACTTCACGTGTCGCAGCGCTGGGTCACCGCGGTTCGCAGCCTCGTATCCATCACTTCACGTGCACACGAGGTCTCACGCTCCGACGCCTGGTGTCAGCGCACCTGGCGTACGTCGAACTGGTGGGGCGGGTTGACCATCACGTCCTGGGCTGCCACGAGGCGGAGCTCGCGGTGGCCGGATGCCGCGGTGATCTCGAGGACCGAGTAGACGATCGCCGCCGTGCTCGCGAGCGCCTCCGGCAACGAGCCCGTGGTGAGCGTCTTCGCCAGGAACACGGCCGCCGTGATGTCGCCCGAGCCGGTGAAGGTGGGCTCGAGGCGCGGCGTGGACACCAGCCATGCCCCGTCACCGGAGACCCCGAGCATGCTCACCACGTCCGCGCCGAGGTCGTCGGTGACCGCGCTCGTGACCAGAACCGTGCCGGGACCTGTCGCGCGCAGCGCGTCCGCCGCCTCCAGCAGCTCGTTCAGGTTCGTCGCCGATCGACCCGTGAGGAACTCCAGCTCGAACTGGTTCGGGGTGACGATGTCGGCCTGGGGCACGATGCGGTCGCGGTACATCTCAGGGATCCCCGGCGCCACGAAGAAGCCGCGGCCGACGTCGCCCATCACCGGATCGCAGCAGTACAGCGCCTTCGGGTTCCGCTCCCGCACCAGCGCCACCGTGTCGAGCACGACCTCGCCGATGGCCGGACTCCCCTGGTAGCCGGTGAGAATGCCGTCCACGCCCGGCAACGCCTCGCGCTCGTCGATCCCCTGCACCACCGCGCGGACGTCGTCAGCCGACAGCACCGGGCCCCGCCACGTCCCGTACGCCGTGGTGTTGGAGTAGTGCACCGTGAGCACCGGATAGACCTCGACGCCGAGCCGCATCAGGGGGAAGGTGGCGGCGGAGTTCCCGACATGGCCGTACGCGACGGAGGACTGGATGGAGAGGATCGTGGTCACTCGCCGTATTCAACACCACCGGCTCGGCCCACGTTCACAGCCGCCACCTCTGGTCTCAGCCGAGCGCAGTGGTCAGACTGTCAACTATGTCGCAGACCGTGATCGTCCCCACCCACGACGGTGATCTCCCCGTCCTCCGCTTCGCTCCGACGTCGCCCAACGGGGCGGGCATCGTCGTCGTCCAGGAGATCTTCGGCGTGTCCGACTACATCGCCCATCGTTCTCAGGACCTCGCCGACGCCGGGTACGTGGTGTACGCGCCCGTTCTGTACAGCCGTCTGCCCAGCGAGCCGGTCCTGGACTCGACGTCCCCTTCGTACATCGAGCAGGGCATCGCGGCGTCCAGCGGGCTCGACTGGCACACCGCTGCCACCGACGTCATCGCGGCGCTCGGGACTCTCCGCCGCGAACCCGGGATCGAGCGGGTGGGCCTGCTCGGCTTCTGCTTCGGCGGCGGCCTCGCGTTCCAGGTGGCGTCCATGTCCGATCCGGACGCGCTGGTCGCGTACTACGGCTCGGCGCTGCCACGACTCCTCGACCTCGCCGACAAGGTGGGCGCACCGCAGCTGCATCACTGGGGCACCGAGGACGCCTTCATCGCCGGCGAGCAACAGGCTGCGGTCCGGGAAGCGCTCAACGCCTCGCCGGGAACGGTCGACTGGCGGGTGTACGAGGGGGCCGGGCACGCGTTCGACAACCCCTTCCCGATGCTGCACCACGAGGCTGCGAGCCAGGCGGCGTGGCCCGTCACGCTGGCCTTCTTCGCAGAGCACCTGCTGGGGTCGTCGGCGACGAGGTGAACACTGTGCGGTCCGTACGGCGATCCGTCGGCCCGCGTCGCGCATTCCCGTCATACTCATCACCGTGCGAGCGGCCGACTTCCCCATGTTCTCCTCACGCGTCGCCGCGATCGCGCATCGCGGAGGCGCCGGGCACCCCGACCTGGTCGGCAAGGAGAACACCTTGGCCGCGTTCCAGCACGCCGTCTCCTTGGGGTACCGCTACGTCGAGACCGATGTCCACGCGACCCGCGACGGGCAGGTGGTCGTGTTCCACGACGACGATCTCGCCCGCGTGAGCGACGGTCGCGGTGCCATCGCCGACTACTCGCTCACCGAGGTCAACCGCCTGAGAGTCGCTGGAACCGAGGCCATCCCCACCCTCGACGAGGTTCTCGAGACCTTCTCCGACACCTGCTTCAACATCGACATTAAGCACCCTCACGCCATCACGCCCCTGGTGAAGACGATCGAGCGGCACCGGGCACAGGACCGGGTCTGCGTCGCGTCCTTCTCCGTCGACCGGCTGCGGGCCTTCCGCCGGCTGATGGGCCGCCGCGTACCCACGGCCGTATCGCCGATCGGCGTGGTCTGGAACGCGTACGTCCCCGTCCTCCCGCACCTCCTCAACTCCCCCGGCGTCGCGATTCAGATCCCGGCGACGTACGGGGTCATGGGCCGTCACCTCCCGGTCCTCACCACGAAGCTCCTCCGGCACGCCCACATGGCCGGAAAGGTCGTTCACATCTGGACCGTGGACGACCCGCTGGAGATGCATCGCTTGCTCGACATGGGCGTTGACGGCATCGTCAGCGACCGGACCGACCTGCTCAAGCAGGTATTCACCGAACGCGGCATCTGGGAGGACCGATGAGCACCGAGGCAGTCGACGAACGCGGGGACGAGCTCCCGTTCCGTACGGCACTGGCCGACACCCCGCTCAACTGGCGGCGGGTCGTCACCTGGGCGATGTACGACTGGGGCACCCAGCCCTACAACACGATCATCATCACGTTCGTCTTCGCCGTGTACCTCACGAGCGCGCCGTTCGGTGACCTCAACTCGACGACGAGTGCCCTGGCCACGGCAACCGCCATCAGCGGCCTACTGATCGCCGTGCTGGCGCCCGTCCTGGGCCAGTCGGCCGACCGCAGTGGTCGTACGATCACGGTGCTGCGCTTGCTGACTGCCGCCATGGTGGTGCTGTCGGCGGCCCTGTACTTCATCAAGCCCTCCCCCGCGTACCTCGTCTGGGGCCTCGTACTCTTCGGCATCGGCTCCTTGGTCAACGAGATCGCCGGCGCGACGTACAACGCCACGATCGAGCAGGTGGCCTCGGGGAAGAGCGTCGGCCGGGTCTCGGGCATCGGCTGGGGGTCCGGCTACGTCGGCGGCATCCTGTCGCTGCTGCTCATCTACTTCCTGTTCATCAAGCCGGAGGTGGGACTGTTCGGAGTCTCCGCTGCCGACCGCTCGAACATCCGGGTGTCGATGCTGGTCTGCGCCGTCTGGACGATCGTGTTCACGATCGCGCCCCTGGTCATGCTGAAGAACCGGCCTCCGATCATCTCCGATGGCAAGCACCCTGGCTTCTTCGGCGCGTACGTCGAGCTCTGGCGCACCCTCGTGCGGCTGTGGCGCACCGACCGTCCGCTGATCACGTTCCTGATCGCCTCCGCGGTGTTCCGCGATGGGCTCGCCGGTGTCTTCTCGTTCGGAGCCGTCATCGCGGCCGGCACGTTCGGCTTCAGCCCCGGTGACGTCATCATCTTCGGCGCCGCGGCCAACATCACGGCCGGTGTGTCGACGATGCTCTTCGGCTTCCTCGACGACAAGATCGGCGCGCGCCGAGTGATCCTCATCTCGCTGGCGAGCCTGGCCGTGCTGTCGTCGCTGATCTTCATCCTGCACGGGGGCGGCAAGCCGGTCTTCTGGACCGTGGGGCTCGGCCTCACGGTCTTCGTCGGACCCGCGCAATCGGCCTCCCGTAGCTACCTCGCGCGTCTCATCCCCGAGGGCAAGTCGGGCGAGGTCTTCGGACTGTACGCGACCACCGGCCGCGCGATCTCCTTCCTGTCCCCCGTGTTCTTCGGTCTCGCCGTCCAGCTGGGTTTCCTGCTGCGGCACGAGTCGAACGCCCAGTACTGGGGCATCCTGGGCATAGCGGTCATCCTGGTGGCCGGCTTCGTGGTCATGCTGTTCGTGAAGGCGCCCGCGCTGGAACAGGGAGCCTCCCCGACGCGTTGAGGTAACCAGAAGGAGGTCCGACATGGCTGACAGAGCGCTGCGTGGCAGTGGCCTGGGTTCGAGGAGCTTCGAGGACGAAACGGGCGTGGAGTTCGCTCCGCGCCTCGAGGTCGCGTTCGACTGCCCCATGGGCCACCACTTCACGGTGATGTTCTCCGAGGAGGCTGACCTACCGGTCGAGTGGGAGTGCCAGAAGTGCGGCAAGATCGCCCTGCGATCCGACGGGACGCGCGCCGAGGGTAAGGACGTGAAGCCGGTCCGCACCCACTACGACATGCTGCGGGAACGCCGCACGATCCCCGAGCTCGAGGAGCTCATGGCCGAGCGTCTGGAGTTGCTCCGCAAGCAGGACTGATCAGCGCTCCACCTCCCCGCGGATGACGATGTCCTCCGCGGGTGTAGGTGCGCCTGCATCGGGAACCGTCTCTCCGCGGATGACCGACGACGGATCGGTCACCATGGTCGCCTGAGTACGCAGCAGGCCCAGGTCGACGCCACGCCCAGCAGCGGTCTTCGAGACCAGCCAGGTGAGGAAACGCCGACCGAGCGGCCGGGTGAAGGGCAGCAGGCAGAACAGGCCGATGATGTCGGAGACGAAGCCCGGCAGCATGAGGAACAATCCGCCGACGAGGATGATCACCGCGTCCGCCAGCTCGCCGGTCGGCAGCCGTCCGCTGTCGAACGCCTCGCGTAGCGCCTTCCAGGCGCGTCGCCCTTCATGCTGACTGAGCCAGGCGCCCAGCAGCGAGGTGACCAGCATGAGGCCGATGGTCGGCAACGCGCCGATCCATCGACCGGTCGCGACAAGCACCGCCACCTCGGCGATGGGGAGCGCGATGATCGCGCCGATCACCACCCATCCGATCCAGCCGCGACGCTTCGCCATGCCCGCCCTCAGACCTTCGCCTTGCCGGCGAGGCGGCGGAGCGCGTTGCCCACCTGACCTGCGCGGTGCTTGATCCCCCACGCCGTCGTGCGGGCGAGGGCCTCCACCACGATCTTCGAGCTCATCTTGGACTGGCCCCGCTCGCGCTCCACGAACTCGATCGGCACCTCTTTGACGACCATGCCCTGTTGCAGCGTCTGCCAGGTGAGGTCGACCTGGAAGTTGTAGCCGACGCTGGAGATCTTCGGCATGATCTTGCGCAACGTGGCCGCACGGAACGCGTTCAGGCCGCCGGTGATGTCCTTGACCGGGATGCCGAGCATGAGCCGGGTCCAGATGCTGCCGCCGCGCGACAGCAGCTCGCGGGACTTCGGCCAGTTGACGACGCTGCCGCCCTTGACGTACCTCGACCCCTTGACCATGTCGGCCGTCTTCAGCGCGTCGAGCACCGCGGGCAGCTGCTCGGGCTGGTGGGAACCGTCCGCGTCGTGCTCCACGAGCACGTCGTACCCCTGGTCGAGGCCCCAGGTGAAGCCCGCGAGGTAGGCGGCGCCCAGGCCCTCCTTGCCCTTGCGATGCATCACGTGCACCTGATCGTCAGCCGCGGCGAGGCGGTCGGCGATCTCCCCGGTGCCGTCCGGCGAGTTGTCGTCAGCGACCAGCACGTGCGCGGTCGGAACCGAACGCCGCAGGCGCGCGACGATGGGCTCGATGTTCTCTGCCTCGTTGTAGGTGGGGATGATGACCAGGACTTTGTCCAGAGGCGCAGTGTCGACCACGGGTGACCTTTCAGCTTGAAGCCTTCGCTCCATTCTGTCGTACGGCCGAAGCACGGACCCGCCGGGGCCGGTTCCGCCACGCCGCCAGGATGATCCCGACGACGGCGACCACGACCAGAGCCAGCTCGATGCCGGCTCCGTACGACATCGCGGGCGTGAGCCCCTCACGTACAGGCATGCGGACACTCGTCGACGCCGGCGTACGCTGCCTCGTCTCGTACACCACCGTGCCGTCAGCCTCGATGTAGCCGCTGAGCGCGTTGGTCGTGGCCACGAGGATCTCCCGCTGGGTCTCCATCGCACGGATCCGCGTGATGGCCCATTGCTGGCTGATCTGGCCGGTTCCGGCGTACGTGGCGTTGTTGCTCTGCACGGTGACGATCTGCGCTCCCCCGCCGATCATCTCGCGCACGGTCTGGTCGTACGCGAGCTCGAAGCAGATGAGCACCCCGACGCGGGTCGAGCCGTGCTGGGGGACGTCGACGGTGAGGACCCCCGGCCCCGTGCCCGGTACGCCCTGCGCACCCACGAGCTTCAGCATCGGGATCAGCGGGAGGAGCTGCGCGCGGAACGGGATCCACTCGCCGAAGGGCACGAGGTTGCGCTTGTGGTAGATCGCGCCCGGCCCGGTGACCGGGTCCCACCACATGGCGGTGGTCTGCCGCTCGTAGTCCCCGGGCCCCTGGGTGACGGCGCCGACGAGAATCGGTACGCCGGCGACCTTGGCTGACGTCTGGACGACCGCGTTGGTCTCCGTGTCGAGCACGGGGTCGATGTCGGTGGAGTTCTCCGGCCACAGGATGAAGTCCGGGATGGGTACGAGTCCGGCTCTGGCTTGCGCCATGAGGGTGACCGTCTGGGAGAGATGGTTGTTCGTGACGGTGCGGGCGCGCCCGAAGGCCTCGAGGCCCACGCCGTCGACGTTGCCCTGCACCATGCCCACGGTGATCGTGTCCGTGGTGGCGGAGACATGGGTCTGCCCGCGGAGCACGACGCCGCCGCCGACCGCGAGCGCATAGGCCAGCGCCACGGTTCCCATGGCGAGGAACCGACGCCGCCCCGCTTCGGTGCGGGCCACGACCACCGCCCAGGCGAGTCCGGTGCCGAGCAGCGCCACGACGAAGGAGACGCCCGTGGTGGCCACGTACGGGAACAGCCCGGCCAGCGGCGAGTCGGCCTGGGTGAACGCGAGCCGAGTCCAGCCGAAGCCGCCCCAGGGAACGCGCGAGTAGAGGTATTCCGCCAGCACCCACAGGGCGGCGGTCCACAGCGGCCACGCGGGCAGCCGGGACACCAGCCCCGACAAGGCGCCAAGCCCGGCGAACCACAGAGCCCAGGCCACGATCAGTACGAGAGCGACCGGCACGGCGATGACGTACGTCCAGCCCACCGTCAGCGCGAGAAAGGCCACGCCGAACAGGTACCCGGCGCCGAACGCGCGTCGCCAGGTGACGCCACGGACCAGCAGCGTGAGCGCCATCACGCCCAGCACCACCAACGGCCAGATGTTGTACGGCTGGAAGGCGAGCGCCGCCAGGATGCCCCCACCGAGCGCCAGGCCACGCCGGGCACCCCGCGTCAGGTTCCCCTTCGCTGGCTCAGCGGCCGCCGTCCGTGCAGCCGTGGATGTCGTCACGGGGGCTGAGCATACGCGGGCGCCCGGTAGCCTCTGCCCATGCCGACACGCCGCCTGCTGCTGGACACGGCCTCGCTGTACTTCCGCGCGTACTACGGGGTGCCGACGAGGTACGCCCTCGACGGCACCACCCCGGTGAATGCGGTCCGCGGGCTGCTGGACATGATCGCCAAGTTCGTCCGCGAGACCCATCCGGACGAAGTCGCCGCCTGTTGGGACAACGACTGGAGGCCGAGCTGGCGGGTGGCGCTCATCGACTCGTACAAGGCCCATCGCGTCGCCGGCGGCCCCTCGGCGCATCGGGCCGATCCCCGGCTGCCGATCGGCGCCGGTGGCCGTGGCGCCGAGTCGGGGGTCGCCGAGATCGCCGACGAAGCGCTCAGCGTGCAGGTGCCGCTCATCGCGGAGGTCCTGCGGGCCGCTGGGGTGCCCATGGTCGGTGCGGACGGCTACGAGGCCGACGACGTGATCGGCACGCTGGCCACCGGAGCGCCCGGGCCCGTCGAGATCGTCACCGGCGACCGGGACCTGTTCCAGCTGGTCACCGACGACGTGACCGTGCTGTACGTGGCGCGCGGCATCTCGAAGTACGAGCGGGTCGACGACGGCTGGCTCGCCACGAAGTACGGCGTCACCGGAGCCCAGTACGTCGACTTCAGCGTGATGCGCGGCGACGCCTCCGACGGTCTCCCAGGGGTCTCCGGGATCGGCGAGACCACGGCCGCGCGGCTGCTCGCGGTCCATGGGGACCTCGAGGGGATCGTCGCCGCCCCGGACCTGTCGGCCAGTGTCGCCGCCAAGATCGCCGCCGCGGTCGACTACATCGGCCGCGCACGACAGGTGGTGGCCGTACGGACGGACCTTCGGCTCACCGGTGATCTGACCCTTCCCCGCGAGGTGGCCGACCCGGTGGCGTACGAGACGCTCGCCCACGACCTGCAGCTGGGGTCCGCCGCGACGCGTCTCGCGGAGGCGATGCGCACCCGCTGAGGGAATACAGGCACGATGACGATGGTTGGCGCGCATGCACGGACCCGTATCGCACGTCTGTACCGAAAGAGGCCTGTCCATGACTCTCACCCGCCGCAGCCTGTTCGCCATCGCCGGAGTCAGCGCTCTGGCCGCGTGCTCGACGAGCAACCCCCTGAGCACGCCCAGCACCTCGGCCGCGTCGGCATCCGCGGGTGCCCCGCTGGTGGTCGGCTCCCAGCAGTACTACTCCAACGAGATCGTCGCCGAGCTGTACGCGCAGGTCCTCGAGAAGGCTGGCCGGAAGGTCACCCGCCAGTACCAGATCGGCCAGCGCGAGGTGTACCTGCCGGAGATCACCTCCGGCAAGATCGACGTCTTCCCCGAGTACAACGGCAACCTGCTGCAGTACTTCAACAAGGCCGCGAAGGTCACCGACTCCGCCTCCGTACAGACGGCTCTCACTAGCGCGCTCCCCTCGGGTCTCCGTGTGCTGACGCCGGCGCAGGCGAGCGACCAGGACACGTACACCACGACCAAGGCGCTCGCCGACCAGTACGGGCTGTCCTCGCTTGCGGACCTCACGAAGCTCAACGGGCAGAAGGCCATCACGGTCGCTGCCAACAGCGAGTTCGCGACCCGTCCGTACGGCCCCATGGGTCTGAAGAGCATGTACGGGGTCGACGCCACCGTCATCCCGGTCGAGGACGGCGGAGGCCCGCTCACGGTCAAGGCGCTCGTCGACGGCCAGGCGGTCCTGGCTGACATCTACTCGGCCAGCCCGGCGATCGCCAAGAACAACCTCGTCGTCCTCAGCGACCCGAAGAGCCTGATCCTGCCGCAGAACCTGGTGCCGCTGGTCTCCTCGAAGGTCGACTCGGCTGCGGAGGCCGCGATCAACGCGGTCAGCGCGAAGCTCTCCGCATCCGAGCTGCAGAAGCTCAACGCCCAGAGCGTCGATGATCAGAAGAAGTCCTCGGAGATCGCCTCGACCTGGCTCAAGGCGCAGGGCCTGCTCTGATTCAGACAGCGCCCAGCACGTAGACGGCAGATCCGGCGGCCCACGTCGCGGTTCCCTCAGGGAGTCGCAGCGTGCGGCCGTCGGCCGTCAATGGGATCCGCTTCTGCACGACGAGACCGACGGCGGCGAACAGGTCCTCGAGATCGACGAGGGTCGCATGGTGCAGGTTCGGGGTGTCGTACCAGTCGTACGGGATGTCCTTGCTCATCGGCATCCGCCCGCGTAGCAGCCGGAAACGGTTGCGCCAATAGCCGAAGTTCGGCATCGACAGGATGATCCGCGGAGCGATCCGGATCATCTCCTGCAACACCTCGAACGGCCGGTGCAGCGTCTGAAGGGTGCGCGAGAGCACGACCACGTCGTACGAGCCGTCGGCGAACTCCGTGAGCTCGTGGTCCATGTCGAGCTCGATGATCGGCACGCCCGAGCGGATGGCGGCGAGCACCGCGTCCGCGTCGATCTCGACCCCGGTGCCCGCGCAGTCCTTGGTGGCGGCCAGATGGCTCAGGAGAGCCCCGGTGCTGCACCCGAGGTCGAGCACACGAGAGCTCGGCTCGATGAGGTCGGCCACGAGAGCCAGATCGCTGCGCAGGGTCATCGCAGAGCCTCCAGAGCGTTGTCGATGTAGGCCCGGATCGTCTCGTGGTACGGCTCGATCTCGAGCAGGAACGAGTCGTGACCGCCAGCGGTCTCGATGTCGCGGTAGGAGACCGGGATCCGCGCCTGCTCCAGGTGGCGCACGATGCGGCGCGAGTGCGTCGAGGAGAAGCGCCAGTCGGAGGTGAAGCTCGCGACCAGGAACCGTACGCCCTGTGCGGCCGCCGCCTCGGTGATCCCCGGACGCTCGAACGGGTCGTAGTAGTCCATGACCCGGGTCAGGTACAGGTAGCTCAACGCGTCGAACCGCTCCAGGAAGGTCTCGCCCTGGTGGCGCAGGTAGCTCTCCACGGCGAAGTCGGCACCGAAGCCCGGCGCGAGCTCAGCGTCCTGCGGCATCCGACCGAACTTGTCGGCCATCGACTCCTCGGACAAGTACGTGATGTGCGCCATCATCCGGGCGATCGACAGCCCGTGATCGGGCACGGTCCCGGCGGCCTCGTACTGACCGTCCCGGAACCCCGGGTCCCTCGTGATCGCCTCGCGGGCCACGGCGTTGAACGCGATGTTCTGCGCCGACAGGCGCGACGACGCGGCGATGACGACGGCGTTCCGCATGTCCTCGGGGTGCGTCAGGGCCCACTCGAGCACCTGCATGCCACCCAGCGACCCACCGAACGCGGCCAGCAGCGTGTCGACGCCGAGGTGGTGGCAGAGCGCCCTGTGCACGGTGACGAAGTCGCCCATGTCGAGGAGAGGGAAGTCGAGCCCGTACGCATGTCCGGTCGCGGGGTCGATGCTCGACGGGCCCGTCGTGCCCTGACAGCCTCCGAGCAGGTTCGCGCAGATGACGTACAGCCGGTCGGTGTCGAGTGGCCGCCCGGGTCCGATCATGTTGTCCCACCAGCCGGGCCGTCTGGCGCCCTCGTGGTAGCCCGCGACGTGCGCATCGCCGGTGAGGGCATGGCAGATGAAGACCGCGTTGTCGCCCTGAGGGCTCAGCGTGCCGTACGTCTCGTACGCCACGTCCACCTGCGACAGCGTGCCGCCGCGCACCAGGTGGAGCGGGGACTCCGCGTCGAACAGTCGTACAGTCCGGGTCTCGACGACCCCGACACCTTTCTGGCCGTTCACCTGCTTTCAGGCACCTGCCTTCGCCAGTGCCTGCGCGATGTCGGCGATCAAGTCGTCGACGTGCTCGATGCCGATGGACAGCCGCACCATCTCCGCCGGAACACCCGCGGCGACGAGCTCCGCCTCGTTGAGCTGCGAGTGCGTCGTCGACGCGTTGTGGATCGCCAGCGACCGGACGTCGCCGATGTTGGCCACGTGGCTGAACAGCTCCAGCGCGCCGATGAAGGCCTCGCCGCCCGCCCGGCCGGCCTTGAGGCCGAACGACACCAGGCCTGACGAGCCCTTGCCCGTGAGCACGCGGTCGCCGATCGCCTTCTCCGGGCTGGACTCCAGGCCAGGGTACTTGACCCACGCCACGGCGTCGTTGGCCTCGAGCCACTGGGCGATCGTCAACGCGTTGGTCGAGTGCCGCTCCATCCGCAACGCGAGGGTCTCGATGCCCTGCAGGGTGAGGAACGAGTTCATCGGCGCCGGAGTGGCGCCCGTGTTGCGGAGGAGCACCGTGCGGGCACGGATGATGTACGCCGCCGCGCCGGCCGCCTCGGTCCAGACGACCCCGTGGTACGCGGGGTCCGGCGCGGTGATGACCGGGAACCGGTCGGCGTGGGCCGCCCAGTCGAACGTTCCGGAGTCGACCAGGACGCCACCGAGGGCCGTGCCGTGACCACCCATGTACTTGGTCGTCGAGTGCACGACGACGTCCGCGCCGTGCTCGAACGGACGGCACAGGATCGGTGTCGCGACCGTGTTGTCGACGATCAGCGGCAGGCCGAGCTCGTGTGCCTTGGCCGACCAGGCGTCGAGGTCGATGATGTTGAGCGCGGGGTTGCCGATCGACTCGCAGAACACGAGCTTGGAGTTCTCGTCCACGACGGCGTCCAGCGCCGCCGGGTCGTCGGGGCTCACGAACCGGGCCTCGATGCCGAACTGAGCAAGCGTGTTCGCGAACAGCGCGTACGTGCCGCCGTACAGCGTCGAGACCGACACGATGTTGTCGCCGGCGCGCGCGAGGTTGAGCACGGCGTACGTGATGGCGGCCGCTCCGGACGACGTCGCCAGGGCCCCGATGCCGCCCTCGAGCGCGGCCACGCGCTCCTCGAGCACCGAGGTCGTGGGGTTCATCAGGCGCGTGTAGATGTTGCCGGGCGTCTTCAGAGCGAACAGATCAGCGGCGTGCTCCGCATCGTCGAACCCGTACGCCACCGTCTGATAGATCGGGACGGCCAACGCGTGTGTCGTGGGGTCAACAGTCTGGCCGGCGTGGATCGCCAGCGTTTCGGGCTGCGTCATCGGAACTCCTCGTTCGGGCGTCCCGAAAGGCTATCGGTCCCTCCCGGAACAGGGCTCCCGTCTCACTGGCCGAGGAGGCTCAGGAGATGAGCGCCTGGACCAGCCAGACGACGCCTACCGCCGACCCGAGAGGACCACACCACTGCATCGGGATCCAGAAGAACGTGTGCCGGTTGGTGAGCGCCTTGGCGATGAGCGGCGCTTCCGCCCCGACCTGCGCCTCGGCCATGGCGTGCGCCTCGTCGAAGGTCCGCGGCAGAGGAGCCCCCGGGATCGCGTACTGGCCTGCATCCACGAGCCGGTGCAGCGAGGCGCGTCGTGCGGCGACGGCGGCCCCCACCTCTGCGGGCGGACGGAGCACGTTCAGCCAGTACCCCAGGAGGAACAGCCCACCGCCCCCGAGGATCACGATGATCCCGGGCATGAGAGGCGAGACGAACGCGAACGAGACACCCAGGAGCGCCACGGCGGCGCCGACAGCCGGGGCCAGGATTCCCCAGCCCTTCCAGATCAGGACCATGCTCGCGGACCGCTCAGTGCGTGGCGAACAGGGTCGTCCAGGGGCGCTTCGACGCCACCACGAACGCGTCCTTCGGGTACGGGTCCTCGGCGAGGAGCGCGTCGAGGGCGGCCATGTCGTCGACGTCGAAGACCAACAAGGCGCTGGTGCCGTCGGCGAAAGGACCTCCCTGTACGAGTCGGCCGTCGGCCTTGAGCGCCGTCAGCCACTCCCGGTGGGCGGGCCGCGCGGCCAGACGCCTCTCAGTCGCCTCGGCGACGAACGCGTACTCGACAGCGATGATCATCCTTCAACTCCTCGTGAGGTGGTGGGCTGACGCCGAGACTATCGGTGGACCGCTGGGCCGAGTGGGAGCCGCTCCCTGACGTCGTAGCGGGGACGTCCTCCCGGTCCTTCACCGAGGAAGCTCTGCACGAGGCAGATCTCGTCGACCGTCCAGACGGAGGTCAGAAGGCCGTCGAGCGCCCGTACGTACCGGCTCGCGTCGGACGGTCGGTTGCGCCGTGCCAGCGTGAGATGGGGGTGGAACGTCTGCCTGGCGACCTCGACGCCGGACGTCGTGGCAGTGGTGTGACAACGCGAGGCCAGATCGGGAAGCGTCGCGGTGGGGTCCTCGGTCGCCGCGTACAGGAGGTGCGCCTTCGCGACCGACCTGAAGCAGCCCACACCGGACAGCATGAGCGAGAACGACGTGGTCCTGGCCGCGGCGTCGGCGAGCCGCTCGGTCAACGTCTCGTAGCGCCACGCCTCGACGTCGGCGTAGAACGCCAACGTCACGTGCCAGTCGGTCTCCTCGACCCATCGCCACTCACTGTCCCGCCGGGGATCCACCCAACGAGTGAGCTCGGCGATGGCCTCGGGCGGCGGGATGACGGCCGCGAAGAACCTCTCCCCCATCAGATGGCGAGCTCCGATGCGCTCGGCAGCTGCGGTCGGGTGGTCGACGGGTGGTCGAGGTAGAACCAGCACGTCGACGCGATGTCGTCGGTGAGCTGCTGATAGCGACCGTCCTCGCCCCAGCCCAAGGCCTGGACGTCGACGCAGCCCAGCCGCCTCGAGAACCGGATCGGGTCCGGAACGTGCCATCTGTACATGCCGAACCTCTGCCCCGGCACGTACGCCTGGTCGATGGGCAATGCCTGCGGAAGCCCTAGGTACGGGGTCGTGAAGGTCTGGTACCGCCCGCCCACATCGAAGTTCCAGGCCCCGCCCATGTAGTCCTCGAGGCCTGTGGACGCGATCGACGGGAACTCGTCGTCGGAGTCCAACCAGAACTTGACCTCGCCCTCTCCCCACCAGCCCTCGGATGAGGGGCTCCACGCGAGGTAGGTGCCGACGTACTGGCCGCGGCCCTTCACGTCGGCGGCGATGACGTGAGTCTCCCCCGTCGCCAAGGGGTTGGACCGTCGGAACTGGGTGTGGAGGTAGCCGTGGCCGTGGTACTCCCCGCAGGTCTCGACGTCGATCTGGTAGTAGACGCACGCCGTGGTGTCGCCGATGTTCTCCAGCGTGATCCGGGCGTTCTCGTCGAATGGCATGGGCCAGTACGAGTTCATGCCGCCATGCGGAGCTGCCACCACCATGGCGCTGGCGACGTGCGCATAGACGCCCCAGCCGTTGCAGAAGAAGTCGCCGTACGGGACCTCGATGGCCGGCTCCTCGGAGTCGTCCCAGTAGGCACGCAGGATGAGGCTGCGCCAGTGGGGCCGGTCCGTCGTCGCCCAGAATCGCCGGACGCAGCCGGGCTCGTCGATCGACATCAGCTCGTGAGTCTCGCCCGGGGCGATGTCGACGTACGGGTTCACCTTCCACCCCCGCCCCAGATCTCGGGCCGCACGGCTGGCCGAACCCTGCTCCGCCCGTGCTGCCCCACCCGGGAGTCCGTCGGGGTTCTCCGGACAGAACGAGCGCGACCGAAGGCTGGTCAGAAGGGAGACGTCACGGGCGCGAAGCATGGTGTCCTCCATGGACGAGGTGTGTGATCGTGGCATCAGCCTGCCTTGTCAGGGGTTCCTTCGCCGACACCGCCACGGGAATGTTCATTTCTTGACGGTTTTTGTGGTGTCATGGACGCATGGCCACAGATGCACCCAAGGACGAGCCGGGACCTGGCTCACAGTCATCGCTCCGCGCCGCCAACGAGCAGCGGATCGTCGCCACCCTGCGCACTGCCGGGCCCCTGACGCAGGCCGAGCTGGCCCGTCGTACAGCCCTGGCTCCGTCGACTGTCTCCGGCATCGTGGCGACCCTGGCAGAGCGAGGATACGTACGTGTCGGCGACGAGCCGGGCGGCCGTCGCGGCCGACTGGTCCAGCTCGACCTGGAGGACCGATTCGTCCTCGGGATCGAGCTCGGCAACGGTCACATCTCCGTCGCGATGGCGACACTCTCGTCGCGCGTCGTCGGCTTCGTTCGGCGTGAACTCGCGCGTGGCGCATCGATCACCGAGACCCTCGATCTTGTCGAGACACTGATCGGCGAGCTCCTGGTGGAGGCGAAGGCCACCACCAAGGACATCGTCCGCGGCGCGGTCGCCGTGCCCGCCCCGCTCGACCGGTTCGGCGTCCTCTCCTCGTCACCACGGATCTTCCCCGCGTGGGCGGACACCGACATCGGGGGTCGGTTCGAGGAACGCTTCGGTTGGCCCTTCTTCGTGGACAATGACGCGAATCTAGGCGCTCTGGCCGACTATCACTGGGGTGCTGGACGAGGTTGTCACTCCATGGTCTTCGTCGGCATGAACTACGGCTTCGGCGCCGGCATCATCCTCGAGGGCGTGCTCTTCCGAGGGGCCACGGGCGTCTCCGGGGAGATCGGCCACATGACGGTCGACGAGACCGGGGACTTTTGCCAGTGCGGGAATCGAGGATGCCTCAACACGGTCGCGTCGATCTACCGGGCCCTCGAGCTACTGGCACCCATCCACCCCGAGATCGACTCCGCCGAGAAGCTCCTGGACGCGGCGTCGCAGGGCCTTCCTCCCGCCATCCGAGTGCTCACCGACATGGGGCGCGCGACGGGCGTCGCGATCGCCAACGTCGTCAACCTGCTGAACCCCGAGGTCATCGTCGTGGGCGGCGACCTTGCCCGTGCCGGGGAGGTCGTCATCGAGCCCATGACCACGATGGCGACGCGACTGTCCATGCCCTCGGCCGCGAGTGGGCTGCGACTTCTGACGTCTCCTCTCGGTGAGCGCGTGTTCGCGTTGGGCGGCGTCGCGCTCGCCCTCGGACTGGATTCGCCAGGCGCTCTCGTGTGATCGTGAAATGGCGACATCATCACGATTTGATAGCGGTTGTCGTCATGTTTTGACACAGAAAGCCCTCTCCGGACTAGAGTCAGGCCAGGCTCACTGGTGAGCCGCGGGCCCGGTGGCCCCGCTGATACGAACGGAGTCACGGTGGACACGTCTGCGCGGCATGTTGTCGGTATCGACTACGGAACTCTCAGTGGCCGTGCAGTCGTCGTGCGGGTTTCCGACGGAGCTGAGCTCGCCAGCGCGGTGCACGAGTACGAACACGCCGTGGTCGACGAGGTCCTGCCTGGGACCGGCGAGAAGCTGCCTCCCGAGTGGGCGCTGCAGGTCCCCGCGGACTACGTGAACGTTCTGAAGACGGCGGTTCCGGAGGCGGTGGCCGCGGCCGGCATCGACCCGCAGTCCGTCATCGGCGTCGGCATCGACTTCACGGCCTGCACGCTGGTCCCGGTGATCGAGGACGGCACGCCCCTGTGCGAGCTGGATGCGTACCGCGACCGCAAGCACGCGTACGTCAAGCTGTGGAAGCACCACGCCGCTCAACCGCAGGCGGACCGGATCACGGCGCTCGCCTCCGGCCGTGGCGAGACCTGGCTCCCCCGTTACGGCGGCCTCATCTCCTCGGAGTGGCAGCTGGCCAAGGGCCTGCAGCTGTTCGAGGAGGACCGCGAGCTGTACGACGCGATGTGGCGCTACGTCGAAGCGGCCGACTGGATCGTGTGGCAGCTCGGCGGGTCGTACGGCAAGAACGCCTGCACGGCGGGCTACAAGGGCAACCTGCAAGACGACGCCTACCCCGATGCCGATTTCCTCAACGCGCTGGCGCCCGGCTTCGACTCGTACGTCTCCAGCAAGCTCGCCGGCGATGTCGTCCAGCTCGGCGCCGTCGCGGGACACCTCACGGAGCGCGCCGCCGAGTGGACGGGCCTCCCCGTCGGCATCCCGGTCGCCGCCGGCAACGTCGACGCCCACGTCTCCAACCCCGCGGCCAAGGCGGTCGAGCCCGGCCAGCTGGTCGCCATCATGGGCACCTCGACGTGCCACATCGTCTCCGACAGCTCGCTGCACGTCGTGCCCGGCATGTGCGGGGTCGTCGACGGCGGCGTGATCGCGGGGATGTACGGCTACGAGGCCGGCCAGTCCGGCGTCGGCGACATCTTCGCCTGGTTCACGAAGAACTGCGTGCCCGCCTCGTACCAAGACGCCGCCAAGGCTGCTGGCCAGAGCCTTCATGAGTACCTCACCGCCCTCGCGTCCCAGCAGGTCGTCGGCGAGCACGGACTGGTCGCGCTGGACTGGTGGTCGGGCAACCGCTCGGTGCTGGTCAACCACGAGCTGTCCGGCGTCATCCTCGGCCTGGACCTCGGAACGAAACCCGAGGACATCTACCGCGCTCTGCTCGAGTCGACGGCCTTCGGCACCCGCGTCATCGTCGAGGCGTTCGTCAGCTCCGGCGTCCCGATCAACGAGTTCATCGTCGTGGGCGGACTCAAGAAGAACCAGCTGATGATGCAGATCTACGCCGACGTGCTGCGTCTGCCCTTGTCGCTGGCCACATCCGAGCAGGGCCCCGCGCTCGGCTCGGCCATCCATGCGGCCGTGGCCGCCGGCGCGTACCCTGACGTGCCGACGGCCTCGGCGTCCATGGGCAGCCGCGAGTACGCCGCCTACACGCCTGACGAGACCCGCGCCGCCACGTACGACAAGCTCTTCGCGGAGTACGTGGCGATCCACGACTACTTCGGTCGCGGGGCCAACGACGTCATGCGTCGGCTCAAGGCGCTGCGTCGCGAGGTGCTCGCATGACAGGGGTACCGCAGTCGCTGCGTGCTGAGGTCGACCGGCTCAAGGAGGAGGTGGCGGCGCTCCACGCGCTGCTGCCCGCCAACGAGCTCGTCGTCTGGACCGCCGGCAACGTGTCCGCTCGCGTCCCGGGCGCCGACCTGCTGGTCATCAAGCCGTCCGGCGTGACGTACGACCTGCTGACGCCCGAGTCCATGGTCGTCACCGACTTCGACGGCACCCTCGTCGAAGGCGACCGCGCGCCGTCGTCGGACACGTTCGCTCACGGCTACGTCTATGCGCACATGCCGCACGTCGGCGGTGTCGTCCACACCCACAGCGACTACGCCACCGCCTGGGCCGCGCGTCGTGAGCCGATCCCGTGCGTACTGACGATGATCGCCGACGAGTTCGGCGGCGACATCCCTGTCGGCCCGTTCGCCCTCATCGGTGACGACTCGATCGGCCGCGGCATCGTCGAGACGCTGACCGGCTCCCGCTCCCCCGCCGTACTCATGGCCCAGCACGGCCCGTTCACGATCGGCAAGGACGCCAAGGCAGCGGTGAAGGCCGCCGTCATGGTCGAGGACGTCGCGCGCACCGTCCACCTCGCCCGCGCCCACGGCGAACCGCGGCGCCTCGACCAGGCCGACATCGACTCCCTGTACGCCCGCTACCAGAACGTCTACGGACAGAAGTAAGGAAGAGCTTTCATGGCAAGTATTTGGTTCCTGACCGGCAGCCAGCATCTGTACGGGCCCGAGGTCCTGCAGCAGGTCGCCGACCAGTCCCGCACGATCTCCGACGCCCTCGTCGACGCCCCCGAGGTCGTCGCCACGATCGTCGCCAAGCCCGTGCTGACCGACACCGATGCGATCCGCCGGGCCATGATCGACGCCAACGCCGATGACGACTGCATCGGCGTCATCACCTGGATGCACACCTTCAGCCCCGCCAAGATGTGGATCACGGGCCTCGACCAGCTGCGCAAGCCGATGCTGCACTTCCACACCCAGGTGAACCGCGACCTGCCGTGGGACACCATCGACATGGACTTCATGAACCTCAACCAGGCCGCGCACGGCGATCGCGAGTTCGCGTACATCGCGACGCGGCTGTCGGTGCCCCGCACGATCGTGTCCGGCCACGTCAGTGCGCCCTCGGTCCGTGCCCGGATCGGTGCCTGGTCCCGCGCGTGCGTCGGCGCCGCCGCCCTGCGCAACCTCAAGGTCGTCCGCTTCGGCGACAACATGCGCTTCGTCGCGGTGACCGAGGGTGACAAGGTCGAGGTCGAGCGTCGCTTCGGCACCAGCGTCAACACGTACGGCGTGAACGACCTGGTCGCCGTGGTGGACACCGTCAGCGACGCGGACGCCGAGTCCTTGACGACCGAGTACGCAGATCTCTACGAGGTGGCGCCCGAGCTGCTCTCCGGCGGTGACCGGCACGACGCGCTCGTCTACTCCGCCAAGCTCGAGCTCGCCCTGAAGCAGTTCGTCGTCGACGGCGGCTACGGCGCCTTCACCACGAACTTCGAGGACCTCGGCGGTCTCAAGCAGCTCCCCGGCATGGCGGTGCAGCGCCTCATGGCGTCGGGCATCGGCTTCGGCGGCGAGGGTGACTGGAAGACCGCGGTGCTCGGCCACGCGCTCAAAGCGATGGCCAAGGGCTTGCCGGGCGGCACCTCCTTCATGGAGGACTACACGTACCACCTGGAGCCCGGAAACGAGCTCAGCCTCGGCGCCCACATGCTCGAGGTCTGCCCCACGATCGCCGCGGGCACGCCGCGCATCGAGATCCACCCCCTGGGCATCGGCAACCGTTCGGACCCCGTCCGCATGGTCTTCGACGCCGCCCCCGGTGACGCCGTCGTGCTGGGTCTTTCAGACCTCGGCGACCGGCTCCGCTTCGTCGCGAACGAGATCGAGGTCGTCAAGGCCCCGTTCCCGATGCCGAAGCTGCCCGTCGCCCGCGCGGTGTGGCGCCCCCTCCCTGACTTCGCCACGTCCACCCAGTGCTGGCTCGCGGCAGGCGGCCCGCACCACACGGTGCTGAGCACCCAGCTCAACGCCACGCACCTCGAGGACCTCGCGAAGATCACCGGGATCGAGCTGGCAATGGTCGCCAGCGACACCTCGGAACGGCAGTTCCTGCAGATGCTGCAGTGGAATGCCGCGTACCACCGCCTAGGTCTCTAGGCACTCAACGACTGCCCGGCGCGGGGACTTCCCCGCCGGGAGACGCAGGATCGGACCTCACCGCCTGAGATCCGAGAAAGTAGGTATCCATGCGCAAGATCCTGGCTGTCGCAGCTGCGGCAGCTCTTGCACTCACGATGGCATCGTGTGGCCGTGACAACGGCTCCGCGACGACGGGTGCGTCTTCGGGCGCGGCTGCCGCTAAGGGCACCATCGGCGTCGCCATGCCGACCAAGACCTCCGAGCGGTGGATCAAGGACGGCGACAACATCAAGAAGCAGCTCGAGGCGGCCGGCTACACGGTCAACCTCCAGTACGCCAACGATGACATCCCGACCCAGGTCACCCAGGTCAACGACATGGTGACCAAGAAGAACCAGCTCCTCGTCGTGGCCGCCATCGACGGCGTCGCGCTGAAGGGCGCCCTCAAGGAAGCCAAGGACGCGGGCATTCCCGTCATCGCGTACGACCGCCTGCTGCGCGAGACCGACGCGGTCTCGTACTACACGACGTTCGACAACTTCAAGGTCGGCGTGCAGCAGGGCACCTCGCTGCTCGCGGGCCTCGCGGCCTCCGGCAAGCCGAAGCCGTGGAACGTCGAGCTGTTCGCCGGTTCTCCCGACGACAACAACGCGACCTTCTTCTTCAACGGCGCGATGAGCGTCCTGAAGCCGAAGATCGACGACGGCACGATCAAGATCCAGTCCGGTGAGACCGACTTCAAGGTCGTTGCCACCCTTCGTTGGGACGCTGCCGTCGCCAAGAAGCGGATGGAGAACATCCTCACCAAGTCCTACGCCTCGAGCGACGTCAACGGCGTCCTCGCTCCGTACGACGGCATCTCCCGCGGCATCATCGCTGCTCTCAAGGGCTCGGGCTACGGCACCGGCGGCAAGGCTCTCCCGGTCGTCACCGGCCAGGACGCCGAGCTGGACAGCGTGAAGTCCATCCTCGCGGGCGAGCAGTACTCGACGATCTTCAAGGACACCTCTGAGCTCGCCAAGGCGACCGTCAAGATGATCCAGGAGATCACCACCGGTGCGACCGTCACGGTGAACGACACCAAGACGTACGACAACGGCATCAAGGTCGTCCCGACTGAGCTGCTGCAGCCCGTTCCGTGTGACAAGAGCAACTGCAAGCAGATCCTGCTCGATGCGAAGTACTACACCGAGGATCAGCTGAAGTGACCCTCAGCGTGCGGGGTGGGGCTCGTCCCCACCCCGCACGCCTCCGCACGTAGCACTAGCGAAGGAGCAAGGCATGACGGACACGATCCTCTCCATGCAGCAGATCACGAAGGAGTTCCCCGGCGTCAAGGCCCTGGAGAACGTCAACTTCGAGGTCGCGCGGGGTGAGATCCACAGCATCTGCGGAGAGAACGGCGCCGGGAAGTCGACGCTGATGAAGGTCCTCTCCGGCGTGTATCCGTTCGGTACGTACTCGGGCGAGATCCACTACAACGGCGAGGTGGTCAAGTTCCGCAACATCCGTGAGTCGGAGCATGCCGGCATCGCGATCATCCACCAGGAGCTTGCGCTCATTCCCGAGCTCACCATCGTGGAGAACCTCTTCCTGGGCAACGAGGTGTCCACCGGGGGCGTCATCAACTGGCTGGAAGCGACGAAGAAGGCGAAGGAACTCCTCGCCCGCGTCGGCCTCCACGAGGACCCCAACACCCAGATCAAGAACATCGGCATCGGCAAGCAGCAGCTCGTCGAGATCGCCAAGGCTCTGGCCAAGGACTGCAAGCTGCTCATCCTGGACGAGCCGACGGCCGCTCTGAACGACCAGGACTCGGCGCACCTCTTGGGGATGCTGCGCGAGCTCAAGGCCGAGGGCATCACCAGCATCATGATCAGCCACAAGCTCAACGAGATCGAGGCCATCAGCGACTCGATCACGATCATCCGCGACGGCCGCACCATCGAGACTCTCGATGTCCATGGCGGCGAGGTCAACGAGGATCGGATCATCCGGGGCATGGTGGGTCGCGACCTGGATCATCGCTATCCGCTCCACGAGCCGCACATCGGCGAGGTCATCCTCGAGGTGAAGAACTGGACCGTGGCGCACCCCGACGACGCCAACAGGCAGGTCGTCAAGAACGCGTCCATCGTCGTTCGGGCCGGCGAGATCGTCGGGCTGGCTGGTCTCATGGGTGCCGGCCGTACGGAGTTCGCTCGCAGCGTGTTCGGCAACTCGTACGGCATCAAGCAGTCCGGCAGCCTGTCCATCCACGGCAAGCAGGTCAACCTGAAGACCGTGCAGCAGGCGATCGACGCAGGGCTGGCGTACGTCACCGAGGACCGCAAGGCGCTCGGACTCAACCTCCTGGACACCATCAAGCTCTCCACGACCTCCGCGGGGCTGAAGAAGATCTCGCCGTTGGGCGTGGTCAACGAGCTCGAGGAAGTACAGGCGGCGGACCGTTACCTCAAGGCGCTGCGTACGAAGGCGCCGTCGATCGAGGAGGGCGTCGGCAAGCTCTCCGGCGGCAACCAGCAGAAGGTCGTGCTGGGCAAGTGGATGTTCACTGAGCCTGAGGTGCTCATCCTCGATGAGCCCACCCGCGGCATCGACGTGGGTGCCAAGTACGAGATCTACGAGATCATCAACCAGCTCGCCGACGCCGGCAAGGCCTGTTTCGTGATCTCCTCCGAGCTGCCCGAGCTGCTCGGCATCTGCGACCGCATCTACACGCTCTCCGCAGGAGTGATCACCGCTGACGTCGCCAAGGTCGACGCCGACCAGGAGACCCTCATGCGCTACATGACCCAACGAAAGGCTGACTGACCATGACCACGGATGCGCCCGTGTCACAGACGGCGAAGACTGAATCGACTGCCTCGCAGATCTCGAAGGCTCTCGGTGGCAACTTCCGCCAGTACGGCATGATGATCGCCCTCGCGGCCCTCATCGTCTTGTTCGAGATCCTCACCAAGGGTCTGTTCCTCCAGCCCCGCAACGTCACCAGCCTGTTGGTGCAGAACGGCTACGTGTTGATCCTGGCCATCGGCATGGTCATGGTCATCATCGCCGGCCACATCGACCTGTCCGTCGGCTCGGTGTGTGCCTTCGTCGGCGCCACCGTGGCCCTCTCCATGAAGATGTGGCACTTCCCCTGGCCGCTCGCCATCCTCTTCGGCCTGGCGCTCGGCATCCTCGTGGGCATGTGGCAGGGATTCTGGGTGGCCTACGTCGGCATCCCGGCATTCATCGTCACGCTGGCCGGCATGCTCCTGTTCCGCGGCCTCGACCTGATGATCCTCAACGCCGAGTCCATCGTCGTGCCCGAGGCGTTCCAGAAGATCGCCAACGGCTATCTGCCCGAATTGGGCGGCAAGGACATGCCGTACCACCTGATCACCGTGATCCTCACGCTGATCGCGATCCTCGCCTTCGCGTGGTTCGAGATGAGGAAGCGGGCCGACCTCAAGAAGTACGGGATGCCGCAGGGCCCGCTCTGGGGCTCCATCGCCAAGATCGTCGTCGTCGGCGCTGTCATCGCGCTGTTCGGCATGCTGCTGGCCTCGTACAAGGGCATCCCGGTCGTCGGCCTGATCCTGTTCGGCCTCGTGCTCATCTACACGTTCATCACCCAGCGCACGGTGCTCGGCCGTCACATCTACGCCGTGGGCGGCAACCGCAACGCGGCGCGCCTGTCGGGCGTCGACACGCGTCGGGTCGACTTCTTCGTGATGGTCAACATGGCGCTGCTGGCCGGCGTCGCGGGCATGGTCTTCACCGCGTACCTCAACGCCGCGAACCCGAAGGACGGCGTGGGCTTCGAGCTCGACGCCATCGCCGCCGTGTTCATCGGTGGTGCGGCGGTCGCCGGTGGTGTCGGCAAGGTGTCCGGCTCCATGATCGGTGGTTTCGTCATGGGCGTGCTGAACCTCGGCCTGGCGAACCTGTCGGTCGACTCCAACTGGATCCAGATCATCAAGGGTCTGGTCCTGCTGGCGGCCGTCGCGTTCGACGTCCTCAGCAAGATGCGGGGCAAGCCGAGCTTCATCGGGATGATCATGAACGCCTTCAGCCCGAAGGCCTCGGTCACGGCCGAACAGTCGCCGGTACGAGCGGCGGAGGCCCCGGCGTCGTCCGAGGTGCAGCACGTCGCCACCAGTGTGAATGACTCCGTACCGGAAGGTGTCGGCGCAAAGCTGTCCGTCGACGACGCGCCGGTGCGCGGGAGCGAGATCGAGTAGTTTTCTCGCAGTACGACAGCAACGCGGCGGTCCGGACTCCCCGGGCCGTCGCGTTGTCGTTTCAGGCGCCGGCAACGATGGCGAGCACGTCGTCTCCGTACGTCTCGAGCTTCTTCGCGCCGACCCCTCCGATCGCGAAGAGCTGCTGCGTCGTGGCCGGTCGCGCCGACGCGATGGCCGCAAGGGTTGCGTCGGGGAAGACGACGTAGGCGGGTACGGATGCGGCCTTCGCCGTCTCGGCACGCCAGCTGCGCAGTCGCTCGAACAGCGCGCGGTCGTCGGCCGACAGGGTCCATGCGGCCGCCGATCGGCTCACTGGGGCTCCGTCGGGGCCGACCTTCTTCCGACTCGGCCGCGGTGCCCTGGTCACGACATCCTGCCGCAGCTGCACCTGCTGCTCGCCGCGCAGCACCGGCCAGGCATCGTCGGTGACGACGAGCGTGCCGTGGGCCGACGACACCTCGAGGAGGCTGGAGGCGAGCAGTTGGCGGACGACGGCCCGCCACTGCGCTTCCGAGAGTTCGTCCCCGATGCCGAACGTGCTCAGCGTGTCGTGCTCCCACTGGTCGACCTTCGCCGTGCGGCGACCGAGCAGGATGTCGATGACCTGACCGGCGCCGAAGCTCTGGTTGCGCTCGCGCCGGAGCCGTACAACCGTCGACAGCAGCTTCTGCGCCGGGACCGTACCGTCGAATGCCTCGGGCGGGGCCAGGCAGGTGTCGCAGTTGCCGCAGGGCTCACTCGACTCTCCGAAGTAGCCGAGGATCAGCTGGCGGCGGCAGCCGAGCGTCTCGCACAGACCCAGCATCGAGCTGAGGTGCTGCTGCAGCAGACGTTTGTGGGCCGCGTCGCCCTCGGACGAGTCGATGAGCTGGCGCTGCTGGACGACGTCGGCGAGTCCGTACGCCATCCAGGCCGTCGCCGGCAGCCCGTCGCGGCCGGCGCGTCCGGTCTCCTGGTAGTAGCCCTCGATGCTGCGCGGCAGGTCGAGGTGGGCGACGAACCGTACGTCGGGCTTGTCGATGCCCATTCCGAAGGCGATCGTGGCGACCATCACCACGCCGTCGTCGCGGAGGAACCGAGACTGGTTCGCTGACCGGACGTCTCCGGGGAGGCCTGCGTGGTACGGGAGGGCTGTGATCCCCTGCCGTACGAGCGCCTCCGCCGTCTTCTCCACCGACGCCCGCGACAGGCAGTACACGATGCCGGCGTCGCCGTCGTGCTCGGTGGTGATGAGCCGTACGAGCTGGTCCAGCGGCTGCGCCTTGGGCTCGATCCGGTACGTGATGTTGGGCCGGTCGAAGCTGGAGACGAAGGTCTTCGCGCCGCTGAGGCCGAGCCTCGCCGTGATCTCCTGCCGCGTGGCCGGGGTCGCGGTCGCCGTGAGCGCGACGCGCGGGACGCCGGGCCACCGCTCCCCCAGCATCGACAGCCGTAGGTAGTCGGGCCGGAAGTCGTGGCCCCACTGCGACACACAGTGCGCCTCGTCGATGGCGAACAGGCTGACGCTCAGACGGTCGAGGAAGTCCTGCGTGCGGGTCATGCCGAGACGTTCGGGGGCGAGGTACAGCAGGTCGAGCTCCCCAGCGAGCGCCGCCTGCTCGGTCGCCACCCGCTCGTCGTTCTGCTGCGTGGAGTTGAGGAAGCCCGCGCGCACGCCGAGCGCCTCCATCGCCGTGACCTGGTCGTGCATCAGGGCGATCAGCGGGGAGATCACCACCCCGATGCCCGGCCGTACGAGCGCGGGGATCTGGTAGCACAGCGACTTCCCGCCACCCGTCGGCATCAGGACCAGCGCGTCCCCGCCGCCGACGACCCGATCGATGATCGCCGCCTGGTCCCCCCGGAACTCGTCGTACCCGAAGGTCGCGCGCAGCACCTCCAGGGGCAAGGGCGGGGTGATCGGCACGCGCGACAGCCTAGACGCCGCACCGGACAGTCGACCTCCGCCTCCCAGACGGGACCGAGCGGAGTTGTGGTCGCTATGAGCGAGCCCGCGCGGCTGGTCCTGGATTCGATCGGAGTTGTCGTCGTTCTCAGGCCTCAGAACGGCCGCATGACGACCACAACTCCGATCGAACCAGGGACGCTCCCCTGTCCGTCTCGCATCACGACCAGAACTCCGATCGCGGCACGGACAGGCTCAGTGCTCACCCTTGATCACGAAGAACGATCCGCGGATGGTGCCCGCGAGCTTGGACTTCTGCCTCGCGAACTTGAACTTCGCCGCGAGCTCATCGGGCACGGGCATGCCGTCGCAGAGCTTGAAGCCCACGGCCCGCTTGGCGCCCGGCTCCAGCCCGTACATCACGTTGATCGACAGACCCGACTCGTAGAAGACGTACGCGAACCGCGTGCCGTCCGCGACGAACTCCGTCGCCTCCAGGGGCTTCGACGCGATCACCAGGTCGCGCTCAGCGAGGATCGAGTGCACCCAGTCGACGGTCTGGGGCGCGTCGGCGGCACTCACCACGGTGAACTCGTGGGCGTACTTGTTACGGAAGTACCGCGCCTCGTTCGCGCGCAGCCCGGCGAGCGCCGCAGCGTACGGCGACGACTCGAGTCCCGCCGTGGACACCGTCTCGTAGTCGACCACCATGGACATCTCGCACCCTCTCCTCGGAGCTTCTCCTGCCTGTGAACCATAGGGGCGCAATGCGCCGGGTGCTTCTCAAGAACTGCTCAGTCGGCGGTGCGCAGTCGATAGAAGGCGAACGGCACCACGGACACCACGCAGCTGACCGCCGGCACGAGCGTGATCGCCGACCACACGACCTGCTGCATGCGCGGCGTCACCGGGACGCCCGCCTGGTAGCCCGCGATGACGACGAAGATGCCGAAGACGAGTACGGCCAGAGCGTTCATGATCTTGGCCACGAACGTCAGCGTCGAGAAGGAGATGCCGTCGTTGCGCACGCCCGTACGTCGCTCCACGTCGTCGACAGCATCCGCGATCATCGTGGTCTGCACGACGCCGAACACCCCCAGCGTGAGCCCGGTCAGGAAGATGAACACCAGGACCGCGACGATGTTCGCGAACCCCACCACGTACATCGCGAGGTACAGAACCGCGGCGATCACCGTGCTGTACACCATCAGCGCCTTGCTGCTGAGCCACCTCATGAGCAGCGGGGTGCCGAACGACGCCAGCACGAGCCCACCGATGATCGCTGCGCCGATGAGCGTGAACTTCTTCTCGTCGCCGTACGCGAGGACGACGAACACCGCACCGCCGGCCTGGACGACGTAGCGGCCGAACCCCAGCACCGACCCCGCCAGCACGAGCAGCAGCGGGGTGTTCTTGGCCAGCGTGCCGAACAGCACCCCGATCGACAGGTGCTCCTCGGCGTCGGGCCGCGGCCGCTCACGGGTGTTGACGAACGCCAGCAGGTACAGCCCCATGCCAGCGAACGCCGTCACACCGATCGCCAGCGTCCAGCCGGTCGCCGTCGTCGTGCCGCCGCTGAATGCCTGCGCCAGCCACGGCATGCCGAGGGTCGCGATCCCGAGCGAGATGCCCCCGTACGCCCTGACCTGCGAGATCACGCCCGTACGGACCGCCGGCTCCGGGAAGGCGGACCCGATGAGGCCCCAGAACGGCACGTCGCAGGCGGTGTACGAGATGCCCCACAGGAAGAAGACGACCCCGAAGTACACGAGCTTGCCGCTCTCGGCGATGTCCGGCACCGCGAACAGCAGCGTCGTCAACAGCGCCACCGGCATCGCCGCGAACAGGATGAACGGGCGCATCTTGCCCCAGCGCGTCCGCGTCCGGTCGATGATGCTGCCCATCACCGGGTCGCTCACGGCGTCGAACACCTTCGTGGCGCTCAAGATCCCCGTCACCACAGCCATTCCGGCCACGCTGATGTGGGCGTACTCGATCAGGTACACCAGGATGAACGTCGTCACCGTGGTGAGGATGAAGTTCTGCCCGAACCCGGCGACGATCACCGACACCCGCTGTTTCCGGTCGCTCACCGGTGCCGTGACGAGGTCCATTCAGCGCTCCAGGAGGATGGTCTTGATCTCGAACGGCCCGAACGGGACGCTCGCCAGGTCGAGGCCGCCGAGTCGCGTCTCGAGCAGGTCCGTCTCGTACACCGCCGCCGTCGGAAGGCTGGTCGTCACCGAGGTGGTGGTCGCCCGGCCCAGGCTCTCGTACAGCCTCAGCACGACCCCGGTCCCGTCCTCGGAGCCCTTGACCGTGTCCACCACCACGCCGGGGTCGCTCGTCTGCACGACCGGCCCGAACGGCGCGGCATCCACGACGAGCAGCGGGTTGTTCAGCCGGTACCCCTCGCGCACCACGTCGCTGAGCTCCTCGAAGGGCATGAAGGCGTACGTGAAGTGGTGGGTGCCACGGTCGGCCGTCTTGTCCGGGAACGTCGGCGCGCGCAGCAGGTTGAGGCTGATGAGCCCGTTCTTCGCCCGGTGTCCGTACTTGGAGTCGTTGAGCACCGCGAAGCCGCCCGTCTCGTCCTCGGTCGCGATCCACTTGTGGGCGCAGACCTCGAACTGGGCCTTCTCGACCGAGTCCCGCTCGGTCGTCGGGCGCTGGATGTGGCCGAACTGGATCTCGCACCGAGCCTGGTCGCCGTACCGCACCGGCCGGAACTCGGCGCGCAGCATCTTGTGATTCTCGTGCCACTCGACCCGCGTCTCGCAGCGCACCACGGGGCTCCCCTGCTCCAGCACGACACGCTGCTCGACGGTCGACGTCGAGATCCGGTACGTCGTCGTACGGACCACCGTCGGCCCGTCGACGACCGTCTCGGTGGACGTCGGCGTGAGGGTCGTGGGCTCGGTCTGCACATAGTCCATCGCGATGTCCCACGCGTCGAAGGGCCACTGGTAGGGATCCTTGTGGAGCACGAGGCGGTTGAGACCCCCCGCGGCGTGCTCGCTGCCGGCCGCGTCGACGCAGGAGACGACCTCTCCCGTCGGCCCGAACCGCACCGTGAGGATGCCGTTGCTCATCGAGTCCGGCCCGTACGTCACCGTGGTCTCGCCGACGGGCTCCAGGCGCGCGGCCGCGTACGGACCGACCTCGACCGCGTGCCAGCCGTCAGCGTGACGTACGTGCTCGCGCCGGGGGAACGACGTCAGGTTCAGCGCCGACGGCGCGTCGGCCGCGGGCAACTCCCCCAGCAGCATGTCGAGATATGACTGAAGCGACTTTTCGACCTCTCTGTACAGCTCCACCGCCTCGTGATGGACCCTGGCGATCGACGAGCCCGGAATGATGTCGTGGAACTGGTTGAGCAGCACGTCGCGCCACGGCTGGGCCAGCGGCAGGCGGCTGTCGGCGCCGACGACCGCCGCCAGGGCCTCGGCGTTGTGGAGCATCCGCTCCATCAGCCGGTTGTAGCGCTTCATCGCGGCCTGTGTGGTGTACGTGCCCTGGTGCGTCTCGAGGTACAGTTCGCCGACGTGCGTGTGGGGGATCTCGCGCGTCTCGAGCTCGCGGAAGAACGCCGATGCGGTGGAGAACTCGACCTTCGGGAGCCCCAAGAGGCTGTGCTCACGATCGAGAAGCTCGAGGTGGACCTCGCCCGGCCCTCCCCCACCGTCGCCCGCCCCGTACACGAGCAGCGCCGTGTTCAGCTCCCTCTCGGGATAGCGCCTGACGCCGTTCAGCAGCCCGTCGGCGGCGGCCCGACTGTTGTAGTCACCCTCCGGCGGCATGTGGACGAGCACCCGGGAGCCGTCGATGCCTTCCCAGGTGAAGGTGCGGTACGGGAAGTTGTTGACCTTGTTCCAGGACAGCTTGATGGTCTGGAACCAGTCCATTCCGGACTTGCGCAGGATCTGCGGAAGGTTGCCGTTGTAGCCGAACGTGTCGGGCAGCCAGCACAGCCGCATGTCCGTCGGGTCCAGCCCGAACTCGTCGACGAGGAACCGCCGACCGACGAGCGATTGGCGCACCAGGGACTCGCCGCTGGGGAGGTTGGTGTCGGGCTCGATCCAGAACGACCCCTGGAGCTCGATGCGGCCCGCCGCGACGGCCGCCTTCACCCGCTCGTACAGCGCAGGCTGGTTCTGCTTGAGCCACCACAGTTGCTGCGGCTGGCTCGTCCCGTACAGATAGCCCGGCCGCGCCTCGATCATGTTCACAGCACGCACGTACGTCCTGGCCGACTTCCGCTGCGTCTCTCGGACCGGCCACAGCCACGCCATGTCGAGGTGGCCGTGACCGATGGCGCTGTACGTGAAGTCGCTGGTCGACGTCTGGCTGAGCGGCTCAGCCAGCACGGTGCGCGCGCCGGCGACATCGCCACCGGTGAACCGTCCGTACGCCTCGCCCAGCACTGCACGATGTCGCGAGGACAGGCTCTTGTCGTCCGTCGACGCCGCGAGGACGAGCAGCGTGAGGTAGTCGTAATAGAGGGCGTACGCGTCGTCGTCGCGCGTCACCACCCGCGCGCCGTGGTAGACGCCCTTGCCCAGGTCGTACAGCAGCAGCCCGTTGTAGGCGACGTCGGCGAAGAAATCGACGTGACCGTCGGTGAGGTCGAGGCGGTCAACGGTGCGCCAGTGGCCGCCCGCGTGGGGCAGGTCTCCCTGGATGAAGACGGTGCTGACTGAGTCGAGGACCTCGCCGGCCGGTGAGTAGACTAGGCCTTCGCCGCGGATGCCGAGCTGGACGAGTGGCGCCTCCACGCCGTCAGGGACCGAGCCCGTGACGTGTAGCCAGGCGCAGTCGAGCTTCCTCCCCCACGCCGTACCGGGGCGGATCGGCCGGAAGGATCGGCCGCCGAGGTCCGCGAACGGAATGGGCTCCCCGGAGCGCAGGATCTCCGCGTCGAGGGAGGCGACGGGCGTGTAGATCGCGTCGCGCAGCCGCCGAAGCCGGGCGTACTCGCGCGGCTCCCGGGCCATCACACCGAACAGGAACTCACCCCACCCCACGACAGCTCCTGACTCGCTCGGGTCCACCCCGCGCGCCGCGTTCCGACTCTAGTGGCGACCTGTTCACCTGAGGAGGACCGTAGAAACCTACGGTCGAGTAGTATCGACTTTGTCACCGGCGATCGCCCTGGCACTCGCACCGACTTCGTCCTGCGTCGTCGCTGAACGGAACCAGGTGCCATGTCCACCACCGTCCCGACCCTCACCAGCGTCATCCCCACCAGCCAGACGTACGCGAACGCCGACAGCTTCCCGCCGTTGACCCGCGCGTACATGCAGGTCTCCGAGACAGTGAAGGCCGACAACCTGCTGCGGCGGGCCCGATGGTTCTACATCCTCGTGGGCATCGGTCTGGGCCTCGCCTTCGGCGGCTGCGTGACGGGCTTCGTGCTCCTGCGCGACAGTTGGTTCCAGCTCCTCATCGCGGCCGCGCTCGGCGTCGTCTTCACACAGGTCGCGTTCCTGGCCCACGAGGCCGCCCACCGCCAGATCCTCAGTACGGGTCCGCGGAACGACCGACTCGCGTACTTCCTCGCCGGGTCGATCGGCATGAGCTACTCGTGGTGGAACAGCAAGCACACCCGCCACCACCAGAACCCGAACCGCGTCGGCAAGGATCCGGACATCGCATCGGACACGGTCTCCTTCGTGGCCGAGGACGCGGCCAAGGCCCGGGGCTTCATCCGCCTCATCACGCGGTACCAGGGCTGGCTGTTCTTCCCGCTGCTGACGCTCGAGGGCATCAACCTCCACTGGCAGAGCTTCAAGCACCTCGCCCAGCGCGCGAAGGTCAAGGCCCGCTGGAGCGAGGTCGGCATCATCGTGGCGCGGTTCGTCATCCTGCTGGTCCCGGTGTTCGTCTTCCTTCCGCTCGGCATGGCGTTCGCGTTCATGGGCGTGCAGCTCGCGGTCTTCGGCGTCTACATGGGGTCGACGTTCGCCCCGAACCACAAGGGCATGCCGGTCATCGACCGGGCCGCGAAGCTGGACTTCTTCTCCAAGCAGGTGCGGACGTCGCGCAACATCCGCGGTGGCTGGTGGGCGACAGCCCTCATGGGCGGGCTGAACTACCAGATCGAGCACCACCTGTTCCCGAGCATGGCCCGCCCGTACCTCGCCAAGGCACGCATCATCGTCCGCGAGTACTGCGAGACGCACGACGTGCCGTACACGGAGACGTCGCTGCTGCGGTCGTACGCCATCGTCATCGACTACCTCAACCGTGTCGGTCTGGCTGCGCGCGACCCGTTCGAGTGCCCCTTCAACGTCCAGTTCCGCTGACTGGTACGACATGGGCGTGTGGCAGGCTCTTCGTATGACGCGGCCTGTGCTCATCCTGCTCAACGGCGCGCCGGCGAGCGGAAAGTCGACGCTGGCCCGAGCCTGGGCCGAGTCACCCCAGCGTGACCTCCCCCTGGCGCTCGACGTCGACGTCGTCCGCTCGATGGTCGGCGGCTGGCAGCGATCCCCCGGGGACGCAGGCCTGGCCGCACGCGCCGTCGCCCTGGCCGCCATCGGAACCCACCTCTCGTCGGGCCGCGACGTGGTCGTGCCGCAGTATCTGCGCCGCATCGACTTCATCGACCAGCTCGCACAGACCGCCCGGTCGGCGTCCGCAGCGTTCCTCGAGTGCGCGCTGGTCGTCGGCCACGCCGAGGCGGCGACACGGTTCGACCGACGTCAGGCGGAGGCGCGGGCACGTGCCGGCGTCCTCTCCCCCGTGGTCCACGGCGGCCTTCTGGGAGACTCCATGGCGGGTGTGGTCGACGACTTCGAGGCGTTCATCGCGACCCGCCCCGACGCCGTACGGCTGTCAGGTTCCCTCGACGAGATGCTGGACGGGCTGGAGTCAGCCATCACGGCAGCCAGAGACCGCTAGTTTCGGCCGATCACACCGGCAGACGGGCCGCCTCCTTCACGAGCCGGCACCTCAGTCGATCCCCGACCTCTCCACGCCCTCCACGAGCCAGCGCTGCAGCACGATGAACACGACGATGACGGGGATGATCGCCACCATCGCTCCAGTGAACAGCTGGGGTACGTCGACTCCTTGGCTCGTCATGAATGTGCTGAGGGCGACCTGCACACTCCGGTACGCGCGGTCCTGGCCGATGAGCATCGGCCACAGGAATGCGTTCCACGCACCGATGAACGTGATCGTGCCGATGGCGGCGGTGATCCCCAGGGAGTTCGGCATCACGACGCTCCAGAACGTGCGCCAGTACCCCGCACCGTCCAGCCGGGCTGCTTCCTCCAGCTCGGAGGGGAAACCCTCGAAGAACTGCCGGTACAGGAACACCGCGAAGGCGCTGAAGAGCACCGGGATGATGAGCCCACGGAAGCTCGACACCCACCCCAACCCGGCGACCATGACGAAGCTCGGCACGAACGTCACCGCGGCGGGGACCATGAGCGTCACGAGCGTGAGGCTGAGGACGACCGACCCCGCACGGCGCATGGCTCCGCGCAGAGGAACAAGCCTCGCCATCGCGTACCCCGCCATCGCCGCGATGAGCACCGTCAAAGTGGTCTGTGTCACGGAGACGATCGTGGTGACACCCATCGCCTGCAGCAGCCCGACGTTGGTGTTCGACAGCAGCTTGTTGAGATTGGTCAGACCGAACTGGTTGGGCAGAAGGTGCCAGGCGGGAGAGGCGATCCACGAGCTCGTCGAGAACGCGTTGCGGACGATGATGTAGAAGGGCACCAGGAACAGGCCCGCGAGCAGGCCCAACCCGATGTAGGTGGCGACCACGGCCCAGCGTCGCTGCCTCATCGTGAGCGCTCCAATCGGCGGGTGATGACGAGCTGCACGATGCCGAACGCCGCGATCACGAGAGTGAGGATGAGGGTGCCGGCGCTGCCGACCCCGAGGTTCTGGGTGCCACCGCCCAGAGAGATGAGATAGAGGTACACCAAGGGGGGCCGGGCGAAGGGCGGGTAGTTCCCGATGGTGGCGAGGGTGTTGTAGAACTCGTCGAACGCCTGGAACGCGCCGATCACCAGGAGCAGCACGACCGCCGCCGACGTGGAGGCCAGCTGTGGCCAGGTGATGTGCCGGAACAGCCGCCAGCCGCTCGCGCCATCCAGGGCCGCCGCCTCGTACGTATCCTTGCCGATCCGGTTCAGGCCTGCGATGAACAGGATCATGTAGAAGCCCACCTGCAGCCACAGTCGCAGGCTGACGAGGACCACCCAGTACACGGGGGTGTCGCCCGACAGCCAGCTCACCGGGTTGCCACCGAGCGCTCGGATGACCGAGTTGACGAGGCCGAACCTCGCCCCGTTGAAGATCGACATGCGCCACACCATCGAGGCGATGACGTACGACACCGCGGTCGGCACGAAGAAGACCGACCGGAAGAACGTCCGGGCCACCCGAATGCGTTGCAGCATCAGCGCCAGGCCCAGCGAGCAGGCGTACGTGAGGGGCACGATCCCCAACGTGAACACCGTGAAGGTGCCGAGGCTAGTGAGGAACGCGCTGTCAGTGAGCAACGAGAGGTAGTTCCCGAAGCCGACGAACTGGTCGGGGCGCGGGGTGACGGTGTTGCGCGCGTCGAACACGGACAGGTAGGCGCTCCACCCGATCGGCACGTACACGAACAGCAGCAGGCCGGTGAGGAAGGGTGCCACGAACACCCAGAACCAGAACGTGCGACCACCGACCGCGCGCCGCCACCCCGAGGACGAGGTGGTGGCGCGCAGGCTCGTGGTCGTCGCGCCGTCAACGGTCGGCGCGCTCACGTCAGCTCAGCTTGGCGAGCTCGGTCTTCGCGGTCGAGGCGACCGCAGCGAGTTCCGTGGCGGGATCCTTGCCGGCGACGATGATGTTCGTCAGCGCCGAGCTGTAGGCGGTGCCGATCGCCGACGTCCAGCGGATGTCGGTGACGTGGCCGACATCGGCGACCAGCTTGGCCGCGTCCGCGCCGGCACCCGAGGAGAGGGTGGACGCCTTCGCCGCCAGGGCCGGCTTGGCCGGGATGTGCGTGCCGAACGCCGTCGAGAACTCAACCTGGTCGTCAGTCTGATCGACCCACAGCCACTTGACGAAGGCCTTGGCAGCGTCCGGGTTCGCGCCCTTCGCTGCGACGCACGCGCCGTAGGCGCCGGCTGCGACCGACGGCTTGCCCGACGACCCGAACCCCGGGAAGGCGATCACGCCGAAGTCGTCGCCCAAGGCGGCCTTCACCTTGGGCAGCGCCCACAGACCGGTCCACTGCATGGCGCATTCCCCATTGATGAACGGCGCCGCGTCGTACCACTCGGCCGATGCGTTGCGAAGCAGCCCGGTGCCGTCACGGAAGGCCTTGTATGCGGTCAGCGCCGAGTAGAAGGCGGGGTCGATGAAGTCGAGGCTCTTGCCATCTGACGAGATCGATCGGAAGCCCGCGGACCAGATGAACGGGAGGCCGAGCACGCCCACGCCTGAATCCGTGCCCGCGTAGAAGCCGCCCATGTCCTTGGTGGTGACCTTCGCCGCCGCATCCACGAGCGCTTCGAACGTCGTCGGGGCGGAGACACCGGCCTTGGAGAGCACCGACTTGCGGTAGTAGAGCATCTGCATGTCGATCGTCTGCGGGATCGCCCACACCTTGTCCCTGAACATACGCGGGGCCATGATCGACTGGTTGAAGTCGGACTTGGCCGAGCCCAGGACGTCGGTCAGATCGAGCACCTGCCCTGCGAGGATCATGTCGGCCGTCGGGCCGTTCGCGTACTCGAAGACGTCAGGGACGGCCGAGGTCAGCAGCGCGGCGGAGACCGCCTTCTCATAGTCGCCTGTCGTCCACTTCACGGCGACATTGGCCTTGTCGTACGCGGCCGCGTACTTGGTGACGGCGGCCTGAACGCCGTCCTCGCCGTACTCGTGGTACCACTGGGTGAGGTTCGCCTTGGCGCTCGCCGAGCTGGACGAGCCGGAGCTCATGCCCGAGTTGCTGCCGCAGGCCGCCAGCACGGCTGCAGCCGCCACGCCGCCACCTGCCGCGAGCATCGAGCGACGGGAGAACGGGCGTCGGAACCCCGTGAAGCTGTTGTCAGCCATGGAGATGGTCCTTTCGTGGAATGGGTGGTCCCTGTCGGGAGGCCGTGAGCGGGTGGATGGCGGACCCGGCGAGATGTCGCCGGGTGAGTCGAGCCGGCGAAGCAGGCGTCAGTCGCGACGCCACCGAAGCGGCCGGACGTGATGGGCCGACGTCGGGCGAGCGGCCGTGGTCGGTCACAGTCACGTGACGACGTCGCGCGGTGCCTTCCATGGTCCCCTCTCGATTTCGGGCCGAGCGTATCTCGGCGCCAGTTCCGAGATGCCGATGAACGTATACCCCAAATGACGGAGTTTGCAAGAGGGTGATCAGATCGTTGCGAAACAGCGATTACGGCTGCATGACAAGGCCTTTTGGCCTCATCCACAAGTCCCCCAAGCCCGTGCAGGCTGGCATCTATTGACGGATTCTGAGCGTTCTTGCTACGTTCCGTCGCGGACGGAACGAAGGGGGACGTGTGATGGCCGACGGGCAGAACCGGGTTCTGGCGGTGGTCGCCCATCCGGACGACATCGACGTCAACGCCGCCGGTACGATCGCCAAATGGGTCGCCGCCGGCGCTGCCGTGACCTACCTCCTGGTGACGTCCGGCGATGCTGGAGGATTCGGCAGCGTGCCCGCGTGCGACCTTGTGCGAACCCGACGCACGGAGCAGCTCGCCGCGGCACGATTGCTCGGAGTGGAGGACGTGCGCTTCCTCGAGGGCTACCACGACGGCACCGTCCACGTCACCGACGAGCTGGTGCGCGACATCGTCCGCGCCATCCGCGATGTACGGCCGCACGTCGTGATGGGCATGAGCCCCGAGCGCGACTGGCGCCGGCTGCACCAGGGCCACCCTGACCACCTCGCGGTCGGCGAAGCGACGATCCGCGCGGTCTACCCGGCCTCACGGAACCCGTTCGCCTTCCCTGAGCTGATCGCCGAAGGGCTGCTCGAGTGGACGGTCCACGAGATGTGGCTCCAGGCCCACCCCACCCCCAACCATGCCGAGGACGTCACCGATCTCGCCGACCTCAAGACGCGGGCGGTTCTCGCCCACGCCAGCCAGTTCCCTGACCCAGAGGCGATCGTCGACCTCATGCGCCGCACGATGCTCGGCGATGCTGCCGTCTTCGGCATGGGACACGGCCGCCTGGCTGAGGCGTTCCTGCGGGTGCCCACCCGTTGACCCACGAAGGAGGACCACGTGAAGCTCACCGTGATCGGAGGCGGCAGCTTCCGGACGCCGTACATCATGCACGAGCTGCTCGCCGACCGGCAGCCGTGGGTTGACGAGCTCTGCCTCCTCGACCCCTCCGCGGAACGTCTCGCGGCGATGCGCGCGGTCCTCGAGGCCCAGTCTCAGGGACGACGTGCGCCACGTGTGACGACGACGACGCGGCCGGAGGAGGCTTTCCCCGGCAGCGACATCATCTTCACGGCAGTGCGGGTCGGCGGCCTGGAGGGGCGCCGCACCGACGAGTTGGTGGCCGCCGACCTGGGTGTTCTGGGACAAGAAACGACCGGACCGGGTGGCATCGCCTTCAGCCTGCGCACCATTCCCGTGATGCTCCGCTACGCCGAGCAGGTCGCCGCACTCGCCCCCGACGCATGGGTTCTCAACTTCACGAACCCGGCCGGCATCATCACCGAAGCCATGCAGTCAGTGTTGGGCGACCGCGTGGTGGGGGTCTGCGACACACCATCGGGCTTGGTGCGACGAGTCTCCGCTGCCGTCGGTGTGGACCCCGCGACCGCCGTCCCCGACTATGTCGGCCTCAACCACCTGGGTTGGCTCAACGGGCTCCGGTCTGGTGGCCGCGACGTCCTAGCCGATCTCCTGGCCGACGACGAGCGTCTGGCGACGCTGGAAGAGGCGTCGATCTTCGGGCCACGCTGGCTGCGGATCCTGGGCGCCGTCCCGAACGAATACCTCTACTACTACTACGAGAACCGGGAGGCTGTACGGGACGCCCCGCGCCGGGGCGACGACCTACGCCGCTCCCAGCATGCCCTGTTCGACGCGCTCAGCCACACGCCCGAGCAGGCATTGCACCTGTGGCATTCGGCCGTGCTCGAGCGCAACTCCACCTACATGGCGCAGGCGCGCGGCGATCACGCGGAGGCCGCGACGACCTGGAGCGACGACCTGTTCGTCGACGGGTACGCAGCCGTGGCAGTGTCTGTCGTCCGCGCCATCCTGCTCGACGATCCGACAGTGGCGATCCTCAACGTGCGCAACGGAACCACCGTGCCTGGGTTGCCCGCCGACGCGGTCGTCGAGGTGCCGTGCCGGGTGGACCGGAACGGGCCACGACCGCTGCCGGTGTCAGCGCCGAGCCTGCACCAGTCAGGGCTGATGCAGCAGGTCAAGCACGTCGAGCGGCTCGCGATCTCGGCCGCCACCCATGGCGACCCCGAGGCGGCACTGGGCGCCTTCGGCCTCCATCCGCTCGTCGACTCGTTCACCGTGGCCGAGACGCTGCTGCACACCTACGTCGCCTCCCAGCCCGAGCTCGCCGCCGTCCTGGAGGGTTGTCGATGTTGACCTCAGGCCTGGACCTCGATGATGCGGGTGCCGCCCTCACGGAACGCCTGCAGGAACGACTCGTCGACTCCCGTCGAGGTCACCAGCGTCGAGATCTCGCTCGCCTCGCACGCCACACCCATCCCGCGGCCCGGGAACTTCCGTCCGGTGGCCAGCAGGACCACACTGTCACTGGAGGCGATCATCTGGCGCTTGACCGAGACCTCGACCGGTGTCGTGTCGAGGATGCTGCCGGACGCAGTGACACCAGATGTCCCCAGAAAGGCGATGTCGGCGTGGACGGCCTTCAAGGCGCTCTCGGTGAGGAAGCCCACCGTGGACAGGTAGTTGCGCCGAAGCTGTCCGCCCAGGAGAACCACCTCGGTCGGCTCGGCGTTCTTCAGGACCTCGTACGCGGCGAGATTGCTCGTGATCACTGTGATCCGGCGACCTGCCAGCAGACGGCACAGTTCGAGGATGGTCGAGCCGATGTCGAGGATGATCGTGTCCGTGTCCGCGACCAGCTCCGCCGCCGCGGCAGCGATGCGGCGCTTCTCGGAGCGGTCGGTGCTATCGGAGAAGGCGAAGGGCGCCTCGTTGGGGCCCTTGATCACCGCGCCCCCGTACACCTTGGCCAGACGCCCGTCATCGGCCAGTTTGGCGATGTCGCGTCGCGCCGTCGCCTCGCTGACTCCCAGCGCGGTGGCAAGCTCACGAAGTGGCATCGCCCCGTGCTGTGTCAGCATCGAGATGATCGCGTCGTGGCGGCGGTCAGGCAGCACGCCGTCACCATAGCAGCGGCCCGCCCCACCCTGGAGGAGTCATGACCGACTGGCCGTCCGAGACCTGCGACGTCTTCGTCGCCGGCCCTGTGTTCATCGATCTGGTGTTCGCGGGCATGCCGCACGCACCCGAGCTCGGGACCGAGACCTGGGCTTCGGCGATGGGGACCTGCCCCGGCGGGGTCGCGAACATGGCGGTCGCTTGTGCTCGGCTCGGGCTCCACGTGGCCCTGGCGACGGCGTTCGGGGACGACGCGTACGGCGACTTCTGTCGCGACTCCTTGGAGCTCGGGGAGAGCATCGACCTCAGCCCTTCCGTGAGGATGGCGGGACGGCACACCCCGGTGACCATCTCGCTGGCCTACGACGGCGAGCGCACCATGGTCTCCCACGGGCACATCAACGAGCACCCCGGCGTGGGTGACGTGCTGCCGGCGGCCCGGTACGTGGTCGCCTCGCTGACCCCGGGGGAGGAAGTCGCCTGGCTGCCGCGAGCCAAGGCCGCCGGCTCACGGGTCGTGATGAACACCGGCTGGGACCCGACGGGTCGCTGGGACCTGAATGCCCTGTACGAATTGCCGCTGGCCGACGTGCTGGTCACCAACGAGGCCGAGGCGACGCGGTGGACGCGGACGTCCGACGCCGACGCGGCGGTGCTGGCCCTCGCCGAGCACGTACCGTTCGCCGTCGTCACCCGAGGCCCGCGCGGAGCGATCGCGGCGGGCGCGGCTGTCGGCGACGTGGTCGCTGTCGACGGGCTGCCGGTGGATGTCGTCGTGGACCCGACCGGGGCGGGCGATGTGTTCCTCGCCGGCCTCATCGCCGGGCTGGCGGGCGACCGTACGCCGCGCGAGAGCCTCGTGCTCGGCTGCGTGGCGGCAGCCCTGTCGGTAGGGAGCATCGGCGGGTCGCTGTCCGCGCCGTGCGGCGACGAGGTGGGCGGCTGGTACAGATCGCAGGAGCCGTCTGACGCAGTCCGGGACACCTACGGCTTCATCGACGAGCTCTACCCGCAGCGACCCTGGGCACGGCACCCGCGTCGCACGATCCCCACCGTGGGCTTCCGTCCTTGACGCCCGGCTCGATGGCGATGGCGGTCACCAGCGGTTGTGGACGTCCTCGGCCCAGCCGTCGATGCCTTCGAACGTGATGGTGCCGCCGCGTGGCGTGCTGTACGTGCCGGACCACTTGCCGAAGCACTGGTCCGTACGGGACGCGACCAGGCCGAGGTTCGTCCGCGTCTGACGGTTGTGGAACGGCGTCAGCGTCGCCTCGAGCCCTCCCCCACTGACGTGCCACACCCGGCGCCAGTCCGCGATGTCGTACGTCCAGGTCAGGTCCTCGTGGATCTTGTAGAGGTGGCCGTCGACGAGGATCCCGTTCTCCGTCTGACCGGTGCCGTCCGTCCAGCGGCCGCCGAGCTGGATCCCGAGGATGTGGCCTCCCCAGACGCCGGAGCCGGCGCCCCAGTTCCAGCGCACGTTGTACGGCCAGCGGCCGCGCCCGTGGTCGAGCACCGCCCAGGACGCTCCCGCGGGCACCTCGTGGATGGCGCCGTCGATGGTCAGCGTGCCGGCGGCGGGCAGGGCGACGTCCTTGACGGTGTACTGGAAGCGGGTCTGCGACCACGGCACGACGACTGCCAGGCAGTCCTGGTCCACGGGCCGGGTCACGATGACGTCGAACGCGACGTGCGGGTAGCTGGCGCGCAGTCGGAACCCCTCCGGGACAGGCTCGACCGCGAGCTCCAGCTCCTTCGCCCGGGCGCGCGCGCGACCACCGCCGAGGTTGGCGGGCAGCCAGACGTCTCGCGCGGGCAGGACGGTGGCGGCCTTGGCCCACGTACGTCCGGTGAGCCGCTCGAAGACGAACGCCTCATGCACGGCTGCGTAGTCGATGTCGGAGATCGTGAGGGCCAGGATGTGGGTCGGGGTGATGACGTTCCAGTACTCCCAGCGCTTCGTACGGCCCCAGGCACGGTTCGTACCGGTTGTCAGCCCGGCGGTGTCGACCATCGGGCGACGGGCCCAGCCCACGGCGGCGGGGTTGAGGCGCCCGTCCGGAGTCGTCAACGACACCGGAGCGGTGATCTCGCGCGCGCTCATGCTCGTCCTCCCGCGGCCGCCCGAATGCGGTCGTTCATCGCTCGTACAGCCTCTCGGTCGACCTTGACGATGCGTCGGTCGTAGGTCACCAGCCCGTTGACCTCGTCCTCCACGTCGGACAGCTGGGTGTAGACCGTGGCGGCCAGCCCCTGGTGAACCGCCGGGACGATCTCGTCATCGTGCAGTCGCAGTATGGCGTCCAGAAGCTGCTCGCGGGTGCGGAACCGCCTGTATCCGAACGGCTTCTCACCCCAGGTGTGGCCGTCGACGGTCCAGCTGTACCCCCCGTACTCCGTCAGCGCCAGCACCCTGTCGTCGCGGCGGCGCGGCACGCGGACGGGTCGGAAGTAGATGTGCAGGCTGCGCAGGTCCCCCGCTCCCTGATCGTGCCACCCGCTGGCGTGGTCCACCGGTCGCGTCGGATCGAGGTCGACGACCTCGCGCGCGATCCGGGCGGCGTCGAACTGGCCCCAGCCCTCGTTGAACGGCACCCACAGCGACAGCGACGGCACGCTCCGCAGATGATCGATCATGGCGCGCAGCTCGGTCTCGTACTGCTCGCGTCCTTCGTCTGAGCTCCGCGCGAAGAGCCGTCGATGGCTGTCGGACAGGTGTGGTCCCTTGATGGCGGGGACGTCGGTGACCAGACGGTTGTATGAGGTGCCGCCGCTCACCGCGTCCTGCCAGACGAGCATGCCTAGGGTGTCGCAGTGGTGGTACCACCGCATGGGCTCGACCTTGATGTGCTTGCGCAGCATGGTGAAGCCGAGGTCCTTGGCGAGCTGGACGTCGTAGCGCAGCGCCTCGTCCGAGGGGGGCGTGTAGCCGCCGTCCGGCCAGTACCCCTGGTCGAGCAGGCCGACCGGCAGGTACGGCGCGCCGTTGAGCAGCAGCCGCGGGTTCCCCTGCGCGTCGTGGCCCAGGCCGAAGGAGCGCATGCCGACGTACGAGGTGACGTGGTCGGTCTCCAGGGTGACATCCACGTCGTACAGGAACGGGTCCTCGGGCGACCAGGTGCGGACCGGGGTCGGCAGGGTGATCGCCGTGGGGGTCCCGACGGGCACGTCAGCCGTCGCGACGGGTGAGCCGGCTGCGGAGACGACGACACGGGCGGCGGCATCGTGGGAAGCTCGCGCGCTGTGGACGACGACCTCGACCGTGCCCGCCGCCAGATCGGGTGTCAGGTCGAGCCGGTCGACCGCGATCTGCGGCACCACCTCGAGCCAGATCGTCTGCCAGATCCCCGACTGCGGCGTGTACCAGATGCCACCCCGCTTGCTGGACTGCTTGCCGCGCGACATCCAGCTCGAGTCCGTGACGTCGCGGACGGCGAGGACGAGGCTGTGTGTACGGGAGGGGCTGAGCGCGTCGGTGATGTCGAGCGTGAACGGCAGATAGCCGCCGACGTGTCCCCCGACGTCGGTGCCGTCGACCGCGACGCGGCAGGTCTGGTCGACCGCTCCCGCGTGCAGCAGCACGCGTTCGCCGGGTGCCGGCGGGTCGAGCTCGACCTCCCGTACGTACCACAACGTCTCGTCGGGCCGCAGTGACCGGTTGACCCCTGACAAGGGCATCTCCGGGGAGAACGGCACGACGATCTCGCCGTCGGTGGTGGCCGGTGGGCGGGTCGGGTCGGAGACCGCGAGCGGGTCCGCGTCGGCGCCCGGCGCGATCGCGTACCGCCAGACGCCGTTGAGGTTCAGCCAGGAGTCACGGACGAGCTGGGGTCGCGGGTACTCGGGCAGTGGGTGCTCACGGTCGAGCCCTTCACCCCACGGCGTCAGCATCACTGCTGCTCGGCCGGGGGAAACCGGCGAAGGGCCGCCCAAGGCAGGGCGGCGAAGACGGCGACGATGGCTGCCGCAAGGAAGATCCACGGCGTCGGCACCTGCTTGGTGACGCCGAGATCGACGTACGTCTCGTTGGCGCCCACGATCACCAGGGCCCCGACCATCGGCCCGAGCACCATGGGGACGAGCACGACGGCGATCATGCGCAACCCTTGAACCATGCCGACCCGGTCGTCCGGGGTGGCGTCGCGCACGCTCGCGCTCAACGCGGCGACAGAGAGCATGAAGCCGCCCATCATGACCGTGCCTGCGATGATCACGGGGATCATTCCGCGCGCGAAGAACATTGCGACGAGGCCGACGACCATGACGAAGACTGCCGGCAGGACCGCTCGCTGCTTGCCGACCCGATCGATGACGCGGCCGCCGAGCACGCTGATGACGGACGCCAGCGTGAGCGTGCAGGCCAGGACGATCGCGTACCCGTCGATCCTCAGGTACCGCTGGACGTAGATGATGAGGTACGGGATGAACACCTGCGTGCTGGTACCGACGATCGCCCACGCCGCGAGCAGGACGTACAGGCGGGGGTTCTGTCGCACCGTGCTCGGGCGCAGCCCGTGGATGACGGTGGCGAGGTAGCTGTCGGACGCCGGCGAGATCGTCGCGGGGTCGCGGACGAGGAACCACGACAGGGCCCCCACGACGACGACGAGACCGCCGACCACCCCGAAGAAGGTGACCCACTCCCCCTTCTGGGTGAGCCAGTCGAGGGCGCCGAACACGATCAGCATGCCCATCAGCGGCATGATCGCGAGCACCCCGTCGACGCGACCGCGGTTCTCGGTCGTCGTGGACTCCGTGACCCAGGCGTTGAATGCGGCGTCGTTGGCGCCGGACCCGACGAAGCTCATGACGCAGTCGAGAATGATGATGGTGGCCACGGCCACCGCGATCGATCCGGCGCCGCTGCCGGGCCGAATGACGCCGAACAGGCCGGTGAGCACGCCCCACACGATGTAGCCGAGGGCGATGAACGGCCGTCGGGTGCGGGCACGGTCGGAGGCAGCGCCGATGAGCAGAGTGGCCAGCGTCGCGGCGATGGCCGAGGCGGCGACCGTGACCGCGATGACGGTGGGGTCAGTGGTGATGGTGTCGTAGATGAAGACGTTGAGGTACATGTTCTCGACGGTCCACGCGAGTTGCCCCACGAGCCCGAGAACCACGACGACAACCCATGTACGAGCAGGGACGGATGCGAGCCGCAGGGCAGGCTTCGCGTCGGTAGCGGCACTCATTGACGCACCTCGAAATGTCAGAACTGGCCAGGTCCTCGGAGACTACACCTCAACGGGGACAGCAAAAGGGCCCGGCCGAAGCCGGGCCCTTCTGTGAAGGCTGAGGTCAGTTGATGACCGTGATGTTCGCCGCCTGCGGGCCCTTCGGGCCCTGGGTGACGTCGTACGAGACGTGGTCACCCTCGTTCAGGGAGCGGAAGCCGGTCGCGTTGATCGCCGAGAAGTGGGCGAACACGTCGGCCGAGCCATCCTCGGGAGCGATGAAGCCGAAGCCCTTGTCGCCGTTGAACCACTTGACGGTGCCAGTAGCCATGATGTGTCTCCTTGGTAGGAAGCGGAGCACCCGCGGTCGCGGGGCTCGAGTGATGCAGCTGCAATGAACGCTTCCCGTAAGGACTTCTCACACCGGCGGTCCCGGCGGTTCAACCAGACAAGTAGACGCAATTCCAAACAACAACGTGTATGAGGCTACCAGGCTGGGGACGAACTGGGTACCACCACGCAAGGACACGCTGCCTCCAGTTCGACCGCACACCCCCACAGAGGGCGTTCGGTGGCGTTCCGCAGGGCCGATGGACGATCGAAGGGCCGTGCTGTAGCGCGACGTCCGCACGCTCGACCAGTCGACACCCTGTCCCCCCATCCTCTTATCGAGAGCCGGGCAGCGGCCACAAGAGTCACCCGTAGCCAGTCCTGTGGAACGGGACCACGCCAGATCACGTGGTGAGTGCGTGGTTGTCACCATCGAGATGGAACCAGCGCAGAAGTCCGAGCTGTTCTGCCGCAACGACTGCCTCTCGGCGAGTCGTCGCGCCGAGCTTTCGGTAGATGTGCTTGATGTGCGTTCGCACCGTGTGCTCCGAGGTCACTTCGAGAAGGGCGATCTCGCGGGGGGAGATCCCCTCAGCGATGAACTGGAGGATCTGACGCTCCCTGGGAGTGAGGCTTGGCATCGAGATATTGATGTGCCCAGCGTGGTTCGTGCCCTCGGGCGGTGCTTCGCCAACCGTGGCGTACAGCTGCTCGACAAGCGCGCGAGGCGATCGGTTGACCAGCGCAGTCAGGCCCACAGGTTGACCTTGACGGACCAAGGAGTACAGGCGCGTCGCGGCCTCGACGTTGCCCGCCCCGATCTCTGCGAGAGCGTGCACCCAGGTCGCTTCCCACATGTCGCGCAACGAGAGCTCTGCCCGCCTCAGCGCATGCGCCGCGACCCGCGAGGCGCGGGGGTAGTCGCCCGCAAGTAGATGGGTTCTGGCGACGGGAACGAGTGCGCGCAGAGGATGGCCGAGGTCATCTGCGAGACGCAGCACGATGCCGCCCTCACCGGCCGCGAGGAGCACATCCAAGTAGGAACGGAACACGAGATGATCCGCAACTCGGTCAATCGCGGTGATCCGGTTCCGTTCGAAGCCGGCACTCTTCAACCGCTCGAAAGCGGGCACCACCCGGTCGTTGGCGAGGTCGAGAGCGACTGTCACGTGGAGCAGGAACGGCCAGAGCTCGATGGTCTCCCCTGCCACCGCCGTTCTCGCCAGGATCTCTCCCGCGTGCTCGAGCTCGTCTCGGTCCATCGCGATCTGTGCTTCCGCGATGTCGCGGCCGACGAAGGTGAGGTGATGAATCTGCGTGGGAACGGGCCCAAGGGTCCGTGATCTCTCGGCCCACAGTTCAGCGGATTGCGTGTTTCCTTCAATCGCACTGAGCATCGCGGCGTTCGCGGCCGCGTTCGCCTTGGCGAAGTGCCCGTACGGTGGCTCGCCACCTTCTGCGTAGGCGCGGGTGAAGCTGCGCATTGCCGCGCTGACTCTGCCACCGAGCGCCTCGGTGACACCGCGCTGCAGCGTCACATGACCTGGCCAAAGACCGTCAACGGGTGCCGGGAACAGTGATTCACGAAGAGAGGTGGTCGCAGTGCGCTCCTCCAGAAGATCTGACAACGCGAGCGCGGCGTCGTACTCCCGCCTCCACCTTCGAGCGATCATCTCCATGATTCTCCAATGCCGCAGTGGCTGCCCGGTGAGCGTCGCTCCCATCGCGCGTTCGGGACTCTGGATCATCAGATTCGCGAATCGTTCCAGGCCCACCGCGTGGTCGCGGGAGTCGGCATTCGCATGGAGCTGGAGGGCAACGATCGCTGCCGTGACGAGAACGGGACGGTTCAGAAGCTCTTCATCGCTCAGGTCCTGAGCGGCATCGATGATCTGTTGTCCATCGCGCTTGTCGATCCCGTACCACTTGTCGCGGAACAGTTGCTCGGCAAGATCGGCTCTTCGCGATCCCATACCTGTCACCCCATCTACGCGCCACCGTCTGTGACGCTCACAGTAGAGACGAATCGCCGACCCCTGACCGGCTGGTCGGCGGCCGACGCCGCGACCGTTGTGGCGAGCACACCCGTGCCGGCGCCAGCGCCGCCTCCTGCAGACCACCTGCCGATCTCGGCGGTCAAGATCCCAAGGATCACATGCTACGGCGCCAGCCCACCGCAGCAGACGGGCGTTGGGGTGGCCTGAAGCCTGCCCGATCGATACCCACGTGAGAGGCACGCAGCGGGTGGGGGTGACGCCCGCGAGGGGGCAGCGGGCGTCACCCAGCCCGGCTACTGAGTCAACGACTCACTAGCGCGATCAGGATGGACGCGCTTTCGGCGCAGCAACAGCAACATGCCTGTCACGATCAGACCCAACCCGGCGAGGCCTGTCCAGGGCCCCAGTAGGGCGCTTGCACCTGTGCTCGCGAGGGCTGACGTTGGAGGCGGCACGTCGTGCGTGGTGCACATTCCCGATCCCGGAACGCAGATCGGCGCGTCGCCGGTCATCGCGACCACATTCCCGAGGATGTGATCTCCCTGCTCCCCGTACGACTTGACCTGCACCGAATAGGTCACCACGACGGTCTCGCCTGGGGCGAGCAGTCCGGTGATTCGGATGGCGTCTCCACTGAAACGAGCGAGAAGCCGGTCGCCCGAGCTCGACGGCCCTCCCGTCAGTAGCGCGTCATCGAGCACGTCACGCATGTGGTCGGTGTAGTCCAGCGGTGCGGCGGCCGATTCGGCATTCTTCGACCGGTTCGTGAAGGTGAGCGTGTAGTTCACGACCTGCCCGGGCTTCACGGTGGCACCGGACTCAGGGTCGGAGGTCTTCGAAACGAGGACATCTGACACGGGATTCACGGTGCAGTTCGGGCGTTCGCTCGATGCTGGATCGCACGTAGCTGGAGGCTCCTGGCCTTGCGGTACGAGGAAGTTGCTGAGCTGATCGTCGCCCCTGTTCCCGTCCGCCCTGACCTTGACCGTGTAGGAGATGGTCACCGTCTGACCCGCGGCGAGCTCTCCCGCAACAGCGAAGCGGCCGTCAGCGATGACCGAAACAGAGAGCGCTTCCGACGAGGCGACCGGATTCTCAGTGATGTCGGCGTCATCGAGCACGCCGCTCAGAACATCATCTCGAGCAACCGAGATCGGGGCCTTTCCGGAGTTCGCGAAGTGGAGCGTATAGGTCGCGGTCTCGTCAGCACGCACGGAAGTACCGGATGCCGGATCGACCGTCTTCCACGTCTCAAGTTCGCCGATCGGGTTCTCCGTGCAGTAGACGCCCGCATCTCCGCAGGAGGGGTTCGGAGTAGGACTATCTGCGAGCACGTTCGCGACGAGATTGTTGCCGCGCTCCCCATCGGGTCGCACGACTACTGAGTAGGCCACCGTCACGCTACTTCCAGGGGTAAGCAGGCCGTTGATGTTGATGTGGTCACCATCCCGCACAGCCGTCACCGCCGCATCCGAGACGACCGGTCCGTCAGCGACGTCGCCGTCGTCAAGCACGTCGAAAAGGCGATCGGTGTAGGCGATGACCCCATCCGCGGCACCGACGTTGGCGAAAGTCAGCGTGTACCTGAGCACCTGCCCGGCCTCGACTCTCGACCCAGATGTCGGATCAACGGTCTTCGTGACGCTGACAAGAGGAATGAGGGTCCTCGTCGACGCGCAGTTCCCACCTCCCGCCGCGATGGCTTCCGGTACGCACGCGGTGTTGAGCACGGTCCCGTCCCCGGTGTCCGCGAGAGTCACGGAGTACCTGATGGTTGCCGTCTCGCTTTCGCGAAGCGGCCCCGACCACTTCAGGGTGGTGCCGGCGAGCGTCGGCGGCACCCCAATGCTGCCGGCCGAGAACGTCACGGCAGCGTCGTCGTTCCAGTTCGCATCATCGAGCACCTGCGAGAGGTCGTCCGAGAAAGCTGCGGGAAGCCCATTGGTGAAGTCAGCGGACCCGGTGTTCGTGAGTCGCACCTCGTAGGTGACCGTCTGGCCCACCCGAGCATTCTGCCCTGCATCGGACGTCTTCTCGATCTCGAGCTTGGGCTCAGAGAAGAAGTTCACCGTGGCGCAATTGGGATTGTTGATACCTACTTGGTTCGAGATGTTTGCCGCACAGTTCTGGTAACCAATGGTGGAGGTATTCCCACCCCGAGGACTGCTACTAGTCACATCAACAGTGATCGTGCAGGACGTTTCCTTCGCAGCAAGAACGCCGTTCGTCACGTCGATCACCGACGTTCCTGCCTGGGCAGAGGTATCCGCGTGGCACGTTCCGCCAAGGTTTGGCGTGGCCGCGACTACCAGACCTTCTGGGAGAGTATCTGTGAACTGCCATCCTCGCTTCTCAGCAAGGTCTGAAGTGTTGGTCACCGTCAGCGTAAGCGTGGACACGCCACCAACAGGAACCGATGCCGGGCTGAATGACTTGTCGAGCTGCGGCGTCACATCAAGGATCTTGATGTCATCGATCGCAAAGTCATTTCCGTTGCCGTCGGTCGAAGCCGTCGAATTCCGCAGGATCAAACCCAGCGACGAGCCCTTCAGGAGAATCGACCCCTGGGAGTACAGGGAGCCGCCATAGACCGGACCGGTGTTGATCGTCGTGTTGGGAGCCAACACCCGTCCCTGCGTGCACGGGTTCAACGGCGACGTGGTCAGAGGAATCTCCTGCCCGCTGTCATCGACTGCGAAGAACGCGAGGTTGGCCTGCGCACGCCCACACGTTGTCGCTGCGGCATTCACAGAGAAGGCCACGAATCGATTGGCAGCGCTGAGCGGCACCCGACCAGCGGTCTGGAAGAGCGTCTCACCGCTGGGCGCCTTGGAGTTGGCGAGCTCGGCAAGGCCTGAGTTGGTCGTCGGATCCTGCCCGTTGAGGACGGCAAGCGCGCTCACCATCTGCCTCACCGTGTTCTGGAATGACAGCCGACGCGCTTCGCTGCCAAAGTCATAAACAGTGCAATCAGTGCTGTTCGTCGGCGTTGCCATGCTCGTCACGAAGCCGTTGCATTCAGAACGACTCGACCAGAAGTCTGAGGCAGAGTAGGATTCGCCGCTAGCGGAGACGTAATCACGGACTCCCAAGTTCTGCCCGGGAGCGTTCTCGAAATCCTCCACGTAGATCGGTGTCGGCGTACCCGGCACTCCAGGGTTCCCCGCCACGGCCTGTGCGATAGGCGCTGCAACCCCGACGACGAGCGACCCCGCAAGCAATCCCAGACTCATCAGCAGCGAAACCCCCGCCCGGGTCCTGGGTCGCGGAGCTCTCCGCTTCGACACCCCCACAGATCTGGATCTTCCCCTCATCACGTTCCTCACATGCTGGCCTCACGAAGGGAAACCGGCGGAATCCCCCGCTCAGTAAACCCCCCTCGACACCGCGAAGAGAGCCAGCGGCCGCGATATACCCATCGAAATACCCAACCCCTCGTCGGACCGCCGCCGTGTGCCGTACGGCCTCGAGAAAATATCGAGTGGCATAGTTGCTGCATTGGGTGGACGTGACCTACTAATGAGTCGATCGGACATTCGCGAGATCCGCATCCCGCAGGCGTCGATGGTTCCCCGCTCCTACAGGGAAACCGAGTTCGTGCGCGAGTCCTCGGCGCTGAGATCGCCGGCCACGGCCAGAGCTGTCGGCATCGGGGCTGATCGCCTAGAACATCGACGTCGTGCTCACGCGCGAACTGCGTGCGACTCGCTCCTGCGCCCGCTCGCGCGTACGGCGTCTCTCCGAGTGGCGGCTCGCGGCGAGAGGCGCGGTCCGCCAACCCGTTGGTCATCGAGTTCAAACAGACGCAAGAGACCTAGGGTCGCTCGATCACGAGAAGCCCTCTACGAGCTGGTCAGCTGACCTGGCGCGTGGTCACGACCCTGGTCCAGGGGCCTGCGGGTGGGGAACTGACGAACTGCCAGCTCACCTTGTCCGACTGGCCGTCGAGCTCTGAGAATCCGAGGCAGCCGTTGAGCGCCGGGGAGACATCCATGCCGGCGTTGTTGAACTTGGTGCTGGCGGGTCGCGCCGACCCGAACACGTACGCGGAGTCGTGGTAGATCGCCGGACCCGCGTCCTCGATCTGGCCGTAGCACGCGTTGCCGTTGGGTCCGATGAGCTTGACCCAACGGTTCTTCATGTAGGAGAAGTTCCGATCGGCGCAGTGACCGGCATATCCCGGGTCGTTGGCCCACGGGATGACCGCGCACCGGTTCTTGAACCCCGTGGGGTCGTTGACGTCGTCGTACGGGAGGTCGAGGTAGAAGGGATTCTCCTTCGGCGTCATGGACGTCGGGAACCAGCCGTTGTCGGCCGTGCGCTTCTCGGTCTTGCAGGAGCCACTCGCGCTGATGCCGTCACAGCCGCCGAAGTGGGCGTACCACGACCCGTCGTACGTCGAGATCATCTGGCTGCCGTCGGCAGCTGACGCGTCGAAGATCTCACCGACCCAGAATGTCGTCGAGATGATCCCGGTGTGCAGCTGTCCGTCCGCGGGACTGGTGCCCGGAGCGACGTAGGTGAACGCGCCCGTGCTGGTCGTGGTGCCTCGAGGTGTGGTCACCGTCACGTCGACGGCTCCCAATGCATGGACGGGGGTCGTCACCGACACTTGCGTGTCCGAGATCGGCGTCACCATCGAACCGGCGAGGCCGTCGAAGGTGACCGACGTGACGTCGGCGAGGTTCGTTCCGGTGATCGTCACCACGTCGCCCCCCTGCGTGGTTCCGATTGCGGGACTGACAGTGGCGTTCGTCGCCCCAGGGCTAGGCACCGCGATCAGGTAGTAGCCAGCAACGTCCGCGACCAGGTCGACCGTGCCACCGGAGGTGTTGGTGAGGTTGACCTTCCCATCACTGCCTAGTTTCACCGTGACCAGGTTCGGGATCGCCTGCCCCGGCACGGAGTTCAAGTTCGACGCGGTCGGCATGGACGTCCCCGACGGATACACCGTGATGAAGCCACTGGACCTGGTATTCGTGACCGTCGTGTTCAACACGACTGCCGAAACACCAGATGCCGGCACCCCACCCCGACCAGTCACCTGCAACCGGACGGTCCCACCCGCCTGCACAGGCCCGGAGAAGCCGTTCCCGACCCGCGAGTCCAACAACCGCGCCGGGTCCACGGGCACAAAGGCCCCGTCCACACTCGGCGTCCCTGCGAGGTAGTAGCCGGCCACATCGGCGACCAGATCAACCGAGGCGCTTGAGTTGTTCGTCAGATTGACCTTGCCGTCGGCGCCCACCTTCACCGTCACGAGGTTCGGGACGGTCTGCCCCGCCACGAAGTTCAGGTTCGACGCGGTCGGCATCGACGTCCCCGACGGATACACCGTGATGAATCCGCTGGCCCTGGTATTCGTGACCGTCGTGTTGAACACCACCGCCGCAACCCCAGAGGTCGGCACCCCACCGCGACCAGTCACCTGCAACGGGACCGTCCCGCCCGCCTGCACCGGACCAGAGAAGCCATTGCCTAACCGCGAGTCCAACACTCGTGATGGCGACAACGACACGAACGCCCCATCCACGCTCGGCGTCCCCGCCACGAAGTAGCCGGCCACGTCGGCGACCAGGCTGACAGGCTGGTTGGAGGCGTTGAACAGGTTCACCTTGCCGTCAGCACCGACCTTCACCGTGACCAGGTTCGCCACCGTCTGACCTGAGGCGAAGGCCAGGTTCGACGCCACAGGTCTGGCCGCATCCGAGGGAAACACCGTGATGAAGCCAGCCGTACGGGTATCGGTGACAGTCGTGTTCAACACGACCGCTGCCACACCGCTCGCGGGTACCCCGCTCCGGCCCGTGATCTGCAACCCGATCGTCCCACCGCCTGAGACCGCGCCCGAGTAGCCGATTCCGACCCGCGAGTCCAGCACCCTGGACGGTGACAGCGGCACGAAGGCCCCCGCCACAGGACCGGAGGCGGCGACAGCCGGCACTGGTACGACCACCCAACCAGCAGCCACCAGCGCCACGGCCAACGCCAGGGCGCTCGTCCGCTGAACGATGCGCCAGCGCCTGATCGTCAGTCCAGAGAATCCCGAACCAGCCACGCGAAGCCCCCCGGCTACGACACCTTGGTAACACGCCGGACGCTATCCCCCACTCTCGGAAACGACGCACCTAGATGGCTGAATCTTCATAAAGGTGTAGGCGTCGACAGTGGGTGCCAAAGGACGCTGAGAGAGGCACCTTCGGATCCTTCCGAAAGTGCCTCTCGTGAGGGCTTGCGGTCGGGCTGGCAGCCTTGTGGGTCAGGACATGCCGAGCGGCTGTCTCACGTGACCAGACCGCTGATCGTGCCGACACCCCTCGGCGTCGGCACGATCCCGCGACGCGGCCCACTCAGCTGGCGGCGATGCCCTCGATGGGCTTGCCGGCTGCTGCCCCGAGACCGGTATCGACGGACCCGATCTTGGTCAGCGACCCGTTCGAGCCGCGTACGTACTCATCGACCTGCCCCGAGCCTCCGGTCAACTGATAGACGAAGCGGCCGTTCCGCGAGGCCGCCATGTCGATCGGACCAGCGCCAGTCGTGGCGGCCACGGTGGCCTTGATCGACAGCTGGCTGCGGCGATCGCCGAAGGAGCTGATGCTGTTCGAGCCTGCGTTGGCTGCGTAGAGGGTGCCGTCGATCACGACCGACCAGCACGCAGCGGCCTGTCCGGTCGGACCCACCTGGGAGATCAGGGCGAGGCTGCCGGAGTGGCCGACCTTGTACGACGAGGCGAGGCCACTGGCGTCGACCACGAGCAGGCTGCCCGAGCGGTCGAAGGAGAGGGCGAAGGGTACGGCGCCGGACGAGGTCACCACAGGGGATGAGGCGGGCTTGCCGTGGTTGAGCGGGAACACCATCAGCGTGCCGTGCGTCTTCGTCGCGACCACCACGGCGTCGCCGTCAGGGGTGATTGCCACCTGCGACGGTGCCTGGAGGAACTCGGGGTTGGCGTTGGGCACGAGGTTCAGCGCCCGGGTGGAGTTGGCGATCGGCTCGACCAGGCGACCATCGATCCTGTAGCCCGTGATCGAGCCGCCGCCTCGTGCGTTCAGCACATAGACGAGATTGCCCTCCACGCTGACGGAGACCGGCAGGTCGCCCTGGCTGGACAGGATCTGGCGGCGCTCCAGACGGCTGCCGTTAACGCCGAACACAGTGATCGTGTCGCTGCCGCCGTTGACGGCGAACAGCAGCCTGTGGTCGAGGTCCAACGTGAGCGAGCCTTGCGACGCCAGCGGGTCGACCACTGCGCCGGTGAGCACGGCACCTGCACCGCCCGTCGCGTACGTGCCGGTGCGAGTGAGACGTCCGTCCGCCCCGCGGTCGTACGCGATGACGGAGTTGTGGGCCAGGTCATCGGTCTGAACGAACACGGCGCCCCGGGCCTCGGAGCCTGAGGATGCGCTGGCGTTCGGAGCGCAGACGATCGTGAGACCGGCGGCGACGAGGCCGGCGGTCAGGACCGTGAGGAGGCGTGAATGCTGCATGTCGTACTCCCTTGTGGGTGTGTGTGGGACATGCGCCACTCAACGCCGACCAGGGCAGATGCTCTAGAGCGTTGTCCTTACTTCATGCTTACGAAACCGTGACGCCCCCGCTGGCGATACACCGACGCGGTTCGACGTCAGGCTTTGCACAAGAGGCGCTTCCGAATCGCTCCGAAAGCGCCTCTCGCAAACTGCTTTGCGGTCGGGCTGACAGAATTCGAGTATGCAGCCGACCATGCCACAACTAGGGCCAATACCCTCCTGACTAGGCATGACGTTCGGACCTTGGATGCACGCGCTCCGGATCGGCCCCGCGGACACGGATGAGCCAACTCACCCGAACTCAACGCCAGAAGCGTGCCGGGTGTCACGCGACGCCGAAGGGGGTCGGCACCCGGACTACCCGTTTGAGATTCTTCCTCCGGCGACGGATCATGCGCAGGCAGCCCCTGCGCATGAGACCCCATTCCCTCCGGTCAGCGCAACGGCGGCGAATCCGCGTTGCCGTACGCGTTGCTCTACGGGCTTCTCAGGTTGACGGTGGTCGGCGCGAGATCGAGGATCAGGGGACGGCTGGGCTGTCTTGGTCGTGAGCCGTGGCCACTCGCTCCATGGCGTCCTCAAGGTGCTGTCGAATGAGGGCAGCCAGCGAGTCGCCATCCTGGTTCTTGAGCGCCTGAACCATCAAGTGGTGCTCTCGGGTGGCTTGTGCGCGCCCGCCGAGAGCTCCCACGTTCTCGAGCGAGTAGGGCTGCACCGCGGCGAGTAGCAGCCGGAGGACTGATTCGGTGTAGGGGCGTTCGATGAGTCCGTTCAACTCGCAGTGGAAGTCGAAGTTGAGTTCTCGCCACGCCGCGAGTTCCACGTCCGTGTCCATCGCGTCTGCGAGCGTCTGCAGGCTTCGAAGACGCCGCGGCGTGACTCCGCCGAGCATGTGTCGACTCAACGAAGGCTCCAGTAGGAGTCTGAGTTCGTACAGTTCGCGGATCTCGCGGGAGCTGCGGTCGCGAACGGTCGCTCCACCACCGGGGTTGTAGTCGACCAGGCCTTGCGCCGCGAGGTTCTGAAGTGCCTCTCGCACTGGGATGCGGCTGACCTGGAACCGCTGGGCGATGTCGTGCTGCACCAGGCGGCTGCCCGGCGGGTACACCGCAGAGCGTATGTCCTCAGCCAGCTGATCTGCGATCTCTTGCGAGCCCATGGCTCACCTCCCGATCAGTGCGAACTCCCCTTGACGAACCATACCTAGAACCTTACCGTATGCACGGTATGCAGTGTATACACTCTGCACCAGGCCAACGACGGACAGGTGAATCAATGACGATGAAGCACAGAGCGATCCGTGGGATCCTCGCACTGGGGTGCGCGGTGGCGACTGTCACCATGGGACTCACAGCATGTTCCTCAACCAACGCTGGTACATCAGTCGACAGCGCCGCCACCCCCAAGAAGGGTGGCAACTTGCGAATCTCGCTGGCTGGCATTCCGGCGGTCATCGACCCCTTCGCCACCTCCCTCCAGGCAAACTGGGTGATCGCCCGACAGGTCTGCGAGCCCCTCTTTGACGTCTCCACCTCGTACGAGATCAAGCCTGTCCTGGTGCAGAAGACCGCGTACGACAACGACAAGACCTACACCTTCACGCTGCGCTCCGGCGTGTCGTTCCAGGACGGTCAGCCCCTGAAAGCAGCCGACGTCGTCGCCAGCCTCACCCGGTATCTGGATACGCCCGGCAACGGGTCGATCTTGAAGTCTCTGACCGCGTCCATGTCCTCACCCGACGATTCGACCGTGGTTCTCACGTTGAAGTCGCCCAGCGCCATCGTCCCCACCCTGCTGACCACGGCCTACATCATGCCGGCGTCGCAGGTGAAGGGGCGCCCCATCACCTCGGCGCTTGACACCCTGGTGTGCACCGGCCCGTACAAACTCACCAGCTATGTAAAGGACCAGACGATCACCTTGGCCCGCTGGGACGGCTACAAGACACCTGAGGGTGAGTCGGACGGGGCGACGGGGGTCAAGAACGCTTACGTGGACACGATGACATTCACGGCGATTCCCGAGGCCTCGACCCGGGTCCAGGCCGTGCAGACCGGACAAATCGACATCGGTGGCGCAGTGCCGCTCGACATGAAGCCGTCGATCGTGTCCCCCGCGAAGGCCCAGATGCTCAGCGCCACCTCGGGTTCGACGATCGTGTTCAACAAGGTCCAAGGCCCGATGGCCAACGTCAAGCTCCGCCAGGCGTTCCTCGCCGCCCTCAATATGCAGGAGATCATGGCCGCCGGTTTCGGTGACTCTTCTGCCTTCACCGTTGACGGTAGCTTCATCCCCGAGGTCAACAAGCAGTGGACGTCGGCTGCCGGAACCGACGTGTACAACAAGCAGGACCTTGCGAAGTCCAAGCGGCTGATGACCGAAGCCGGCTACAACGGCGAGAAGATCGTGTGGCTGACTACCAAGGACGACCCAACCTGGTATGCACCGTCCCTTCCCGCGCAGGAGCAGTTGAAGAAGGCCGGCTTCAACGTCGACCTTCAGGTCGTGGACCAGGCGACCATCATCGCCCGCAGAACACACCCCGACCAGTTCGACATCTTCTCCTCCGGGATCCCGACCTATGCCGACCCGGTTCTGCTCCCGTACCTCCAGAGCACCTTCCCCGGAACATGGAAGTCGTCTGAGCGCGACGCCCTGCTCGCCCAGTTGGCCAGCCAGACGTCGCAGTCGGACCGGAAGGCGACCTGGGACAAGCTGCAGACCCTCGTCTGGCAGGACCTTCCCTTCCTGAAGTTCGGCACCACAAAGCCACTGGTCGTCATGAGTGAGAGTGTCCACGTGAGCCACGTGGATGAATTCACCGGCTCGTTCTACAACGTCTGGCTCGGATGATCGACCAGATCCACGAGGGATCCGCAGGCGCAGCCACTGCGCCGACGTGGCTCGGGGTGCTGGCGCGGCGCTTGCGCCGGCGCCCCGGGACCGCGGTGGCGGTGGGGTTCCTCGTTCTCCTCGTGGTGACCGCCCTCGTCGCCCCGATCGTGCTCGATCCGAATGCCTTCACGGCAGGACAACGTCTGAAGGGGCCGTCGTCTGCTCACTGGTTTGGCACTGACAACTTCGGCAGGGACATGCTCGCCCGCACCTTGTACGGAGCACGCGCGTCTCTGACTGTCGGTCTGATCACCACGGCCATCGCGGCTGCCGTGGGCACCACCCTGGGGATCCTGGCCAGCATGTTCCGTTGGGTCGACATGGTCGTGATGCGGATCGTGGACGGCATCATGTCGTTCCCCATCATCGTGCTTGCGCTCGCCCTGACGGCGATCATGGGCGGCGGCCTGTCGACCGTGATCATCGCCCTGGTGATCGTCTTCGGACCGAGCATGACCCGAGTCGTTCGCAGCGCCGCGCTGGTCGTGAGCGGATTGCCCATGATCGACGCCGCCAAAGCGGTCGGCGCCTCAAACACCAGGATCTTCGCCAGGTACGTGCTCCCCCACTGCTTGACTCCCATCACCGTCCAAGGAGCGATCGTCTTCACGCAGTCAGTCCTCGTTGAGTCGGCGTTGAGTTTCATCGGCGCCGGGCTTCCACCGGACGTACCGAGTTGGGGAGCCGAGCTCTCCGATTCCCGCGGTTATCTGAGCGTCGCCCCCTGGATGTGGGCCTTCCCGGGCGCCGCACTGGTGCTCACCATCCTGGCCCTCAACACGGTGATCGACACGGTCCGCGACGCCCTCGACCCCAGACACGGAGGCCACTGATGCTCTCGTACCTCGGGCGTCGCCTGCTTCTGCTGCTGCCAACCGCCGCGGTACCCCTGCTACTTGTCTTCTTCATGCTTCGTCTTGCCCCCGGAGACCCCGCCTCCATCCTCGCGGGCGATCAGGCCACGCCGGAGCAAGTCGAGGCGCTGCGCCACGAGCTGGGCCTGGACGCCAGCCTGTGGCACCAGTTCACGGTGTTCTGTAGGCAGATCGCCACTCTCCAGCTCGGGGACAGCCACTTTCTGGCCAAGCCCGTCATCGAGCTGATCCCGCCCGCCGCCGCCGTGACGTTGGAGGTGAGTCTGGGCGCGCTGCTCCTCGGACTCGCCCTCGGCATCGGGTTGGGCTGCTGGGCGGCCTTCCGTCAACATCGTCTGGACGGTGGCGTCGCCAGGACGCTTGGCATCCTCGGCATCTCGATGCCGAACTTCGTCATGGCCCTGCTGCTGATCCTGGTCTTCGCCGTCGAGTTCCGGCTGTTCCTGGTCGGTGGCTGGGTGCCCATCTCGAAGGGGCTGGCCCCGCACCTCCGGACCGTCGGCCTGCCCATATTGGCCCTGGCGCTCGCGGAAGCCGGTGGGGTCAGCCGCATCACGCGCGGCGCGGTTCTCGACGTGCTTCGCGAGCCGTACGTCACGACCGCACGCTCCCAGGGGATCAAGGAGGGGCGGATCTCGATGGTCTACGTGCTCCGTGTCGCAGGAGTACAGATCCTCACGGTTGCGGGTCTCCTAACAGCCGGCCTACTCAGTGGCAGCGCGGTCATCGAGAACATCTTCGGGCTCCCGGGAATGGGCCGCCTGCTGTTCGAGGCCGTACAGCGACGTGACTACCAGCTCGTCCAGGGCATCGTCCTGTTCACAGGGCTCTTCATCATCGTGATCAACCTCGTCGTCGACCTGCTGTACGCAGTCATCGACCCACGCGTCCGACTCGGCGCTCAGGAGAAGTGATGCCTTCCACCTTGGTCCACATCGAGCACTTGAGCGTCGACGCCGTCTCTGACGGCGAGAGCTTCCCAGCGGTCCGCGACGTGTCGCTCGACATCCACACCTCTGAGGCACTCGCACTTGTCGGCGAGTCCGGATCAGGCAAGACCCTCACCGCGCTGTCGATCGCAGGCCTTCTCGCGGAGAACCTGCGCCCCCGTGGGTCGATCACGTTCCACGGACGGGAGGTGGTGGGTCTCCCCTGGACGGAGCGGCGCGCACTCGCGGGATCCGAGATCGGCTACATCTTCCAGGAACCGATGTCGGCTTTGCACCCGATCCTCACCGTGGGCGAGCAAATCGAGGAATCGCTCAAGGCGCACTTCACTTTCACCCGACGGGAGCGCGCCGATCGAGTCCGTGAGCTACTCACGACCGTCGGCCTCGCCAAGACGCGCGATGTGGCCTCCAACCGGATCGGGCAGCTGTCCGGCGGCATGCGTCAACGGGTGATGATCGCCATCGCGATCTCGTGCGGGCCGAGCCTACTCATCGCCGACGAGCCCACGACGGCGTTGGACGTCACCCTGCAGAAGCAGATCATGGACCTGCTCATGAAGCTGCGCGAGGACATGGGCCTGACTCTGCTCCTCATCACACACAACCTGCCCTTGGTCGCCCAAACCTGTGAACGGGCAGCCGTCCTTTACGCAGGACAGGTCGTCGAGGTCGCCCCCACCAGGGAACTTCTGGGTGACCCGCGGCACGGCTACACGAAAGCACTCGTCGCCTGCTCCCCCGTCCTCGACGACACCCGTCGCCGCCTGCCGACCGTCGCAGGTACCGCACCGTGGCTCGTAGACGAACGTGCGCTTCCCAAGTCCCAGTGGGGTCACCACGACCTCATCGAGATTGAGCCCGGCCGGTGGCTGCGTGGTCGCGACAACATGGGAGGTGCGGCATGACTACCGTGCTGAAGGTCGAGAACCTCTGCAAGACGTTCCGCAGCGGCCCGTTCTACCGCCGCACCGACATCGAGGCTGTCAAGAACGTGTCCTTCGAGATCGAAGAAGGGACCACATTCGGGCTGGTCGGCGAGTCAGGCTCCGGGAAGTCAACCGTCGCCCGGCTAGTCTCGCGGCTCAGCACCCCGACCAGCGGGCGCATCGACCTCGACGGTGTGGACGTGGCGACGCTCACCGGACGGGACCTCCTGTCGTACCGCAGGAACGTGCAGATGGTCTTCCAGGACCCCTTCGCCGCACTGAACCCCCGCATGACCGTGCTGGAGCTGATCACTGAGCCGTACGCGGTTCACAAGCTCTACACGAAGGCCGAACGCCTAAGGCGGGCGAAGGGGCTCCTCGACCATGTCGGGTTGCCTTCGACCTCGCTGGAGAAGAAGCCCACCAACTTCTCCGGCGGTCAGCGACAACGGATCATGATCGCCCGGGCCCTGGCAATGGACCCACGCCTGATCATCGCGGACGAGCCCGTGTCTGCCCTGGATGTCTCTGTCCAGGCACAAGTGCTCAACCTCATGAAGGACCTCCAAGAGGATTTGAAGCTGTCGTACCTCTTCATCTCCCACGACATGGCCGTGGTCGACTTCATCTCCGACCGTGTCGGCGTCATGAACCGCGGCGAGCTGATCGAAGAAGGCTGCCCGGACGACATCATCCGCCATCCGCAACACGAGTACACGGCTGAGCTCATCGCCGCGATCCCGAGGATCGAACTGTGACGGGCGTGATCGTGTGGCGCGGACTTCGCTTCGGCACCATCCCCCACCGGTTCGCCGCTCCAGCGCTGGCTCAGCTCGATCGGGTCCCGGCTCCCGGCGGCGAGTTCGGCGCAGCGCCCGTCCAACCCGCGTTCCCGCCGATGATGGGCGACGTCAGCACCTCTGAGGACTGCCTCTTCCTGAACATCTGGACCCTGCCCGGCGGGCCTCGTCCTGTCGTCGTCTACGTGTATGGCGGCGGCTTCGAAGGGGGTACCGGCTCCGCGCCCTGGCTCGACGGATCGTCCCTCGCCGCCGCCACCGGTGCTGTCGTGGTCACGCTCAACCACCGCGTAGGAACGCTCGGATGGGCCCAACTAGAGCAGTACGGCGGCAACCTTGCTGCAGCCTCCAATCTCGGGCTTCAGGACGTCGTCTGCGCTCTACGCTGGATACGCGAACACATCGCCCGGTTCGGAGGCGATCCCAACCAGGTGACGCTCTCGGGGTCCAGCTCGGGAGCCTTCCTGGCCACCGCCCTGCTCGCGGTGCCCGAAGCCGAAGGCCTGTTCCACCGCCTGGCCGCGTTCTCCGGTGGCGCGTCCCGCATCGTCAGTCGCGACACGGCCGTCGACATCGGTACGGCCATCGTCGCCGCGCTCGGCATCTCTGCCGACCCCCAGAAGCTCCTCACCGCGTCCACGGCCGACATCCTCGGAGCCGAAGCCTCCGTCATCCCGCGGGAGATCGGACGGCGCAACTCCCGGAACCCGTACGCCTTCGGGGTCGTGGGCGACCATGGCCCGGGCAGACTCCTCGTCGGCCATCCGCTGACCGCTTTGGAGCGTGGAGCGGCCCGCGAGATCCCCCTCTTGCTGGCGACCGGTCAGCATGAGGTCGCGACCCTGCGTCGCCCCGGCTTCGAGCCAACCAGCCGGGAGGCCCTCGAAGAGGAGCTCGGCGAGATCGCCGGGCCCGCGTCCGCCCAGGTGCTGGCGGCCTACCAGGGAGACCCCTGCATGGCCAGAGAGCAACTGCTCAGCGACTACATCTACCGGCTGCCCGCCGTACGCGCCGCCAACGCGCAGGCTGCCGCCGGCGGCCGCGTGACCCTCATCGACATCGGAGCTGCCAGCGCCGAACGCGCCGGACACGGACTCGAGGCCTCCGCCATCTTCGCCAGGCCTCGGAACGAACGCGACGACGACCTGCAGCGCGCGTATCTGGCATTCCTGTCGGGCGACGACCCCGGCCCGGGGCAGGTGCGGGAAGTCCGGGTCGGAAGGCTGGACAGCAGCGTCGCCGACTATGCCCAACTGCTCGAGATATGGAATGGAGTTGAGCGGCCGTGACGTACCGCATCGGAGTCGGAGCTGGATTCGGGGACGACCGTATGGACCCGGCCGAGCGCCTCGTCGCGGACGGAGAGTTGGACGCGCTGGGGTTCGAGTGCCTCGCGGAGCGCACCATCGCCCTCGCGCATGCAGCCATGGCCACGGGGAGGAAGCCGGGATATGACCCGCGCATCCTGCGCCGACTGCGCGGGGTCCTCCCGAGTGCAACAGCGCAGGGCATGAAGATCCTCACCAATGCTGGCGCCGCAGATCCCATCGGGGCTGCTCGCGCAGCACGCACGCTGGCCGACGAACTCGGCGTCCCTGACGTCGTAGTCGCGGCGGTGACCGGTGACGACGTCCTCGCCCAGCTGAGCCCAGACAGCGAAATCGCTGGCACAGACCAGTGCCTCCGCGATCTCGGGGACCGGGTGCTGTCCGCCAACGCCTATCTCGGCGCGGACGGACTGGTCGCCGCTCTGGAGTCAGGCGCGAACGTCGTCATCGCGGGCCGAGTGTCCGACTCGGCCCTGTTCGCCGCGCCGATTCTTCACCACTACGGCTGGAGCCTCGACGACTGGGGCCGCGTTGCTGACTGCGTGCTGGTCGGGCACCTCCTGGAGTGCGGCGGTCAGCTCAGCGGCGGCTACTTCGCCGACGGCGACCGCAAGCAGGTCCCAGGGCTGGCAACCCTCGGCTTCCCGTTCGCGGATGTCGAGCTGAACGGGTCGGCCACGTACTCGAAAGTCGTCGGCACGGGTGGCCTGATCTCTCACGAGACAGTGCTCGAGCAACTGCTCTACGAAGTTGACGACCCGCGTCGCTACCTGACGCCAGACGTCGTCCTCGACATGTCCCACGCCACCATCGAGCAACTGGCAGAAGACACGGTAAGCGTCAGTGGCGCGCGATCTGCCGGACGACCGGACCAGCTCAAGGTGTCCGTCGGCGTCCGTGACGGCTTCCTCTCCGTGGCCGAAATCATGTACGTCGGTACCGGATCGTTACGACGGGCCCGGCTGGCGGCGGAGATCGTCACCGAGCGCTGGAGCGTCGTCCACGGCCGCGATCCTCAGGAGGTGCGCGTCGACTTTGTCGGCCACAACGCAGGTCGCGCCTGGTATCAGCCGGAGCACGAGCCGCCCGAGGTCGGCCTGAGGTTCGCGCTACGCACCTTCGACAAGACCGTCGCCCGCTTGCTGGTCGAAGAGACCGGGGCGCTCTACACCAACGGACCGTTCGGGGGTGGCGGCGTCACCAGCCGCATCAGGGAGACCGTGGGACTGGTGTCGACCTTCATCGACCGGGATGCGGTCAATTCGAAGATGGAGATCATCCGATGACCAATGTGACGCTGCGAGACATCGCCCACGCGCGGGCTGGCGACAAGGGTGACAATTCGATCATTCTCGTGGCCCCGTACGGCTCCGAGGACCTCACGACGGTCGCAGCGGCGCTTGACGTCACGGCGGTGGCATCGCACTTCGACATGCCTGTCGAGAACGTCACGGTCACCATCCACCCGACTCTGCGCGCCGCCACAGTCGTCCTCCGGGGTCGGCTGCAGGGCGGAGTCACCCGGTCACTGACCATCGACCCCCACGGCAAGACGCTCGCAGCACACCTCCTCGAGTTGCCCCTGTCGGCGTCCTCGTGCAAAGGCGCACCTCTTCCGGACAGGAGCTGACCATGCCGCTCACCCACGATGACGACCTGGTGGTCGTCGGTGCCGCTCGTACGCCTAACGGCAAGCTGAACGGTGCCCTGAGCAGCCTTTCCGCAGTCGACCTCGGGGCCGCGGCGATCCGCGGCGCACTCGACCGGGGAGGCATCGACCCGTCGGACGTCGATCTGGTCGTCATGGGCAACGTCCTTCAGGCCGGCCTCGGACAGTGCCCCGCCCGACAAGCGGCGATCGGTGCAGGGATCGGCTGGGATGTTCCCGCCAGCACCGTCAACCGGGTCTGCCTATCGGGACTCTCGGCGATCATCGACGCCGCACGCGCGATCCGCGTCGGTGACGCGAGGGTCGCCGTGGCGGGCGGCATGGAGTCCATGTCCCAAGCACCGCATCTGCTTCCCGGGTCGCGCCGCGGATGGACGTTCGGCCCGGTGAGCGCTTTGGACTCGATGTCCTACGACGGGCTGTCCGACGCCTGGACACACGAACCCATGGGACTCGACACCGAGCGGAGGATCTCGGAGTACCCCGCCACCCGCATCGAGCAGGACTCGCTGGCCGCTCGATCACACGAGCTGGCGGCCAAGGCGTGGGAGAACGGCGACTTCACAGATGAGGTCGTAGCCGTGGCCGTCCCCGGCCGGCGCGGCGACGTGGTCGTGCCCACCGACGAAGGCATCCGCCCCGAGACGACCGTTGAGACCCTCGCCACGCTGCGACCGGCGTTCGCCCCGGACGGCACCATGACCGCGGGCAACTCGTCGACGATCAACGATGGCGGTGCGGCAGTGGTCCTGACGACCCGCGGCCTGGCCCGAGCGAACAGTTGGACAGTCCTCGCCACCCTTCGCGCCTGGGCACAGATCGCCGGACCCTCCCAGGCTCTTGGACCGCAGCCAGGCAACGCGATCGCTGCCGCGCTGACGAAGCAGGGGTGGAGCATCGCCGACCTCGATCTGGTCGAGATCAACGAAGCCTTCGCTGCGGTCACCGCACACACGGTGCGACAGCTGGCCATCCCGCTCGAGAAGCTCAACGTCCACGGTGGCGCGATCGCCTTGGGGCACCCCATCGGCCAGTCGGGAGCCAGGCTTGTCGTCCATCTCAGTCACGCGCTCCAACGCCGCGGGCATGGTCGAGCTGTCGCCGCGCTTTGCGGGGGGACCGGCCAGGGCGACGCTCTCCTTCTCGAGGCATGAGGCACTGGCATGACGAAGATCACCACCATGCGCGAGGCCGCAGCAATGATCACGGACGGCATGACGGTGATGGCCGGTGGCTTCATGGGGTGCGGCAATGCCCACCACCTAGTCCAGGCGATCATCGAGGCTGGGGCTAGGCACCTCACGCTGATCAGCAACGATGCGTCTGTCCCCGGGTACGGGATCGCCAAGCTCGTCGAGCAGAAGCGGCTGCGCAAGCTGATCACGTCCCATGTGGGACTCAATCCCGCGGTGGGCGTTCACATGAACAGCGGCGAACTGGAGGTCGAGCTCGTACCGCAAGGGACCCTTGTAGAACGAATCCGGGCTGGCGGCGCCGGCTTGGGAGGAATACTCACCCCAACTGGGCTCGGTACCCCTGTCGCCAAGGACAAGCAACTCATCACCGTCGATGGCCGCACGTACCTGCTCGAGTTGCCCCTCCGCGCCGACATCGCACTCATCAACGGCTACCGCGTCGACCCCTTCGGCAACATCTGGTACCGAGGTGACGCACGGAACTTCAACCCTGTCATGGCAACTGCAGCTGACTTCGTCATCGTCGAAGCAGACCACCTCGTAGCACTCGGCGACATCCCACCAGAAGATGTCGTCACACCGGGAGTCCTCGTCGATGTCATCGTCGAAGGGGGCGACCTCTAGTGCCCGTCCAACTCGACCGCGGCCAGATCAAGGAGCTCATCGCCCGCCGTGTTGCACGAGAACTCCGCGACGGTGACTTCGTGAACCTCGGCATCGGGTTGCCGACCCTTGTCCCCAGCTATCTGCCCCCCGACGTGAGCGTCACCCTGCAGGCCGAAGTCGGCATCATCGCGGCAGGTCCGGCCGACAAGCCCGACCCCCGCTACATCGTGGATGCCGGCGGCCGACCCGCAGGGATCAAGATCGGCGGCGCCTTCATTGACTCAGCAATGTCCTTCGTCCTCATCCGCGGTGGCCACGTCGACGCTACAGTCCTCGGCGCTCTCGAAGTCGACCAGCACGGCAACCTCGCGAACTGGATCGTCCCCGGGAAGATCGTGCCAGGAATGGGCGGCGCCATGGACCTCGTCGTCGGTGCGAAACGCGTCATCGTCGCCATGGAGCACACACAGAAGGGGAAGCCGAAGATCCTGCGGCGATGCACTCTGCCCCTGACGGCCGTCGGGAGCGTCGATCTGATCGTCACGGAGATGGGCGTCTTCGAGTTCCACGACGGCGATCTTGTCCTCACCGAGATCAACCCGGACTGCACGATCGATGAAGTGCGCAGCGCCACGGAGGCGGACTTCGTGGTCACTGACAATCTGACCCCCCTGCGCCTTTGAGTGTTGGCGGGCGCCACCTGGTCGCGTAGCCAGGACTTGCTCTGAGCGGCAGAGTCGCCCGACTCCACTCGCGCCCGACAATGTCAACGACCAGCAGCGGACGCCCGGGGAGAATCTTGACGCCGTCAATGCGTCTGGGCTGTACATCCCGCACGTGCGCCCTCCATCAGCCCATCACCTCGTGCGACCTGGCCGTCAGCCTCGGCACGAGACGGACCTCACGCTGCGTGATTCGCCCAACGCCGCTCGAATGACATCCGATCGGGCGACTCCCGTCGCGCACCGCCGCTGCGCCTAGGGCGTCGAGTTCCTCGGCGGCGAGTCGCACCGCGACGACCTGCATCGGCTTTGCCCTGCGCCCGGACGACTACGACCGCGGCGCTTCACTCCCTCGACCGTCATAGCCAGGGAGCACCGTGGACACGGCGTAGCCCAAGTCCACCGAACTCGACGCTGAGATCTTGCCGGGTGTCACTCAACCGAAGGGCGTCGACACCACGAAGATTTGTGCGACCTCGGTCTCCGACGACAACATCCGCGCCGGGCCAGGCGCCCGGTTCCCGCCGCCTACCGCGCAATCGGTGAAACCGCGTTGCTGTACGAACACCTCAGACAGCAGAAGAGGCACTTTCGGAACCTCCGAAAGTGCCTCTCACCAGGGAATTTGCGGTCGGGCTGACAGGATTTGAA
>JAPUEI010000041.1 GCA_027492675.1 Propionibacteriaceae bacterium | reverse complement strand
TAGGTCCCGACGACCAGGCCGCCGTCGACGCGCAGCACTTCGCCGGTGATGAAGGACGCCTCGTCGCTGGCGAGGAACAGGTACGCGTTCGCGATGTCCGCCGGTGTGCCGAGACGGCCGAGCGGCGTGTGCGTACGCATCGTGTCCTGGACCTTCTCGGGCATCGCCGCGACCATCTCGGTGGCCGTGAACCCTGGGGCGACCGCGTTGGCGCGGATCCCGTAGCGCCCTAGCTCGCGTGCCCAGACCTTCGTCATCCCGATGACGCCGGCCTTCGTCGCGACGTAGTTCGTCTGGCCGAAGTTGCCGTCGAAAGCGACGACGGAGCTCGCGCTGACGATCACCCCACTACCCTGCTGGATCATCACGGGCACGACGGCCTGGGTGCACGTGAAGACGCCCTTGAGGTTGATGGCGATGACGAGGTCGAAGTCATCCTCCGGGAGCTGCGCGACGAGCTCACCGTCCTTCACCTTGGCGAGCTGGGCGTCGCGCGTGATGCCCGCGTTGTTGACGAGCACATCGATCCGGCCGAGGCGTGCCACCAGCTCGTCCACCCACGCCTGCACGCTGGCGCGGTTCGTGACGTCGACCTTGGTGAAACTCCCCTGCTCACCCAACGCCGCGGCGGCCTCGCGGCCCGCTACCTCGTTGACGTCGCAGATCGCGACGATCGCTCCCTCGTCCGCGAACTTCTGCGCCGTGGCCCGGCCGATGCCGGCGGCACCTCCCGTGACGAGGACAACCTTGTCCTGCATCCGCTTCGCGCCCATTCTTCGCTCCTTCGTCAGATGACACCCATGTCACTTGTGATGATCAAAGTCTGCCGCGACCCACGATGTCAAGACGACGGTCGGGCTCGCTGTCATACGTGACGACGAAGTCATTCCTCGAGCAGCAGTCGACCGGGCCTCCCCGGGAACGGAGGGCTCAAAACCTCATCCGACTAGGCCTTATACGCCGTTTCGGCCTCCTCGGCACACCAAGGAGCCGGCGACAGTGCTCGGAATCCCCCACTTGCACGAGTGACGACCACGTCATATCGTTCCATCCACTACTCGCATCGCCACGATCGAAGAGGATCGGATGAGCGGCGACCCAGCGAGTGTCACCAGCGTCAGTTATGCCTCCAACGAAGGAGTGTCGTCAGTGGAGCTGCTTCAACCGCTCTTGCGCAGTCTGGAGACCGGCAGCGTGTATGCGTTGGCCGCCCTGGGCATCATCCTCGTCTGGCGGACGAGCCTGGTCATGCACTTCGCGCAAGGCTCCATGGGGATGTTCAGCGGCACGGCCGTCGCCTTCGTTCTCAACCGGACCGGAGCTCCACTGTGGCTGAGCGTCCTGTTCGGGGCCTTGGTCGCCGTCCTGCTGGGCTTCGCCGTCGACTTCGCCGTCATCCGGCGCCTCAAGCGGGCAACGGCCGTGGGCAAGGAGATCGTCACCCTCGGACTGATCATGGTCTTCCTGGGACTGGCACCGATCCTGTTCGGCACCGACCCGATGCTGCTGCCGAAGGCGATCCCCACCGGCGACGTCAGCCTCGGTGTCGCCAACCTGTCGTACAACGCCTTGCTCAACATCATGGTCGGCATCGTGGTCGCCGCCGGCCTGTTCGTCGTGCTGCAGAAGACGAAGGTCGGCCTGGCGATCCGCGCCACGGCGTCCAACGAGTCGACCGCCCGTCTCATGGGGATCCCGACCAAGACCGTGACGCTGCTCGCCTGGGCGATGGCGGGAGTGCTCGGCATGCTGGCCGCCGTCATGATCGCCCCGACCACGACGGTCACCCCGACGTTCATGAACACGGTGCAGGTCTCGGCCCTGTTCGCCTGCGTGCTCGGCGGATTCCAGACGTTCTACGGCCCCGTGCTCGGGGCGTACCTGATCGCCGTCGCGAGCAACTTCCTCAAGCTGTACGGGAGTTCCGTGTGGGGAGACCAGATCCTCTACCTGCTCATCCTCGTGTTCCTGCTGGTCCGTCCCAACGGCCTGGTCGGCAAGACCTACCTGAAGAAGGTCTAGGCCATGACATCGACGTGGTCAGCTGCAGCCCGCCGGGCTCTCAAGAACTCCCATGTGCAGTTCCTGATCCTCGGGGCCGCGCTCCTCCTGCTTCCCGTGCTGTCGGCCAACGGCATCATCAAGACCAGCACGCTCTCGACGCTCGGCTTCGTCCTCATCTACGCCATCGTCGCCATGGGCCTCAACCTGCTGCTCGGCTACTCGGGCCTCATCTCGCTCGGGACCGCTGGGTTCATGGGTCTGGGTGCGTACATCGCGGCGTACGTGCAGGACAACCTGCGCCTCGGCTTCTGGGTGGCGCTGCTCGCCGCACTCGTCATCCCGACGATCATCGGGATCCTGGTCGGTGTCGTGTCCTTGCGGGTGCGCAGCATCTACCTGGCCATCGCCACGCTGTGCATCTCGGAGATCCTGCTGAAGACCTTCGAGCAGGCCGAGTGGTTCACGCGCGGGACCGCCGGCAAGCAGTCGACGTTCCCGGTCATCTTCGGCATCCACACGGATCGTCGGTTCATGTTCTCGGTGATCGTGATCGCACTGGTCCTCATCATGATGCTGACCCACAACATCGTCCACGGGCACCTGGGCCGAGCCCTGCACGCGATGCGCTCGAGCGAGGTCGCGGCACAGGCGATGGGCGTCAACGTGCTGAAGTACAAGCTGTTCGCGTTCGCCATGGCCACCCTGTACGCCGGGCTGGGCGGGGCCCTCTACCTGTTCTTCCTGCGGAGCTCCTACCCGTCCAGCTGGAACCTCTTCCTGTCGCTGAACGTGATCGCCATGGTCGTCGTCGGAGGTCTGCGCTCCATCTTCGGCACACTGGCCGGGGCGTTCGTGATCTTCGCCGTCCCGGAGCTGGTGCTGAAGGAGCTGCCCGTTGTCGGGGACATCCCGGGCCTCCCCTACATCTTCAGCGGGATCCTCATCGTCGTCGTCATCATGTTCTTCCCGCAGGGGCTCAAGGGTCTCGCCGACCGCGTGCGGCATGCCCTGACGCCGCGCCCCCCATCCGTCACCAAGGACGCCGCTGTCGTGCAGGAGGCGACCCGATGAGCGAGGTGCTGCGCGTCGAGAACCTGTCGATCAGCTTCGGCGGGCTGGCAGCCGTGGACGACCTGTCGTTCTCGGTGTCTGACCAGGAGATCTTCGGGCTCATCGGCCCCAACGGTGCAGGCAAGACCACGGTGTTCAACTGCATCACGCAGTTCTACAAGCCCGACAAGGGCTCGGTCTGGTTCACGGTCGACCCCGAGAGGCTCGCCGCCCGTCGACAGAAGGCCGACAACGCCGAGGGCCAGATCAACCTCGTCGGGCGACCGGTGCACTCGATCATCAACTACGGCCTCGTACGGACCTTCCAGAACGTCGAGATCATCGGCGAGCTGTCGCTGGTCGACAACGTCCTGATCGGCGGGCACGTCGACTTCCGCGCGAGCATGCTCTCCCAGATGCTGCGGCTGCCCCGCGCGCGTGCCGAGGAGAAGGCCTACCGGGAGAAGGCCATGGAGGCTCTGGACTTCCTCGGGATCGGTCACCTTGCCGACCAGCTGGCCGGGGGCCAACCGTACGGAGTCCGCAAGCGGCTGGAGATGGCCCGCACGCTGATGGCGGAGCCCAAGCTGATCATCCTCGACGAACCGGCAGCGGGTCTCAACGAGTCGGAGACCGACGGGCTGGCGGAGACCATCCGCGAGATCCGCCGGCGCTACGAGTGCGCCATCCTGCTCGTCGAGCACGACATGGGTCTGGTCATGAGCGTCTGCGACCGGATCTGCGCCATCTCGTTCGGGAAGTTCCTGGCCATGGGCACCCCAGCGGAAATCCAACAGGACCCACTGGTCCATGAGGCCTATCTCGGAGAGCGCGACGATGTCTGAGCCGGCACTGAAGATCCGAGGACTCGTCATCCGCTACGGCGCGATCGAAGCGGTCAAGGGCATCGACCTCGACGTTCACGAGGGCCAGGTCGTGGCGCTGCTCGGCGCCAACGGTGCCGGGAAGACGTCGACTCTGCGAGCCATCTCAGGGCTCACCTCCGCCGCGGCCGGCACCATCTCGTACTTCGGCCAGGACATCACCGGACGCGAGACCGAGAAGATCACGCGGCTCGGCATCGTCCAGTCCCCCGAGGGCCGGCAGGTGTTCCGCGATCTGACCGTCGAGGAGAACCTGCGCACTGGGGCGTTCACGGTCCGCAACCGGGCGCAGGTGTCGGCGAACTTCGCCCGCTGCTACGGCTACTTCCCCCGGCTCGAGGAGCGCCGCACGCAGCTGGCGTACACCCTGTCGGGCGGCGAGCTGCAGATGCTCGCGATCGCGCGGGCGCTGATGGCGAGCCCCAAGGTCCTGTTACTGGACGAACCCTCCCTGGGCCTCGCGCCCCTGGTCGTCCGAGACATCTTCCGCATCATCTCCGAGATCAAGGCGGAAGGCACGACCGTGCTGATCGTCGAGCAGAACGCGCTGCAGACGCTCAAGATCGCGGACTACGGCTACGTCCTCGCCACGGGACGCAACAACATCCACGGCCCCGCCTCAGACCTGATCCGGGACAACACCCTCGTCGAGGCGTACCTCGGCACGGCCACGTAACACCACACAGAGAAGGAAACCAGAGTGAAGACTCCACGAATCATCTCGACGGGCCTGGCAACGCTGCTGGCGCTCTCGATGGCCGCCTGCGGGCAGAGCGCCGACACGGGCTCCGCAGGCAGCGGCAAGGTCCAAGGCGTCACGGCCGACAAGATCATCGTCGCGAACAGCGCAGCCACCTCCGGTGCATACGCGCCGGTCGGCGTGCCGTTCCTGGCTGGCATGCAGGGCTACTTCGACATGGTCAACAAGGCCGGCGGGATCGACGGTCGCAAGATCGAGTTCCTGCACGTCGACGACGAGTTCGACCCGGCCAAGGGCAGCGCGGCGCTGACCAAGTTCATCGAGGACGACAAGGTCTTCGCGATCGTCGGTCACTTCGGGACCCCAGTCGTCGCGGCAACCGTCGGCACCCTCAAGGAGAGCGGCATCCCCGCGGTCTACTTCGCCACGGGCATCGGCCAGCTGTACTCCGAGTCGGCCAAGACGGACGCCGAAGGCGCCAACCTCTTCCCGGTGCAGCCCATCTACCGCAACGAGGGCGGCATCATGGCCGCCTACGCCACGGGCAAGTTCAAGGCCAAGAAGATCGGCATCATCTACACCAACGACGATGCGGGTACGGACCTCGAGAAGGGCGCCGTCGCGCAGATCAAGAAGATCTCGGGCGTCGAGTACGTGGAGCAGCAGGTCGCCGCAGGAGCAGCCGACGTGTCCGCGGCCGTGACCAGCATCAAGAACGCGAACGTCGACTTCGTCATCGTCGCCGCCATCCAGGCGACCATGCCGACGATCGTCAAGGAGCTCGCCGCGCAGGGCGTGAACAAGGACGCCATCACCACGTACGTCAACGTGTCCAGCGCGATGAGCAAGGCCGTCCTCGCCGACATCAACGGCAAGTTCAACCTGTACGGGCCGGGCTGGGTCGACTACAGCAGCGACATCGCGAAGGCGTCGCTCAAGGAGTACCAGGCGAACGTCGACCCCAAGTACGCGACGAATGCGTACGCGCAGACCGGCTGGATCGCCGCCACGTTCTTCGTCGAGGGCCTCAAGCGACTCAAGGGCAAGGCCGTGACCTGGGACTCGTACAAGAAGGCCCTCGAGGCCGGCGCGATCCAGAACCCGTTCGGCGGAACGATCGACTTCAGCAATGGCGCTCGCAAGGGCACCCAGGAGATGAACCTGGCGAAGGTCGTCGCCACCGACACGGCGAACCCCTCCGGATGGCAGCAGGTCGAACCGCTGCAGAGCATCGAGAAGCTGCTCGCCAAGTAGCACCCGGCGGTCGGGGGCCGCATCGCGCGGCCCCCGACCAGCCAGCCCCACTCCGTCGAGTCATCACTGAGGCGATCGTCATGAACAGCACGCAGGAGAACATCGGGATCCTGGGCTATGGGCTCTACCTGCCCGACACGTACATGTCCGCGCGCGACATCTCCCTGGCCACGGGAGGCGTGTGGTCCGAGGAGGCGGTGGTCGCCAAGCTCGGAATCGTACGCAAACCTGTCCCCGGGCCGGACGACGGCACCCAGGAGATGGGCGCGCGCGCCGCGCTCGACGCGCTGGCCCGTACCGGCGTGGACCCACTCGACATCGACGTCATCCTGTGTGTCGGCGAGGAGTGGAAGGAGTACGGGCTCACCACCTCCGCCCTGTACATCCAGGACCGCATCGGCGCCACCAACGCCTGGGGCATCGACCTGGCCAACCGGTGCTGCACCACGCTCACCGCGCTCAAGATGGCCAAGGACCTGCTGCTCGCCGACGACGACATCGACACCGTCCTGATCGCCGGCGGCTACCGCAACGGCGACTTCGTCGACTACACCGACTCGTCGGCGTCGATGTTCTTCAACCTCGCTGCCGGCGGCGGCGCGTTCATCGTCCGCAAGGGCATGGACTCCAACCTCATCCTCGGCACCCACATCGTCGCTGACGGCTCCCTGGCGCACACCGCAGGCGTCGAGATCGGCGGTACGGCCAAGCCGTTCACGCCCGAGACGGTGGCCGAGGGCTACCACTCGCTGCGGCTGATGGACCCGGTGCGGATGAAGGACAGGCTCAACGCGACCAGCATCTCGACCTGGTACCGGTGCATCGACGAGAGCCTGCGCAAGAGCGGCGGCCTGACGCGCGCCGACATCGACTACCTCTCGATCCTGCACTTCAAGCGCAGCCAGCATGTGGCGATGGTCGCCGACTTGGGTCTCACCCCCGATCAGACCACCTACCTCGAGGACTACGGCCACATCGGACAGGTGGACCAGATGCTCTCGCTGCACCTCGGTCTCGCATCGGGTCGGGTCACCGACGGGAGCCTCGTCACGTTCGTGGCCGCGGGCATCGGTTACGTATGGGCCGCCACCTGCGTGCGCTGGGGAAAGGCCCGCTGATGTTCGACTACCGCTCCAAGCTGATCACCGTCGACCAGGCTCTCGACCTCGTCGACGATGGCGACAACATCACCGTCGGTCTGGGCGCCAACGAGCCGCCCACGTTCCTCGGGAACCTCCACCGCATCGCCGACCGGGTCAGCGACGTCACGGTCACGAACTGCCTGCCCACCGCACCCGGGGAGTACCTCTCCGAGGAGAACATCCGCAACGCGTTCCGCATCGACTGCTGGTTCGCCACTCCTCCCCTGCGCAAGCTGTGGTCCACGGGTCGCGTGAGCTACATCCCGAACCACCTGCACCTCGCGGGCACCAAGAGGAACTTCCACAAGCCGTCGAAGATCATGATCTCGCTGGCGTCCACGCCCGAGGCCGACGGCCGGACGCGGTTCGCGTGCGGCAACACGTACGAGGAGAAGATCGCGGCCCAGGCCGAGTTGCGCATCCTTGAGATCAGCCCGAACGCCCCGCACTGCTTCGGGCAGAACTACCTCGACTGGGACTCCATCGACTACGTGATCGAGTCCGACGCGCGACCGGGCACGATCCCTGCCGCCACGCCGAACGAGAAGGACCTGGCCATCGGTCGTACGATCGCGGACCTGGTCGACGACGGCGACTGCATCCAGGTGGGCATCGGCGGCATCCCGAACGCGGTCTGCGGCTACCTGCATGAGAAGAAGGACCTCGGCATCCACACCGAGATGATGACGACCGGGATCATGGGCCTCATGAGGGCCGGCGTCGTCACCGGCGCCCGCAAGCAGGTCGACGTCGGGAAGACGGTGTTCGCGTTCGCGCTGGGCAGTGCGGAGATGTACGAGTTCATCCACGACAACCCTGACTGCCTCACCGGTCGCGGCGAGGAGGTCAACAACCCGTACCTCATCGCCCGCAACGACAACCAGGTGAGCATCAACACCACGATCGAGGTGGATCTCACCGGGCAGTGCTGCTCGGAGTCGATCGGGACCCAGCAGATCTCCGGGACCGGGGGCCAGTCCGACACGGCGACCGGCGCCCAGCGCTCCCGCAACGGGCGCTCGATCATCGCGCTCTACAGCACCGTCGAAAAGGTGGACAAGGTCACGGGCCGCCTCGAGGTGCTCTCGAAGATCGTCCCGATCCTGCGCCCCGGTGCCGCGGTCTCGTTGTCCCGCAACGACGTCGACTGGGTGGTCACCGAGTACGGCGCCGTGTCTCTTCGCGGCACGACGATCGCCGAGCGGGTCGCCCTGCTGATCTCGATCGCCCACCCGGACTTCCGCGACGGCCTGTACGCCGACGCGGTGAAGTACGGCTTCATCTCCGTGGCCCCGTCGGTCACGCGGGTAGGGAGCTAGACGATGGCGACGTTCGAGTTCGAGGGCGTGACGGTCTACTACGAGGACCACGGCGCGGGCGAGCCATTGCTGGTCCTCAACGGCATCTTCATGTCGTGCGCCTCCTGGCAGGCGTTCCTGCCGGCGTTCTCCGCACACAACAGGCTGCTGCTGCTCGATCTCGTCGACCAGGGGCAGAGCGGCAAGGTGGACCGTCACTACAGCCAGCAGCTGCAGGAGGACGTCGTGATCGCGTTCCTCGACCACCTCGGCCTGGACCGCACCAGCATCTGCGGCGTCAGCTATGGCGGCGAGGTCGCCATGCGGGTGGCTGCGCGGCACCCGGACCGGGTGACGAAGCTCGTCCTGTCCAACACCACCGCGTACACCTCGCAGTGGCTGCGTGCCATCGGGCACTCGTGGGAGTACGCGCTTGCCACCCACGACGGCCACGTCTTCTTCGCGACGTGCATCCCGACGGTGTACTCGCCGCAGTTCTACGAGGCCAACCATGAGTGGATCGCGGCGCGCGAGGACCTTTTCGTACGGGTCTTCACGCCCGCCGTGTACGACGCGTTCGCGCGCCTGACCCGCAGCGCCGAGAACCACGACGAGCGAGGGCGACTGGAGGCCATCACGGCGCCGACGCTGGTCATCAGCGCCGAGTACGACTACATCACGCCGTTGCCGAACCAGCTCGAGCTGGCCGCGTACATCCCGGGCGCCGCGCACGTCGTCATCCAGGGCGCCGGCCACGCCGCCATGTACGAGAAGCCCACCGAGTTCACCTCCCTGGTGCTCGGCTTCATCAACCACCAGACCACAGGCATCGTCATCGCCTGAAAGGAAGACTCATGACCGACCTGTACGTCATCTCCGCTTGCCGCACCGCCATCGGCAGCTTCGGCGGCAGCCTGAAGGACGTATCCGCGACCACGCTGGGCACGATCGTCGTCACCGAGGCGCTGCGGCGCGCCGGGGTCTCGCCCGACCAGGTCGACGAGGTGCTCCTGGGCTGCGTCCTCACGGCCGGGGCGGGCCAGAACGTGGCCAGGCAGGCGGCGATCGGTGCCGGCATCCCCGTCGAGGTGACCGCCACGACGGTGAACATGCTGTGTGGCTCCGGCATGAAGACGGTCGTCGAGGGCGCGCGGGCGATCCTCGCCGGCGACGCACGGATCGTGGTGGTCGGCGGTACGGAGAACATGTCCGCCGCTCCGTACGTCGCACCCACCATCCGTTGGGGAGCGCGCATGGGCGACGCTCCCCTGCGGGACTCGATGATCGTGGACGGGCTCACCGACGCGTTCAGCGGTGAGCACATGGGGATCACGGCCGAGAACGTCGCCGACCAGTGGGGCATCACCCGCGCCGCGATGGACGACTTCGCGCTGCAGTCCCAGAACCGAGCGGCGGCGGCGATCGCGGCCGGGCGGTTCGTCGACGAGATCGTGCCCGTACCGATCACCGTGAAGCGGGAGGTGGTCGAGTTCGCCACCGACGAGTACCCCCGGGCAACGTCCGCGGAGGCTCTCGGCAAGCTCCGGCCGGCGTTCACACCAGCCGGCGCGGTCACGGCGGGCACGGCCTCGGGCATCAACGACGGCGCGGCCGCGATCGTCCTTGCCAGCGGAGAGGCCGTTGCTGAGCTAGGTCTGACGCCGATGGCCAAGCTCGTCGGCTGGGGCCAGGCAGGCGTGGACCCGTCCATCATGGGCGTCGGGCCCATCGAGGCGACACGGAAGGCCTTGGCGAAGGCTAAGGTCACGGTCGACCAGCTGGATCTCATCGAGGCGAACGAGGCGTTCGCCGCTCAGGCCCTCGCCGTCGGCAAGGACCTCGCCTGGGACTGGTCGAGGGTGAACGTCAACGGCGGCGCGATCGCCCTGGGCCACCCCATCGGCGCCTCGGGTGCCCGGATCATCGTCAGCCTGTTGCACGAGATGGCGAAGTCCGGAGCGCGTCGTGGGCTCGCAACGCTGTGCATCGGCGGTGGCATGGGCATCGCGTCGGTCTTCGAGGCCTGCTCGTGAGCGTCCGTACAGCCATCCTCCCGGGCCGCCCCGGCACGGGTGCACCATACTGTCGCCTGCGATCAGCACACAGATGAGACCGAGCCTGAGGCAGGATCCGTACGATGCCCACACAGACCTTCCTGAACCTTCCTGCCGCCAAGCAGGAATCTGTGGTCGCCGCGGCGATGGACGAGTTCAGCAAGAGGAACGTGGAGGAGGCGAAGCTCTCCAACATCGTGCGGATGGCCGGGATCCCCAGGGGCAGCATCTACCAGTACTTCCCGTCGAAGGAAGACCTCTACGTCTATGTCTTCGAGCGGCTGCGCGAGGATCGGCGGGAGTACAGCAAGCCAGCCTTCGACTACTACCTGACCAGCCCGTTCCTCACGTTCTTCGAGCACTACTACGCCCTGGACACGGAGTACCTGGCGCGGCACCCGCTGCACATCCAGATGGGCAAGGTGATGTACAGCCACGCCACCGGCGTCTCCCTGAGCCTCATCCGCGCGATCAAGGACCGCTCCCGCGACCTCTTCGTGCTGGCGATCGAGCGCGACCAGGAGAGCGGGGTGATCAGGGCTGACGTCGACCGTTCGGTCTTGGCGGACCTCTGCGTCCACTTCATGACTGACATCTTCATCTTCCAGAACCTCACCGACCGCATGACTCTCAAGGACATGCGTGAACACCTGCGCGGGACCATCGAACTGATCCGACGCGGGGTGGAGTAACCGACCCGAACCCTTGGAGGGGCAATGACGCTCTTGGACGGCATCACGTCGCGGATCATCCCGACGACACGCTTGGCAGTGAACATTCTCGAGAGAACTGGTGACGACCCGGCCACGCCCGCCGCGAGGACGATCGGCCTGATCCACGGCAACGCCTCGTCAGGGTTGTTCTGGCAGGAGACCATGCTGGCGCTGCCCGCGGACCTGCGCGTCATCGCCATCGACCTGCGCGGCTTCGGAGGCACCGAGACGCTGCCCCTCGACGCCACCCGCGGCTGCCGCGACTTCAGCGACGACGTCCACGCCACCGTGGAGGCGCTGGGGCTGGGACCCATCCACCTCGTGGGCTGGTCCATGGGCGGTGGCGTCGTCATGCAGTACGCCCTCGACCATCCCGTACTGTCCCTCACCCTGCAGTCGCCGGTGTCTCCCTACGGCTTCGGCGGCACGCGTCGGGACGGCTCGCTGCTGACGGCCGACGGTGCCGGTACGGGCGGAGGCGGGGCGAACCCAGACTTCATCCAGCGGATCGTCGACCGCGACATGTCCGAGGACGCTCCGACGTCGCCCCGCAACGTCTTCCGTGGCGGGTACGTGGCGCCCGGCTACGCCAGCGGGCACGAGGACATCTGGGTCGAGTCGATCCTCACGACGGCCACCGGGGTCGACAACTACCCGGGCGATTCGGTGCCGAGCGAGAACTGGCCGGGTTTCGCCGCGGGTTCCCGAGGTGTCCTGAACACGCTCGCGCCAGTGCACTTCAACACCGCGGGGCTCGTGGACCTCGCGGTGAAGCCGCCGATCCTGTGGATCCATGGCACCGCCGACGCGATCGTCTCCGACGGGTCGTTCTACGACCTCAACATGCTGGGCAAGCTGGGGTACGTGCCAGGCTGGCCGGGCGACGACATCGCTCCCCCGCAGCCGATGGTCGCGCAGACCCGGGACGTGCTGGAGGCGTACCAGACGGCGGGTGGCCAGTACACCGAGGTGGCCGTCGAGGGAGCCGGTCACAGCGCGCATCTGGAGCGTCCGCAGGAGTTCCTGCAGGCGTTGCTGGCGCTCATCGGCTCCGCGCCCACCGCGGTGGCCCACTGACGGTTGGATCCGTGATGTGCGCCCCCGCCGCTCGCGGGGGCGCCTGCAGGGTCAGAATGTCGCCATGACCAGTACTCAGGGCGTCCTGCCGGAGATCCACACGATCGGCGCCGGCAAGCGCATCGGCATCCTCACCAGCGGCGGTGACGCGCAGGGGATGAACGCTGCCGTACGGGCCGTCGTGCGCACCGCGGTCACGATGGGGGCTCAGGTCTTCGCGATCTACGAGGGCTACCAGGGCATGGTCGACGGCGGCGACGGCATCCGCGAGGTCGGCTGGGACGACGTCGGCAGCATCCTGCACCGCGGCGGCACGATGATCGGCACGTTCCGGTCGAAGGACTTCCGCGACCGCGACGGCCGCAAGCGTGCCCTGGCGAACCTGCTCGCCAACGGCATCGACCGGCTCGTCGTCATCGGCGGCGACGGCTCTTTGTCCGGCCTCGACCAGTTCCGCGCCGAGTGGAGCGAGCTGCTCGCCGAGCTGGTCGCCGATGGTCAGGTCAGCCCGGAGGTCGCCGCGGCGCACCCCGCGCTGATGTTCTCCGGACTCGTGGGCTCCATCGACAACGACCTTGTCGGCACGGACATGACGATCGGCGCCGACACCGCCCTGCACCGCATCGTCGACGCGATCGATGCCCTCGCCAGCACCGCCGCCAGCCATCAGCGCAGCTTCGTCGTCGAGGTCATGGGTCGCCACTGCGGCTACCTCGCCCTCATGAGCGCGATCGCCGGCGGCTGCGACTACGTGCTGATCCCCGAGCAGCCACCGGCCGACGGCTGGGAGCAGCGGATGTGTACGGCACTCCAGCGCGGCCGCCAGGGCGGACGTCGTGACTCGCTGGTCGTCGTCGCCGAGGGCGCGCGCGACCGGTCCGGGCAGCCGATCACCTCGGAGTACGTCAGGCGAGTCATCGAGGAGACCCTCCACGAGGACGCCCGGGTGACCATCCTCGGTCACGTACAGCGCGGCGGCTCGCCGAGCGCGTACGACCGGTGGGCCTCGACCTGGTTGGGGTACGAGGCGACGCTCGAGGTGCTCACCGCCGTGCCGGGGACGACCGGGCCGGTGCTCGGATTCCGTGGCAACCGCGTGACGAGGGTGCCGCTCATCGAGGCCGTCGCCGACACCCGTCGGGTGCCGCAGCTCATCGCGAGCGGCGACTACGAGGGCGCGATGGACCTGCGCGGCGGGTCGTTCAAGGAGGCCTCCCGCATCCTCGGCGAGCTCGTCGAGCCCAGCCGGATCGACGCCGCCGAGCAGAGCAAGCGGATCGGCATCATGCACGCCGGAGGACTGGCGCCCGGCATGAACGCCGCCGCCCGCGCCGCCGTACGCCTCGGCATCTCCCGTGGCCACACCATGCTCGGCATCCACAACGGCTTCCCCGGCCTGCGCGACGGCGAGGTCACCGAGCTCGAGTGGGGCGACGTCGAGAGCTGGCTCCCCGAGGGCGGCGCGGAGCTGGGCGTCCGTCGGACGGTCCCGAACCTCGACGAGCTGTACCGGATCAGCCGCACCATCGAGGACAACCGCATCGACGCGCTCATCATGATCGGCGGCTGGAACGGCTACCAGGCGGCCGAGCTGCTGCACCGCGAGCGCGACCGGTTCCCGACGTTCGGGCTGCCGATCGTCTGCGTGCCCGCGTCGCTCGACAACAACCTCCCCGGGTCCGAGCTGGCGATCGGCGCGGACACCGCACTCAACGTGATCACCGAGTCGATCGACCGGATCAAGACGTCCGGCAGCGCCGCGAAACGCGCGTTCGTCGTCGAGACCATGGGTCGCTACTGCGGTTACCTCGCGCTGATGGGCGCGATGTCGACCGGCGCCGAACGCGTCTACCTCCACGAGGAGGGCATCAGCCTCGACGCGCTGGCCGCCGACATGACGTGGCTGCGGCAGAGCTTCGCCGCGGGCCGCAAGCTGTTCCTCGCGATCCGCAACGAGAACGCCAACCCGCTGTACACCACGGACTTCCTGGCGCGCCTGCTCGAGCAGGAAGGGCAGGGGCAGTACGACGTCAGGCAGAGCATCCTCGGTCACGTACAGCAGGGCGCGGCGCCGACACCGTTCGACAGGTTGCTGGCTGTGCGGCTGGTGTCCCGGGCCCTCGACAGAATCGGCGACGAGTTCGCGGCCGGTACGAGCACCAGCTGCTACCTCGGGCTGGTGCAGTCGAAAGTGACGGCTGTACCGATGGAGCAGATGCTCGCGGAGATGGACGCCCGCGTGCATCGCCCCAAGGAGCAGTGGTGGCTCGCGTTGCGGCCGGTCCTGCGAGCGGTGGCCGACGCCGCGATCTGAGCGTGACGCCCGGCCATCGCGGGGTACGGGGAGGGCATCCTCATGAAGGGGAGCACACCCATGGCGGTGACGAGCTTTCGAGACCTCCCGCTGGCCGACCGGGACCGCGAGTGGGACGGCGATGCCGCCGACGAGCGCGTACGGAAGTGGGCGAAGGTCGACGACGAGCCGAACGCGGCGTACCGCGACGCGCACGTCTGGTACGACGCGGACAAGAAGGAGAACTTCACGGCGTACAAGCTGCTGATCGCCGACGTCGTGGACGGCAAGTTGGTCGCCGTGCCGCGAGGGGTCATGGCCGCGGCCGCGGTGATGCAGGGCTCGCGCGGCGGCGTCGACCTCCCCGACAAGGACCGCGACCGGGTCAAGAGCCACCTGGCGAAGTACTACGCGAAGTGGGACGAGACCCCGCCTTGGGACCGCGACTGACTGTGGTCGTCTCCAGCGCCGAGGGACAACCCGCTTTCGGCGGGTTATGGAGCCACCCAATCCGGTGCCTCAGAGGCGAACCCAGTTTCGGCGGGTTATGAGCGCCGTTTCGGGGTGCGGGGCGCCCGATAACCAGCCGAAACCGGGTTCACCTTGTGCGGCGCCTCTCAACCCTCGCCATAACCTGCCGAACCTGGGTCGACCGGGTCGGAGGCAGTGACGAGTCGCTTGGCGAAGCCAGCCCACCCACCGGATCCCTGAGGAGTTGGCCGGCGAAGCCTGCCAACGTCTCGAAGGGTCCCCACGCAAATACCCCAAGGGGTATCCCGAGATAGAGTCGCTCCCATGCCCGCCGAAGACCTCCCGCCGACCCTCGACGCCTTCGAGCAGCCCGAGCTCGTACGTCTCCGCCGCCGGACGATCGCCCTCCTCTCCGTGGCGCAGGTGCTCAGCGGACTGGCCGCCGGATCGGTGGTGTCCGTCGGCTCGCTGATGGCCGTGAAGCTGGCCGGCTCGGACGCCTGGGCCGGCTCGGTGACGACCGCCTCGACGCTCGGCGCCGCGGTGTCGGCGCTCATGCTCGCCCGCCTGGCCGCGTCGCGTGGTCGGCGCGTGTCGCTGGTGACCGGCCTCCTCCTGGCCTCGCTGGGCGCGATCTCGATCGTCGTCTCCGCTGTCGTCTCGAGCTTCGTCCTGCTGCTCGCCGGCGGCGCGCTCATGGGCGTCGGCAGCGCGGCCAACCTGCAGGCACGGTTCGCGGCCACCGATCTCTCGGGCGCCCACACTCGTGCGCGCGACCTGGCTCTGGTCGTCTGGATGGCCACCGTCGGGTCGGTCACGGGGCCGAACCTCATCCGCCTCGGCGCGCCCATCCACCGCCTCACCGGCCTCCCCGAGCTGGCCGGCATCTTCGCGATCGCCGCGGCAGGCATGGTGGCCGCCATGGCCGTGATCTGGGTCGGGATGCGGCCGGACCCCCTGCTCGCGGGACGCAGGTTCCGTGGGGAGGAGCTGGGACGTACGTCCAAGCACGTGCCGATCTCGGTCGCGTACGGCATCCTCCGCCGCCACCCCCTCGCCCTCGCCGCGATGATCGGCATCCTGATCGCGCACGCGGTGATGGTCGCCGTGATGTCGATGACGCCCGTGCACATGAGCGGCCACGGCGCGTCCGTGACGCTGGTCGGGCTGACGGTGAGCCTGCACATTGCTGGCATGTACGCGCTGTCGCCGGTCATGGGATGGCTCGCGGACCGCTTCGGGGCGGTGCCGGTGCTGGTGGGCGGCCTCGCCCTCGTACTGCTCTCCGTCGTGTTCACCGGCCTCAGCGGCGGCTCCACGATGATCGTCACGATCGGGCTCATCCTGCTGGGCCTCGGCTGGTCGGCGGCCACCGTCGCTGGGTCGAGCATCGTCGCCGCGACCGTGACCGGCGACGAGCGCGTCTCCGTACAGGGCCTCTCCGACGCGCTCATGTCTCTGGCCGGAGCGGGTGGCGGCGCCCTCGCGGGGGTGGCGCTCGCGACGGTCGGCTACGCGGGCCTCAGCGTCGCCGGCGGCCTGCTCGCGGTGGCGGGCATCGCCGCGTTCCCGCTCGTGACCCGGGCGAGGGTCGCCTAGCCGAGGTGCTTGAGGGCCTCGCGCCGCGACAGCCCGGACAGGCGTCCGCCGAGGCGCTCGACCTCAGCCCGTACCCACTCGGGATCCGTACGGGCATGCTGCCTCAGCGCCCACCCGATCGCCTTCCGCAGCCAGAACGAGGTGTCGTCGACGTTCGCCTCGATGGCGTACGTGAGGAGCCCCAGATCGGTGTCCGCGCGGTGCGTGAGCTGGCAGATCACCGCGGTGCGGCGAAGCCAGAGGCTGTCGTCGGTCGCCCACGCCCGGATGGTCGGCGTCGCCTGCGGGCGGTGCGCAGCAAGCACTCCGCCGACCAGGTAGCCGGCCACGGTGTCGACGAGGTCCCACCAGGAGCCGGTGACGATCAGATGCCTGTACATCGCCAGCGCCTCCGGATCCTGCCACCGTCGGGCCGCCTTGTGCTGGGCGAACCCGATCGCCGCGTAGCGCTCCTCGCGATGGGTGGCGCCGTCCCAGAGGGTGAGTACGGTGCGTTCCCAGTCCACCCTCGAGGTCGGCGCGAACTCGGCGAGTAACGGCTTGAGGAGCTTCGCGAGGTCCGGTGAGCCGATGCCGTAGTGAGGCATCGCGGACTTGAGGTACGCCTGCTGGTCCCGCGCGCGATCCGGATCACCGGCCGCCGTCATCGCGGCCCTGAGCCGTACGACGAGGTCTTCAGTCGCGTCCACGCGCCTCACGCTAGTGGAGCGACTCAGGCGCGTGGAGGCCGCGGTCTCCTCAGACCCAGAGCTGGAACCCGAGCACCGCGACGACGACGGACAGGATGACGAGCGGCGCATTGGCGGCGAAGACGATCTTGAGCTCACCGCGGCGTACGTGCGTGATCGCGGCGCCCACCTGCAGCACGGCGAGGCCGACGGCCGCGATCGGCGCGAGGACCGGGGCGACGTGCGTGAGCGGCGGCAGGATCAGCCCGAGGCCGCCGAGCACCTCCGCCACGGCGATCCCCCGGATGCCCTGCTGCGAGAAGTCCTCGACCCAGTGCAGGCCCGATGCGTACAGCTTCTCCTTCGTGCGCGTGAACTTCAGCGCCCCGCCCCCGAGGTTCGACAGGGCGAGCACTCCGGCCAGGATCCAGTACGCGGTCTGCATGATGTCCTCTCGTGCGGCGATGCGACGCCTCAGAGTGGTCAACTCTGCGCGTGTGACGCTATTCCCTGTCTCGACAGGTGACCCGGCAAGGATCGTCATATCGGTACAGCCGACGGGCCGAAACCCCTCCATGAGCGGCTTGGTTGCGTCGGGCGTACGGAAATGACGATTCGTGACCTGCTCACGCTCGGAGACGGTGCCCGATCACGCCGCCACCGCAGGACGGTGTCCGTGGTCGTGGCTTTGAAGACCCTGCGCGCCAGCACTCGTGACACCCGTCGCGCCCGACACGCAGCACTAGATGGCAGGAACCTCGCCCTCGACCGGGGTCGAGGTCTCGGGGACCGGCGGCGTGGGGCCTTTGAGCTGGACTCCGATGGCGGCGCCAAGAACGAGCAGGCCGCCGACGAGCTGTACGGGCGTGAGGAACTCGTGCAGCGTGGCGGTCGCGAGCACGGTGGTGATGACCGGTTCGAACGTGGACAGGATCGAGGCGGTCGAGGGGCCTGTACGCGCGAGGCCGGCGAAGAACGACAGCATCGCGAACACCGTCGAGACCAGCGCGATGCAGCCGATCCAGAGCCATCCGGCGGGGGCGATGTGCAGGGAGAAGCCGCTGGTCAGCGCGACGCGGCCGGTGAGCGTGACGGCGGCGCCGGCCATGACCAGCGTGGTCAGTACGACGGGTGGCAGCCGGTTCACGACGGTGTCCGAGACGAGGATGTACGCGGTGTACGTGACGGCCCCCGCGAACCCCAGCGCGACGCCGAGCAGATCGAAGCGAAGGCGTCCCACGCCGACCAGGATCAGTACGGTGCCGGCGCTGGCCGCGACCAGCGCGCCCACGCGTCTCGGAGTGAGTCGTTCGCGACCGAGCGCCGCGGACCCGATGGTGACGAGGAGCGGGTAGGTGTACAGGATCAGCGACGTCAGCGACGCGTCCAGCCGCTCGAGCGCCGAGAAGTAGAAGGTGGACTGGAGTGCGTACCCGATAGCGCCCAGCCCCACGGCGATCAGGATCACCCGGGTGAGGGCGGGCCCGCGAGATGCGGGCTCTTTCACAGCACCAAGAGACCGGAGCTTGGGCCGTACGAGGAGGACCACGGTGAGCATCGCGGCGGCCATGGCGAATCGCAGCATCAGCAGCACCGACGGCGTCACCCCCGCCTCGTACGCCAGCTTCCCGAACACCGCCATCGCCCCGAAACACACCGCCGACAGCAGCACCAGGAAACGACCCACGGGTGAAGCCTGTACGAGCGAGGTGTACGAGTCCAATCG
>JAPUEI010000040.1:14216-19780 GCA_027492675.1 Propionibacteriaceae bacterium | reverse complement strand
GGCACACCCAGGCGGTCGGGATATCCTGACCCGACCGAGTGAAGGAGACCCGTGGAGACGACCACTGTGCACCTGCTGCGTCATGGGCAGGTGGAGAACCCGGGACGGGTCCTGTACGGGCGGTTGCCGGGGTACCACCTCTCCGACCTCGGGGTACGGATGGCGGAGCGGGCGGCGGCGTACCTCAAGGACGTACCGCTGACGCACCTGCGGTGCTCCCCGCTCGAACGGGCACGCGAGACCATGGCCCCCGTCGCGGCGACCCGACTGGAACTCGAGATCACCACCGACGAGCGGGTCATCGAGGCCGCCAACTGGTTCGAGGGGAAGGTGTTCGGGGAGAAGTCCTGGACGCTGCTCGACCCGCGCAACTGGTGGCAGATGCGCAACCCGTTCCGGCCGAGCTGGGGCGAGCCGTACCCGATGATCGTCGGCCGCATGCACGCCGCCGTGCTCGACGCCGCCGAGGCCGCTGGTCCCGGGGGACAGGCGCTGGTCGTCAGCCACCAGCTGCCGATCTGGATGATGCGGTCGTACGCGGAGGGGCGGCGGCTGTTCCACGACCCGCGGCGCCGCGAGTGCACGCTGGCGTCGATCACCTCCATCCACCTCATCGACGGCAGGATCACCGGGGTCGACTACGCCGAGCCGGCGCGCGACCTGCTGCCGTCCAAGACGACCAAGAAGTTCGTCGCGGGGACCTGATGCGTCGACTCGCTGCCGTGGTGCTCGCTGTCGCCGTGCTCGCCGGGTGCGGCAAGGCGCAGTCCGGCAACGGCTTCGTGAGCGGCGACGGCTCGTACACCACCGTGGCCGTGAAGGACCGCAAGCCGGCGCCGGCGCTGGCCGGTACGACGGTGGACGGCGCCACGTTCGACCCCTCGGTGCTCACCGGGAAGGTCGTCGTCATCAACGTCTGGGGCTCGTGGTGCGCGCCCTGCCGCAAGGAAGCCCCCGACCTGGAGTCGGCCGCGAAGAAGACGGCCGGTACGGCGGTGTTCGTGGGCATCAACACGCGCGACCTGGACAAGGCGCCGGCGCAGGCGTTCCAGAGGGCGTTCGGCATCTCGTACGTCAGCCTGTACGACCCCACCGGCTCCCTGCTCCTGGGCTTCTCGGATCTGCCGCCGAACGCCATCCCGTCGACGCTCGTGCTCGACACGAACGGCCGCGTGGCCGCCCGCATCGTCGGCGCGACTACGGAGGCGACGCTGGTGGGCATCGTCTCCGACGTGGCGGCGGGCCGCTGATGACCGGCATCGGGGCCTGGGTCCAGCAGGCGATGGGAGGCTCGCTGCTCGTGGCGCTGCCCGTCGCCGTGCTCGCCGGCCTGGTCTCGTTCTTCTCCCCGTGCGTGGTGCCGCTGGTGCCCGGCTACCTCTCGTACGCCACCGGCATCGGCGCCTCAGACATCATGGGCGGCAAGGCGTCGCGGCGGCGGATGCTGCTCGGTACGTCACTGTTCGTGCTCGGCATCGCCGCCGTCTTCGTCACGACGGGCGCGGCCTTCGGGGGGCTCGGGGCCGCCCTGCTCACCCACCAGCGCGTCGTGAGCGTGGTCGCCGGGGTCGTCGCGATCGTCATGGGGCTTGCCTTCGCCGGCGCCGTGGAGCTGTTCGCGCGCGACCTGCGGCCGACGTGGGCGCCCAAGGCGGGGCTCGCCGCGGCACCGGTGCTCGGGCTCGCGTTCGCGCTCGGCTGGACGCCGTGCATCGGTCCCACGCTGAGCGTGGTGATGACGCTGTCGCTGAACGAAGGATCGGCTGTACGAGGGGCGGTGCTCGCGCTCGCGTACAGCCTGGGTCTCGGCCTGCCCTTCGTCGTGCTGGGCGTCGCCTTCGTACGGTTCGCCGGTGCGCTGGCATGGGTACGGGCTCACCAGCGCGCCGTGATGCGCGCCGGCGGGGTGCTGATGATCGCCGTCGGCGTGGCGCTGGTCACGGGCTGGTGGGACGCATGGATGGCCGGGTTGCGGCAGTGGGCGGCTGGATTCGCGGTGCCGATCTGATGGCTGACGAGACGAAGGACGGGGCCATCGAGACCGAGGTGGACGAGGACGGGCTGACGCCTGAGGACACAGGGATCGCGGGGTCGCGGTCGCGGCGTTCCGCGGCGGAGACGGCTCCTCCCGGCGGCCTGGTGGGGTCGCTGAGGTTCGCGTGGGCGGTGCTGACGAGCATGCGTACGGCGATCATCCTGCTGCTTCTGCTGGCCGTCGCGGCGATCCCCGGCGGCATCCTGCCGCAGCGTCCGACGAACGCGCTGGCCGTGTCGAACTACCTCACCGAGCACACCACGATCGGCCCATTCCTCAACGCGATCGGGATGTTCGACGTCTACCACGCGCCGTGGTTCTCGGCGATCTACCTGCTGCTGTTCGTGTCCCTGGTCGGCTGCATCCTGCCGCGCACCGCGGTCTACCTGCGGGCGGCGAAGGCACCAGCCGCGACGCCGCCGCGCCCTGTGCAGAGGTTGTCCGGCGCCGTCGCGTACACCTCGGTGGGCGACGAGGACGACGTGCTGACGAAGGCTCAGGTGCTGCTGAAGAAGCGCCGGTACCGCACGCGACGCGTCGGCGACACCGTCTGCGCGGAGCGCGGCTACACGCGCGAGCTCGGCAACCTGACGTTCCACGTGGCGCTGCTCGGCGTGCTGTGCGCGATCGGGTACGGATCGCTGCTGGGCTTCTCCGGCACCGCGATCGTCGTCGAGGGGCAGGGGTTCTCGAACACGCTCACGCAGTACGACGACATCTCCGCCGGCGCGGCCTTCCGCGGTGACCTCGACCCGTTCACGGTGAAGCTCGACGCATTCCATGTGCAGTACGAGACGGGGCCTGTACAGACGGGGGCCGCCCGCGACTTCCGGGCCGACGTCACGGTCACCGATGCCAAGGGGACGCGGGCGCAGACCCTTGAGGTCAACCAGCCGCTGACGATCGGGTCGACGAAGGTGCACCTGGTCGGGCACGGGTACGCGGCGATGGTGACCGTACGGGACGGGGCCGGCAACATCGCGTACTCCGGTCCTGTCGTCTTCCAGCCGATCGACGGCAACCTGAAGTCGGTCGGTGCGATCAACGTGCTGGACGCGCGGCCGCAGCGGATCGGGCTGCAGGGGTTCTTCCTGCCGACGGGCACGATCGGGCATGCCGGCCCGGTGTCGCTGTTCCCGGAAGCGCTGAACCCGATGCTCGTGCTGACGGCCTGGTCCGGGCCGCCGCGCCAGGAGACCGGCACCCCGTCATCGGTGTTCTCTCTTGATACGACGGGAATGACGCAGCTCACGGCGGACGGCGATCTGGTGCGGATGCAGTTGTCGCCGGGCGATACGTACGTGCTGCCGAACGGCGTCGGACTCGTCACCTTCGACGGCTGGCGGCGCTGGACGAAGCTCCAGGTGTCGAGCACGCCGGGCATGGGCGGCATCGTCACGTTTGTCATGCTGTCGGTGCTCGGAATGGCGCTCAGCCTGTCGGTCCGGCCGCGGCGGCTGTGGTTCAAGGTCGCAGGGGACGAGGCATGGGCGGCGGGCGCGGACCGCGTCGACGGCCGCTCGGGTGTCGGCGAGGACATCGCCGCGGTCGCCGCCGACCTCGGCCTCGAGATGCCGCCCCCGGAGCCCTGAGTTTCGCGAGAGAGCTTGTGTGTCGCGACCACTCTGTACCCCTCGGGGAGAGGTCTCGTACCCCTCTGGGAGAGGTCTCGTACCCCTCTGGGAGAGGTCTGGTACCCCTCGGGGAGAGGTGTCGTACCCCTCGGGGAGAGGTCTGGTACCCCTCGGGGAGAGGTCTGGTACTCCTCGGGGAGAGGTGTCGTACTCCTCGGGGAGAGGTCTCGTACCCCTCCGGGAGAGGTTCCAGTGTCGGGGACCCTTCGAGACGTTGACGCGCTTCGCGCATCAACTCCTCAGGGACCCGGATTCACGCGGAGAGGTCTGATACTCCTCGGGGAGAGGTGTCGTACCCCCCGGGGAGAGATCTCGTGCGTCTCAGATGCCGACTTTGGGCAGTCGAGCAGGCAGGATGGGACCGGATCGACGAGAGGACCTACGGATGACGGTGGCGAACTTCTCCGCGCTGGCGATCGTGACGGCGGCGGTGCTGTACCTGCTGGCCCTCGTTCTGCACGCGCTGGAGTGGTCGATGGCGCGCGGTGCCGACGCGACCCTGACCGAGTCCGTGCTGGTGGGGACGAAGGGCGGCGTCGCGGTGCTCGACCGGGCGCCGGGCGAGGTCGTACGGCCTCCGAAGACCGAGCTGTACGGGCGAATGGGCCTCAACATCACCATCCTCGCGGTCATCGTGAATCTGCTCGGCATCGTGGCCCGCGGCATCGCGGCGCACCGGGCGCCGTGGGGGAACATGTACGAGTTCGTCACCACGGCCGCTGTCGTGGTCGTCGTGCTGTACCTCGTCGGCACGTGGAAGTGGGGCGTCCGATGGCTCGGGCTGCCCGTTGCGCTCGTCGCCGCCGTGCTGAACGGACTTGCCGCGACCGTGTTCTACGTCGCCGTCGCCCCCCTCGTACCCGCCCTTCACTCCGTCTGGTTCGTCATCCACATCCTCGCCGCGATCGTGTCGGGGGCGGCGTTCTCGATCGGAGGCGTGGCCGCGATCCTCTACCTCGTCGTGTCGCGCGCCGAGCGCCTCGAGAAGGTCAAGGGCTACCTGGCCCTGCTGCCGAAGGCCGAGAGGATCGACCAGCTCGGCTACCGGCTGCTCGCGTTCGCGTTCCCGCTGTGGACGTTCACGATCGCCGCCGGCGCGATCTGGGCCGAGTACGCCTGGGGCCGCTACTGGGGCTGGGACCCCAAGGAGACCTGGTCGCTCGTGACCTGGGTCGTGTACGCGGGGTACTTGCACGCCCGCGCCACCGCGGGCTGGAGGGGTACGAAGGCGGCGTGGCTCGCCATCGGAGGCTTCGCCCTGTTCTGGTGGAACTTCATTGGCGTCAACCTCGTCTTCGCCGGCCTCCACTCGTACGCGGGCATCTGATGACCGAGCGCCTCCCGTACCGTCTGCTCACCGGCCCCGACGACGCCGCCTTCTGCCAGCGTGTCTCGCAGGCTTTGGACGAGGGGTACGTGCTGTACGGATCGCCGGCCGCGACCTTCGACGGCGAGCGCGTCATCGTCGCGCAGGCGGTCATCCTCCCCGAAGAGCGCCGATCGCCGGGGCGTCCGGGGTTCTGAGGGGTACGAGACCTCTCCTGGAGGGGTGCGGGACCTCTCCTGGAAGGGTACGAGACCTCTCCTGGAGGGGTACGAGACCTCTCCTGGAGGGGTGGGGGACCTCTCCTGGAAGGGTACGAGACCTCTCTTGCAGGGGTGCGGGACCTCTCCTGGAAGGGTACGAGACCTCTCCTGGAAGGGTACGAGACCTCTCTTGCAGGGGTGCGGGACCTCTCCTGGAAGGGTACGAGACCTCTCCTTGACGGGTACGAGACCTCTCCCCGAGGGGACAGGGTGTCTCGTGAGGCGCACAACCTGTCTCGCGAACCGCACAACCTGTCTCGCGAAACTCAGGGGAGCAGGGACTCCAGGAGCTTGATCGCGGCGTGGAT
>JAPUEI010000040.1:0-14116 GCA_027492675.1 Propionibacteriaceae bacterium | reverse complement strand
TGTCTCGCGAAACTCAGGGGAGCAGGGACTCCAGGAGCTTGATCGCGGCGTGGATGCCGTCGTCGGACCCCATCCGTACAGCCAGCTCTCTCGCCGGCTCCCTGGCGGCGACGGTCTCGCGGAGGGGCTTCTCGTACGCGTCCCAGCCCGACCTCGGGTCGACCGGCTTCGACGCCACGCCCAGCCGATGCAGTCGATCCGCCCAGAACGGCTGGTCCAGCATGAACGGCACCGGCACCGACGGCACACCCGAGCGTGCCGCGGCATGGGCCGTGCCGGCTCCCGCATGGTGGAACAGGGCCCCGCATCGGGGGAACAGCCAGTCATGGGGGACCGCTCCGATGCGCAGCACGTTCTCCGGGAGCGTCGCCGTGATCGAGGGGTGGGCCTGCAGGACCACGCGATGCGCTCGGCCCACGGCACGCAGGATCGACTCGATCGCGTACGCCGCCCTCGGACCGCGCATGGAGCCGAAGCCCACGTAGAGCGGTCTCTCCTCGCCCGTCATGAACGCCTCGAGCTCCGGATCGGGAGTCCATCCGGTCGACGGCACGCTCCACTGTCCCGTGACGGTGACGCGCCCCCCGTCCCAGTCCGAGGGCATGGGGACGAGGTGCGGCGACCATCCGCACAGAACGGTCAGCGAGTGGTACGGATTCGGCATGGAGGCGAGCCCGAGATCATGGCGTACGGCGTTGACGCGGGAGCCGAGCATCGCCCACCCGGCGGAGTCGACCAGCCGGCCGACGGCGTGGTTGAACCTGGCGGGAATCCTCGGGGTGCCGAGGCCGGAGGGTACGAAGTCCTGCGTCGGCAACATGGGCTGCAAGGCGCCCAGGACCGCGGTGGCGCCGACCCGTTCGGCAGCGGCCACGGCGTGGTAGCTGGCCGCGGGGAACCCCACGACGAGGTCCGAGTCTGACGCGGCGGCCGTGATCGCGTGGATCCATTCGCGATCGGGCCAACGGAAACGCGCCATGGCCAGCGGGCTCGCGCCCATGAGGTCATCGAGACCGCCCACGAGTGGATGGAACTCGACCCCCGCGTCGAACGCGCTGACCGACCCTGACTCCTCGCCGACGACCACCGCCGAGTGTCCGGCCGCGGTCAGCCCGCCCGCCAGAGCGAGCAGCGGACGCAGATCGCCGTCCGACCCGAAACCGATGAGCGTGACCCTCATCGGTCCGCAGCCACCTGCAGCAGGGCGTTCTCGAGCACCTCGGTGAGGGCCGGGTGGATCCAGTACTGACCCCGCGCCATCGTCCGGGCGTCGAGTCCGGTCGCCATCGCCTGGATGGCCGGCTGGATCAGCGTCGAGGCTTGTGGGCCCAGGATGTGGCACCCGAGCAGCTGCAGGGTCTCCGGGTCGACGAGCACCTTGGCGACATGCGAGCCGGCGTCCTCGAGGGCCCAGCCGTACGCCACGTCCGCGTACTTCTGCACCCCCACGAGGTACGGGACATCGGCGTCGCGCAACTGCTGCTCCGTCATCCCGACGGCGGCGAGCTGCGGGTCGCTGAAGACCGCACTCGGGATGGCCGCGTGGTTCGAGACCACGAGGTCGTCGGGGTGCAGCAGGTTGTGCTGCACGACGCGGGCGTCCTGGTTGGCCACGTGCTTGAGCATCGCGGGGCTCGACACGTCGCCGAGGGCGAAGATGCCCTCACGGGTCGTCCGCTGGTACTCGTCGACGACCACGAAACCCTCCGCGTCGACCTCGACCCCTGTGGCCGCGAGGTTGAGTCGGTCCCCGTTGGGCACCCGGCCAGTCGCGATCAGGAGCACCTCGGCGTCGTACGAGTACTCGATGTCGTTGAGGTCCCGGGTGTACACGCCGATGCCGCCACGGCCCTGACCGTCGACCTCGACGACCGACTGGTTGAGCCGTACGACGACGCGCGTGCTGAGCTCCTCGGTGAGCGCCTGCGCGAGCTGTGCGTCCTGGTGGCGCAGCAGGTACGCCGACCGGTTGATGAGCGTCACCGCGACACCGAGCGACGCGAAGATGTGGGCGAACTCGACGGCCACGTAGCCGCCGCCGATGATCACCATCGTCTTCGGGAGTGTCTGCAGGCGCATGATCGTCGAGCTGGTGTGGACCCGCTCGGCGACCTCGGGCAGGTCGAGCCCCGGGATCTCAGGGATCAGCGGCCGCGAGCCCGCGGCCAGCACGATCCGGTCGGCCACGACCTGCTCCGACGAGCCGTCAGGGTACGAGACCGCCAGCACCCGGTCGCCGACGAAACGCGCAGTCCCGCGCAACAGGGCGAGGTTCTCCTGAGAGGCGCGGTACGTCTCGCCGCCTGCGGCGATGGGGTCGATCCGATCGAAGATCCGGTCGCGGATCGCGGGCCAGTCGACCTTCGGTGACCGCGCCCCGAGCCCGTACCGCCCGGCCCTGCGGACCTCCTCAGCGACATCGGCGGTGTGCACGAACATCTTCGTGGGGATGCAGCCGACGTTCAGGCAGGTGCCTCCGAAGGGCTCGCCGTCGTCGACCAGGGCGACCTGTAGGTGGGAGAACCGCTCGTCGACGATGGAGTTTCCGCTGCCCGAGCCGATGACGGCCAGATCCACATGACGCACGGCCCCATCCTGTCACGCACGCGGGGGCGCTGCCGTCAGTGCTGACCGCCCGCGATCAGCTTCGCCAGAAGGAGGGCCAGCCGTACGGGCGACACGGCGGCCGCTCGCGCCATCACCGCGTTCATGGCCCCGTCGACCGCGACCGGGCTGCCCTTGGCGAGCGCGTCGAAGCACGTCTGTACGACCTGGCTGACGCTCCGGCGCTTGGTCATGGTCGAGTCGTTGCCCGCGGCGGCGAAGAAGTTCGTGTCGGTCGGGCCGGGGCACAGCGCCAGCACGGACACCCCGCTCGGGCGCAGCTCGTGCCACATCGCCAGGCTCAGCCGCAGCACGTACGCCTTCGTGGCGGCGTAGACGCCGAACCCGGGGATCGGCTGGAAGGAGGCGGTGGAGGCCACGTTGACGATCGCCCCACCGCCGCGCGCGACCATGCCCGGTGCGACGGCTCGGGAGAGCTGCGTGAGAGCGAGGCAGTTGAGCGTGATCTCCTCGGTCATGCGGTCCGGGTCGGCGGTGACGAAGTCGCCGAGAGTGCCGAAGCCGGCGTTGTTCACGAGGATCTCGACGTCCCGATCGGCCAGGTCCGCGACCAAGGCTTCGCGGGCCGTCGCGTCCGACAGATCGGCGACGATGACCTCGGCCTCGACCCCGTACGTCTCCCGCAGCTCGTCGGCGAGGTCATGCAGGACGCCGGCGCTGCGCGCCACGATGACGACGGGCATCCCGTCGGACGCCAGCTTGGTCGCGAATCCTCGCCCCAGCCCGCTCGAAGCGCCCGTGACCACTGCCCAGCCCGTCGTCGTCATGAGCCGAAGACTACCGGCGTGGCCGAACCCCACGCCCCCATCGCCTGGACGCCGCTCAGTCCCCCGTTCGCGTCGCAATCGCATGGCTCGTGCGGTGGCTCAAGGCCGACTACCCCGTACTCGTCGGAATGGCCCTACCTACTGACCCCACACCGACCGCAACGGGGGAATGTCCTCCAGAGGGCCGTGCGAGGGCTCCCATAGCGACGGGTACGGGGGAGTGACTTCGTGGACGTCGGCGGGGCCTTCTGCCCCACCTGGAATACTCGGACAATGGCTGCCGATCGCGACATCCGACCTCTGCTCACCCGCTGGACGACCTGGGTACCCCTTCTCACCCTGCCGGTGCTCGTCGCCGGATGGGGTCGGTCGATCCCGGTGCTCGTCGCCGTCTTGGTGGCGCTGCTGCTGGCAGGTGCCGTACTCGCCGCCGTACATCACGCCGAAGTCGTCGCCCACAAGGTCGGGGAGCCGTTCGGGTCCCTGGTGCTCGCCGTCGCCGTGACGATCATCGAGGTCGGCCTGATCCTCACCCTGACCGCGTCCGGCGGCGCCTCCGCGCAGACCTTGGGTCGGGACACCGTGTTCGCGGCGGTGATCATCACCTGCAACGGCATCGTCGGTGCTTCGATCCTGGCAGGCAGCCGTCGCGGGCCGGTGGTCTTCAACGCCGAGGGCGCGGGCGGTGCGCTGGCCACCGTGGTCATCCTCACCGGCGTCTGCCTCGTGCTGCCCACGTTCACCACGTCGACCCCGGGGCCGCAGTTCTCCATGCAGCAGCTGGCTTTCGCCGCGGTCGCGTCGCTGGCGCTGTACGTGCTGTTCGTGCTCACCCAGACCGGCCGGCACCGGGACTTCTTCCTGCCCGTCGACGAGTCCGGAGCCCCGGTCGAGGTCGATCACGCCGAGCCACCGTCCGTACGTCAGACCTGGATCAGCGTCGCTCTCCTGCTGGTGTCCCTGGTCGGCGTCGTCGGCCTGGCCAAGGTCGAGTCCAAGAGTCTCGAGTCGCTGGTCGCCGCGGCCGGGCTGCCGCAGGCCGTCGTGGGCGTCGTCATCGCCGTCGTGGTGCTGGCGCCCGAGACGTTGGCAGCCGTACGGGCGGCCCGCCGCGGACGGATGCAGATCTCGCTGAACCTCGCGTACGGGTCCGCGATGGCCAGCGTCGGCCTCACGGTGCCGGTGCTGGCGATCGCCACGCTGTGGGTGGACACGCCGCTGCTGCTCGGCCTCGCCCCCGTACACATCCTGCTGTTCGCGCTGACGGTCATCGCCGGCATGCTCACCGTCGTGCCTGGTCGGGCCACGCGGCTGCAGGGCGGGCTGCACCTGTCCCTGCTCGCCGCGTACCTCTTCCTGTCAGCCAACCCCTGACGGTCAGTTCCCGACGGTCAGCGCGGCCATCGCGTCGCGCGCGGGCTGCATGAACTGCGGAGACGTGTCGGGGATCGACGCGTAGAACAGGCTGGACGCATCGGTCGAGGTCGCCACGATCAGCACGATCGCGGTCTCGCCCTTGGTCTTCAGGTTCTTGATGTCGAACGTCAGGTGCGTCTCGACCAGCCAGGCGTCCTTGCCGCCCACCGTGGTCGCCTTGCTGACCTTGTCCTCGCGACCCACTTGGGCGTTGCCGTAGAACGCGCCGATGAGGCACTTCACGACGATCTCGGAGCCCTCCTGGGGGGAGAAGAAGCCGTCGCCGGCCGCCAGCTCACCCACGAGCACGGAGGCGACCCAGCTGTTGCCAGGGGCGTACGAGGCCTCGACGGTCACGACCTGCTCACGCACGTCGCGGCCGAACGGCACCCGGGTGTCAGGCTGGGGTGGGCCCCACGGGCTGCCGAGCATGGGGTACGAGAGCAGGCCGCCGTGGACGCGGCCGTCGTTGGTGTGCTGGATCGGCGCCATCGAGGCGGTGTTCACCGGGCACGGGTTCGTCGTCGAGTTCCCGCCCGCGTTGCCGCCACCGCCGTTGAGGCCACCCTGTGAGGCGAGCCGGAACACGCCGTACGCGATCAGCGCGATCACGAGGACCCCGACGGCGATGCCGATCCACAAGCCGGTGTTCCGCTTCTTCGCCGGCTGCGGTGCGTAGCCCATGCCCGGCTGGTAGCCGTACTGTCCGAACTGCGGGGCGTTGCTCGAGGGCTGGCCGAGGCCGGTGCTCGGCGGAGGAGCGCTCGCCGAGCTCGACAACTGCGCCGACCACGTCGAGCCGTTCCAGTAGCGGAAGGCGCCACGCTGGCCGCCTGGATCGGGATACCAACCTGCTGGGCTGCTCACCAGGCAAGAATAGGTGCCGACAGATCCACGAAGGCCCGCATGTCACCAGCGGGCTATAAGGAGGACGCATGCCCGACGGCGAGGACGAGCAGTGGAGCAGGATCTCGGCTGAGTCCGAACTGCGACCTGAGCAGGGGGTCGTCGCCGATGTGCCGGAGGCGCTGATCACCCCCGAGCCGGAGGAGCCTGAGGTCGATCCCATCGAGCTCACCGAGGTGCCGCTGACGGACGCCCCGGCCGAACCTGAGCCAGGGATCTCATCGCCCCCGATCCAGATCGTGCCGTTCCATCACGCGATCCTCGAGGAGGCAGGCCCTGACGTGATCTCCGCGGCCCCCTTCGACGTACGACCGGTGGAGGCCCCCATCGACGAGGCACCGGATGTCGAGATGATCACCGAGGTGCCGATACCGCACCCGGACCCCGTCGACGTGGTCGCCGACCTCCCCGACCTCGAGAAGGAACCCACGAGGACGCCGTGGTGGAAGCTGATGCTCGGCGGCGGCGAGTCCCGCAAGAGCCGCCGGCCGTCTGCCGCCGAGCCGCAACCCGCACCCACGCCGGAGGAACCGGTGGTCGCGGCCCCGGTTCCGGATGGGGAGACCGAGAGCTGACGACGACCCTTCGAGACGCCGATCGGAGTCGCCGGTGCGTCTCGAAGGGCGCCCCGATCAGCCGAAGCGGCCCGTGATGTAGTCCTCGGTGGCCTTCTTGGTCGGGTTCGAGAAGATCGTCTCGGTGTCGTCGATCTCGACGAGCTGGCCGGGCAGGCCCTGGGCCTCGAGGTTGAAGAACGCCGTGCGGTCGGAGACCCGGGAGGCCTGCTGCATGTTGTGGGTGACGATGACGACCGTGTACAGCTCCTTGAGCTGCTGGATCAGGTCCTCGATGGCGAGCGTCGAGATGGGGTCCAAGGCCGAGCAGGGCTCGTCCATGAGGATCACCTCGGGCTTCACCGCGATCGCCCGGGCGATGCACAGACGCTGCTGCTGACCGCCGGACAGCGACGTACCGGCCTTGTTGAGGCGGTCCTTGACCTCGTTCCAGAGGTTCGCGCCGCGCAGTGACGACTCCACGGACTCGTCGAGCGTGGACTTGTCACGGACGCCGTTGAGCTTCAGTCCGGACGCCACGTTGTCGTAGATGCTCATCGACGGGAACGGGTTCGGGCGCTGGAACACCATGCCGACCAGGCGTCGGACAGCGACGGGGTCCACGCCCGCCCCGTACAGATCCACTCCGTCGAGCGCGACTTTGCCCGTCGCGTATGCACCCGGGATCACCTCGTGCATCCGGTTCAGCGTGCGAAGCACGGTCGACTTGCCGCAGCCCGACGGGCCGATGAAGGCGGTGACGGTGCGGGGCTCCACCACGAGCGAGACGCCGCTCACGGCCTTGAACGACCCGTAGTAGACGTCCAGGTTCTCGACGTCGATGCGCTTGGCCATGTGTCAGCGGTCCTTGAGTCGGCCGGCGCGTGCGATCCAGCGCGCCAGGAGGTTGAGGCCCATCACCAGGAGGATGAGCGTGAGTGCGGCACCCCAGACGCGGTCGTACCCCGCCAGGGTCTCGGCCACGTCGCGCCCGGTGTTGATCATCGTCGGGAGCGTGGCCATGGTGTCGCTGGTGGGCGACAAGTAGAGGTTGCGTGCGTACGCGACGAGGATGAGCAGCGGCGCCGTCTCGCCCATGACGCGGGCGAGGCCCAGGACGACGCCGGTCGCGATGCCCGAGAACGCGGTGGGGATGACGACGGTGAGGATCGTGCGCCACTTGGGGATGCCGAGTGCGTACGCCGCCTCCCGGAGCGAGTCGGGCACGAGCTTCAGCATCTCTTCGGTCGAGCGCAGCACGGTCGGCAGCATCAGCAGCACCAGCGACAGGGCCGCCGCGATGGCGCTGCGGTCGAAGTGCAGGATCGTGATGAGGAACGCGAACACGAACAGCGCCGCCACGATCGACGGGATGCCGCTGAGGATGTCGACCATGAACGAGACGCCGCGTGCGAGTCGGGTGCCGCGCGCGTACTCGATGAGGAAGATGGCGCCGAGGACGGCGATCGGTACGGCGACGACCGCCGTGATCAGCCCGATCTCGAGTGTGCCGATGATCGCGTGGAGCGCGCCGCCGCCGGCGCGACGGTCGGTGGTGCCGGCGAGATCCTGGGTCCACCACGCGGCCGACAGGATGACCGGCAGGCCCTTGCTGATGATGGTGATGAGGATCCAGACGAGGGGTACGACGGCGATCACGCCGCTGAGGTACACCAGCCCGCGCACGACGACGTCGGTCACGCGACGAGAGCCGCGCGGTGCGGTGAGGCTGGACATGGTCGTCGGCGCGCTCATGAGCGGGGCCTCCGATCGGCGACGAGGCGGGCGATCGCGTTGACCGCGAACGTCACGAGGAACAGGACGAGACCCGCGGCGATGTACGCGCCGGTCTTGGCCGGCGAGTCGAACTCGGCGGCGTTGTTGGCGATCTTGGAGGCGAACGTCTCGCCGCCGGAGAACAGGCTGACGTTGATGCCGGGGGTGTTCGTCTGCGACAGGATGATCATCACGGCGACGGTCTCGCCCAGGGCCCGGCCCAGGCCGAGCATCGAGGCGGCGATGACGCCGGATCGTCCGTACGGGATCACCGCCGTGCGGATCATCTCCCACTTGGTCGCGCCCAACGCCAGCGCGGCTTCGATGTGATCGGGCGGCGTCTGGCGGAACACGTCACGCGACATGGCGCTGACGATCGGCAGGATCATGATCGCCAGCACGACCGACGCGGTGAGCACGTTGCCCGTCGAGTCGACGCCCTTCGAGAACAACGGGATCCAGCCGAGGGTGCGCTGCAGCCAGTCGTACAGCGGGCCGAGCGCCGGGCCGAGGACCTTGAGGCCCCACAGGCCGAAGATGATGGACGGTACGGCGGCGAGCAGGTCGATGACGAACCCGATGATGGAGCCGAGCTTCGGCGGTACGTAGTGGGTCACCAGCAGCGCCGTACCGACCGCGATCGGCACGGCCAGGATCATCGCGACGACGCTGGACAGGACCGTGGTCCACAGCAGGCCGGCGATGCCGAACGCCATCTCGGTGCCGCTGACATTCCATACGGTCGAGGTGAGGAAGGGGACGGTGTTGCGGCTCAGGCTGGGCCAGGCGATCACCGCGAGGAAGACGCCCACGAAGGCGACGAGGGCGACGACGACGAAGGCGGCGGCGTACGCGGCGCCACGGAAGGAGTTGTCGCCGGCATGGCCGACGTGGTCGAGCTGCAGCGGGCTGCTGACGGCAGCCTCGAGCGGCGATCTCGGGGACGTCGGTGACGCGAGCGTGCTCGTCTCGTCGGTCGTCTCGACCGCGGGACTCGATTCGTCAGCCATGGGACTCCTGGTGAGGGGCTGGCCCTCGGCGCGCGGCGCCGAGGGCCAGCGGTGAGCGCTGTGGCGCTCGGATCACTTGATGGCCTGGACCGCGCTGGCAACCTTAGTGCGCAGCGATGTCGGCAGCGGCGCGTATCCGAGGGACTCGAGCCCGGCCTGACCCTCCTGGCTGGCGAAGTAGGACAAGAAGTCCTTGACGATGGCCGACTTGGCCGTGTCGAGGCCGGCGGAGCAGACGATCTCGTACGTCACCAGGACGGCCGGGTACGCACCCGCGGCCTTGGTCGCGTAGTCGAGCTTCAGCGCCAGGTCGTTCCCGGTGCCCGTGATGGTGGCCGCCTCGAGGGCCTTGCCCACGCTGCCACTGTTGAGCTCGACGGCCGCGGAGCCCGTGTTGATCTGCGCGATGCCGAGCTTGTTGTCACGAGCGTAGCTCCACTCCATGTAGCCGAGCGAGCCGCTGGTGGCCTTCACGGCCTCGGCGACACCGGACGACTTGTTCTTGCCCTCGCCGCCGACGCCCTTCCAGGCCTTGGAGGTGTCCGGGGTCCAGACCGACGGCGCGGTCGCCTTGAGGTACTTCGACACGTTCTCGGTCGTACCCGACTCGTCGGAGCGGTAGAACACGACGATCTTGTCGCTCGGCAGCGAGACGCCGGAGTTCAGCGCGGCGATCGCCGGGTCGTTCCAGGTGGTGATCTGGCCCTGGAAGATCTTCGCCAGCACGTCGGCGTTCAGGACGAGCTTGTCGACGCCCTTGAGGTTGTACGAGAAGGCGATCGGGCCGACGACCATCGGGAGGTTCCACGCGTCGTTGGTCTTGCAGCGCGCCTTGGCGGCGGTGGCCTCGTCGGTCTTCAGCGAGGAGTCGGAGCCGGCGAAGTCGACCAGGCCGGCGTTGAAGTTCTTGATGCCTGCGCCGGAACCCGTCGGGTTGTACTCGATCTTGGCCTTGTTCTTGCACGCGTCGTTGTAGGCCGCGATGGCCTCCTGGATGGCGTTGGACTGGGCCGACGAGCCCTCGGCCGTGATCTGACCGGCGGGGCAAGCGAGGGCTGCCGGGGCGGCTGACGAGGCCGCGGTGCTGCCGGTGGTAGCCGAGGTGCTCGAGCAAGCGGCCAGGGAGAGGGCGCTCAGAGCGGCAGCGGCCGCCAGCTTCGACTTGACTGTCATGGTCACAATGATCCTTCAGTTGGCGATCGGGTGGCGGATCGTTCTTCCGCCTGCTCCGGACGCTAGAGACCTCAGGTGACCGGTCCGGAGGCCGCAGGTGAACGGACGGCGAACGGCACTTGACGTCTGCCTCGGGAGAGGGCTCTCACGTTGCCCGCCACGCGGCGGCGGCTGGGACCATCATGGCCCCCGTGACGCAGGCTTCCGGTGGCGACCGCCCGTACAACGGGATGGGTGTGTACGGGACTGATGTCGCCCCGATCGCGCCGCTGTCCACGACGCAGCCACCGCCACCGGTCGTACCCTCCCGGAAGCCCTCCTCCGGTGGAGTCGTGGCGATCATCACGGCGCTCGCCCTGCTCGTCGGCGGTGTGGGCTACGTCACGATCTCCGAGCTCGCCCGGCCCATCGGGGCTTCCGACTGGATAACGGCGAGCCCGATGCCCACGACCAGCGCGCCGTCATCGATCGCCGGGCCGCACCCCACGATCCCCGTGCTGGTGCCATCCAGCACCGGTCGCCCGTCGGCGACGTCGACGTCGACCCGAACGAACAGTGCGTCGACCCCACCGACGCGGCTGTGCCGCCAGACGTTCGCCAGCACCTCGCAGTGGTCGACATCGAGCCCGGCGGGCTGGTGCGTGGAGAAGGTCGCTGAGCAGCAGCTGTATGTGAGCGGGCCCGACGACATGCTCATCGCATCGCTGCCGGCGGCGGGCATCCCGGACCTGGCCGCCATCTGTGGGCTGACGATGTCGACCGACACCGAGTTCCTCCTGCCCGACACCACCTGGGGCGGTCTCAAGGCGAAGACCATCGATCTGGTGATGGTCGACCTCCACGCGCAGGTCCGCTGCGTGACGACACCGCGCGGATACGTACAGGCCATGTGGACCGACGACGAGGGCACTGGTGCGCACGCGTCCATCGCTGCGGCGATGGACGCTCTCACTGCCAACTGGAAGTGGCGCTGACCGCAGTAGCCCTCGGGAAGCCGGGCGATCGGCCTCTGTTCCTTGGTAGGCTGTGCGCCGCAACGGAAAGCGCTTGCCATTGTCCTGTCCGTGGGGCAGGATGGCTGCGGACCAAGGGAGATGCGCATGCCTGTGGCGATGGTGACCGGCGGCAGTCGGGGGATCGGCCGGGGGATCACCGAACGACTGCTGCGCGACGGCTACCAGGTCTCGATCCTGGCGACGAAGCCCGCACCCGAGGACGTGCTGGCGCCGCTGCGCGAGCTCGGCGACGTCTCGTACACCGCGGGTTCGATCGCCGACCCGGCCGACCATCGGCGCTACCTCGATGACACCCTGACGGCGTACGGGCGGGTGGACGTGCTGGTGAACAACGCGGGCGTGGCCCCGAGCGTGCGCCACGACGTGCTGGAGGCGACGGTCGACGAGTTCGACCGGGTGCTGGGCATCAACCTGCGGGGTCCGTACTTCCTCACGCAGCTGATCGCGAACCAACTCATCGCGCAGAGGGGCGATCGCCTACCGACGGAGCGGCCGTGCGGGACGATCGTCAACGTCTCGTCGATCTCGGCGACGGTGGTGTCGACGAACCGCGGCGAGTACTGCGTCTCCAAGGCCGGCGTCGCGATGGCGACCCAGATCTGGGCGGCGAGGCTCGCGCCGGAGGGGATCGTCGTGTACGAGGTGAGGCCGGGCGTCATCCGTACGGACATGACCGCGGGCGTGACCGAGAAGTACGACGCGCTGTTCGCGGCCGGACTAGCACCGATGCCGCGCTGGGGGACGCCCGCCGACGTAGCCGGGGCCGTCGCCGTGCTCGCCTCGGGACAGATGCCGTACTCCACCGGTGACGTGATCACCGTCGGCGGCGGCATGCAGATCCCGAGGTTGTGACGATGGAGACGGTTGTCGTCGACGGCTACCCCGTGCCGGTGATCTCGGCGAACACGGTGGTGGTGGGCACGGGCGCCGCGGGCTACTGCGCCGCGGACCGGCTGGCGATGTTCGGCACCCGCGACGTGGTCATGGTGAGCGACACGATCCGCGCCGGCGCGTCGCGGAACGCGGGCTCGGACAAGCAGACGTACTACAAGCTGACCTTGTCCGGGGCCGAGCCGGACTCCGTACGTGCCATGGCGGAGACGCTCTTCTCCGGCGGCGCGATGGACGGCGACATCGCCCTCGCGGAGGCGGCCTGGTCGGCGCGCGCGTTCTTCCACCTCGTCGAGTCGGGCGTGCCGTTCCCGCACGCGCGCTCGGGCGAGTTCGTGGGGTACAAGACCGACCACGACCCGCGGCAGCGCGCGACGTCGGTGGGGCCGTTCACGTCGAGGTCGATGGTCGAGGCGCTGGAGCACCGGGTGCGCGAGGTGCACCGGATCCCGGTGATCGGTGGCTGCCGGGTCGTCGACCTGGTGGTGTCCGAGGGGCGCGTCGTGGGTGTGCTGTGCCTGAAGACCGACGCGCGCGACGACGCGCCGTCGAGGTTCCTGCTGCTGCGGTGTACGAACCTGGTGTACGCGACGGGCGGCCCGGCCGGCATGTACGCCGACTCCGTCTACCCGCACGGGCAATGGGGGGCGAATGGGGCGCCGCTCCGCGCGGGCGTGCGCGGCAAGAACCTCACCGAGTGGCAGTTCGGGCTGGCGAGTACGAAGCCGCGGTGGAACGTCTCCGGCACGTACATGCAGGTGGTGCCGCGGTTCGTGTCAACGGACGCGTCCGGTGGTGACGAACGCGAGTTCCTCGATGAGGTGATCGGCGACTACGGCCGGCTTGTCTCGATGGTGTTCCTCAAGGGGTACCAGTGGCCGTTCGACATCCGCAAGGCCCGCTCGGGGTCGTCGCTGGTCGACCTGCTGGTGTACCGCGAGACGGTGCTGCGCGGGCGGCGGGTGTTTCTGGACTTCCGGGCCAACCCGCGCGGCGTGTGGGATCCCTCGAAGCTCTCGCCGGAGGCGTACGGCTATCTCGAGCGCGCGGGTGTGATCGGCCTCGGCGACACGACCCCGATCGAGCGGCTGCAGCACATGAACCTGCCGGCGTACGAGTTCTACCTGGGCCGGAACCCGGGCGTGGACCTGGAGAAGGATCTGCTGGAGATCGCGGTGTGCGCGCAGCACAACAACGGCGGCATGACCGTCGACCGCTGGTGGCAGTCGAACCTCGAGGGCTTCTTCCCCGTGGGCGAGGCGGCCGGTGCACACGGCATCTACCGACCGGGCGGCGCGGCGCTCAACTCCGGGCAGGTCGGCGCGACCAGGGCGGCGACGTACATCGCGGCTCGACGTACAGAGGAGCCGGTCTCGCCCGAGGCCTTCGCGGCGGGGGCGTCTGGCGTGGTGAGTGATGCCGTGGCGCTGCTGCGTGGGGCGACGGCGCGGGCTCGCGTCGCGCCCGACACCACCGACGAACTGCTGCGCGAGGCGACCGAGCTGATGAGCGCGAACGCGGGCGTCGTACGGTCAAGGACCTCGATCGAGGAGGCGCTGGTACGGGTGCGGGCCTGGCTGGACTCGTACGTCACCGTCGCCGCCGACGCGAGCAGTCGGCGGTCGGTGAACCGGCTGTTCCTGATCCGCGACATCCTGACCAGCCAGTACGTGTACCTGTCCGCGATGGCCGACTACCTCGACCACGGCGGCCGGTCGCGAGGGTCGGTGCTGTACAGCGATGGGGCTGGCGGTCTCCCGCTGGCCGGCGATGGTGGCCCCGAGCTCGACCTCGAGGAGATCTTCCGGTTCACGCTCGAGGACGGCCTCACCGACGTGGTCCAGGAGTCCGTCTGGGCCGGCGAGGGAGAGCCCGCGTTCGAGTGGCGTGCTGTACGTGCGATCCCCGACGACGACGAGTTCTTCGAGAACGTCTGGCGCCGGTACAGAGAGGACAGCAACGTCTACTGACCCCCCGCTCCG
>JAPUEI010000039.1 GCA_027492675.1 Propionibacteriaceae bacterium | reverse complement strand
TTCCATGTGGAACCGGTTACACACTAAGAGATGTGTTGAAACGTGTCAACTGGCACCCGGAAATCCACAGCCGGTGCTCCCCCGACGAGTGGACCGACATGCCTAACACCCCCTACATCGGCCCTCGCCCCGCCCTGCCCCGCAAGCGCCAGGTCCTGAGCAATAACGGTCAGCTGATGGACGTGCCGCTGTCCGACCTCACCCGCCGCTGGTGGAAGGTCGTGACCTCGATGCCCCACTGCGCTCTGTGGGACTCCGGTGAGTGGCAGTTCGCCGTGACCAGCGCCATCGTGGCCGACAACGTGCACTACGGCATCAACGCCGCCGTCGCCCAACTCCGCGTCCGAGAGCGCGCGATGGGCACCACGCCCGACGCCCGCCGAGCGCTGCGCATCCGCTACGTGGACCCCGACGCCACCGCGACGGTCCACACCCTGGCCATCGTCCCCGACGAGCCGGGCGACTACTCCGACCTGTAGAGACCTCGGGCGTCAACCCCTGGCTGAATCACGGCAGACCGCGACCTGCGCCCGACAACTGAGCCCCCGCGCTCCCCCGGCAAGGGAACGCGGGGGCTCGCCCGTGTCCGGGGGTGACCCGATACCTGGCCAGATCACCCCGAGTTGCAGAGATCGCAACGGCGCATGCCTCGCGGTGGCTCCCGCCGTCCCATCCACCAAGTCAGGGAGGAATCGGCGGAGATCCTCTCGTGCCCCACGGTCCGAAGTACGAGGTCCTAATGTTGGGACAGGGATTTTCTTCTGATTCCGGCGATCTGCGCGAACGGCACGAATGTTGCGAATGGAACGCATGCGATGTACCGTTTGTCTATGACACAGCCTCCGGCCGCCTCCGCCGCGCAGCCAGCAAGCAAGCGAACCAAGATCAGCCAGGGGGACATCCCCTCGTACAGCCTGGAGAAGGCGCTGCGCGTGCCACAGGCAATCGCCAACAACTACGCGTCCCAGCCCACGCGCCCCATCGACGTCGCGACAGCACTCGACTTCCAGCCCTCATCCGGGGGCTTTCGCGGATACGTCGGGGCATCCATCGGGTACGGACTCACGGACGGTGGGGCGAACGCGCCCGCGATCAGCCTCACCGCGCTCGGGCGCAGGGTGGTTATCCCGACAGAAGAGGGTGACGACAGGGTCGCGCAGAGGGAGGCGGCTCTGAAGCCGACCATCGCTCGACAGTTCTACGGGAAGTACGACGGGTCGCCACTCCCGCCCAAGACCATCGCGCAGAACGTCTTGGCGACCATGAGCGTGCCGAACGACCGAACCGCCACCGTCTACGACCTTCTCATCGAAAACGCGCGCTTCGTCGGCTTCCTCAAGGCCATCGGCAACAAGGAGTACATCGACACCGGTTCCCCGGTGAGTCCTGCAGGCTCCAGCTCCGCTGGCTCGCCACCGGTGGAAGAACCGAGCGATCCCGTGAGCGTCGAGCCGGTGGTCCCGGCTGAGCAGGTGACCCCACCTCACGAACCCGAGGTGCCTCCGGCAAATCGCAACGCGATCTTCGTCGGTCACGGAGGTAACAGGAAGCCAGCCGATCAGTTGGTCAAGATCCTCAACGAGTACGGCATCCCCCACAAGTTGGCCGTGGAGGAAGCCAACCGTGCCCGCCCGATCCCTCAGAAGGTTGCGGACACGATGCGAGAGTGCGGGGCAGCAATCCTTGTCTTCACAGCCGACAAGGAGTACTTCGACGCCGACCACAACAGCATCTGGCGACCCAGCGAGAACGTTTCGCACGAGTTGGGGGCTGCGTCGGTCCTGTATGGCGAGCGAATCGTCGTGTTCAAGGAGGCGGGTATCGACCTGCCGTCCAACTTCAGCAGCGTTGGTTACATCGAGTTCGAGAAGGACAAGTTGAGCGACAAGGGGATCGACCTGTTCCGGGAGTTGGTCACCATGAAGATCCTCAACATCTCGGTGGGCTGACGAGAGCGGTAGTCGAGCCTCGTCCAAACCGCGTTGCTGGATTCTGTCCGTTCGGCGTACCGCCAGGGGAGAGGATCGACGGGACATCTTGACCTAACAGGGCATGGACCCTTGCGACCTCACCAACCGCGCTCTCGCCACTCCTTCAGGTGGGGCCGCTCAGCCCCAAGCGTCGTCGGCTTGCCGTGCCCCGGGTGCACGACCGTGTCGTCGGGGTACACGTCGAAGACTCGGTGCTCCAGGTCAGTCATGAGTGAGTTGAAGCGCTCGTGGTCCCTATCTGTCCGCCCAGGCCCCCCGGGGAACAGGGAGTCGCCGGTGAACAGGTGTACGGGGCCGTAGCCGGGGGTGAGTGCCAGGGCGATCGAGCCGGGCGTGTGACCGCGGAGCGCGATGGTGATCAGATCGAAGCCCTCGACGGCAACGATGTCGCGGTTCTTGAGCAGTACATCGGGCTTCACGCCTGTCTGGCCGGCGATCGCGGCGGCGTCGCCGGAGCCCGCCGCCGTACGTACCCCGGTCTCGTCCACGAGCTCCCGCAACGCGCGGATGTGGTCGTGGTGGCTGTGGGTGGTGACGACCAATGACAGGCGGGTGCGCTCGGAGGCGTCGTTCGCCGACTCCTCGATCATCCGCCGGATCTTGCGGATGCCGCCGGCCGCGTCGATGAGCACCTGGGCGCCGGAGTCCTTGCTGGTGATGAGGTAGACGTTGTTGTCCATGCCCGTGACGGACACGCGCCGGATGGTCACCAGGGGTAGGTCGTAGAGAGTCGAGTTGTCCGGCATGTCATGACGATAGCGACAGCGCATGTCTTTGGCGCGGGGATCACCACACGACACCCGAGGCGACGAGGGAGAACACTGACCTCGGCCCGCTACCGGAAGCCGTTCTCGGCCGTCGCCGGGACCTTCGTCGTGCCATCCAGCCATGCGGCGAGAAGCGGTTGTACGTCGACCGGCGAGGCCTGCTGCGCCGCCTGCCGCCACTGGGCGAGCGAGCGAGGGCCTGTCTGGTCCGCCCACTCGCGGAAGAAGCGCGAGAAGGCCTCGTCGCCCATCCGTACCCGCAACGCCTGGACGACCATGGGGCCCCTGTCGTACACCCGTGTGAACAGACCGCGCGTGCCTGGGTCGCTCAGCTTCTGGGCCCAGAAGCCGTTGAGCCTGTCGGCCTTTCGATACAGATCGTCGAACCTCTGCTGCGGCGTCGCACCGCCCGCGTCCGCGCCGACCAGCCACTCCGCGTACGACGCCAGGGCCTCGTTGCAGAAGATGTCCTGCCATCGGTCCAGCGTGACGGTGTCGCCGACCCATTGATGCGCGAGCTCGTGCTCGATGACGTCGTCGCGGCCGACGAGGTTCCGGTGGTACACCGGCCTGCCGAGCACCTCCAACCCGCCCCACGCCGGCTCGACCCCGGGCACGAGGCCGCCGAGGCTGGTGGCGGGGTACGGACCGAGGTGGCTCTCCAGCGCGGTCACCGCGGCGCCGGAGTGCTCGAGCCAGGCCATCGCCCGATCGCGGTGCGGGAGCGACTCGCTCACCGCGTACACCGCCTGCCGCGGCACACCCGCCAGGACGACCGGGACCGTCTTCACGTCGTACTGGCCGATGGCCAGCATCGTGGCGTACGTCGGGGCTGGGGTGTCCGTCGTCCAGTGCCAGGCGTCGTTGCCCGGCCGCGAGGGGTCGGGGCCATGGCCGATGAGGGTTCCCGCCGCGATCGCTTCGAGGCCTGCGGGGACGCTGGCCGTGACGTCGTACGTCGCCGGATCCGACGGGTGGTCGTTCGACGGGAACCACGCGGACGCCGACTCCGGCTCGCCGCAGATCAGCAGCTCCTCACCCGAGCCGTACACCGGGTCGTCACCGGCGAACCTCAGGTCGGCCGGACGCCCGCTGTACGTCACGCGCAGATCGACGACCGCCCCCGCGCGGTTGGCCGGCAGCCCGGCGACGGTCGCGAGTCTCACGGCGAGGTCCGAGCCCGTCTGCGTGAACCTGGCCGGCGCCCCACCCACGGTCACCTCGGAGACGCGCAGCAGGAGGTCGAGGTGGACGACATCGAGCGGCTGCACCGCGCGCAGCGACACCCACGTCGAGCCGGAGAGCATCCCCGACTCGGGGTCGTACGAGATGTCGACGGTGTACGACAGGGCGTCGTAGCCGGATCCGCCCGCCGCCGGGTAGTAGGGGTCCCCCACGCCCGCGGCCGACGGCGCCCAGGTGCGGGTGAGCACCAGCGCCACGACGAGCGCCAGGCCGACGACCACCGCCAGCAGCGACGCGAACCACTCAGCCGCGCGCCACCTCGCGGTGTCGTGGCTAGCGCTCCACATGCGCCAGGCTCCGAAGCCCGCGCTCGATGTGCCAGGTCGCGAAGGCCGAGACCAGACCCGACGCTGAACGCTGTACGGCCGGTGATGTGCGCGAGACGCCGTCCCAGTCGCCCGACAGCAGCGCCCCCAGACACGTCGTCGTGGCGATGTCCACGCGGGCCGAGCCGGTGGGTCGACAGGAGGAGCAGACCACGCCGCCCGTACTGATGTTGAAGAAGTCGAGCCGGTCGGTGGCCCCGCACAGCGCGCACTCGGCCAGCGACGGCGCGTACCCCGCGATGGCGAGCGCGCGCAGCAGGTACGAGTCGAGGATCTGTGCGCTCGGCCGGTCGTCGCCGGTACCCAGCGCCCGCAGCGCGCCGACGAGCAGCAGGTAGTGCTGAACGACGGGCTCGCCCTCCTCGCCGACGAGCCGGTCGGCGGCCTCGAGCATCGCGTGACCCGCCGTGTAGCGCGGGTAGTCGGTCACCAGCGGCTCCCCGAACGCGTCCCGGCTCACGGCCTGCGCGACGATGTCGAGCGTACGGCCGACCACGAGTTGCAGGTCGACGTGGCTGAACGGCTCGAGCCTGGCGCCGAATTTGGACGTCGAGCGCCGCACACCCTTCGCCACTGCCCGTACCTTCCCGTGCCGACGCGTCAGCAGCGTGACGATCCGGTCGGCCTCGCCCAGGTTGTGGGTGCGGAGGACGACGGCCTCGTCGGTGTACGTGGGCATGGTCGCCTCCCCTCGGTCAGGGCACCATTGTCCGTTGTTCAGGGGCGATCCGGGAGGACCACCACGCGGTCGTCGTCGGGTGTGGGCGTGCCACGGAACCGGTTGCTGGTCAGCACCCACAGTCGACCGTCCGGTCCGAGGCTCACCGCGCGCAGCCGCCCGTACATCCCCTGGTACATCGCGCGCGCCGACACGACCCGCCCATCGGGCGCGATCTCTACCCGCCACAGCCGCTGCCCGCGGAGCGCCGCCACGTACACCACGCCGTCCGCGGTGACAGCGATCCCGGACGGCGACGCCTCGGAGGTGGGCCACACCTGGAGCGGGGCCACGAACCGCCCGCCACCATCGCCGGCACCCTCGACCGTCGGCCAGCCGTAGTTGCCGCCGGGACGGATGAGGTTGAGCTCGTCGTACGCGTTCTGGCCGAACTCCGAGGCGAACATCCGCTCCGACGCGTCCCAGCCGATGCCCTGCACGTTGCGGTGACCGTAGCTCCACACGAGCGTGCCGAACGGGTTGCCGTCCGGCACGGCGCCCCCGGGCGTCAGCCGCAGGATCTTGCCGGCGAGGCTATTCCGGTTCAGCGCGTTGCCGCCCGTGCTGGCGTCGCCGGTCCCCGCGTACAGCATCCCGTCGGGCCCGAACCGGATCCGTCCGCCGTTGTGGATCTGGGAACGCGGGATCCCTCGGAGGACGACGTCACCACCGGACAAGACCCCTTGCGTGTACGAGAGGCGCACGATCCGGTTGTCCGATGCGGCGGAGTGGTAGGCGTATACCGCCTGGTCGGACGCGAACGTCGGCGACAGCGCGAGCCCGAGCAGGCCGCCCTCTCCCCCGACCACGACGCCGGGCACCCGACCGACCACCGTGGGTTGGGCTCCGGGACGTACGAGCGCGACGTCACCACTGTCGCGCAGGCTCACCAGCGCTCCGCCGTCGGGCAGGAAGGCCAGGTCCCACGGGACGGCGAGCGAACCCGCGACCACCAGGGGCTGCGTCATCGGCGACGCGGCGACTCCGGTCGAGGGCGCGGACGACGGGGTCGGCGACACCGATGACGGGGTCGGCGCCACCGACGACGGCCCGGGCACCTCCGTACGGCTCGCGCAGGCAGCGACCGGAAGCCCCGCCAGTGCGGCGAGGACGGTGCGTCGTGGCAGGTGGGGCACAGTCGCTCCTGTCGCTGATCTGGCCACTCTAGGAGCGGCTTCCAAGGGAATACCGATCGATTCAGGTGGTTGACGGACACAGGACCACGGAGGGAGCCACGCGTGGCGCACGCGGACAGGGCAGGCGTCGGCCTGCGATCGGAGCGGGGACCGCTCCTGCTGGCGATGATGCTCTCGACCGGGCTCGTCGCCATCGACTCCACGGTCATCGCCACCGCCGTACAGTCGATCGTCGGCGCCATCGGCGGCTTCGCCGAGTTCCCCTGGCTGTTCTCGGTCTACATGCTGGCCTCCGCCGTGACCGTCCCGGTGTACGCGAAGCTCGCCGACACCATCGGTCGGAAGCCGATCATGCTGTTCGGGATCGGCGCGTTCCTGCTGGGGTCGATCCTCGCCGCGCTCGCCTGGAACATGCCGTCGCTGATCGCGTTCCGCCTCATCCAGGGCCTGGGCGCGGGAGCCGTACTCCCCATGTCGATCACGATGGTCGGCGACATGTACACGCTCGAGGAGCGCGCCCGCGTGCAGGGCTACATGGCCAGCGTCTGGGCGATCTCGGCCGTCGTGGGACCGACGTTGGGCGGCATCTTCGCCCAGTTCGACCTGTGGCGCGGCATCTTCCTCATCAACATCCCGCTCTGCCTCGCGGCCGGCTGGATGATCTGGACCCGCTTCCAGGAGAAGGTCGAGCGCCGTACGCACCGCATCGACTACGCGGGCGCCGCACTCTTCACCGGCGCGCTCACGCTGCTCATCCTCGGGGTCCTGCAGGGCGGGAAGGCCTGGGGCTGGGCCTCGCCGCAGAGCCTCGCCGTGTTCGGCGCAGGGGTCGTCCTGCTGGTGGCGTTCGGGTTCGTCGAGCGGCGCGCCGCGGAGCCCGTCCTCCCGTTCTACCTGCTGTCCCGACGGCTGCTGCTGTCGACCAACCTGCTCGGTTTCTGTGTGGGCGTGGGACTCATCGGGCTGACGGAGTACGTGCCGACGTTCCTGTCCGTGACCACCGGGGTGTCCCCCATCGTGGCCGGTCTCGGACTCGGCGCGCTCACTCTCGGGTGGCCGATCGCGGCGACACTCTCGGGCCGGGTCTACCTGCGCTTCGGGTTCCGGCCGACCGCCATCCTGGGCGGCGTGGTGCTGGTCATCGGTACGAGCTCACTGGCGCTGACCGCCCGTACCCCGTCGTTCTGGCTCGTCACCGGGATCTGCTTCGTCATCGGTGCCGGCTTCGGGTTCTCAGCCGTGACCACCCTTGTCGCGGCGCAGTCGAGCGTCTCCTGGGAGGAACGAGGTGTCGTCACCGGCACCCAGATGCTGTTCCGCTCCGTCGGGCAGGCGCTGGGCGCCGCGGTCCTCGGGGCCGTCGCCAACGGGGTGATCGCCGCGCACGGCGGGAACCAGCAGGACAGGGCCACGATGATCTCGGCCGCCGGGTCCGTCTTCGCCGCCGCGGCGGTCGTCGCCGTCCTCCTGCTGCTGGCCGCCCTGGCGATGCCGAGGCAGCAGCCCAGGGCCCACGCGATCGTGCCCACGCCGACCGAGAGCGTCGCCGAGGCGGGCTGAGCCCGCGGCGGTATCGTCACCTTCGTGCCCTCCCGCCGCGAACCGCGCCCGCCCGTGCCGCACCCGTCGGGTGCCCGACCGCCGCAGATTCCCAAGGAGCTGCTGCCGCGCCACGTGGCGATCGTCATGGACGGCAACGGCCGGTGGGCCAAGCAGCGTGGACTGCGACGTACGGAGGGGCACGCCCGCGGCGAGGACGCCCTGTTCGACGTCATCGAGGGCGCGATCGAGATGGGGATCCCGTACCTGTCCGCGTACGCCTTCTCCACCGAGAACTGGAAGCGCTCACCCGACGAGGTCCGCTGGCTCATGGGGTTCAACCGTGACGTGATCCACCGTCGGCGCGACCAGCTCGACGCCCTCGGTGTACGCATCCGCTGGGCCGGACGTCGCCCGCGGCTGTGGGGGTCGGTGATCCGCGAGCTCGAGGACGCGGAGAGGCAGTCGGCCGACAACACCACGCTGACGCTGCAGTTCTGCGTCAACTACGGGGGCCGCGCGGAGATCGTCGACGCCGTACGGAAGGTGGCCGAGCTCGCCCGCGACGGCAAGCTCGACCCGTCCCGGATCACCGAGGAGCGGTTCCGCCACTACCTCGACGAGCCGGAGATCCCCGACGTGGACCTGTTCTGGCGCTCGAGCGGCGAGCAGCGGTCGAGCAACTTCCTGCTGTGGCAGGCGGCCTACGCAGAGTTCGTCTTCTCCGACACCCTCTGGCCGGACGTCGACAGGCGTGATCTGTGGCGCGCGGTCGAGGTGTACGCGCGGCGCGACCGCCGGTTCGGCGGCGCGATCGAGAACCAGGTCTAGGCGAGCGGCGTCCCGCGCAGGCCCGAGATCGTCTCGAGCAGCGCCTGGTGGACGTCCTCCACCGACCGCTCCGGGGTGAACACCGCACGGTCCAGCGACGCCACGATGAGCGCGCCCAGCAGCGTCACGGCGACCATCTCGCGGTGCTCCATGGACGCCCGCTGCGTCAGCCCATAGGTGAGCCGCTCCTCGTGGACGCCGAGCAGCACCTCGGCCAGCGGCGCGACCAGTGCCGTACGGATCTCGCGGCGTTCGGCGTCCCATGGGCGACCGGGACGGAACAGCTCGTTGAGCACGATCTGCGCCTCGGCGGGCGTCGCGTCGACGAAGCGCGCGACGGCGAGCGTCGCGGACTCCAGCGCGTCCCAGCCCTGATGCCCCTCGCTCGCGGACCGTACGGCCGCCGCGATCGCGTCGGAGCACGTCCGTACGACGTCCGCGCCCAGCACGGCCTTGCTGTGGAAGTTGTAGAAGATGCTGCCCTTGGCGACGCCAGCCCGAACGGCGACGTCGTCGAGGCTCGTGCTGGTGTACCCCCGCTCGGACATGAGCGCGACGGCAGCCCGACGGATCTTCTCGCGCGTCGAGCCACGCCGTGCCGTACGCCCGTCGACCTCGCTCACAAGGTCACATCCGGGTGCAGCCGGGTGATCGTCCACGTCCGCAGTCTCGCTGCGCCCCAGGTGGCCATGCCCACATTCAACGCGATCAGGACCACCAAGTACGTCACCGACGTGGCGAAAACGCTCGAGAGGTCACCCGTGAGCGACTCACGGAAGCCGTCGACGACCCGGGTCATCGGCAGGATCACGTGGAGCACCCGGAAGAACAGCGGCGTCGTGGCGGCCGGGAACGTACCGCCGGCGCTCGTTAGCTGGAGCATCAGCAGCACGAGCACGACCAGTCGTCCGACGGCCGGTCCGAGCCAGATCGCGATCGTCTGCTGCAGGCTGACGAACGCGATGCTGACGAGCACCGCGAACGCGAGCGTGGCGACGAGGTGGGTCGGGTGGAGCCCGAGAGCGCCGATCAGCACGCCGAACAGCACCGCCACCTGCGCGAGACCGAGAGCCCACGACGGCAGCGCGCCGGAGAGCACCAGCCGCAGGGCCGACACCGGGGCAGCCAGCGACCGCTTCGAGATGGGCCGCAGCAGCATCCAGAGGATCAGCGCACCCACGTACAGCGCCAGACCCACGAAGTACGGGGCGTATCCCTCGCCCATCGACGAGGCCTCATTCGACCAGCCGCTGTCGAGGGACACCGGGTCGCTCATCACCGTGGCCGTGGAGGCCGCGTTGTCGAACGTCGGCACCTTGTCGAGGGCGGTCTTGAGGCCGTCGCGGAGCTTCGCCGCGCCCTCGTCGGCAGAGGTGGCGCCGTCAGCGACCTGTCGGGTGCCGGTGGCCAGGTCGCTGGCTCCCCCTGCGAGTGTGGTCGCCCCGTCCGAGACCTGGGCGACTCCGGTGGCGAGTTCACCGGACTTGTCCGCGAGCTGCGACGCGCCCGCCGACACCTTCTGGGTGCCGGCGGCGAGCTCGCCTGCCTTCGTCGCGAGCTGGGTGGCACCAGCGCTGAGCTGCGATGAGCCCCCCGCGAGCTGCTGAGCTCCCTGAGCGGAGGCCGCGACGCCTTGGCTGAGCGCGGGCGCCTCCTGGGCGAGGGTGGACGCGCCGGTCGCGACGCCCGCGGCGCCAGTGGCCACTGTCTGGGACTGGGACTTCAGGGCTCCCAGCGTGCCGGAGAGCGTGGCGAGCTCGGTGGTCAGAGACGCCTTCCGCGGGTCGCTGTCAGGGAGCGCGGCAACCAGTTCTCCCAGTGTCGTCAGCGTCGAGGCCGAGTTGTCCGCGGTCGATGCCAGGGCTGCGGCCAGCGCCTGGTTTCCTTGCGAGACCGAGGTGGCGCCCGCCGCGAGCTGAGTGCTGGCCGAGGCGAGGGCCGAGGCGCCGGTCGACGCCTGGCCGAGCCCTGAGGACAGCGACTGGGCGCCGGACGCGAGCGACCCGGCGCTGCTGGCCAAGGTGCCCGCCCCGGCCGCGAGCTGCTGAGCGCCGGAGTCTGCCTGAGCCGCGCCGTCGGCGAGGCTGGCGGCGCCGACCTGCAGCTGCCCGGCCCCCGTCGCAGCCTGGGCAGCGCCCGTGGCCAGGGTCGAGGCACCGGAAGACACGGCGGACGCACCGTCGGCGGCTTTCGCCGCGCCCGTGGAGAGTGCGCTCGTGCCGTCCGCAAGCGTGACCGCGCCGGAATGCGCCGTGGTGAGCCCGGTGGAGATGTCGTTGAGGCCCAGGAGCGTCCTTTCGACCATGGACTCACCCAGTGTCGCCGAGACGCCGCTGCGCAGCTCCCTCATCACCGAGGCGAGCAGCGTGCGGGTCGTGTAGCCGTTGGCGTCGTCGTACGTCACGTTGATCGGCGCCGCGATCGGGGACGAGCCCGACACGGACGCCACCGATGCGGAGAAGTTCTCGGGGATCGTCACCACGGCGTAGTACGTGTTGGCGGCCAGACCAGACGTGGCCTCCGACGCGGTCGTCTCGTGCCAATCGAGGGTGTGCTTGTCGACGATGGCCTTCTCCACGTCGCTCCCGGCGTGCACCACGGTGCCGTCCGAGGTGGTCACGGCCCGGTCCTCGTTGACGATCGCGACGGCGAGGTGGTCGAGGCGGTCGTACGGGTTCCAGAACGCCCACAGGTACAGGGCGCCGTACAGGAGAGGGATGCAGATGGCGACGAGGATGGCCAGGCTGGTCATCTTCGTACGGAAGAAGCGGCGCAGTTCTGTGCCGAAGCGCATGGTGCGGATCATGAGTGGGCCTCCATATGGATGCAGCCGATGGTCGTGGGGAGGGGGTTGGTCGAGCTCGTGGCCGCCAGCACGGTCGTGCCGGCCTCGGCCACCCGCTGGAAGCTGTGCCACAGGGCGGTCTGGTCGGCGGGGTCGCGCACGGAGTCGACGTCGTCCACGGCGATCAGCCGGGGGGTTCCCAAGAGAGCGAGCACGACGCGCAGCCTGGCTACGGCCAGCGACTGGAGGTGCCAGATCTGCAGGTCGCCACCCGGGATCGGGTCGTCGCCGTAGACCGTACGGAACGCGGTCTCGACGGGCGGGTCACCGAACCAGGCCGGTCGACGCCACATCGGCACCAGGAGCCCGGCGCGCTCGTTGACGAGTTCGCTGACGCGCAGGCCCTGGTCCGGGGTATCGATGCCGTGGAAGTTCGCCAGGGCCGTCATGGATTGGACGCGTCGGCGATGCCGGGGCAAGGCCTCCCCCAGGATCTCGAGCGTGCCGGCGGTCGGCACGAGCCGGCCCGTGCAGGCGAGGAGGAGCGATGTCCTGCCGCTGTGAGAGGGGGCGACCAGCGCGGTGGCGCTGCCGGCCGGTACGTCGAAGTCGACCGGGCCGAAGACGACGCCGCGAGGACCGTCGAGGCGCAGGCCCTGCGCGCGTACGGCGTAAGAAGTGATGGTCACGCATCTATTTATACTGACTGGTCAGTGTGAATGCAAACAGACAGGGCCGCCGAGGTGCCGCTCCGGGGCGGCGCTCATCGTTGCGACCCCCTCGTCCGGCATGGCAGAATCCGTCCCGGGAAGCGTTTTCCCGACAACCGAGTGAAACACGGCCGCAATCCTTTGCACAGCCTTGACCGGCGTAGGAACGGACCGTAGTTTGACGACAACCAGGCCAGATGTAACAGCGATTCACACCTCGCTGGACCACTGGAACGGTGAGTGAGGACCGACCGCAGTGGGTATCCACGATGGTCGGCATGTGAGTTGGTGCTCGCGCGTCAGCTCCGCTGTACATCGACGTACGGCTCCGGGAACGGTCGCCTACCTCAGGTCCAGCGAAAGCGGCACGGGCAGCAGAAGAACGGTCCCCCCAAGAGAGCGGAATCCTTGCGTGAGTGCACTCAACGAGCTGAGCCGCCTGAGGGGAGGCAAGCAGGAGTCGACCGACAACAAGGCCGCGTACCTCTTCCTCCTCCCGTGGCTCATCGGGCTACTCCTCATCACGATCGGCCCCATGATCGCCTCGCTGTACCTGTCGTTCACCGACTACAGCCTGCTGGCACCGCCCGAGTGGATCGGCATCAAGAACTACGTGCGGATGATGGGCGACGCGCGACTGCTGAACTCCCTGCGGGTGACGTTCACGTACGTCTTCGTCTCCACGCCGCTGCAGCTGGCGCTGGCCCTGGCCATCGCGGTCCTCCTGAACCGGGGCATGCGAGGCCTAGCGTTCTACCGCTCGGTCTTCTACCTGCCGAGCCTCATGGGCTCGTCGGTCGCCATCGCGCTGTTGTGGCGCCAGATCTTCGGTACCGACGGCCTGGTCAACCAGATCCTCCGCGGTCTCGGCTGGGCGAACCCTCCCGGCTGGATCGCCGACCCGAGCACGGCGCTGTACACGATCGTGCTGCTCCACGTGTGGACGTTCGGCTCCCCGATGATCATCTTCCTCGCCGGCCTGCGGCAGATCCCGACCATGTACTACGAGGCGGCCTCCGTCGACGGCGCGAGCAAGTGGACCCAGTTCTGGCGCATCACGATGCCGCTGCTCAGCCCGATCATCTTCTTCAACCTCGTGCTGCAGATCATCGGTGCGTTCCAGTCGTTTACCCAGGCGTTCATCGTCTCGGGCGGCCAGGGCGGACCGTCGGACTCCACGATGTTCTACTCGCTGTACCTGTACCAGAAGGGCTTCGCTCAGCTGGACATGGGTTACGCGGCCGCCATGGCGTGGCTGCTGGTCCTGATCGTCGGTGCACTGACGGCCGTCAACTTCATCCTCTCCAAGTTCTGGGTGTTCTACGATGACTGACCTCGCGAACCAGCCTGTCCCGGCCGCCACGACCCCAGTCGTCCGCACGCCGTCGAAGCGCCGCCGCATCAACAACCCGGTGATGAGCATCGTCAAGCACGCCGCGCTGATCGCGGCGTCGGTGATGATGGTCTACCCGCTCATCTGGATGATCGTGAGCTCGTTCCGTCCGACGGACACGATCTTCCGCAACTCCGGTCTGAACCTCACCGGCCTCACGACCGAGAACTACACGTTCGGCTGGAGCGCGCTGAACTACCCGTTCAGTCACTACCTGATCAACTCGGCGATCGTCGTCATCGGCTGCATCATCGGCAACCTGGTGTCGTGCTCGCTGGCGGCGTACGCGTTCGCGCGGCTCAAGTTCACCGGCCGCCCAATCTTGTTCGGGATCATGCTGCTGACGATCATGATCCCATACCACGTCGTGCTCGTCCCCCAGTACATCCTGTTCCAGCAGTTCAACTGGGTGAACACGTTCCTGCCCCTTGTCGTGCCGAAGATGCTCGCCACCGACTCGTTCTTCGTCTTCCTCATGGTGCAGTTCATCCGGGGTCTGCCGACCGAGCTCGACGAGGCCGCGCGGATCGACGGCTGCGGTCACTTCAGCATCTTCACGAGGATCCTGCTGCCGCTGATGGTGCCGGCCCTCGCGACGACGACGATCTTCACGTTCATCTGGATGTGGAACGACTTCCTGAGCTCGTTGATCTACCTGACCTCGCCGGAGACGTACACCGTCCCGCTCGCCCTGCGGTCCTTCCTCGACTCCAGTGGTCAGTCCAACTGGGGCGCCATGTTCGCGATGAGCGTGGTCTCCCTGATCCCCGTCTTCCTCGCCTTCCTGTTCGGTCAGCGGTTCCTCATCCGGGGCATCGCGACGACCGGCATCAAGTGAGACGGACGCAGCAACCGAAAGGAATCTCGTGACGACCCGCTATGCCGTCATCGGCACCGGCCATCGGTGCCAGATGTACTTCGACGCGATCGGTGGTGACCATGCCGGCGAGGCCACGCTCGTGGCCCTCGTGGACGTGAACCCCGGCCGGATCGGCGTCCACGCCGCCCGCATGGCGTCGGAGTACGGCTACGACGTCAACTCCTTCGTCACCGGAGGCCCCGATGAGCTCGAGGACATCCTCCGGCGCTCGGGCGCGGAACGCGCCATCATCACCACGCCGGACTACACGCACGCCGAGATGATCGTGCGCTGCCTGGACGCCGGCGTCGACGTCGTGTGCGAGAAACCGCTGACGATCAACGCCGACATGGCGCACGACATCGAGGCCGCCGTGAAGCGTACGGGGCGCAGCGTGGTCGTGACGTTCAACTACCGGTACTCGCCGCGCAACTCCGAGCTCAAGCGGGTCATCTCCTCGGGCGAGATCGGCGACGTACTGAGCATCACGTTCGAGTGGGTGCTCGACACGGCGCACGGCGCGGACTACTTCCGTCGCTGGCACCGCGAGAAGGACAAGTCCGGTGGCCTGCTGATCCACAAGTCCAGCCATCACTTCGACCTCGTCAACTGGTGGCTGGCGGACGCTCCGACGCGCGTCTTCGCCTCGGGGGCGACCCGCTTCTACGGGTCCGCGGCGGCCGACTCCCGAGGTCTCCCCGCGCGGCCCAAGCGCGGCACGCACGACGGCGAGCACTCCCCGTTCGAGCTGGACCTGCGGACGGATCCACGGCTCAAGGAGCTGTACCTCGACCAGGAGCACCACGACGGCTACCTGCGTGACAAGGACGTCTTCGACACCGGCATCTCCACCGAGGACAACCTCGCCGTGATCGTCGACTACCGCAGCGGCGCCACGCTCTCGTACGCCCTCAACGCCCACTCGCCGTGGGAGGGGTACCGGGTGGCTGTGAACGGTACGAAGGGGCGCGCGGAGCTCGAGGTCGTGGAGCGGGTCGCGGTGCTCGTCGACAACGGCAGCCCGATCGTCGACCCGTCGTTCGTGGCCGACCACAGCGAGGGCGGTGCGCGTGTCCGCAGCGACCGGCTCATCGTCCAGAAGCACTGGGAGGTCGCCCACGAGGTGCCGATCCCCGAGGGGGAGGGCGGCCACGGCGGCGGCGACGAGCTGCTGCTGAGCGACGTCTTCGTGGGCCCGGGCGACGATCCTCTGGGTCGACCGTCGGACTGGATCGACGGCATGCGCGCGATCTCCGTGGGCATCTGCGCCAACATCTCCATGGCAAAGGGTCGGGCCGTGACTCCCGCGGAACTGGCCCTGCCGCTCGACCGCTGAGCGCAGACTTGTCCCCATGCTGAACGACGGGTACGACGACTGGTACGACCACGTCCGCTCGCGTCCGTACATCACGGGCGACGACTGGACGACTCGGGTCGGCGCTGCACTGGGGGTTCCCGATCCAGGGGTCGTACCGGCGCCGCGCGTGGTGGACGTCTCGACCGAGGACGGCGTCACCACGACCGAGCTGGCGTGGTCGGTCGGCTTCGGGCCTGAGCTGCACGCATGGCTCCTGCACCCTGAGGGCGTGGACCCGTCCGGTCTGCCTGGCGTACTCGACCTGCACTGCCACGCGGGGATCAAGTCGATCGGTGCCGAACGACTGCTCCATCGCCCGGCCGCGAGGTCGTACCAGGATCTGTACGAGGGGGGTGTGGCCTTCGCCCCGATGCTCGCGCGTCGCGGCGTGGCCGTGCTGGCGCCGGACACGTTCTCGTGGGGATCGCGACGGTTCGACCTGAGCCAGGCCACCGGGCAGGTGCGTGAGCTGGCGGAGCTGCTGGAGCGGGCCGACGTGCCGGAGAGCGAGCGGTACGACCGGCTGGCGACCTTGCACGAACACCTGGTCGCGAAGCGTGCGGGCGCGATCGGCACCTCGTACGCCGGGATGATCGCCCACGACGACCTGACGTCGCTGGCGGTGCTGAGATCACTGGTGAGTGGACCCATCAGCGTCACCGGGTTCTCGGGCGGCGGAGGCCGTGGACCGACACTGGCCGCCCTCTCCCCCGGAATCGCCAAGGTGTCGATCATCGCGATGATGGCGACGAACGACTCGCTGGTACCCGACCACCTCGACGGCCACTCGTGGTTGCTGAACACCCCGTGGCGGCATCGGACGCTCGACCTCCCAGAGCTGGCGGCGAGCCGCCGCGAGCACGACCTGCACGTCGTCTACTGCACCGGTGACGAGCTCTTCCCGCTGTCCGGGATGCGCGCGGCGGACCAGAGGCTGAAGGCGCTGTACGAGGACGCGGCGACCACGTACGAGGGCGTCTTCGTGGAAGGCCCCCACGGCGTCGCCCCCTCGACCCACGAGCGAGTCGCCGCCTTCCTCACCCCCTGACCGCGGGGAGAGGTCCTGTACCCCTCGCGGAGAGGTCCTGTACCCCTCGCGGAGAGGTCCTGTGCACCCCGCGGAGAGGTGTTGTGGCAGCGCGCGACACCAGACCTCTCCCAGAGAGGTACGAAACGTCTCCCGAAGGGGTACCAAACCTCTCCGCGACGGGTATGAGACCTCTCCCCGAGGAGACAGGGCGGCCGCTCGCCCGATCCGAGCTCGCCCGATCCGAGCTCGCCCTATCCGAGCTCGCCCTATCCGAGCTCGCCCCACCGGATCCCTGGGGAGCCTGCTCGCGCAGCGAGCCGGCGTCTCGAAGGGCCGGCCTCGGTGTCTGCATTCAGTGCCACATACGTGCTCGCCGATCGCTAGAGCGACTGGTGAGCACCTATGTGGCACTGAATGCAGATCAGACCCGCCCAGGTCAGCGAGCGGGCGGGAGCCAGGTGGCCTTGGCGGCGGGGCTGGCCCACGGCGCCCCCGCGTCGAGGTAGCCCTTCCCCTCCTCCAGACAGCGCGACTGCCAGCCGTCGATGTCGTGGATCACCGGGTAGACGAAGTCGCCGGCGCCCAGCCAGTCGACGTGCTCGGCCCCGATGGCGACCGGGTCCGGGGCGGTCTGCGTCGCCTCGAGAACGGCCATGAAGCCCACGGTGGCGGCCAGCGGGACGAGCAGGGGGACGCCCGACTCGCGGTGGTCCACGAGGTTCTCGAGCAGATCCGTACGTCCCGTACCTTCCATGTACGAGTCCGGCCCGATCTCCGCCGCGATCTCATCGGTGGTGTACGTGAGGGTGATGCGCCCCTTCGTACCCACCAGCGTGACCGTCGGCTCGATGTGGGTGGGCCCGCACAGCGTGAGGCTGACGTCGATCGGTACACCATCCGTCCGGCGGATCCGCACCCAGCTCGTGTCGTCGGCCTCGATGTCGTGGGCGTGGTAGAGCTCGGTCTCGATCGCCTCGATCTGGTCGATGCGTTCGAGCCCCACCAGCGCGAACGCCGACGCGAACGAGTGGGCCAGCGGGTTCGTACAGACCCCGTCCGCGACCCGCTGCCCGTCGAGCATCCGCTTGCCCGCCCACCTGGCACGGGCGTAGTAGCCGTTGTCGCGCAGCCACTGACCCCACACGCGCACGCTGGTCAGCTCGCCGATCTGCGCGGCCAGCTCACGTACCCGCGCCAGCGCATCGGACCCCAGCGCCTGGAACCCGATCTGTACGGATCGGCCGCTCGCCTTCTCGGCCTCGAGCAGCGCGAAGAAGTCGTCGAGCGACGCGACCGGCGGCTTCTCGAGCAGGACGTCAGCGCCCGCGGCCAAGGCCTCGCACGCCAGCGCGTAGTGCGTACCGATCGGGGTCGCGATCGTCACGATGTCGGCCTCGTGGGCGGCGAGCAGTTCGGTGAGCGACGCGTACCACGGCTCATCCCGACCCTCCAGCGGGCCGGCGGGATCAGCCGCCGCCACCAGCGTCGCCCGGCCCATCGCCGCCAGCCTGTCCACGCGCTTCAGATGCTCGGCCCCGAAGCCTCGAAGCCCGACCTGCGCCACCCGTACACCGCTCACATCACTGCCCCTGTCCGCCACGGGATGATCTCCTCGTTACCCACGCCGAGTTCCTCGGACGCGGTGGGTCGACCCGACGCCGTGGCGACGATCAGGTCGAGGAGCTCTTCGCCGAGATCGGCGATGCTGCGGCCGTCGAGTACGGGCCCGCAGTCGAGGTCGATGTCGCCCGCCATCCGGCGAGCGAGGTCGCTGGTCGTGGCCAGCTTCAGCGTCGGGGTCGGCTTCGAGCCGAACACCGAGCCGCGGCCCGTCGTGAAGCACACCAGCGTCGCGCCGCCCGAGACCATCCCGGTCACGGAGACCGGGTCGTAGCCGGGGGTGTCCATGACCACCAGGCCCGAGGACGGCACCCGCGCGCCGTAGTCGACCACCGCGCTCAACGGCGCCGTACCCGCCTTCGCCACCGCCCCCAGCGACTTCTCGACGATCGTCGTGATGCCGCCCGCCTTGTTGCCGGCGGACGGGTTCGCGTCGAGCGTGGCGCCGCGCGAGGTCGCGTACGTCTCCCACCAGGAGATCCGACTCAGCAGTTCCTCGGCGACCTCCGGTGACGAGGCACGCGCGGCCAGCAGGTGCTCCGCGCCGTAGATCTCGGGCATCTCCGCGAGGATTGCCGTGCCGCCGGCTGCGACGATGACGTCGCTCGCGTAGCCCAGCACGGGGTTCGCCGTCAGCCCGGACCAGGCGTCCGAACCGCCGCATTTGAGGCCGAGGACGAGCTCGCCCAGCGCGCACTCCGTACGCCTCGCACCGATCCGCCCGGCCAGCTCCGTGACGAGCTCGACCCCCTTGCGCACCGCCGCCTTCGTGCCGCCGACGTCCTGGATGGTGTACGAGAGGGTCGGCACGTCCGTCACGCCCAGGTCGCTGATGACCTGCTCCAGCGAGAGCACCTCGCAGCCGAGCCCGACGACGACCAGGCCGCCGATGTTGGGGTGCGTGGCGTAGCCGACGAGCGTGCGCCGCAGCGTCTCCCAGTCGGGTCCGGCCGCCTCCAGCCCGCAGCCCGAGCCGTGCGTGAGCGCCACCACGCCGTCCACGCCCTCGGGCAGGTCGACCAGGTCGACCGCGCGCGCGATCTGCGCAGCGACCGTCGCCGAGCAGTTCACCGTCGTGAGGACACCGATGTAGTTGCGGGTTCCGACCCGACCGTCGGCGCGACGGATGCCGGCGAACGTACGGGACCGGGACGCGGTGGGAGCTACCCCAGCGTGCGTGTCGTCGGCGACCCGGGCATCCCGAGGCGGCATCGCGAGGTTGTGCGTGTGGACGTGCTCCCCCGCCCGTACGTCACCCTTGACGGCCCCGATGACCTGTCCGTACTTGTGGACCAGCGCCCCGGACGCCATCGCCCGCCGCGCCAGCTTGTGGCCGCGCGGCACGGCCGTGACGGTGACCAAGGGAAGCTCACCAGCCGCCTGTACGGACTCGCCGGCAGACAGGTCTCGCAACGCCACGTACACGTCGTCGCTTCCGTGGAGCAGCAGCAGCTCCGCCACGCTCACGCGCTCCTCGGTGGCACGGTGGTCCCCCGGATGACCAGCGCCGTCGCGAGCACCTGCTGTACAGGCGGGGCGTCCGCGTCGGCCAGGCAGCGTTCGAGCAGCGCGACCGCGGCCTCTCCCGCCTCGAACCGCGGCACGTCGACGGTGGTCAATGACGGCACGGCCAGCTGCGAGAGCATCGTGTTGTCGCAGCCGACCACCGACATGTCGTCGGGCACGATCACCCCACGCGCTCCGAAGCGTCGCATCGCGCCCAACGCGACGACGTCGTTGTAGGCGATCAACGCGGTCGCCGGCGTGGCAAGCGTCAGGTCAGCGGCAGCCAGGCCGCCGTCGATCGTGGGCGCCACGCTGCCCAGCTCGTACATCTCCACGCCCAACTCCGCGGCATGGTGCCTCAACGACTCCGTACGCATCCGACCCGACCAGGACTGCACCGGGCCCGCGGCGTACGCGACGTGGCGATGTCCCAGCGCCCGGACGTTGACCAGCGCCTGACGTACGCCTTCGCCGAAGTCGGCGCTGACGCTCCACCAGCCCGGCGCCTGGCGGTGGATGAGGACGATCGGGATACCGAGGTCGGTCGGCAGGTCCTCGATCGGCGAGCGCGGCGACGCGAGCACCACGCCGTCGACCTGTCGGGCGAGGCTGCGCAACGCGTCGGCCTCGAGGCGCGCCTGCTCATCGGTGTCGGCGACGAGGATGGCCTGACGCGCCTCACGGGCGCTGCGCTGGACGCCCTTCATGATGTCGGCGAAGAACGGGTTGGTGAGGTCGGGGACGATCAGTCCGATGTTCCCGGACTTGCCGGTGATCAGTCGCCTCGCCGCCGGGTTCGGACTGTAGCCGAGCCGCCGCGCCTCGGTGAGCACCTTGCGTCGGGTGCCGTCGGACACGGCGCCGGTCTCGGAGAACGCTCGGGAGACGGTCGCCACCGACACCCCCGCGGCCCGCGCCACGTCGCGACTGGTCGACGTCATCGATGCCTCCCGAAATCGCCACGCAACGTTGCGCGCCCTGTTACGTCACTACGTTGCGCACCTATCGTTGCCGCGCGCGGGAACGGCCGTCAAGGGAGACGTAAACGTTTCCATCCGGTTGCAGTACGGGACCTGCCCGGACGTGCCGACGGGCGGCGAGAGGAGCCCTCCCACCGCCCGTACAGAGCCTCGAATCAGGGCCTGATGCCCACCGGATCGACCTCGCGGTCGGGCGCCGGCACAGACATGAACGCCCGGTTCACGGCGCTGCACACTGCCCGCAGCGAGGCGGTGATGATGCTCGAGTCGACGCCGACGCCCCAGTACACCTGGGGGCCCTCGTCGCCGACGACCTCGGCCTCGACGTACGCCGCCGCCTGCGCCTCACCGCCGGGAGAGAGCGCGTGCTCCTGGTAGTCCAGCACCCGTACGTTGTACTCCAGCAGGCCGAGCGCATCGACGAACGCCGACAGCGGACCGTTGCCCTCTCCGGTGAGCGTGCGCTCCACCCCGCGATCGCGGACCGTCGCGGTGATCTGGTAGCCATTGCCGTTCGACACCGTCGTGCACGTCACGAGCTCGAGCGGCTCGACGCTGCGCAGGTACTCCGTCGAGAAGATGTCCCCCATCTGCTCGCTGCTGACCTCGCCGCCCTCGGCGTCGGTGTGCTGCTGCACGACGCGGGAGAACTCGATCTGCAGCCGACGCGGCAGATCGAGGTGGTGGTCGGTCTTCATGATGTACGCCATGCCGCCCTTGCCGGACTGGCTGTTCACGCGGATCACTGCCTCGTACGTACGGCCCACGTCGTGCGGGTCGATCGGCAGGTACGGAGCCTCCCAGCCGACCTCGTGCAGCTCCACGCCCTGCGCGGCCGCCTTCTTCTCCAGATCCTCCAGGCCCTTCTTGATGGCGTCCTGGTGGGAGCCGGAGAACGCCGTGTAGACCAGGTCGCCCGCGTACGGATGACGAGGGTGTACGGGCAGGCCCGTGCAGTATTCGACCGTGCGGCGGATCTCGTCGATCTGGGAGAAGTCGATCTGCGGGTCGATGCCCTGGCTGAACAGGTTCAGGCCCAGCGTGACCAGGTCGACGTTGCCGGTGCGCTCGCCGTGGCCGAACAGGCAGCCTTCGACGCGGTCTGCGCCGGCCATCTGGCCCAGCTCGGTGGCCGCCACCGCCGTGCCGCGGTCGTTGTGCGGGTGGAGCGAGATGGCGACGTACGGACGGTTCTTGACGTGCCGACCGAAGTACTCGATCTGGTCGGCGTACGTGTTCGGCGTCGAGCGCTCGACGGTCGCCGGCAGGTTGAGGATGATCTCGCGGCCCTCGCTGGGCTGCCAGACGTCCATGACCTCGTTGCAGACCTCGATGGCGAAGTCGGTCGGCGTCTGCGTGAAGATCTCCGGGCTGTACTGGTAGCCGAACTCGACATCGCCCAGGTACTTCTCGGCGTACTTCATGACCAGCCCCGTGCCGTTCTTGGCCAGCTCGACGCACTCGGTCTCGGAGATCCGGAACACGACGCGGCGGAACAGCTCGGCGGTCGCGTTGTACAGGTGGATGTTGGCGCGCTTGGCGCCGACCAGGCTCTGCGCCGTACGGTCGATGAGGTCCTCGCGGGCCTGGGTCAGCACCGAGATCTGGACGTCTTCGGGGATCCGGTCCTCGGTGACCAGCTTGCGGACGAAGTCGAAGTCGGTCTGGGACGCCGACGGAAAGCCGACCTCGATCTCCTTGTAGCCCATCGCGACGAGCAGCTCGAACATGCGCAGCTTGCGGCTGGGGGTCATCGGGTCGATGAGGGCCTGGTTGCCGTCACGCAGATCGGTGGACAGCCACCGGGGTGCGTGGGTGATCTTCTTGCTCGGCCAGGTGCGGTCAGGCAGGTCGATGGGTACGAAGGGGGTGTAGCGGCCGTACGGCATGGGCGACGGCTGCTGGACAGGCAGGCCTACTTGCTGGCGCGTGCCGAAGGTGTGTGTCATGAACGTGTTCCTCGCTGGTCTGGGTGGGTGCCGACGCGCAGCGACTCCGCAGCGAGGAGGCCGGCTTTACTGGGCCTCGCTGCGGCAGCCAAGAAGGAGGGTTGCCCACGACATGGGCGTCACTCTAGCCCAGGCATCCGTCGATGTCATGAGCCGTCTCGTCCGCTTGCCCGAGGAGCGCGCACAGCCCCAGCCCGGCCGCCCACCCGGGTGCCTGAAGAGTCCGCGCGGCCCCAGATGCCTGAAGAGTTCACACCACGCCAACCCACCCGGTTGCCTGAGGAATTCGCACGGCGCCAGCCGGGCGAACGTCTCGAAGGCCCCACCAATCGGTCCACCCCAGAGCCGGTAAACCCCAGGTCAGAACTGCCAGGAGCGCTTGGACAGCCCGTACCAGAACCCGTCGATGACGCTCGTGCTGTCGTGGTTGGTGCCGGCGGCGGCACCCAGGGCGACGTACAAGGGAGCCCAGTGCTCCGTACGAGGATGCGCCTCGTGCGCCGCCGGTGCCGTGCGCTCGAAGTCGAGGATGGCCTCGATGTCCTTGGCCGCCAGCGCTTCGGCGGCCCAGTGGTCGAACTCGCTCGACGCCGCGGGCGGCGTGCCGTCGGGCCCCTCCTGCGGGTGGAACCAGCGCAGGTTGTGGGTGGTGAAGCCGCTGGTGACGATCAGCGTGCCCTCGTCGCGAAGCTCGGACAGCCGCTCGCCCAGCGCGTACAGCTTCCGGGGGTCGAGCGTCGGCAGGCTCAGCTGGAGGACGGGCACGTCGGCCTCGGGGTACAGCTCCTTGAGCGGCACGTACGCGCCGTGGTCGAGGCCGCGGGTCGGGTCCTGGCGGACGGAGCCGCCGACCGCGCGCGCCACCTTCTGCGCCAGCTCCGTGGCCGGCGGCGCGTCGTACTGCACCTGGTAGTAGCGGTCCTCGAAGCCCCAGAAGTCGTACACCAGCGGCGTGTGCGCGGTCGTCGACGAGATCGTGGCGGGAACCGACTCCCAATGGGCCGAGACGACGAGGATGTCCTTCGGCGTGGGCAGGTCCTTCCCCCAGCCGTGCAGCTCATTCGTCCAGGTCTCGTCGTCCGCCAGGGGCGGCGCACCGTGGGACAGGTACAGAACAGGTGTCGTGCTCATGAGTGTGAGAGTACTCCATTGTTGAAGGTTCAACCAACGGCTGTCGGAGGTACTCGCCACGTCGCGACCAGGCACGCGGGACCGCCCCGCCAACGACGGATCTCCCGGGCCGAAGGGACAGCCACGAGGACCCCCAGGAACAGGCAGAAGCCCACGGACAGGCAATTGGTGCAGGCGTGACACGCCACGCCGACTGAACCGTTCAACCGGTTCCCCATTGCCTGTCCACCATCTCCCCGCCGACAGGCAATGGGGGCCGGAATGACCCGACACGCCGTCTGAAGTGCCCCACGCGCACCAATTGCCTGTCCAGTGAGTGGCTGCCGTACGCCGTGGTTGGCCTTCGGTGGAATCTCGGTGGCGCGTCCCCGCGGCATCAGTACGCTCGCGAGCATGCCCGCACAGCTCCCCCTCGTCGCCGCCGACCTCGTCGGACCCCATCTGGCTCTCGGCCCCATCACGGACGCCGATGCCCCGCAGTTGGCGACGATCCTCCGTTCGCCCGAGGTGTACGCCCACGGGTACGTGATGCATCGGCCCCCCGCCACGGAGGAAGCGGCCCTCGCTCTGGCGGTCCGCACGTACACCCACGCGACACCGCCCAACGGGCTCGGCCACGGGAGAACGGTGTACGCGGTGCGACTCGCGGTCGACCTCGCTGACCTGCCGGCCGGCACGCTGGTGGGCACCTCCAGCCTCGGCGACTTCGTACCCGACCGCGAGTCGGCCCACCTCGGATGGACGCTGTACGACCCGCGCGTCTGGTCGACGTTCGTCAACCCCGAGGCCAAGCTCCTCCTGCTGACGCACGCCTTCGAGACGTTGGGCTATGGCCGGGTCAAGATCCAGACCGACATGCTCAACACCCGTAGCCAGGCTGCGATCGCGAAGCTCGGGGCCGTACGAGAGGGCGTGCTGCGCCGTGACATCCCCCGCGAGGACGGGACGTGGCGAGACACGGTCGTGTTCGCGATCACCATCGACGACTGGCCGAGCGTCAAGGCCGACCTCGAGTCCCGCCTGGCGACGTACTGACGGGCACCGCCGCCTCAGAAACCCAGGCGGTTCAGGTGCTTGGCGTCGCGCTGCCACTCCTTGAGCACCTTGATGCGGAGATCGAGGTGTACGGGCATGCCGAGAAGCGCCGAGATCTGGGCGCGCGCCACGGATCCCATCTCCTTCAGGCGGGACCCCTTGTGGCCGATGAGGATGCCCTTCTGGGAGTCGCGCTCGACGATCATCGACGCGTACACCTCCATCAGCGGCTTGTTCTCGGGACGGCCCTCGCGCAGGTTCATCTCGTCGACGACCACGGTGATCGAGTGCGGGAGCTCGTCTCGGACACCCTCCAGCACCGACTCGCGGATGAGTTCTGCGATCCGGGTCTCGGTGGGTTCGTCGGTGATGACGTCATCTCCGTACAGCGCCGGCCCCTCGGGCAGCAGCGAGCACAGCAGGTCGCACACCAGCTCGACCTGCTCACCGGTGACCGCCGACACGGGCACGATGTGCTCCCAGCGGATGCCGGCCGTCTCCTCGATGTCGGCGATGTCCTGCAGGTGACCCCGCAGCCGCTCCTTGCTGACCAGGTCGGTCTTCGTCGCCAGAGCGACCATCTTGGGCCGGTTCCTGAGCGCGGCGATCTCGTTGACGATGTACATGTCGCCGGGCCCGATGTGCTGGTTCGCCGGCAGGCAGACCGCGACGACGTCCACCTCGCTCCACGTGTCCCGTACGAGCGAGTTCAACCGTTCGCCCAGGAGCGTACGGGGCCGGTGCAGGCCTGGCGTATCGACGAGGATCAGCTGATCGTTCGGACGGGTCACGATGCCCCGGACGGTGTGTCGCGTCGTCTGCGGCTTCGAGGACGCGATGGCGATCTTCTCGCCCACGATCGCGTTGGTGAGCGTGGACTTGCCGGCGTTGGGCCGGCCCACGAAGCAGGCGAAGCCGGAGCGGTGCGTCATGAGGGGTCACCTTCTGCGGCCTGGCGCGCGAGGTCGGTCGCTGCCTCGGTCGCGGAGTCGTCGGAGTCTGACGTGCGTCGTACGAGAACGGTGCCGACCTGGTTGCGTCGTCCCGTGGGCCGGTCGGCGATGAGCTCCAGACCTTCCCAGTGCACCACCGCCCCCGGGATCGGGACCTTGTTGAGGGTCTTCGCCATGATGCCGCCGACGGAGTCGACGTCGTCGTCATCGAGCTCCATCTCGAACAGCTCGCCGAGATCGTCCAACGGGAGCCTGGCCACGACGCGGTAGTAGCCCTCGGAGAGCTCCGTGATGGGCGGCACCTCGTCGTCGTACTCGTCCACGATCTCGCCCACGATCTCCTCGAGAATGTCCTCGATGGTGGCCAGACCTGCCGTGCCGCCGAACTCGTCGACGACGACCACGACGTGGCTGCGGTGAAGCTGCATCTCGCGGAGCAGGTCGTCCACGGGCTTCGAGTCCGGGCAGAACGTGGCCGGCCGCATGATCGAGGTGACGACCTCGGACGTCTGCGCGCCCGCATTGTCGTACACCCTCTTCATCACGTCCTTGAGGTAGACGATGCCGACGATGTCGTCGAGACCGCCGGAGCCCACCACCGGGATCCGGCTGAAGCCCGAGCGCAGCGCCAGCGAGGTCGCCTGCCGCAGCGTCTTCTGCGCCTCGATGAAGACCACCTCGGGGCGGGGCACCATGACCTGCTTGACGATGGTGTCGCCCAGGTCGAACACGGAGTGGATCATCCTCCGCTCCTCGGCCTCGATCTGGTTCGAGGCCTCGGCGCGGTCCACGTACTCCCTGAGCTCGTCCTCGGACGCGAACGGACCGTCGGGATAGCCGCGGCCCGGCGTGATCACGTTGCCGATGACGATCATGATCTGCGGGGCGAAGAACAGCACCGTCGTGAGCAGGCCCATCAGCCGCCCGGTGCGCAGGGTGACGCTGGTGGCGTGCTGGCGGCCCAGCGTGCGACCGCCTACCGTCGCGACGACGAACAGCAGGATCACCGAGATCAGCGCGGTGATCAGCAGACCGGCGGTGAGCGAGTGGAACGTCCCGAAGGCCCAGCTCGCGACGGTCGCGATGGCTAGGGTCTCGAACGTGAGCACGAGGAACTCCGCCGTGGCCCGCGTCGGACCCGGGTCCGCGAGGATCTGCTCCACGCGCGCCGCGCCGGGGGTTCCTTCTTCAGCGAGGTGCTTGGCGCGACCGCGAGACATGGTCGCGTACGCGGCGTCGATCATCTCGAACACCGCCGCGAGCAGCACGAAGCCGACGATCAGGCCGATCTGGAGCCACTGCGTCACGGTGGGAGTGTCACTGCCTTAGGTCGACGGATGCTGAGGAGGGCAGTCTATCGGGCACAGCTCCCGGAGCCCTCAACGATCACGCGCACCACCCTTGGGTCGCCCGCACAACCCCTGCCACACGATGTCGCGACGTAAGGGTGTGCGCGTGGCATGCGGGGCCCGGGCCGCTCAGACCCGGGACGGCTTCTTCGCGTTCCAGGCGGCGATGATCTGGTCGTTGAGGCCGAACATCACGGCCTTCTCCTCGGGCTCGGCATGGTCGAAGCCCAGCAGGTGGAGCAGGCCGTGGACCAGCAGGTACTCGGCCTCCTCCTCGGTCGTGCGCCCGTTGTCCGCCGCCTGCTTCGCCGTCACCGACGGGCACAGCACGACGTCTCCGAGCAGCCCGAGCGGCGGCTCCTCGTCGTCCTTGGGCGGCCGCAGCTCGTCCATGGGGAAGCTCAGCACGTCAGTCGGGCCGGGCTCGTCCATGAACCGTACGTGGTAGTCCGACATCGTCTCCTCGTCGACCAGCAGGATCGACACCTCGGCCTGAGGGTGGATCCGCATCCGGTCGAGAGCGAACCGGGTGAGCGCGACGAGGCCCAGCTCGTCGGCCTCGAGCCCGGACTCGTTGTTGATGTCGATCATCAGGATCTCCTCACGGGAGGCAGGGACGCCTCGTACCTGTCGTAGGCGGCGACGATCCGGCCGACGAGCTTGTGCCGTACGACGTCGTGGCTGGTCAGCTGGCAGAACGCCACGTCCTGGAGGCCGTCGAGGATCTGCTGCACCTCGCGCAGGCCTGACCGCTGGCCGCTCGGCAGGTCCACCTGGGTGACGTCGCCCGTCACGACCATCTTGGATCCGAATCCGAGCCGCGTCAGGAACATCTTCATCTGCTCGGCCGACGTGTTCTGCGCCTCGTCGAGGATGATGAACGCGTCATTCAGGGACCGGCCACGCATGTACGCCAGCGGCGCCACCTCGATGGTGCCCGCCGTGAGCAGGCGGGGTACGGACTCGGGGTCGACCATGTCGTGCAGCGCGTCGTACAAGGGGCGCAGGTACGGGTCGATCTTGTCGTTGAGCGTGCCGGGCAGGAAGCCGAGCCGCTCCCCCGCCTCGATCGCCGGCCGCGTGAGGATGATCCGGTTCACGCGCTTGTCCTGCAGCGCGGCGACGGCCTTGGCCATCGCGAGGTACGTCTTGCCCGTACCGGCCGGGCCGATCCCGAAGACGACGGTGTGCTCGTCGATGGCGTCGACGTACCGCTTCTGGTTCAGCGTCTTCGGCCTGATGGTCTTGCCGCGGTTGGACAGGATGTTCTGGGTCAGCACCTCGGCCGGCCGGAGCTCACCGGCGGTCGCCGTCATCCCGACGACCCGCTCCACGTCGGAGGCGGACAGACCTTGGCCCGTACGGATGATCGTCACCAGCTCGGTCATCACCTCGGCGGCGTGCGCCACGGCGGCCGGGGACCCGGACAGGGTCATCTCGTTGCCGCGGACGTGGATGTCGGCGTCGAGGTCGCGCTCGAGGATGCGGAGGAACTCGTCACGAGGCCCGAGGACGTTGACCATGCTGATCGACGCGGGGATATTCAGCCGACGCTCCGCTGCGGGGCTGCTGCCTGCCTGGTCGATGGTCGGTCCTCCTTCGGTGATTGACCCGCCCATCCTAGGCGAGGCCACCGAGAGCGCACATCGAGATTCCGATCGCCTACCCCGCGAACCGGTCCGTCGCCTCGATGAGCGCGGAGGTGATCTCGGGCTCGGCGGCGGAGTGGCCCGCGAGGACGACGTGGAGGTCGGCTTCGGGCCAGACCGCCTTGAGGTCGTACGCGTTGCGGACCGGGCAGCACACGTCGTACTGGCCGTGCACGATCACCGCTGGGATGTGGCGGATGCGTCCGACGTCGTGGAGCAGTTGGTCGGGCGTGAACCAGCCGGCGTTCGTGAAGTAGTGGTTCTCGATGCGCGCGAACGCGACCGCGTACGCCGGGTCCTGCGCATCATCCAGGAACTTCTGGTCGGTCACGAGCCTGACGGTCGCGTTCTCCCAGGTGGTCCACGCGATCCCGGCCGGTACGTGCACGGCAGGGTCCGGGTCGAACAGCAGGTCGTGGTAGCGGGCGATGTTGTCGTCGCCCGGTGTGCCGACGTTCAGCAGGGCGCGGGCACCGTCGCCCAGGGGTCCCGTGAACACCGACCACCAGTCGGGCCGGATGATGCCCGCCGGTCCGTTGTAGAACCAGTCGAGCTCCCAGCGGCGGAGCATGAAGATCCCGCGCAGCACGAGCTCGGTCACCCGGTCGGGATGGGTCTCCGCGTACGCGAGGGCCAGCGCGCTGCCCCAGGAGCCGCCCCAGACCTGCCAGCGGTCGATCCCGAGGTGGCTGCGCAGCAGCTCGATGTCGGCGACGAGGTGCCAGGTCGTGTTCGTGCTGAAGTCGGCGGTCGGGTCAGCCACGTGCGGGACCGAACGGCCGCATCCGCGCTGGTCGAAGAGCACGATCCGGTACTTCTCCGGATCGAAGAAACGGCGCATCGCGGGGCTGCAGCCGCCTCCCGGCCCTCCGTGAAGCACGACGACAGGCTTCCCCTCGGGGTTGCCGCACAACTCGTAGTACACCTGCTGCCCGTCGCCGACGTCGAGCATGCCCGACGCGTACGGCTCGATCTCCGGGTAGAGGCCCCGAAGTGCCTGAGCGGATGGGTCAGTCGTCAAGGTCGTCGTCCTCGTCGGGGTCGATGATGTGCATGGCGGCCTCTTCGGCGCAGGCAGCGCCCCCGTCGATGCCGATGTCCTCGGCGATCACGTCGCTCTCGTTGTCGTCGATGCCTGCTCCGTGATGGTCCACGAGCCGTCCGGCGCGGCGGTTGCCCACTTCCCGGACCTCGGACAGATCATCGCGCCAGGTGCCCTCGTCGTCGACGGCCTCAGGCATCTCGGCGGCGAGCTTCATGTCCAGGGATTCCCCGTGGCGCATCTCGGACGGTGTGTTGCCGAATCCCTCGGCCACCGACCAATGCTCAGGCGTCGTGTACCCCTCGTCGAGAACGTCGGCCACCCCACGGTCGACCAGCGTCTCATCGGACTGCAGCTGATCCAGCTGCTCCGACTCATCCGGCATGTAGTCGAGCTCGGTATCCATGAACCGATCCTGCCACGAACCTGGCCAAACGGGAGGCACCTGCGCTGATCGACGTAGCATGCCGCCGTGACCTCAGCGCCCAGCCCCGCCACGACGCAGCCCCTTGCCACGACAGGACGTCGCCTGTACGACATCGTGCTGGCGCTGTTCTGCTCCCTTCTGCTCGTCTCGAACATCGGCGCCACGAAGCTGATCGCGTTCGGGCCCAGCGTGAGCGTCGTCGGGTTCTGGGTGCTGCCGATCATCACCGACGGCGGCGCGTTCCTGTTCCCCCTCACGTACATCCTCGGCGACCTGCTGGCGGAGGTGTACGGGATGCGGCTGGCCCGTCGCGCGATCCTCCTCGGATTCGGGATCGCCCTGCTCGCCTCGTTGACCTTCCTCGCCGTCGATTCCGCCCCCGCGGCCCCCGGGTGGGGCCTCGGCGACGCCTGGCACGCAGTGCTCGGCTTCGTCCCGCGGATCGTCGCCGCCAGCCTGGCCGGCTTCCTGGCCGGCCAGTTCCTCAACGCGTACGTGGTCGTGCGACTCAAGGCCCGCGCGCGACCGGGGTCCCTGTGGTGGCGGCTGGTCTCCAGCACGCTCGTGGGTGAGCTCGCCGACACCACGATCTTCTGCCTGGTGGCGTTCGGCGGCATCATCGACGCGGGCATGATGGTCAACTACATCGCGGTCGGCTACATCTGGAAGGTCGGCGTCGAGGTCGTCATGCTCCCGGTCACGCTCCGGGTGATCCGCTGGGTGAAGCGCATCGAGGGCATCGCGGTCTGACATCGGGGCTCGCGAGCCTCGATAGAGTGACGGCGTGACGCAGCCCCAGGACCTCCCAGCCCGCGCCACGCGCGTCGCGAAGTCAGTGGTCCGCGCGGGTCTCGCGAAGGCCCCCGGCGCCGCTCGGCTCGCCCGTGCCGCATACTTCGGGGCCCTGAACTGGCGCACGGCCCAGCACGTCGCGTACCGCTCGTGGCTGCAGGACCAGAGCGCGGCGGCCCTTCCGGCAGGCGTTCTGCATGGACCGTCGGTCACCGTGGTGCTCGACGTCACAGGACAGCAGCGCGCCGCGATGGACAGGGCGGTCGCGCGGGTGACCACCCAGACGTACGCGAACTGGGACCTGGTCGTCACGACGGACGCCGCCTCCTCAAGGTCCGCCGGCAGCCTTCGCGCAGCAGCGGAGGTCGTCGAGGGAGCCACACCGTCCGAGCGCATGACCGCGGCCTCGATGATCGCCACCGGTGAGTACGTGCTGTTCGTCGGACCGTACGACGTGCTGTACCGCGACTCGCTGGCGTCCCTCGTGGCCGCGGTCACTGACGCCGACATCGCCTACGGGGGCGACGACATCGCGCAGGTCTCCGTCGACCGCCGGGGCGTCGAGCGCGTACACCGCAAGGATCCGTTCTTCACCCCCGCCTGGAACCCCGAGCTGCTCCACAGCACCCCGTACCTCGGCACCGTCGTGCTGTTCCGCCGGACCCTCGTCGTCGCGGCGACTGTCCGGGATCTGCCCGGCGCCGAGCTCTGGGATCTCCAGCTACGGCTCACGCGTGGTGGCGCGACCGTGGCCCACGCCGAAGGGATCGTCGCCGGCCGACTGCCCTCGGCCCCTTCCCCCTCCGACCGTACGGCGCGGACCGTGCTCCGCGAGGCGCTGGCCGCCGAGGGGACGCCGAGCTGCACGGTCGCGCCCGGGCAGCTCCCCGGCACCTGGAGCGTGCGCTACCCGCTCGACGACGAGCCGCTGGTCTCGATCGTCATCCCCAGCAAGAATGCGTACGAGGTCGTCCGGCGCTGCGTCGAGTCGATCTACGCCACGACCGCCTACCGCTCGTACGAGGTCGTGCTGGTCGACACCGGGAGCGACGACCCGCAGGTCCTGGCGTGGTACGACGAGATGTCCGAGCTGCACGAGTCCTTCCGCGTCGTGGACTGGCCCGAGAAGCCGTTCTCGTACGCCACCAGTTGCAACGCCGGCGCGGCCGCGGCCCACGGCGAGGTCCTCCTGATGCTCAACAACGACACCGAGGTGCTCGAGCCGTCCTGGCTGCACGTCATGGTGGGCGAGGCCCAGCGTCCCGAGATCGGGGTGGTCGGCTGTCTGCTGTTGTACCCCGACCGACTCACCGTTCAGCACGCCGGCATCGGGCTCGGCATCAAGTCCGTGGCTGGCAACAGCCTGTCGGGCCTGCGGCTCGACGGCCGCCTGTCGCGCACCCAGCGTCTGATGCTCTGGACGCGGCGCGACGCGTCAGCCGTGACCGCGGCGTGCATCGCGGTGCGCAAGACGGTGTACGACGAGGTCTCCGGTTTCGACCCCGAGTTCCGGATCACGTTCAACGATGTCGACCTGTGCCTGCGGATCGGCGCGCTGGGCTACCGGATCGTCTACACCCCCGACGTGCGGCTGCTCCACCACGAGTCGAAGTCGATCGCGCCGACGCGGGACTGGTCCGAGCTGTACGGAGCGGCGGAGCTGTTCCGGTCGAGGTGGGGCGATCTCGTCGCCCACGACCCTCACCTCAACGGCAACCTGTCACGCACGACGACGAGCTACCGGCTACCGCTTCACGACCTCTGACGCCGGTCCTCGCCCCGCTTGTGGGGTGAGACGTACGTCTCCAGGTCGACCGGACCCTGCCCGGGAGCCTTGGCCTTCTTCATCGGACGCTCGGGCGTCATCTCGTCGAAGTGCGACCCGAGAGCCACGAGTCCGCCCGACTCCTTCGGATCGCCGGCGATCACGGTCATCTTGAGCGACCGGTTGAGGCAGTCGAGGACACCGCCGTCGGAACTGTGCACCGAGCCGTTGATGTAGAACGTGCCGGGTCGGAAGTTCAACGCCGGGATGACGACGTCGAGGGAACCGGGGCCGGGCCGTACGTCGGCCGGCAGGTAGTCGGCGTCCTTGGTGTGGTTCGACCACATCGACTGCCCGTCCACGTGGTCGATGGACACGATGAAGCTCGGATCGGGGATCCGCTCCTTGGCCGTGTAATGCATCCGGATGTGGACCGGTTCGTACGAGTGGACCTGGGCCGGGTTGACGCCGCGGTCGGTGATCACCTCGAAGCGGTCGATCACGACCTCGCCTGTGCCGAACCGCACGCCCGCGCCGGCCGCGCTCCGCGCGCCATGCTCGTCCTCGATGTAGCTCGAGATGACGTCGTTGGCGACGCCCAGCCGCGCGATCTGGCCGTTGTCGAGCCACGCGGCGTAGTCGCAGAAGGTGCGCATCTGGTCCAGCGCGTGGCTGACCACGACGACGGTACGGCCGTCGCGCTTGAGGTCGGCGAACTTCTCCATGCACTGTTCCTGGAACTCCATGTCGCCGACGGCGAGCACCTCGTCCACGAGGAGGATGTCGGGCTCGACGTGGATGGAGACCGAGAACCCGAGCCGCACGTACATGCCGCTGGAGTAGTTCTTCACGGGTTGGTCGATGCTGCGGGCGACCGCTTCGCCGGCGAAGTCGACGATGGAGTCGAACTTGCGCTCGATCTCGGCGCGCGTCATGCCCAGGATGGCGCTGTTGAGGAAGACGTTCTCGCGCCCCGTCAGCTCCGGGTGGAATCCCGAGCCGACCTCGAGCATCGCGGCCATACGTCCGCGGTGGTGGATCTCGCCCTTGTTCGGCTTGAGGATGCGGGCCATGCACTTCAGCAGGGTCGATTTGCCGGAGCCGTTGTTGCCGAGGAGGCCGAACGTCTTGCCCTGGGGGATCTCGAGGTCGATGTCGCGCAGCGCCCAGAACTCTTCGTACCGCGTGCGGTTGCCGCGCAGGATCGCTCCCTTGAGCGACCGGTTCTGCTCGGAGAAGATCCGGAAGTTCTTGGACACCCCGGAGACGGAGATTGCGGAGTCGCCCATCACAGCTCCTCGACGATCTGTGCCTGGTACTTGTTGAACACCAGGATGCCGATCCCCAGCGCGACCAGGGCGGACACGATGATGTTCAGCCAGGTCCCGGGGCTCGGGAAGGTGAAGTCGAACAGGAGCGCCCGATACGCGCTGATGAACTGGTACGCCGGGTTCGCCTCGAACACCCCGAGCAGCGGGATCCAGCCGTACCCGTGCTCGGCGATGGTCTTCGCGCCGGCTCGCACCACGTCGATGGTGAACACGATCCCGGACGCGTAGAACCAGATCTGCGTGAAGAGCGCCCAGATGTGCCGGACGTCACGGAAGTACACGACGAGCACGCTGAGGACCATGCCGATACCCAGGACGAACACGGCGTTGATCACCACCACCACGAGGACCACGGGGATGTACAGCAACACCCGAGGGCCACCGGCGATGGCCATGATGATCGTGAGCATCGTGAGCTCGGTGAGGAACGTCCAGGTGAGGCTGAGAACCGTGGAGACCACGAGAGCGTGCCGCGGGAAGTAGACCTTCGCGAGCAGTCCCGCGTTGTCTGTGAGCGCGCCCATGCCAGTGAGGATGCCGGTGGAGATGAACCCCCACGGGATGATGCCGCACGCCACGAACAGCGCGTAGTTGGTCAGCCCGGAGTTCGCGCCGGGCACGATCCGCTGGCCGAAGAACAAGCCGAAGATCACCGAGAAGGTCGCGATGGTCGCGAGCGGATTGATCAGCGACCACACCCGTCCGAGCATGGTCCGCTTGTACTGCGACGTGACGTCGCGCATCGTGAGGTTCGCGATGAGGTTGACCGTCGGGTTGCGCAGGACTCGCGCGCTGAGACGCTCCCGTACTGACGAAATGGTCACAGTTGCCACCCGACAAGGGTCGATGCCGATTGCACGCTCGCCCTCCTTCAGCCGCAGTCTGCGGCGGCCAGACTAGCGCACACTCGCCGAAGAACCTCGGCAGGCCGGTCCGTATAGACTGAGCGGGCTTTGCCTCCGAGCAGAACAGGGCAGTCGATGGTGAGACGTGTGGTCCGAGTCCTCAGGATCGGAGTCAGCATCCTGCGACGTGACGGGATCCTCCGGTTCATGGTCGCGGCCATCGAGTACGTCGAGCGCAGACGCGCGTCCGGCCTGTCGCTCGGTCGCAAGATCCGTTTCGAGCCGCCCGTGAACCGCACCGACGTGCTCGCGGCCGACTTCGTCAACCGCCCGTACGACCGCAGCCAGCGCAACCCCCGCCACACCAAGGTGATCAGCTGGGTGATGTCTCCCCCTGGCAACGGTGGCGGCCACCAGAACATCTTTCGGTTCATCGACTTCCTCGCCGACGCCGGCTACACCAACCACGTCTACCTCTACAGCGTGCACGACCCGATGACGCTCGAGGAGGCCGAGGAGAACGTCTCCCACTACTCGAATCCGGAGCGGATCCACTTTCACCAGTGGGCTGGTCAGGTGGTCGACTCCGACATCGTGTTCGCGACGGGTTGGGAGACCGCCTACCCCGTGTTCGACGTCGCGACCGACGGCGCGAAGTGCTACTTCGTCCAGGACTACGAGCCGCTGTTCTACCCGGTGGGCACGACGTCGCAGCTGGCCGAGAACACATACCGCTTCGGTTTCCACGGCATCACCGCCGGGGGCTGGCTGAAGCACAAGCTCGAGACCGAGTTCGGCATGGCGTGCGACGCGTACGAGTTCGGCGTCGACTCCTCGCTCTACCGCTACAGCAACTCCGCGCCGCGTCGTGAGGTCTTCTTCTACGCCCGTCCGGTCACCGAGCGCCGCGCCTTCGAGCTCGGCATCATGGCGCTGGAGCTGTTCCACCGCGCCAAGCCGGAGTACAAGATCAACCTGGCCGGCTGGGACGTGTCGTCGTGGGACGTGCCCTTCCCGTACATCAACCACAAGTCGCTGAAGCTGCGCGACCTGTCCGCGCTCTACAACCGCTGCGCGACGTCGCTGGTCCTCTCGCTGACGAACATGTCCCTGCTGCCGCTGGAGCTCCTGCGTGCTGGCACGATCCCGGTGGTCAACGACGGCCCGAACAACCGCATGGTCAGCGACAACCCGTGCATCCACTACGTCACGCCGACTCCGCAGTCGCTGGCGGACGAGATGATCCGGCTCGTGGAGCGGCAGGACCTGCCGGAGTACGCCAAGAGCGCCTCCGACAGTGTGAAGAGCTTCGACTGGGACGAGGCCGGGGACAAGGTCGTCGCCGTCGTCGACGCGCTGACCGGCACCGCGCGGGCCCATGCCTGACGCTCCCCTCGTCCTCGCTCTCGGCGCAGGGGGCTTCATCGGGTCGCACCTGGTCGACTCGCTCGTCGATCGCGGCTACCGCGTCCGGGCGGTCGACAAGTTCGTGCCGAACATCCCGCCACTGTTTCGACCCAGCGACCAGATCGAGGTCGTGACCGGAGACTTCCTCAACCGCGGCGATCTCGTGAGCGCGCTGCGTGGCGTCGACCAGGTCGTCCACCTCGTGTCGACGACCAACCCCGCCACCGCCGAGAACGATCCGCTGATCGACATCGAGACGAACATCCGAGGCTCCGTCCAGCTCTTCGAGCTCTGCGTCGAGGCCGGGGTCTCCCGGGTGGTGTACGCGTCGTCCGGGGGCACCGTCTACGGCGACCCGCCGAGCGACGACCCGATCAAGGAGACCGATCCGACCGACCCCGTCTCCCCGTACGGCATCGGGAAGCTGTGCGTCGAGAACTACCTGCGGTACTTCCGGCGCAAGCACGGGCTCGACTCGACGATCTTCCGGATCGCCAACCCGTTCGGCGAGCGACAGCCCTTCTGGAAGCGGCAGGGCGTGATCCCGATCTTCCTGGACGCCATCACGAGCCACAAGCCGGTCACCGTCATGGGCGACGGCACGATGACCCGCGACTACGTCTACGTCACCGACGTCACGGAGATGATCGCCGACTCGCTGTCCACGACGCCCCGGCACCACGTCTACAACCTGGGGTCAGGCATCCCGGTCTCGGTGAACCAGATCGTCACGACGATCGAGGAGGTCACCGGCATCGAGGCCATCCGCCAGTCGGTGCCGCAGCCGCTGACGTTCGTGCAGAGCTCCGTGCTCGACATGAGCCGCTACACCGCCGAGTTCGGCGCCCACAGCGCCGTACCGTTCGCCGAGGGCATCCAGAGGGCCTACGACTACCTGAAGAGGGTCTCCGATGAGCGGCACTGACGTCACGGCGACGGTCTTCATCCCGACGTACCGGGGCGCCCAGTACATCGAGCCGCTGGTGCGGTCCGTCTTCGCCCAGCAGGTCCCGTACGCGTTCGACGTGCTCGTGTACGACACGAACTCAGGCGACGGCACGCCCACGATCCTCGCGTCGTTGGAGACCGAGTTCGCGGGGCGTTTCCGCTGGCGCAGCATCGCGAAGGAGGACTTTTCGCACGGCCGCACGCGCGCGGAGGCCGCCGTGGACGCGACCGGCGAGTTCGTGGCCTTCCTGACCCAGGACGCGACGCCCGCGAACGACCGCTGGCTGTACGAGCTGCTCAAGCCGTTCGAGCTCAACGACAAGGTGGTGGCTGTCCTCGGCAAGCAGGCACCGCGCGCGGACGCGATCCCGATGCTCAAGAGCGAGATCCAGATGGTGTTCGCGGGCTTCGGACCCGACCAGGGCACCTCGCTGTTCTACAAGGACGACTTCGTCGCCGACCAGGGCAGCTACGACTTCATCAGCTTCTACTCCGACGTGAACTCGGCGGCGCGCCGGTCGTTCCTGCTGGAGCACAACTACCGCGACGTGCCGTACGCCGAGGACCAGCTCTTCGGCCGCGACGTCATCGACTCGGGACACCTCAAGGCGTACGCGCCGAGGGCATGCGTGCTGCACTCGAACGAGATCCCGCTGGCCGACTACAAGCACCGGATGTTCGACGAGACGCTGGGCCTGAGACAGGTCGGCGTGCCCGTCGAGAAGCCGTCGGTGAAGGTCGTGGCGCGCATGATCGCCGGCGGCGTGGTGCGTGACGCGCGCAAGATCGCCCGCGACCCGTCGTACTCGGCCAAGCGCAAGCTGTACTGGCTGGCCATCAACCCGCTGTTCCACATCGAGCGCTGGCGCGGTGTACGGCTCGCGGCCGACGCCCCGCTCGACGACGAGTCCGTACGCGACCGCTACTCCCTCGAGCGCCGCCAGGCCCGCGAGGACCGCGGCGCCTGAGTCAGGACCTCTGGTACTCGCCGAGCCAGTCCGTACGGAACTCGGTGAACCGCCCCTGCTCGATGCTGTCGCGGATGGCGTCCACGAGCGTCACGGTGAACCACTCGTTGTGGATCGTGGCCAGCGTCGAGGCGAGCATCTCCTTGGCCTTGAACAGGTGGTGGAGATAGGCCCGCGTGTAGTGGGTGCAGGTGTAGCAGCCGCAGCCGTCCTCGAGCGGGGTGAAGTCCCGCCTGTACGCCGCCGTGTTCACGTTGTAGCGCCCACGACGCGTGTAGATGGCGGCGTTGCGGCCCACCCTCGACGGGTTCACGCAGTCGAACGTGTCGGCACCGGCGGCGACCCCGGCGAACAGATCCTCCGGCTCGGAGATGCCCAGCAGGTGGCGCGGCTTGTCCTCGGGGAGCGACTCGGACACCCAGCCGACGATCGTGCCGAGGTTCTCCTTCTCCAGCGCACCGCCGATCCCGTACCCGTCGAACCGCTGGCCGTCGACGTCCAGCGCCGCAAGGCCTGATGCGGCCTGTCGGCGCAGGTCCTCGTACTGCGCGCCCTGCACGACGCCGAACAAGGCCTGGTACGGACGGTGGCTGCGCTCCTCGGTGAGGCGCCGATGCTCGGCGAGGCACCGGATGGCCCAGGCGTGCGTGCGCTCGACGGACCGTTCCTGGTAGTCGCGGGTGTTCATCAGCGTGGTCAGCTCGTCGAACGCGAACATGATGTCGGAGCCCAGCTCGTGCTGGATCCGCATGCTCACCTCGGGCGTGAACCGGTGCGTGTCGCCATTGAGATGGCTGGTGAACGTCACCCCGTCGTCGTCGACTGTGGCGAGCCGGGTCGAACCCTCCGCGATCACCTCGTCGTCGGGCACCGTCGTGTCCATCGCGAGGACCTTCTTGAACCCCACGCCGAGGCTCATCACCTGGAAGCCGCCCGAGTCAGTGAACGTCGGGCGCGGCCAGTTCATGAAGCTGCTGAGACCGCCTGCGGCGTCGACGATGTCGGACCCGGGCTGCAGGAACAGGTGGTACGCGTTCGCCAGCACAGCCTGCGCGCCGAGGTCGGCCACCGACTCCGGCAGCACCGCCTTCACCGTGGCCTTGGTGCCGACGACGATGAAGGCCGGCGTACGGATCTGGCCGTGCGGCGTGGTGATGACGCCTGTACGGCCGAGGGCGCCGTCGATGCGGGCGCCCACCTCGTACGAGAAGCTCACCCCTCGCGCCACAGGTCGGCCACCAGGCGGAGCTGCGCGACCGCGACCGCGCCGGCCGTGACCGAACGCAGCACGGTGTCGGCGATGAGCACCTGGTGGGCTCCGGCGGCGCTGAAGGCCGCGAGCTCGTCCGGGGAGATGCCCCCTTCGGGACCGACCACGATGACGAGCTCCGTACGGGGCGGACGGGTCTCGGTGACCCGCACTGTGGCGCCCTCGTGGAGGACGTACGCGGCCGGCGCCTGAGCCAGCCGGGTAGCGACCTCGGCGGTGGACGCGACCGGCGTGACCTCCGGGACCGTGAGCCGCCGGGACTGTTTGGCCGCCTCGCGGGCGACCGCCTGCCACTTGGCGCGTGACTTGTCGCCGCGCTCCCCCACCCAGCGCACGATCGAGCGTGACGCCTGCCAGGGCACGATCTCGTCGACCCCGATCTCGGTGAGAAGGTCCACGGCCTGTTCGGCGCGCTCGTTCTTGGGCAGCGCCTGGACGACGACGATCCGCGGGGTCGACGGCCTGGCAGTGAGCAGCTCGGCGACCTGCAGGTCGAGCCCGTCCTTGCGCACAGCGACGACGGGACCCCGGACCCCTCGGCCCCGCCCGTCGGTGACAGTGACGGTCTCGCCGACGCCGATCCTGCGGACCACGGCCGCGTGCCGACCTTCAGGACCGTCCAGCGTCACGACGGAGCCGACGGCCACCTGCTCGCCGAGAGGCGAGACGAAGAACCCGTCGCTCACCCCGTGAACGCTTCCTTGAGCCAGTTGAGGACGCCCTTCGACCCGCGATGGTGCAGCTGAGCCTGCGGTGCCGTCTCGTTGCGGAGCTCGGCGAGCTGGCTCAGCAGGTCGCGCTGCGCGTCGTCGATCTTGGTCGGGGTCTGGACGAGCACCGTGACACCCATCTCGCCGCGGCCCGACCCGCGGAGGCGCGGGATGCCCTTGCCCGACAGCGAGATCCTGGTGCCGGACTGCGTGCCCGCCGGGATCTCGACGAGGACCGACTGGTCCTCGATCGGCTTGTCGTCGCGCTCGGCCTCCAGCGTCGCCAGCGTCACCTCGGTGCCGAGGGCCGCCGCGGTCATCGGCAGGCGCACCACGACCTCGAGGTCGTCGCCCTTGCGGGTGAACGTCTCGTGCTCGGTGACGGCCAGCTCGACGTACAGATCGCCAGCGGGTCCGCCGCCGGGGCCGACCTCGCCCTGCGCCTCGAGGTGGATGCGGTTGCCGGTCGAGACGCCCGCGGGGATCTTCACATTGATGGTGCGGCTCGCCCGGACACGGCCCTCACCCGAGCACTCGCCACAGGGGTTGGGGATGGTGGTGCCGTAGCCGCGGCACGTGGGGCACGGCTGCGACGTACGGATGTCGCCGATGAATGAGCGCTGCACCTGCGTGATGTCGCCGTGGCCACCGCACGTACGGCACGTGACCGGCTCGCCACCGGCCGAGCCCGACCCGTGGCATGTGCTGCACACCACCGCGGTGTCGACCTGCAGCGGCGAGGTCACGCCGAACGCGGCCTCGGCGAGCGACAACCGCAGCCGTACGAGCGCGTCCTGACCACGCTGTACGCGCGAACGCGGGCCCCGTGACGTGCCGCCGCCGAACATCGCGTCCACGAGGTTGGTGAAGTCGAACGAGCCGCCGAAGCCGCCCATCCCGCCCATGCCACCGAAACCGCCGGAGCCGCCACGGCCCATGGGGTCGCCGCCCCTGTCGTACAGATCGCGCTTGTTCGCGTCGCTGAGCACCTCGTAGGCCTCACCGATCTGCTTGAAGCGCTCGGCGGCATCCGGCTCGGACGCGACGTCCGGGTGGAAGCGCATCGCGAGCTTGCGGTACGCCTTCTTGATCTCGTCTGCACTGGCGCTGCGCTCGACGCCCAGCACCTCGTAGTAGTCGGTCACTCGGTCATCCTTCAGCCAGGAAACGGCCAACGTAGCGGGCAACAGCCCTCACCGACGCCATCGTCGAGGGGTAATTCATGCGGGTGGGGCCGACGACCCCGAGCGTGGCCCAGACGTCGTCGGGCATCCCGTAGCCACTGGCCACGACCGACGTCGACTGAAGCCCCGCGTATTCGTTCTCGTGGCCGATCCGTACGGTCACGTCGCCGCGCGTGTCGCCCAGGAGACGCAGCAGCACGACCTGCTCCTCGAGGGCTTCGAGCACGGGCTGCATGGCGGCGTGGAAGTCGTCGCCGAAGCGGGCGACGTTCTGCACTCCGCCCACGACGACCCGCGTCGTGGGGTCGGCGGCGAGGAGGGCGACCAAGGCATCGCCGATGGCGGCCACCAGACCACCGGGCGGCGACATGCGCAGCAGCCCCGCGACAGCCCGTACCGCCTCCGCGGACGTCAGCCCACGGGCCGTGGCGCCCACGGCCAGAGCCGCCGCAGTCAGCTCCTCGTCGAGGCATTCCGCCGGAAGGTCGAACTGCGCCTGGGTGATGCGGCCGGTCGAGGTGACGAGCAGCACCAGGGCGCGGTCGTGATGGAGACGTACGACGTCCACGTGGCGGATGACGGCGGTCGACACGATGGGGTACTGCACGATCGCGACCTGCTGAGTGATCTGGGCGAGCAGCCGCACCGTGCGCGACACGACGTCGTCGAGGTCGGCGGCGCCGCCCAGGAAGGTCGAGATCGCACGCTTCTCGGCAGGCGACAGCGGCTTCACGGCCGCGAGGCGGTCGACGAATAGGCGATAGCCCTTGTCGGTGGGGATACGGCCGGCCGAGGTGTGCGGCTGGGTGAGGTACCCCTCCTCCTCCAGCGTCGCCATGTCGTTGCGGATCGTCGCGGGCGACACGTCAAGGTGGTAGCGCTCCACGAGGGCCTTGGACCCCACGGGCTCTGAGTTCTCGACATAGTCGGTGATGATCGCCCGGAGGACGGCGAGCTTGCGTTCGTCGAGCATTCGGGGGACCTCCTCAGACTGGCACTCAAGACTTGAGAGTGCCAGTCTAGCCCGCTGGCCGGGGTAGGTTGTGCCTATGCAAGCCGACGAGGGGACAATCACCTGGCGCGCCGTGCGAGAGGGCGTGTACGTCGCGACGCTCGAGCCGGCGGCCGTGAACTGCGGGTTGGTGGTCGGTACGGACGCGGCGTTGCTCGTCGACACCGGGTCGAGCCCTGAACAGGGCGCGGCGCTGCGGGCATCGATCGCCGCGCTCACCGACATTCCGCTGCGCCACGTCCTCGTGACGCATCACCACTGGGACCACGCGTACGGGCTCGGCGCGTTCGGCGACCTCGAGACGATCGGGCACGACTCGCTGCTGACCTCGTTGACGAGCGAGCAGGCACGCGCCGACGCCGTCGCGCAGGGCCTCGACCCGGACCAGATCGCGCTGCCGTCGGCGACGCTGCGGATCATCGGCGCCCGCGACCTCGGCGGTCTGTACGTGGAGATCGGCCACTTCGGCGCCGCGCACACTCCGGGAGACCTGTCCGTGCTCGTGCCTGGGGCTCGCGTGCTGTTCGCCGGCGACCTGGTCGAGAACGGCGCCCCACCGCAGGTGGACGAGACCACGTCACTCAAGGGCTGGCCGGCCGCGATGGAGGCCCTGCTGACGCTGTGCCGCGACGACACCATCGTCGTCCCGGGCCACGGAGACCTCGTCGACGCCCACTACGTCGCCTGGCAGCGGGCCGGTCTGGCCGCGATCTACGGCCAGTGCGAGTGGCTCGTCAGCCAGGGTGTCGCCGAGACCGAGGGGTACGGACATCCTGAGCTCGAGTGGCCGTGGGACGAGGAGTGGGTGCGAGGCGCGATCCACCAGTCGTACGCGGAACTCGCCGCGGAGGGCAAGGTGCCCAGACGTACGGTGCAGCTGCCGTTGACGTCGATATAGGTCACGCCACCACGTGCACTCAGTGCAACGGGTCGACCACCCGTAGTCCGGGGACCTGACTCAGCACGCCGTCGGCCGTCACCAGCGGGACGCCTTCGGTGAGCGCCTGAGCGACGAGCAGGTGGTCGAAGGAATCTCGATACCCCCACTCCATCGACCCGGGGGAAGGCCACTTGGCAAGGCAAGGGGTGCTTGGCAAGGCATCGGCGCCTTGCCAAGCGCTGCTCGCCTTGCCAAGCGGACCGTGGTGGTGCGCCCGTGGGGCTGGAGCCGAGCTGGAGGGCGGCGTGCGCGGATGGCGGCGTGCGCGGAGGGCGGCGTGCGTGGAGGGCGGCGTGCGTGGGGTGCTTGGCACGGGCGTCGCTGAGGCAGCGGATGGCTGGGGCGTCACCCGACGAGGTACAGGTCAGCCCAGCCCCGGCAGCGACCCGAGCGCGCGCTCCGCGGCATCGGCGAGGGCTCCGAGGTCGGCGCGGTGCAGCCGGATCCGTACGCCCTTGTCCGTCGTCGCGATGCCCTCGGCAAGCCAGTGCTCCCGCGCCTCGCCGAGCAGGTGGGTCGCCATGCTCCCGTCCGCGCGCACCACGCGCCACCACGGCACGTCCGGCTCGTCGAGTCCGGCCATGGCGTGTCCGACCATGCGCGGGCCGATGCCGAAGAGCTCGGCGAGATCGCCGTACGAGACGACACAGCCGGGCGGTACGAGCCGCACGACCTCCCAGACCGACTCGGCCAGCGTCACAGGTGAGCGGGCTCCGCCGCCATCGCCTCGGTCGCCGAGCGCCAGACGTGGTCCGAGGCCGCGGACAGCAGGACGCCATGGGGAACGCCGGGCGCGTACGGGCTGCCGTCGAGCAGCCGGGCCACCGCACCCAGCTCCTCCATCATGAGCAGACCGGGCGCGTGGTCCCAGGGCTTGGGGTTGCGGTAGACGAGGCCGTCGGTCTCGCCGAGGAGCAGACGCGGATAGTCGATGCCGCAGCAGAAGTGCGTACGGGCGACGGCCCACTCCGGGTTGCCGACCAGCCCGCCGAGGTCCCGCTTCGACGAGGACTCGACCCGGGGTGTGCCGGTTCGCTCGACGGGGCTCAGCCGTACGCCGTTGCGCGTCACGCCCGCCCCGCGCTCGGCGACGAACGCCACCTGGTGCTCGGGCTGCCAGATCCAGCCGCGCACGACCGTGCCCGAGCGCAGCTCCCCCACCATCACGGCGTGGTCCGGGTTGCCCTGGACGAAGTTGCGGGTGCCGTCGACGGGGTCGATCACGAACGCGTGCTCGGCCCCCGCGACGCCGGCCATGAGGCCGGGGTCGGCGAACGAGGCCTCCTCACCGACGACCAGCGCATCCGGGTACGCCGCCTGCAGTCGGGCCGCGATCTCGATCTCCGACTCCCGGTCGGCGATCGTCACGTAGTCCCCGGGCGTCTTCTCATCGATGTCGCCGCTCGCCAGCGCACGGAACCTCGGGGTGATCACTCGGGCCGCCACGTCCGTCAGCAGCTCAAGAATCTCCTCAGTCGTCATGGTGGACCCTCACGTCAGGCACTCGGTGCCCCTGATGGTCGTTCGTGTACGGCCTGGTGCCCAGGGGTCTAGCCGTACCTGATGCTAGTTCTCCCAGGTGGGTCTCCCGGTGGCCGGCCTCGACGGTGGGCAGCTGGCGTCGCGACAGGCGGAACGCGATCTCGACGACGACCGCGCCCACGGCGCCCGCGATCAGGCCCCTGCCGATCGCCCCCGGCACCCAGGCGATCGCGAAGAACGATCGACCCGGCGAGAGGACGTACGCACAGGTGGCCAACCCGACCATCGCGGCGACGACCGCGATCTTCCATCCCTGGTACGGCCGCGCCAGGCACATCAGAAGCCAGAAGCTGGTCACGAGCAGCGACGTCAGAGCGGCCGTCGAGGCGATGGGATCGCTGACCCTGCCCTGGCCGATGACGGCGTAGATGACGAACGCGCTGACGCCGGCGACGACGCCCGCCGGTACGGAGATGGCGAGTACGCGGCGCAGGAACCCCGGCTCGTACCGCCTGCCGTTCGGCCCTAGGGCCAGGATCGCAGCCGGGATGCCGATCGTCAGCGTGGAGACGAGCGTGAGCTGGCTGGGCAGGAACGGATACGCCAGCCCGAAGAACGCCGCCGCCAGGATCGAGACGGCGCTCATCACGTTCTTGGTCACGAAGAGGCTGGCCACGCGTTCGACGTTGCCGATGAGCCGTCGCCCCTCGGCCAGTACGGACGGCAGGTGGGAGAACTTCGAGTCGAGCAGGACGAGCTGCGCGACGGCCTTCGTCGCCTGCGCGCCGTTGCCCATGGCGATGCCGATGTCGGCGTCCTTGAGGGCGAGCACGTCGTTGACGCCGTCACCGGTCATCGCGACGACGTGGCCGCGCGACTGCAACGCGCGGACGAGAGCGCGCTTCTGTGCCGGCGTGACGCGACCGAACACGGTGGTGCGCTCGACGATCTCGGCGAGCTCATCGGGGTCCTCGGGGAGGGTGCGGGCGTCGACGGGCTCGCCGACGTCCAGGCCGACCTCCCGGCCGACCGCCGCCACCGTGCGAGGGGTGTCGCCGGAGATCACCACGACCCGTACGCCCTGGTCGCGGAAGTAGTCCAGCGTCTGCCGGGCGTCGTCGCGGACCAGCTCGGCGAGCTCGACGAGCGCGGCGGGGCGGACTCCGGTGACGGCCTGATCGGGAGCGGGGAGAGCGTCCGCGCGGGCGAGCAGCAACACGCGACGGCCGGCGTCGGAGAGCTCGTGCACGCGTGCCAGCGCAGGCCCGGCAGCCGTCGACGCCAGCAGCACGTCCGGAGCCCCCAACAGCCAGGCCTGGCCATCGACGACGCCGCCGCTCCACTTGCGCGCGGACGAGAACGCGGCCCGGTCGCTCACGACACCACCCGCAGGCAGCACGGCGGCCAGCGCCCGACTGGTCTGGTTGCCGACGGTGTCGTGCGCGAGGGCCCCGAGCACGGCTCGTACGACCCCCTCGTCCTCCCCGTCCAGCACCTCGAGACCCTCGAAGCCGATCTCACCCTCGGTCAGCGTGCCGGTCTTGTCGACGCAGATGACGTCCACGCGGGCCAGTCCCTCGACCGCGGGCAGCTCTTGGACCAGCGCCTGCCGACGGGTGAGCTGTACGGCGGCGAGCAGGAACGCGAGCGTGGTGAGCACGACGAGGCCCTCGGGCACGAGGCCGACCATGCCGGCCGCCGTGCGGAGTACGACCTCGCGCCACCCTTCGCCGGAGATCGCGCGCCACTGCGACCAGGCCGAGATCGGCAGCATGACGAGCACCACCCAGGTCAGCCACCGCAGCAGCACGTTGGTGGAGTGCTGCACCTCCGAGTGGGCGCGGGTGAACTTCTTCGCCTCGGCCGCCAGCTTCTGGGCCGCGGCGTTGGCGCCGACGACCTCGGCGCAGTACCAGCCCCCGCCGGCCTCGACCGCCGTACCGCTGGAGACAGCGTCGCCGACCGTCTTCGCGATCGCGTCGGACTCCCCGGTGAGGTTGGACTCGTTGAGCTCGAGGTTGTCCGCGGCCAGCACCGTGCCGTCGGCGCAGACCTGGTCGCCGGGACGCAGGGCGACCGCGTCGCCTCGGACGACCTGTCCGCTCGGCACCTCCACGGGCTGTCCGTCGCGGAGCACGACCGCGGTCGGCGCGTGCAGCACCGCGAGCGAGTCGAGCTTGCGTTTGGCGTGCCACTCCTGGCCGATGCCGAGCAGGGAGTTCACGACGAGGGCGACGCCGAAAAGAGCGTTCTTGTACGAGCCGGTGAGCAGCACGAGCACGAGCAGCGCGCCCAGCAGGCCGTTGAAGCGGGTGAAGACGTTGGCGCGGATGATCTCCGACAGCGGCCGGCTGGTGACCTCGACCACCGCATTGGTCTCACCCGCGGAGATCCGGGCCTCGACCTCGGCGGCGGACAGCCCTGTGACGGAGGCCGGGACGACCGCTCGTACAGGCGTCGTTGTCTGTTCCGTCACGCTGGCAAGGCTAGCGGCCGCGGCGAACCTCGCCCCGGGGTTCGCTCTCGCCCACGCGCACAGCCGTCACGTCGCGAAATCGTGTGCCAGGGGTTGTGCGGCCACCTAAAGGTGGGGCGGGACGCCGATCACGGGACCCGAGCGGTCCATTCGGGGGTGGAGAACTTGGTCTGTACGAGGTCGGCTGCCTGGGCGAGTTCCGCCTCGGTCAGCGCGTCGTCGACCACGGTGTACTGGCGGCGGAACGTCGCGAGGAACGAGGCCATCACCTCGGCGCGCGGCAGCTGGGTCTGCGACCGGACGGGGTCGACCCGCTTGTTGGCGCTCTTGGTGCCCTTGTCGCTGAGCTTCTCGCGGCCGATCCGCAGCACCTGGAGCATCTTGTCCGCGTCGATGTCGTACGCCATCGTCACGTGGTGGAGCACCGCTCCCCCGATGAACCGCTTCTGCGCGGCCCCGGCGATCTTGCCGGCGTCGGAGGCGATGTCGTTGAGACCGGCGTAGCGGGCCTTCACCCCGACCTCCTCGAGCGCGGCGAGCACCCAGCCGTCGAGGAAGGCGTACGACTCCTCGTAGCTCATGCCGTCGACCAGCGTCTCCGGCACGATGAGGGAGAACGTGATGCAGTTGCCGGCCTCCATGAACATCGCGCCGCCGCCGGAGATGCGACGCACGACCTGGACGCCGTACTCGCCCGCGGCCTCCTCGTCGACCTCGTTGCGCAGCGACTGGAAGGACCCGATGACGACCGCGGGGTTCTCCCATTCCCAGAACCGGAACGTCGGCCCGCGGCGTCCGGCGGCGAGCTCACGGCCCAGCACCTCGTCCAGCGCGCAGTGCATCGCGGGGTCGAGCGGGCCCGGGTCGAGGTAGCTGAACGTGTGGTCTCCCCAGCCGGTCGAGTGACCAAGCGCCCGACGTACGGCCACGGCGATCGCCTTGGAGTCGAACCCGGCCATCGTCACCGGGCCGGGCAGCGTGCCGTCCTGGCGGGCCGCCGCGAGGCCGGCGTCGACCGCAGCGGCCAGCTCGGTGACACGCGTGTGGGTGCTCAAGCCGGTCAGCGAGCGGTCGATGACGTCGAGGGCCTCGTCGGGATCGAGGAAGAAGTCCCCGCTCACCCGCACGTCAGCCAACAGCTCGTCGGCGATCCGTACGTCAACGGCGACCAGCTTGCCGCCCGGAACCTTGTACTCGCCGCGCAGGGGTTCGTTCACGGGGTTCAGGGTACTTGCGCGGCCGCACGCGAGGCCCCGCTGCTCACGGCCGGGTCAGAGGTCCTGGGTGAAGTCGATGAGGCGCTCGACCTCGGTGACCAAGCGGCGGTCGAGGTCCTTCCAGGTGGTCACCTTGGCCAGGATCGCCTTCCAGACCTGCGCGATGTCCGCCTGGTCGGCGTGCGGCCAGCCGAGACGGGCACAGGTGCCCTTCTTCCAGTCCTCGCCCTTGGGCACGTCCGGCCACGCCGGGATGCCGATGCTGGCGGGCTTCACCGCTTGCCAGATGTCGATGTACGAGTGGCCGGTGACCAGCACGTACGTCCCGTGACCGCCCGTACGTACGGACTCGACGAGCCGCGACTCCTTGCTCCCGGGCACGAGGTGGTCGACGAGGACGCCGAGGCGGCGATCCTTCGACGGACGGAACTCGGCCACGATCGCGGGCAGGTCGTCGACGCCGCCCAGGTACTCGACCGTGACGCCCACGTGGCGCAGGTCGTCGCCCCAGACCTTCTCGACGAGCTCGGCATCATGGCGGCCCTCGACGTAGATCCGGCTGGGAGCCGCAACCTTGGCCCGGCCCGCCTCGGCGATCCGCGAGCCCGAGGCCGTGTGCGTCTGACGTACGGGCGCCTGTTTCGCCGGTGACAGCAGCTCCACGGGCCGGCCCTCGAGGAGGAAGCCCTTGCCCATCGGGAACGACCGTTTGCGGAGCTTGCGGTCCTCGAGCACCACGATGCCGTTCTCCCAGGCGACGACGGCCCCGCAGAAGCCGGTCAGGCCTTCCTCGACGACCATGTCGCGTTCGACGGTCACCTTCGGCACGACGGCCTTGGCGGGCCGGTTCTCCGGCGCGAGCACGTCTCGGTAGCGGTCGTTGGGCACTCGTCGAGGCTAGGCGGCGTTCGCCGCGGGTCGCTCGACGGCACGCCGCCGGGCTCTGACTCATGCCGACAACTCCCCCGAAGCCGTCGTATTCGAGGGGGCTCTCTGCAGTTCCCTGCCCCGTTCCCCCGAAGTCGTCGAAATGTCGGCGACTCCGGCACTCAGATCGACCGGTTCGGGGGAACGACTGACGGGAGCCCTGTCATCGCGCCTCAGAGCGACGTCAACGGGGGAATCAGTCGAGCAGGTCGCGAACCACCGCGTCGGCGAGCAGGCGACCCTGCAGGGTGAGGACGAGGCGGTCATCGTGACGTACGAGGAGGGCCCGGGCCACCAGATCGTCCACCCGGCCACGCTCGGCGGCGGTCAGCACGTCGAGCGGCAGCCCGTCGGCGAGCCGGAGCTCGAGCAGCACTCTCTCCACGCGGCGGGCGTCGTCGTCGAGCACCTCACGAGCGTGCCCCGGGCTGTGCCTTGCCGCGAGCCGTGACGCGTACAGCGCCGGGTGCTTCACGTTCCACCACCGCAGGCCGCCGACATGGCTGTGCGAGCCGGGGCCGATCCCCCACCAGTCGGTGGAGCGCCAGTACGCGACGTTGTGGCGGCATTCGTGCCCCGGACGAGCCCAGTTGCTGAGCTCGTACCAGCCGTACCCCGCAGCCTCGAACGCAGCATCGGCCGCCAGGTACTTGTCCGCCAGATCGTCGTCGTCGGGCGCCGGCATCTCGCCGCGGCGGATGCGGCGCGCCAGCGGGGTGCCGTCCTCGACGATGAGGGCGTATGCGGAGACGTGGTCGGGCTCGGCGGCCAGCGCGGCGTCCAGCGTGGTCCGCCAGTCGGCCAGGGACTCGCCCGGCGTGCCGTAGATGAGGTCGAGCGACACGTCGTCGAAGCCCGCCGCACGGGCCTCGGCCACGGCCTGAGCAGCACGACCGGGCGTGTGCACCCGGTCCAGCGCGGCCAGCACGTGCGGCACCGCGGACTGCATGCCGAACGACATCCGCGTGAACCCCGCGTGCCGGAGCGCGGCCAGAGAGGCCGGCGTCACCGTCTCCGGGTTCGCCTCCGTCGTGACCTCGGCGCCCGGAGCAAGCTCGAAGACCTCCCGTACCTCGGCGAGGAAACCACCCAGCGTCTCCGCCGCCAGCAAGGTCGGGGTACCGCCCCCGACGAACACGCTCGTCACGCGCCGCGGCCCCAGCACCCGCCGGGCCATGGCGATCTCCGCCGAGACGGCCAGGGCGTACGCATCCTGCGAGCTCCCGGGCGCCGCGCCCAGCTCGTCGGCGGTGTAGGTGTTGAAGTCGCAATAGCCGCAGCGGGTCCGACAGAAGGGCACGTGGAGGTAGATGGCCAGCGGCTCGTCCGTACGTCCCTGCAGCGCCGACGCCGGCAACGAGCCGTCCTCGGGTACCGGATCACCTGCCGGGAGCGCGCCTGCCACCCGTGCAGGCTAGCGCTCAGGGTCGAGTGTCATCCTGGTGACATGCGCAGCCTCGGCATCGACCCCGCCCGACTCAAGCAAGGTGCCATCGTGATGGCGGCCGCACTCGTGGTCCTGTGGCTCATCGAGATCATCGACACGCTCACGGGCCACGCGCTCGACGCGTTCGGCATCAAGCCCTGGGACGTGACCGGCCTCGACGGCATCGTCTTCGCGCCGCTGCTGCATGCGGGCTTCGCCCACCTCGCGGCCAACTCCGTACCCCTGTTCGTCCTCGGCACGGCCGTGTGGACCAGCGGGCTCAGGCAGTGGGTGGTCGCGACCGCGACGGCGTGGGTGACCTCCGGCGTGGTGGCCTGGCTGCTGACGCCGCTGCACTACCTCGTGATCGGCGCGTCCGGGGTGATCTTCGGCTGGATCACGTACCTGATCGTCCGCGGATTCCTCAGCCGCAAGTGGGGCCACATCGTCGTCGCGGTGGTGGTCATGCTTCTGTACGGGTCGGTGCTGCTCGGGGTCTTCCCCGCGAGCCCGACGGTGTCCTGGCAAGGGCACCTGGGCGGTGCGATCGGCGGGACGCTGGCGGCCTGGCTGCTGTACTCCCGCGAGCAGAAGCGCAAGGCCCGCCCCGTGATCTGAGTCAGTCCTCGGGGTTGGCCTGCTCGTACAGCTTGTAGCGGCGGTTGCGCAGCCCGAGCACGAGGGCGGCCAACAGGGACGCCAGCAGCGACGCGATCAGCACGCCGACCTTGGCGTGGTCGTGGGCCGGGTCGACGGTCGGGAAGCTGAGCTCGGACACCAGCAGTGACACGGTGAACCCGATGCCGGCGAGCACCCCGACGCCGACGATGTCGGGCCAGGCGACGGACTCGTCGAGCGAGACGTGGCGGAACCTCGTGACCAGGAATGAAGTCGCGACGATGCCGAGCGGCTTGCCGAGCACGAGTCCAGCGATGATGCCGAGGGTGACCGGATCGGTGAGGGACTTCCCGAGCCCCGAGAGGCTGCCCACCGTGACGCCTGCGGAGAAGAGAGCGAAGATCGGCACGACGATGCCTGCTGAGATCGGCCGCAGCAGGTGCTCGAGCGTCTCCGCGAGGGGCCGCCGCAGCGAGTCCTCCTGGCGGGTACGCAGCACCGGGACGGCCATGCCGAGCACCACGCCGGCGATCGTGGCGTGGATTCCGGAGGCGTGGACCAGGGCCCACGCGGCGAGCCCGAGCGGCAGCAGGATGACGACCAGCGTCCAGCGGCGTCCCGAGAAGAACGTGGGCCAGCGCTGCACCAGGAACGCGAAGATGCCGATCGGGACGAGCGCCCCGGCGAGTGCTCCGAAGTGGATCTGCGAGGTGTACGCGACGGCGATGATCACGATCGCGATGAGGTCGTCGACGACCGCCAGCGTCAACAGGAACGTGCGCAGGGCCTGCGGCAGGTGCGACGAGATGATCGCCAACACGGCGAGGGCGAACGCGATGTCGGTCGCGGCAGGGATGGCCCAACCACGCTGACCGTGACCGCCTGCGTTGAGGGCGAGGTAGAGCATCGCCGGGACGAGGACGCCGCCGAACGCCGCGGCCACCGGGACGATCGCGGTCGCCGGCGAGCGGAGGTCGCCCGCCACGAACTCGTGCTTCAGCTCGAGGCCGACGAGGAAGAAGAAGATCGCGAGCAGTCCGTCCGACGCCCACTGGCCGACCGTGAGGGACAGGTGGAGCGACTCCCAACCGAGCGTGGTGTCGCGCAGACTGGCGTACGAGGAGGCCCAGGGCGAGTTGGCCCAGATCAGCGCGACGACGGCCGCGGCGACGAGGACCAGACCGCCCACCGTCTCCGTACGCAGCAGTGACGCCACGCGGCGAAGCTCACGGCGGCTGCCGCGCGCGAATGCGCGGGCTGTGGATGGTGGTGTCAGCATGGCGGCTCCGGTCGTGTGTGTACGAGTGCCGACCAGGCTTCCCGGCTCACCGGGGTACAGCCTATCGAACGCTCCTCCCGCAGGCATTCCGTCCATTCCGCCGTCGCAGAGGGACTCTGGATCGTCGCGGAGAGACTCTGGACTCGTTGCGGAGAGACTCTGGGTCCCTTACGGAGAGACTTCCGCTCCCTTGCCGAGAGACTTCCGCTCCCTTGCCGAGAGACTTCAAAAGCTGGCGGGCCTGGCGACGGCTCCGTACCCTCACAGTGGAGCACGTCGCTGCGGCCAGCTCGGCCAGCACTCGGGGGCACATCACACGGTTGTACGTCAGCACGTACCGCACGAACCGGTCGACGCGGGCGGAGTCCTCGACCCGGCGGCCGGCGCCCGACATGCGGTCAGCCAGGATGCTGACGTACGCGTCGAGATGGACGACCGGGACCCGAAGGGCATCGCCTAGCCGTAGGGCCAGCCAGGTCTTCCCGGATCCGCCGTTGCCGACGATCGCGACGCGCGTCACCGCTTGTCGGAGGCCTCTCCGCCGGTGCTCAGGGCGGCGACGAAAGCCTCCTGCGGCACCTCGACGCGGCCGACCATCTTCATGCGCTTCTTGCCTTCCTTCTGCTTCTCCAAGAGCTTGCGCTTACGGGTGATGTCACCGCCGTAGCACTTGGCGAGCACGTCCTTACGTACAGCACGCACGGTCTCGCGGGCGATCACCCGGGCGCCGATGGCGGCCTGGATCGGCACCTCGAACTGCTGGCGCGGGATCAGGCCCTTGAGCTTCTCGGCCATCATGACGCCGTACGTGTACGCCTTGTCCTTGTGCACAATCGCGCTGAACGCGTCGACGGCCTCGCCGTGCAGGAGGATGTCGACCTTGACCAGGTCCGCCTCCTGCTCGCCGTTCGGCTCGTAGTCCAGCGACGCGTAGCCCTTGGTGCGCGACTTCAGCGCATCGAAGAAGTCGTACACGATCTCAGCCAGCGGCAGCGTGTAGTGGAGCTCGACGCGGTCGGCGGAGAGGTAGTCCATGCCCGTCTGTACACCGCGGCGCCCCTGACACAGCTCAATGAGCGTGCCGATGTACTCGGTGGGGCTGAGGATGGACGCCTTCACGACGGGCTCGTACACCATCTGCACCTTGCCGTCGGGGAACTCCGAGGGGTTGGTCACGATGTGCTCGGAGTTGTCCTCCATGACGACGCGGTAGACCACGTTCGGCGCGGTGGAGATGAGGTCGAGGTCGAACTCGCGCTCCAGCCGTTCGCGCACGATCTCCATGTGCAGCAGGCCGAGGAAGCCGATGCGGAACCCGAAGCCGAGCGCCGCCGAGCTCTCCGGCTCGTACACCAGCGACGCGTCGTTGAGCTGCAGCTTGTCGAGCGCCTCGCGCAGCTCGGTGAAGTCGTCGCCGTCGATGGGGTACAGACCGGCGTAGACCATGGGGTTGGGGTGCCGGTAGCCGCCCAGCTCGGTGGTCGCCGGCCGCGACACGCGGGTCACGGTGTCGCCGACACGGGAGTGACGTACGTCCTTGACGCCCGTGATCAGGTAGCCGACCTCGCCGACCCCGATGCCCGTCGACTTCGTGGGCTCGGGCGAGATCACGCCGACCTCGAGCACCTCGTGCGTCGCCTTCGTGCTCATCATGAGGATGCGGTCGCGGTGGTTGAGGTGGCCGTCGACCACACGGACGTACGTGACGACGCCGCGGTACGTGTCGTACACGCTGTCGAAGATCAGAGCTCGCGCCGGTGCGTCGGCGTCGCCCACAGGAGCCGGCACGGTCGCCACGATGTCGTTGAGCAGCGCCGCGACGCCCTCGCCGGTCTTGGCCGAGACCCGCAGGACGTCCTCGGGCTTGCCGCCGAGGATGTTGCTGATCTCCTCGGCGTACTTGTCGGGCTGCGCGCCCGGCAGGTCGATCTTGTTGAGCACCGGGATGATGTGGAGGTCGGCCTCGAGCGCCAGGTAGAGGTTCGCGAGCGTCTGCGCCTCGATGCCCTGCGCGGCATCGACGAGCAGTACGGCTCCTTCGCACGCCTCGAGCGACCGCGAGACCTCGTACGTGAAGTCGACGTGACCAGGGGTGTCGATCATGTTGAGCACGTACTCGGTGCCATCAACCGTCCACGGCAGTCGTACGGCCTGGGACTTGATCGTGATGCCGCGCTCGCGCTCGATGTCCATGCGATCGAGGTACTGAGCGCGCATCGAGCGGTCGTCGACGACGCCCGTCAACTGCAGCATGCGGTCGGCCAGCGTCGACTTGCCGTGGTCGATGTGGGCGATGATGCAGAAGTTGCGGATCAGTCTCGGATCGGTGCTTCCGGGCAGGGTCGTCATGCAGCTTCCAGGTCGGTCGAGTGATTCGACCCATCCTCCCACATCGGCGGTAGGCTGCCGTGCGGTCGTGAGTGCCCCCAGATTTGGGCGGTACGGGGCGCCGCTGATAGATTGACTCGTCGCACCAGCGTGGTGCATACGCGCCCCACGGGGTGCAACCCGGAATCACACGAACAAAAGAGGCTTGCCCCGTGGCGAACATCAAGTCCCAGATGAAGCGGATCAAGACGAACGAGAAGTCCCGTCTGCGCAACAAGTCGATCAAGTCGGCGCTGCGCACGTCCGTGCGGCGCTTCGACGAGGCTGTCACCGCTGGTGACACCGAGAAGGCGACGACGCTGGCCCAGGCCGCGACCCGCGCGTACGACAAGGCCGTCAGCAAGGGCGTCATCCACGCCAACAACGCGGCCAACCACAAGTCGGCGATCGCCTCCAAGGCCGCCGCACTCTGATCCTGGGCTCCGGCCCACCCGCGCCAGGCGCTTCGACCACGGTCGAGGCGCCTTTCGCATGCCCGGATGTGGAGCCGGCTCAGATAGGCCCTGAGGAGTTGCCCAACGGAGCCGAATCCCCCGCCCCGGGCCCCTGAAGCGTTGCCCGACGGAGTCGAATCCCCCCACCCGGGTCCCTGAGGAGTTGACCGACGGAGTCGGTCAACGTCTCGAAGGGCCCTCAGCTCACCTTCGACGACTCCAGGCACTCATGGAGCTGATTGAGCAGCCTCTCGAGCGCGAACTCGGGGTCGACGGCCGCCCCCTTCACGTCGGCGTCGGCCTGCGCCACGGCCTTGATCGCCGCGCCCACCGCGGCGGGCGACCACGTGCGCGCCTGACGAGACAGGTCCTTGAGTTTCCAGGGCGGTACGCCCACGTCCTTGGCGATGGCTGGCTCTGGCCGACGGTCGGCGCGGGCATCGAAGTACTTCCCCAGCGCCCGCAACGAGCCCGCGAGGGCACTCGTGACGAGTACGGGCGCGACGCCGGTCGACAGGGCCCATCGGAGCTTCTCGATGGCCTGGCCGTGGTTGCCCGACAGCACGTCGTCCGCGACGGCGAAGCTCGACACCTCCGCGCGGCCTGCGAAGTAACGCCGTACATGGGCCGTGGTCAGCGTCGGAGCCGATGAGTCGGAGGCCAGTTGTTCGACCGCACCGGCGATCGTGCGAGCCTCAGAGCCGACGGCATCGACGAGTGCCTGCGCAGCCTCACCGTCAAGCCGGGCGCCGAGCCGGCGGGCGCGATCGGTCGCGAAGCGCGCCATCTCCCACGGCTTCAGTGCTGGGCAGTCGATGACCTTCACCGCAAGCGGCCGCAGCTTGTCGAGCACGCCCTTGCCCTTGACACCCGCAGGGTGCACGACGACGAGCAAGGTCTCGGGCGGGATGTCCTTGGCGATGCCGATCAGGGTGTTGGCGAGGTCAGCCGGGAGACCGTCGGCCGCGGTCAGCACCGCGACGGACTCGGCGGCGAGCAAGGCGCCGCCCGTCATCTCCATGAGCTGGCCCTCGGTGAGCGCCGATGCGTCGACGCTGGTGACCGTGGCCATCGGGAACTCGGCGCGCGCGTCGCTCAAGAGCTCAGCGAGGTGCTGCTCGGCGAGGAACGCCTCGGGCCCGATGATGAGCACGAGCCTGCCGAACAACGATTCCGCCATGTCGGACAGCATGCCAGTGATCGCCGACACCGCGCCGGTCGACGCCCGGGCGTCAGGCCAGGGACAAGAAGAGCTTCTCCATGTGCGCCGCGTCGTACTCCGAGTCCCCGCTCAGCACACACGCGCGCAGGCCGGTCGCGATGATCGAGAACCCGGCCCGGTCGAGCGCCTTGCTGGCCGCGGCTACCTGGGTGACGATGTCCTCGCAGTCACGCCCCTGCTCGATCATCGTGATGATGCCGCCGATCTGCCCCTGGACGCGCTTCAGCCGCTTCAGGGTTGCTACGAGCTCTGCCGGGTCGATGACCATACTGTGTTCCTCCTGGTACGCCGTACCCGTAAGGGTATCGCTCCCACCCGAACAGGACCCCGCGCCCACCTCATCTCATGGTGCTCGCTGAATGGCCGTGTTGTCCTTGCCCACCTCGACCAGCGCCCGCGTACACGCGGCGTCCGTGGCGTTGGTGTGGCTGGACTCGTACACGTCCGGCGGGTCGTGACGGGTGCGTGGTTACGTCCGTGGAGGGCCCCAGCTTGAGGGCGTGACGCGGGGTAGCCCATCCGTGGTTGAGTCGTTCAGAATGCGGCTGCCCCGCAGCGACTCGGCCTGGCGCCGCGTCAGTGCGGCGTGATCGACGGCCTGGTCCCAGTTGTCGCGGATCGACGTGATGACGCGGTCCACGATGTCAGCGGCTTCTGGCCGGGTGAGGTCATAGGTGGCGCTGATGTTGATCAGGCTGGCCAGGTTCGACGCGCGTTCGCCGCGACGGCCGTAGGCCATGGCTTGGTTCGCATCCCAGCCGGGAGCGCGGCACGGGTCGATGTCGTAGGCCGGGGCCAGGGTGAGATGGCGTCCGTCCCACAGAGCGGCGTGGTTGCGCGCGTGGTCGTCGGTGTTGCCGAGGGAGATGTTGGCCGCGATCCGGGTGAACAGGTCCCGCCCGACGCGGTCTGGACGCTGGCCTCGGGCGCGGAGCACGTCCAACAGCTCGGGGTAGGTGGCGTACCGGCCGGCCAACTCGTCGAGGCTCAGCAACGTCAGCCCCGAGACAGTCATCACTCGTCTCCCGTCCGAGGTCCGGTCGAAGCGTCACACCAGCAGCGCGTCCCGGCCGGCGGCGGTGGTCAGGGTGGCCTCGACGGTGTCGACGCCGGCGTGGTGCGCGAGTTCCAGTGCCAGCGCTTCGTGACGGACCACAGGGCTGCCCCGGTCGGACGCGGAGGAGAACTTCACGATCCATCCGCCGGTGTCGTCGGCCAGCGTCGCCTTGGGCCGGGCGCCGCCGACGCTGGTCCCGCGCATCAGGGCAGCGTCCAGCCCCGACGCCAACGGTCGGCCCTCTTCGAGGGCCCGTGCGGCATCGGCGAGATCGTCGAGGGTCGCCGGCGGGTTGCGGGACGTGTAGACGTCGGAGGTGTCTTGGAAGTCGATCGCACCGAACCGGTCGGACGAGGACTGCCGCATGTACGTGATCGGCGTGAGGTCGCCCGCGTCAGCATCGAGGCCGGATGTGCCCGTGAGGCGGGCCACGATGACGTGCTGGCCCCACGCGTCGGGCAGCGCGTCACGCAGCGCACCATGAAGCGTCATGCCGGCCGGAGGGTCGAGCGGCTGCCCGCTGAGCGGCATCCCGTACAAGGCGATCGCCTGCGGGTTCTCCCGGTAGGACCGTCCGTACAGGAACCGATGTGTGGTGCCTTCCTGCCACACCCGCCCGCAGACGATCGGTGCGGTCGCGCCCGGCAACCAGGCCCACACGAACTGTGTGGCCGGGTCAGAACGCATCGGAAGGAACCTCCCTCGGCATCACTCGATCAGGCATGAGCCGCACCACCTCGGCCTGGGCGCGGGCCAGCCGAGACAGCTCCACCCGGTCCGGAACGAACAGCGAGACCCCCAACGCGGCGCACACGTTCAGCACGTTCCCGAACGCCACCGACGGGCTTCCCTGCTCGATCGCAGAGACCGTGTACCGAGAGCATCCAGCATGAGCGCCGAGCTCCGCAGCGGTCCACCGTCGGTTGATCCTGGCCTGGCGAACGTTCGCGCCCATCAGGAGGGCCGCGTCACGCGCGTAAGGCACCAGGTCGATCGCTTCCCGTCCCATCGGAGCCTCCAGATGTTGTTACATTCGGCACATTGCCCTATGTGCCGAAAGTATCCCACGCTACCTATCGTGATGGCCGCTATCTCATCGCGGTGACCTGCCATTGGCCGGACACCACCGTGATCGCGATGGCGCCCTGCTGGTCGGTGCGCAGCACCTGCATGCCGAATCCCTCCAGTAGGCGCAGGGTCTTGGATGCGGGATGGCCGTACGTGTTGTCCTTGCCCACCTCGATCAGCGCGAGCGTGGCTCCGGTCGCCTGGATGAAGCCCGGGTCCTGCCGCGACGAACCGTGGTGGGGCACCTTCAGCACCGTGGCGCGCACGTCCGCCCCGGACGCCAGGATCTCTTGCTGGCCCTCTGGTTCGACGTCACCGGTCACGAGCACCGAGAGACCCGGCACCGACACCCGCCCGACGATGCTGGAGTTGTTCTCCTCGCTCGACTCAGCCCCCTCTCCCCCGGACCCCAGCCGCAGCCCGGCCGCGATCGTCTGCCAGCGCGCGACGCCCACGTCGAAGTCCTGGCCAGCCACAGCCACCGTCACAGGGATACCCCGCTCCGCCAGCTCGGCACCGATGGCCCCCGCGGTCGCGCCCGGGCTCGCCAACGGCGACACCACGACGCGACCGATCGGCCGAGACCCCAGGAGCCGGTCCAGCCCTCCGACATGGTCGGCGTGGAAGTGGGTCAGCACCAGCAACGGAATGGCCTGCACTCCCAGCTGATCGAGACACCCCAGCAACGCCACCGGATCCGGTCCCGTGTCCACCAGAATCGCCTGCTCGGACGTCACGTGAACGACCGTGGCGTCACCCTGACCGACATCGCAGGCCACGACCTGCCATGAGGGTGGAGGCCATCCAGGGTGGTACGGCGCCCGCACCAGCACGATCACGAGCACCACGGCGACCGGTAGCACCAGCCACGATCGGCGCAGCACCCACGGAGCGAGGACGCCCATGGCCGCCGAGCCGACCACGACGACGACCACGCCGAGCACGGACGCCGGCCACGCTAGCCTCGCACCCGGCAACTGGGACCCGGCCTCGGCGACCCACAGGATCGGCGCCGCTGCCCAGCCAGCACCCCAGGCCACCACCCGCCCCAACCACGGCACAGCCCACGCCACGCCAGCGGCCCCGAACCCCAGCACCGTCGCCGGTCCGACGAAAGGACCAGCCACAGCATTCGCAGGGACACCCACGACGCTCACCTGACCCGAGAGCACCGTGACCAGCGGCTGGGTCGCCACCTGCGCGGCAAGGGGCACTGCCACCGCCTCCGCCAACCACCCCGGCAGCCACCGTCCCAGCGCCTCAGCCCATCGCCGCCCCCACCACACGATCCCGAGACACGCAGCGACCGACAGCGCGAACCCCCACGACCGCGACAACCAGGGATCGACCCAGCACAGACCCACCACCGCCACCGACACCAGCCGCACCCCGCCGCCGGCCCCTGCGCCGCGACCCAGCGCCGCGAGGGCCACCAACCCCATGGCCGCAGCCCGCAGCACACTCGGCTCCCCCCGGCACAAGACCACGAACGCCGCCACGGTCAACAGCGACACCACCGACAACCAGCGCCCCCGGACCCGGCACCACCGGGCCACGAGCATGACGAACGCCAACAGCAGCGCCAAGTTCGCCCCCGAGACGGCCATCAGGTGCGTGAGGCCAGTGGCACGGAACTGGTCCTTCATCTCGGCGGTGACCCCGGTCGTATCCCCGAGCGTCAGAGCGGGAACCAGGGCTCGGCGTTCCTCGGGAAGAGCCGAGGCAGCCTCCCGCAGGCCGCTCCTGACCCGATCCACGGCCACCAGCCACCACGGCGGGGGCGAGAGCTCTTCCGGCACGCTGAGAGCCCGTACCACCCCCGCCACCCCGTCTGAGACCTCGGCCGGGGCAAGCCGACCCGAGAACCGCAACGTGGCCCCCACAGCGACGACGGCCCACGTGCCGACCCGGTCACCGCTTGCTTCCACGGTGACGGTCTGTCGCACAGACCACGCCTGGCCGCGTCCGTCCAGCTGGACCACTTCACCGTCGAGCCTGACCTGCACGCCCCACCCGAGCCTGCTCGTGATCTGCTGAGGTTCGGTCGTGACCTGGATCACGAGCGTCGCGACCGCTTTCTGCGCGGCCAGATCCGCGACCGGTCCGCTGGTCAGGGCGTACGCGCGCACTCCGCCCGCGACCACCGATCCCAGAAGCACCACGGACGCGACCGCCACCACGAGGGACCTGCGGGAGATGGCCAGGGCACCCGCCGCCACGGCCACGACGCCCGTGAGCAGAAGCGCCGGGGTGCTGCCCGACGTCGCCACCCAGGTGCCCACCCACGCCCCGATGGCAGCGGGCAGCAGACGCAGGTCGGGCGTCGGCTGACCCGACCCCTCAGACGCGGACATGCGGAGCGATCTGTGCGTACGTCTTGGCGCCGATCCCGTCGACTTCCTGGAGCTCCTCTATCCGGCCGAACTTCCCGTGCTTGGTGCGGTAGTCGATGATCGCCTGCGCGAGCACCGGGCCGACGCCTGGCAACGCATCGAGCTGTTCGAGCGTCGCCGTGTTGAGGTTGACCAACGCCGTCGTCGCGCCCCCCGTAGGCCCGACGGCGGTTCCGCCGTCGGGCTGCGTCCCCGCTCTGACCTCGCCGCGAGGCGCTGCCTTCGTGCCGATGACGACCTGCGAACCATCCGCCAGCACCGCCGCGAGGTTCAGCTCCGCGGGATCCGCGTCGCTGCGCAGTCCCCCGGCGGCGGCGAGCGCATCGGCGACCCGGGCGCCCTCGTGAAGGGCGACGACACCCGGGGTGATGACGGCTCCGAGGACGTGGACGAGGATCGTCGGCGCGACTGATGAGGCGGGCTGGCCAGGGCTGGCCGACGACCCAACGGATGAGAGTGACGAGGCGGTGGCAGACGGTGGCGCCTCGCCGACGGCGACCGCGATCGGCACCGCCTTGGCCCGCAGCATCCAGGCCATCGACCCGATGACCGCGATCAGCGACAACGCCGCCATGACCATGACGTGACGCCGGGTGAGCCGCCACCGCGGCGTCTCTGAGCCGTCAGGGTGGAGGTGTTCGGATGCGGCGCTCTCCGACGACTCCGGTGGCTCCCCCGGCGCCTCAGCCGGCGCTCCGCTCGCCGGGAAGGCAGGCTGGAACAGCGCAGCGAGACGCGCCCGAACCACTTCCGCCGCCTCGGGCAGCCGCTGGTTACCGAACACCTCCACACCCCGGACCATGGGCGCCGAGGGCCGAATGCGTCAGAAATCTCGCGGGCTGTGGACAGAGCCGGTCAGCTGGTCCTGGTCTGTGGACAAGTCGGGCAGAGGGCGGGCGGCCGTCCGCCCCGCTCAGCGCGGGACGATGGAGACCATCTTCGGCAGGCGGACGATGACCTGGGCGACCTCGCGGCCGTCCAGCGCACGCTGCACGTTGGGGTCGGCCAGGGCGGCTGCCTTGGCGTCGTCCTCGGTGATGTCCGTCGGCACGTCGATCTTCGCGCGCACCTTGCCCTGCACCTGGACGACCATCGTCGTCTGCTGCTCAGCGCGGAGAGCGGGGTCGACCACGGGCCAGGTGGCGTTGGCGACCGACGGCGCATGACCGAGGGCCTCCCACATCTCCTCGGCCACGTACGGCGCGAACAGGCTCAGCGCGACCGCCGTGAACTCGGCCGCCTCACGTACAGCCGGGTCGGCCGGACCGCAGCCGGTGTCGATCGCCTTGCGGGTCGCGTTGACCAGCTCCATCAGGCGTGCCACGACGACGTTGAACCGCCGCGAGTCCAGTAGGTCGGTGATCTCGCCCAGGGCCTTGTGGGACGTACGCCGCAGCGTGACGTCACCGCCCGTGACGTCCACGTCCTTCGCGCTAGCGACGTCGGTCGCCACGCGGTACGCGCGCTGCAGGAACTTCAGCGTCGCACCGGGCGACACGTCGGCCCAGTCGATGTCGTCCTCCGGAGGGCCGGCGAAGACCACCGTCGTCCGGATCGCATCGACCCCGTACGCGTCGATCTGCGCACCCAGGTCGACCCCGTTGCCCAGCGACTTCGACATCGCCTTGCCCTTGTTGATGACCTGGCCCTGGTTCATCAGGCGCTGGAACGGCTCGTCGAAGTCGACCAGCCCCAGGTCGTTGAGGACCTTGGTGAAGAACCGCGAGTACAGCAGGTGCAGGATCGCGTGCTCGACGCCGCCGACGTACTGGTCGACAGGCATCCACTTCGCGACCTCGGCCTTGTCGAAGGGGCCGTCCGTATAGTTCGGCGAGCAGTAGCGGAAGTAGTACCAGCTCGAGTCGACGAACGTGTCCATGGTGTCGGCGTCACGCGTCGCGGGACCGCCGCACGTCGGGCAGGTCGTGTTGTACCAGTCGGTCGCGCTGGCCAAGGGCGACGTGCCCTTCGGCTGCAGGTCCGCGCCGCGCAGGTCGGGCAGCAGGACGGGCAGCTGGTCGTCGGGGACCATGACCTCGCCGTGCTCGGGGCAGTGCACGATCGGGATCGGGCAGCCCCAGAACCGCTGCCGGCTCAGCAGCCAGTCGCGCAGGCGGAACGTGATCGCCGCCTCACCCGTACCGTCCGCGACCAGCTTCGAGTTCATCGCCGCCACGCCGGACTTCTTGCCGACCAGACCGTCCAGCAGCTCCGAGTTCACGTACGAGCCGTCGCCGGCCGTCGCGACACCCGACACCGAGGGATCGGCCTCGCCGGTGTCGATCACCATCCGTACAGGAAGCCCGTACGTCCGGGCGAAGTCCAGGTCGCGCTGATCGTGCGCGGGCACGGCCATGATGGCGCCGGTGCCGTACTCGCTCAGCACGTAGTCGGCGGCCCAGATCGGCACCTCCTCGCCGGTCACCGGGTTGATCGCGACGCGGCCCAGCGAGACGCCGGTCTTCGGGCGCTCGGTCGACTGGCGCTCGATCTCGGTCGCCTTCTTGGTGTTCTCCAGGTACGCCTCGAACTCGGCGCGAGACGCGTCGCTCACCAGCTCGGCGGCCAGCGGCGCGTCGGGGGCCACGACCATGAACGTCGCGCCGTACAGCGTGTCCGGCCTGGTCGTGAAGACGCGGATCGGCTCGTCGCGCCCCTCGACGCGGAAGTCGACGTACGCGCCTTCGGAACGCCCGATCCAGTTCCGCTGCATCGCCAGGACGCGGTCAGGCCACTTGCCCTCCAGCGCGACCATGTCGTCCAGCAGGCGCTGGGCGTAGTCGGTGATCCGGAAGTACCACTGCGTCAGCTTCCGCTTCGTCACCGTCGCGTGGCAGCGCTCGCACAGACCCTGGACGACCTGCTCGTTCGCCAGCACGGTCTGGTCGTTGGGGCACCAGTTGACGTAACTGTCCTTCCTGTACGCCAGGCCCTTCTCGTAGAACCTCAGGAACAGCCACTGGGTCCAGCGGTAGTACTCGGGGTCGGACGTGTGCAGTCGGCGGCTCCAATCGACGCTCAGCGCGTAGCGGTGGAACGAGCGCGCCTGCGTGTCGATGTTCGCGTACGTCCACTCGGCCGGGTGAGCGTTGCGCTGGATGGCCGCGTTCTCGGCGGGCAGGCCGAACGAGTCCCAACCCAGCGGGTGCATGACGTCGTAGCCCTGCAGCCGCCAGAAACGCGACACCACGTCGCCCATGACGAACGCCTCGGCGTGACCCATGTGCAGATCGCCGGACGGGTACGGGAACATGTCGAGCACGTACCGTCGCTCGCGGCTGCCGTCGTCGAGCGGCGCGAACGTCTTGTCCGCCTCCCAGAACGACTGCCACTTCTCCTGGGCAGCGGCGATGTCGTACCCACGGGGCTCCTGCCCGGTGTGGGTGGCCTCGGCCTGGCTCACTGTTCCTCCTCGTACGAGCCGGCGCGGGAGCGTCGGCACGGTCGGTGGAGCAGTCTATCCGTCGAGCGCCCGCGCCAACGAAGGAGTTCGGGCCGGTCGTTGACCGGGACCCGCGCGAGGCCCCGAGCACCTCCCGAATGTCCCCGAAACCCCCTGCCAGGTGAGGCTTTCCTTCCTTGCGGACAGCGCTGCCGCCCACGCATGATGCGCGCATGACGACAACCGCCGGCACGGACCAGCCTGTGACCGACACCAAGATCCACGGCAAGCTCAACTGGCTTCGCGCGGGGGTGCTCGGGGCCAATGACGGCATCGTGTCGACCGCTGGCCTGGTCATGGGTGTCGCCGGCGCCAACGTGTCCTCCCACGCCCTCCTCATAGCCGGCCTGGCAGGCGTGGTCGCTGGGGCTTTGTCGATGGCCGGGGGCGAGTACGTCTCCGTGTCCAGCCAGAAGGACACCGAGCTAGCCGCTCTCGACGCCGGTCGGCGACAGATCCGCGACGACCCTGAAGGGGAGCTCAACGACCTCGCCGCCATCTTCACGGCAAAGGGCGTCGAACCGCTCCTCGCACACGATGTCGCCCTACAGATGTCCGAGCGCGACGCATTGGGTGCCCTCGCCGAACTCAAGCTCGGCATCGACGCCGAAGAACGCACCTCGCCGTGGCACGCCGCCTGGGCTTCGATGGTCGCCTTCACCCTGGGCGCGATCATCCCGCTGCTCGCGATGGTGCTGTCTCCCGCGTCGGGACGAATCGCGGCGACAATCGTGTCCGTCACCGCCGCGCTGATCCTGACGGGCTGGACCAGCGCTCGACTCGGGGGCGGGTCGCCGGTCAGGCCCATGGTGCGCAACGTGCTGGTCGGCAGCCTCGCCATGGGGGTGACCTTCGTCGTGGGTCATTACGTGGGAGCACAGTTCTAGACCCGCCCTACGCCACCAGGCACGCCACCACCTCCTCCAAGGCGGCGGGCGGCAGTGCCTGCGCATGGATGCTCGCCAGCAGCTCGTGAAGGGGATGCCACCCGCCGAGCCGATCCCCTCGCTCCAGAGCGACGGTGACGAGCGCTCCCGTTCCGCCCTGCCAGGCGGACAGACCGGCGGCCGCGACAGCGCCCAACGACAGATCGAGCGGGGCTCTCCGGGCGACATCCAGCCAGAGGTCGGTGAGCAGCGACCCGCTCTTCCGGTTGAGCCTCACCCAGAACGCGTCACGAGCCCCCGGGTCGTCGAGCAACAGCAGAAGGTCGGCGCACTCCCGCGGCGTCAGGGACACCGTCCCAGACTGGAGCTGCCGGTCGAGCAGCGCTCCCAGGCGGCGTTGCGCAGCCTCCGACGACAGACGGTCGAGCCTCCGAACCCCGGCCCGCAGCGTCGCGATCGAGAGCTGGCGCACGCGTGGAGGTCGATCGAACAGTCCTTCGATGTCCCGCCGGTCGGGTCTGGCCGAGATGCCGCTGTACGCCGCCTCCGCCGCGATCCGGCTCGACGACGGATCGTACGGTTCGGCCTCGTCGGGGTGCTCCACGTGCCACCAGCGGTCTCCGCAGACCGCCACGCGCAGCATGGACGGCACCGAGAGCTCCGCCGCGACCCGTGTCACGACGTCGGGGACGACGCCCGCATCGTCGCCGTAGCCCACGACGGCCAGCCGAGCATCCGCGCCCACCTGTCGAAGGAACGGGCCAAGCAACTGGGGCGACAACCCCGGTCGGCACGCATCGGCCAGGTCGATGCGCGCCACGCACGAGATCGCGCCGCCCTCGACCACCGCGATCACGAGCGAGTCGTGCGGGTGGAAGCCGAGGAGGTACGGGACGGCGGCGAGGAGGTCCTCGGGGCCGTGAGCAGTGAGGGTGTGGGTAGTCACACCGGGAACCATGTGCCTGGCTCAGCAGATGCGTCACTTCTCCACACAACCCGTACGCCTTAACCCGCCTGTGGACAACCACGCGATGGGACGGCGCCCATCTCCGCCGCAATCGGCCTCCAAGGCTGGGTACCCTGGACCTCGATGACCGGATCACCGTACGGAAGCCCCGGCCCCACAGGCGGCCCCGAGGGCCCTGGCGCGCCCGGATGGCCGCCCGCACAGCCGCCCGTACCTCCCGCAGGCCCGTACCCGCCCCAGTACGGCCAGGGCTACCCACAGCCCTATCCGCCGGGCCAGCCGTACCCGCAGCAGCCCGCCCCGACTCCGTACGCCCAGCCCTACCCTCCGAGGCAGTACGCGCAGCACCCCAACCCCGCCTCGTCGTTCGCCCCGCCACCACCACCGCAGCGGCCGCAGACCCCGCCTCCCGGCAGCGCCCCGATCGGCCCTCCGAAGCCGGCGAGCATGACCATCGACTCGTACAGGCCGCCCAAGCGCAAACTCGGTGCCCTCGTGGCTTTCCTCGTCGGCTTCGCGCTCCTCATCGGCGTGTTCATCGCGGTGGACCACTTCTCGCGCGGCACCACCACCGCCACCGACTCCCCCTCGGCCACCGCGACCTCCACCCTGCCGGGCCTCGCGTTCACGGGATCGTCCACCAAGGGTGTCTGGGAGATCACGGACACGAAGTGGTCGGGGAACGAGGTCGTCCTGACGCTCAAGGTCACGGTCACGTCCGGCACGCTGCGCTACTCGTTCTACGCGTACACGAACTCCACGGCCAAGGTCTCCTACCCGGAGACGTCGAGCTCCACCGTGCTGTCACCAGGCACGCTCTCAAGCGGTCAGTCGGCGCAAGGCACGCTCACCCTGAGACTCAGCCACGCCGACGCCACGCTGATCCTCGCCGACAGCACGGACACTCCGCTGTCGGGGTTGGCCATCAAGGCCTGAGGCTCAACGCCCCTTCCGCAGGGCGATCGCCCTCTCGTACAGCGTTTCGTACTTCTCCAGCGTCGCCGCCAGCGCGTGGTGCGTCACGATGCGCTGCGACTCGACGCCCATCCGGTGGCGCGCCTCGGGATCGGCCAACAGCTGCATGAGCCGCGAGCGCAGCTCGTCGATGTCGCCCGGCGTGTACAGCCAGCCGTTCTCCCCCGAGTGCACGAGGTGCGGCAGCGCCATCGCGTTGGCGGCCACGACCGGCTTGCCCGCGCTCATCGCCTCCAGCGTCACGATCGACTGCAGCTCCGCGATGCCGGGGATGCAGAAGATGTCGCACGATCCGTACGCCTGGATCAGCTCCGCCTCGTCCACGAAGCCACGGAAGCGCACCCTGTCGGGTCCGAGGTTCCTCGCGGCGGCCAGACGGCTCCAGGTCTGACGCTCCGCGCCGTCACCGATGATCTCGACGCGGTACGGGACGTCGTCGGGCATACCCGCGACCGCATCGATCAGCTCGTTGACGTGCTTCTCGGGGTCCAGTCGCCCGACGTACAGGATCACCGGCACGTCGTGGGCCGGCGCGGCCTCGGCGGCGGCTGCGTACACCGGTGTGTCCACCCCGCACGAGACGGCCAGACCGCCCGGTAGGCCGGAGTTGCGCTCCAGCATCGCCACGGCACGCGGCGTCGGCGCAGTGAGCACCTGAGCCTTCGAGTACACGTGCCGGATATCCATGAACAAGGCCTTGGACGCAGCGTTCTGCAGCACCGCCGGCACCGGAAGCTGCTTCATGACGTTCTCCGGCATGAAGTGGTTCGTGCCGACCAGCGGAATCTTGTGCCGGGCCGCCTCGTTGGCAGCAGCACGCCCCACGTACGCACTGTTCTGAATGTGGATCACGTCCGGCGCCACCTCGGCGACGACGCGCGCCACTTCGGGGTAGGCGTCCCACGGCGCCACCCAGCGGAAGTCCGGGATGCCCCAGAAGGGGTACGACCTCACCCGATGGACGATGACGCCCTCGAGCTCCTCGGTGTAGTGGTGGAAGTTCGTCGACGGCGCCAGCTGGTGGACCTCGTGCCCCCGCTTCACCAGACCCTGGCCGAGGCGCTCGGTGAAGCGCGCCGCACCGTTGATGTGGGGGGCGTACGTGTCGTTCGCGATCAGGATCTTCACGCGTCAGGCTCCAGGACCTTGGCCGACGCGTCCGCCTCGTGATGGCGCATCGTGTCGGGGTGGAACTTCGACAGGACCGCGACACCGCCGGCAGCCACCGCCCCGGCCAGAACCATCCCCAGGGCGATCAGCGGGGTGATCCGCGCGCCCTCGCCCAGCACGACGAGACCGACGACCACGCCGGCGAGGGGATCCACGGTCGTCATCGACCCGACAACGACCTCGGCCGGCCCCGTCGCGTACGCCTGCTGGATCATCCAGCCACCCACGCCGTAGGCGAGGACAAGTCCGACAGCCGCGGTCACGAACTCGGCGCCCGTGAGGTGGGCCTTCGCGGTCACGAGCTCCAGCATGATCTTCATGTAGCCCGAGCCCAGTCCGTACAGCACCGCGCCGCCCCAGGCCCAGCAGAGGCTCCGGACCGGTCGCGGTCCGCGAAGCCCGATGCTGGCGAAGACCGCCGCGACGGCCCAGATGGCCGCTGTCGTCCACAGCATCGCCGACAGACTGATGGTCGACGCCTCCGACGTGTAGGTCGTCGACAAGAACGTGAAGCCCACGATGCCGACGACCGAGACACCGACCGCGAACCAGATCTTCGGCTCGGGACGAACCTTCTTGATGCGCGCCGCGATGAGGACCGACCAGCCGACAGCGAGGATGCCGAGGGGCTGGATGACCGTGATGGGCGCCATGGCCAGGGCCACGAGATGGAGACCCGCGCCGAGGGCGATGAGCCCGAGACCGAGCAGCCAGACGGGCGTCCGGAGCATCTTCACGACGCGAGGCAGGGTGAGCTTGCGGTCTGGCTCTCCGGCGAGCGCCTTGTCGATCCCGAAGTGCTGCGCGCTCGCGCCGGAGGCGAACGAGAACGATGCGACGATCGCGAGGAGGACGGCGAGGAGGATCACGTGAGCCTCACCACCGCGCAGTGACGAGGACGTTGAAGGGCAGCCACATGGCATACCTTTCCATGGGCTGTGCCCGATCAGCGACTCCGGGGCCCTCTCCTCAGGGGGCGACCGGGGATGACCAGGGTCTCAGGATCGGTAGACGATGACGCTGTCGCCGATGGCGACCTGCCCGAAGAGCCACGCGATGCCGTTGTAGTCGCGCACATTCACGCACCCGTGCGACGACCCGTTGTAACCGCGCGCGGCGAAGTCCGCCGAGTAGTGGACGGCCTGGCCGCCGGAGAAGAACATCGCGAACGGCATCGCCGTGTGGTAGATCGTCGAGACGTGGTCACGTGACTTCTGGAAGACCGAGAACGCTCCCTCACGGGTCGGTGTGAGCTCAGAGCCGAACCGTACGTCGAACACCTTGAGCACCTGGCCGTCGACCATCCAGCGCAGCTTGCGGGTGGACTTGTCGATGCACAGCACGCGGCCGGTGAGGCAGCGGGAGTCGATCGGTCCGGTCGCCGTGACGGGCTTGACCACATTGTTCTTCTCGTCAGACGTGGGCGTCCGCGTCATGGCCGTCAGCCGATCCAGCGTCCGCTGGTCGACCTGGCCGGTGACCGGGAACCCCCGCTTGCCCTGGAAGCCCGAGACCCCGTTGACGGTCTGCGTGTCGTACGTGCCGGTGATGGCGCCGGAGTACCAGGCCAGCTGACGAAGACGCGCCTGGATGTCCCGTACGGCATCGCCGCTCGCTCCCGCCGCGTACAGAGCCGGCCCGGCGGTCAGGGCCGTGGTCTCGGCAGTCGTGGGAGCCGCGCTGGCCGTCTCGGACGGCGTGGGCGTGACCGACGTCGCGGACGGGGTGGTGCTCGATGCCGAGGCGGACGCCGACGTGGCCGGCGCGCTGACCGACGTCTCCGGGGCCGTGGACGTGGTGACGGGCGGTGCACCGCTCGACGTCGTCGGGCCGCACGCCGTGAGCGCGAGCATCGCTGCGACCGCGAGACCGACGATCGACGCGAAGGGGGTTCGCGGCATGGCCACTCCATTCATCTGGTGCCGACATCCTAGGTGTGACAGGGCTCGGCGCCTGTCACCATTCACCGAGGAGCGGCGTCACCTGGTGATACGCACGCCGCGAGTCGTCGGTTGCGGCGATGTACGACTGGGGTCGCAATCTCTCCGAGCCCGGTCGGGCCGGGGTCTGCACCTGGAGTGGACTCCTGGTGAATCACGGTGTGACTCCTCACGATGGAGGCATGTCAGACACACTCCACCCCACCGCGGTGAGGATCGGCTCAGCCGAACGCACCGCAGTTGCCGAACGACTGGTCGCGCACTATCAGGCGGGGCGGCTGCCGCGTCAGGAGCTCGAACTGCGGCTCACCAAGATCGCCTATGCGCACACCGACGACGATCTCCACCTACTGACGATCGACCTGCCCGACGTCGCTGGCCCGGCGCGCGTGGTGCCGCCGATGCCAGGTCCCGCGCTCGGTGTACGTCCCCCCACGTCCCCGCTCCGCGTCGCGTTCGACGTCATGCTCCTGCTGCTGACGTTCTCCGCAGGCGTCTGTCTGGTCCTGCTGTTGATCATGGTGGGCGTGGGCGGAGGCCAGAACTCCTCGGAGATGTTCCTGGCCTCGGCGCTGGCCGCGTTCGGCGCCTTCACGCTCGGCGCCGGCGGCGTACATCTGCTGCACAGGGCCTTCGGCCGAAAGTGAGGTACGGGGCCGGCTGCCGCCTCGGAGAGGATTCCGCGAGCCGACCCCTGTAGGCCGGGGTGGGGTGCCTCAGCACCGCCGGACAGTCCAACCCCTTACCGGAACCACGTCCTCACCGCACCAGGATGACCCACTGGCACACAGCCCAGACACGCGAAGAGCCCCCCGCATGCGGGAGGCTCTGAACTGGGGAGACCGGACGACCCGATTTCCCGCAGACGCGACGTAAATCACAGGTCTTCGTCTCACTACCTAGGTGGAGCTAACGGGATTCGAACCCGTGGCCTCTTCCATGCCATGGAAGCGCGCTACCAACTGCGCCATAGCCCCTCAGCCGCCGAAGCGACCTCGGAAACACTACCGTACAGACCCTGCCGTGTGCGAACTCACGCCCCCGGTCGCTCGCCCTTCAGAAGGCCCGCTTCCGGCGACTCCTCGGAGTCGTCGTCGACGGGCGCCTCGATGCCCGACAGGTCCAGCCGGGGGCAGTCGCGCCACAGCCGCTCGAGCGCGTACAGGCGGCGCTCCTCCTCGTGCTGGACGTGGACGACGACGTCGTTGTAGTCGAGCAGCACCCAGCGGTTCTCGCGGCCGCCCTCGCGGCGAAGTGCCTTGATGCCCTGGGCCAGCAGCTGCTCCTCGATGGCGTCGACGACGGCGCCGACCTGGCGCTCGTTCGAGCAGGTCACGATGAGGAAGACGTCGGTGATGCCGAGTTGCTCGGAGACATCGAACGCGACGAGCTCACTGCCCTTCTTCGAGGCGGCAGCGGTCGCCGCGAGTCGGGTGAGGTCGTACGCATGGGTGGTGGCTGACACGAAACTCCTAGTTGTCGCGGTAGAGGCCGCGCTTGGCGATGTACTGGACGATGCCGTCCGGGACGAGGTACCAGATCGGAAGCCCGTCGGTGACCCGCCGACGGCAGTCGGTGGATGAGATGGTCAGGGCCGGCACCTCGAGCAACGTCACCTTGTCGTGCGGCAGGTGCTCGACGGTGGTCATGTCCAGGGGCGAGCCGGGACGAGAGACCCCGATGAAGTGCGCGAGGTCGAACAGCTGGTCGGCGCCGCGCCAGGTCAGGATCTGGCTCAGTGCGTCAGCGCCGGTGATGAAGAACAGGTCCGTGTCCTCGCCGACGATGTCTCGCAGCTCGGTGAGGGTGTCGACGGTGTACGTATCGCCCTCGCGCTCGATGTCGATCCGGGACGTGGAGAATCGGGGATTCGAGGCGGTCGCGATGACCGTCATGAGGTAGCGGTCCTCGGCGAGGGACACCTTCTTGTCCGCCTTCTGCCACGGATGGCCCGTGGGCACGAAGACGACCTCGTCCAACGCGAAGCGCGCAGCAACCTCGCTGGCGGCGACGAGGTGGCCGTGATGGATGGGGTCGAAGGTTCCGCCCATCACACCCAGCCGGTGGCGGGTGACTCCTGGGATCCTGGCGATCCCGTTGAGGAGCGTCATGGGCGGATCACCAATGCGGACGGCCCTTGCCGAACGACCGCAGGACGAACAGCGTGCCCAGGAAGATCGCCAGGGCGATGAGGCCGAACACGACGGTCGGCACCCCGAAGTCGATGCCCGCGGTCTCCAACAGATGCAGCATGCGCGGGATACTACCGGCTCCGCGGCCCTGGGGAGCCACTGACGCGGCGATGTACGGTCACGGGCGAGTCTGGCCCTGCCCCGTGACCACGTACTTCGTGCTCGTCATCTCCGGCAGCGCCATCGGTCCGCGGGCGTGGAGCTTCTGCGTCGAGATGCCGATCTCGGCCCCGAACCCGAACTCGCCTCCGTCGGTGAACCGGCTCGACGCGTTGACCAGCACGACGGCCGCGTCGACCTCGGCGGTGAACCGCTCGGCCGCCTGCAGGTCGCGCGTGATGATGGTCTCCGAGTGCCCCGTCGTGTGAACGCGGATGTGCTCCAGCGCCTCGTCGAGATCCGTGACCACGCGGGCGGCGAGATCAAGCGTGAGGTACTCCCCGTCGTACTCCCCCGGCGCTGCCGGTACGACGTCGGCCGACGCGGCGCAGAACGCCTCGTCGCCGTGCACCGTGACGCCCTTCTCTATGACCGCGGCGAGGAGCTTCGGCAGGGCCTCGTCGGCGATCGCCTCGTGGACGAGCAGGGTCTCCACGGAGTTGCACACGCTTGGGCGCTGGGTCTTCGCGTTGACGAGGATCGCCGTCGCCATGTCGAGGTCGGCGGACGCATCGACGTACAGATGGCAGTTCCCCGTGCCGGTCTCGATCACCGGCACCTTCGACCCCTCCACCACGGCCGCGATGAGGCCGGCTCCGCCGCGCGGCACCAACACGTCAACCTTGCCTCGGGCCTCCATCAGCGCGGACGACGCCTCCCGACCGGCAGGAAGCAGCTGTACGGAGTCGGCGGGGAGCCCGGCGGCGACCAGACCCTCTCGCAGCGCGGCCACGACGGCCAGGTTGGACTGCTCGGCTGACCGCGAGCCGCTCAGCAGCACGGCGTTGCCGGACTTCAGGCAGATGCCGGCTGCGTCGGCGGTGACGTTCGGCCTGGCCTCGTAGATGATGCCGACGACGCCGAAAGGCACGCGCACCTGACGTACCTGCACGCCGTTCGGGTTGGTCCAGCCACGCACCACGTCGCCCACGGGGTCAGCGAGGCGGGCCAGCGCACGCAGCCCCTCGGCCATGTCGGCGACACGCCTGGAGGTGAGGGCCAGGCGGTCGAGCATCCAGTCCTGGGTGCCCGACTGACGGGCGGCGTCGATGTCGGCCGCGTTGGCCGCCAACAGGGCCGTCTCGTGGGCCAGCAGCGCATCGGCCATGGCGCCCAGGGCGGCGTCCTTGACCTCTCGGCGCGTGACGGCGAGCGTGCGGGACGCTGCGCGGGCGTCGTCGGCCTGACCGGTGATGTCCATGGCGCACATCGTAAAGCGGACCATGGGAGGAATCCGCCAGTGGACGCTCCCTGGCACCCTTCCCGCGGCCTCTCAGGAGGTCGGTTGGCGGGATCGTCCCGCAGACCCCGGACACAGTTCTGGCCGGGCCCCACGAGGGGACCCGGCCAGAACGCTGAGCACAGGTCAGGCGAGCGCGACCGGCTTGGTGTAGGTCTCCTTGCCGAAGCCCAACATCAGCATGCCGATGAACGACAGGATGACGAGGAAGACGACGGACCAACCGGTGCTCTTGCCGAAGGCGGCACCGAGCTTGATCATCACGTAGATCGCGAAGACCACGTTGACGACAGGGACGAGAAGGAGCAGGAAGAGCAGCGGGTTGAGGCCCGCGATCTTCACGAGGGTGTACGTGTTGTAGAGCGGGATGATCGAGGCCCAGCCGGGCTCCCCCGCCTTGACGAAGATCTTCCACAGCGCGACGATCGCGACTACGGCGATGATCAGGTAAAGAACAGTGCCGATCGCGGAGCCACCAGCAGCAGCAGCGGTATCGGAATCCATGTGTCCCCCTTGAAGGAATGGGTGTCAAGCGTGGCTAAAGGGTAGGGGTCCGTCGGCTCAAGGCGTGCGCAATCTCATCATTCTCATCTGCGTGTCGCGGGGCCACCACCTATGGGCTCGCCACAAGGGGTATCACTAGGTTGGTCAGCATGACTCTCTCGTACGTCACCGGCCTCGGTCCGGGCACCGGATCGCTTCCTCCCCGAGCTCGTTTGAGCACCGACGCGGCGCGTCTGGAGCTCGATGGGATGTGGCGATTCCGGCTCGTTCCGACGCTCGACGACATCACTGAGGGCTTCGAGGAGACGGGCTACAACGTGTCGGGCTGGGACGAGATCCCCGTGCCCTCCACGTGGCAGATGATCGACATCGCCGGCGCCGCTCCGTACGGCAGGCCTGCCTACCTCAACGTCCGATACCCCTTCCCCGTCGACGTACCGCACCTGCCGGAGAACAACCCGACCGGCGAGTACGTCCGGACGTTCACCCGGCCGGACGGGTTCACGCGAGGCGTGCTGCGGTTCGAGGGCGTCGAGTCATGCTTCGCGGTCTGGCTCAACGGAGTGCGCCTCGGCGACGCGAAGGGATCGCGGCTGCCGCACGAGTTCGAGGTCGGCGACGCGCTGATCGACGGGGAGAACGTGCTGGCGGTACGCGTGCACCAGTACTCATCCGGCTCGTACCTCGAGGACCAGGACTGCTGGCGGGTCTCGGGAATCTTCCGCTCGGTGGTGCTCCTGGCGACGCCCGACGAGGGCGTACGCGACGTGTTCGTGCACGCCTCGTACGTCACCGGCACCGGCTCGTTGACCATCGACGTCGACCCGCCGACGGCGCGGTTGAGCGTTCCCGAGCTCGGCATCGTGGACGCGGATCCGGCCGCCACCTGGAGCGGGGCGGTCGAGCCGTGGTCGAACGAGACGCCCCGCCTGTACGACGCGCTCCTCTCGACGCCGACCGAGACTGTGGCGCTGCGGATCGGGTTCCGCACGGTGGAGATCGTCGGCCACGAGATCCGGGTCAACGGCACTCCCGTGTTGTTCAGCGGCGTCAACCGCCACGAGTGGCACCCGGAGACCGGCCGCACGCTGAGCCTCGAGACCATCCGCGACGAGCTCTGCCTGATGAAGCGACACAACATCAATGCGATCCGTACCTCTCACTACCCGCCGGACCCGCGCATGCTCGACCTCGCCGACGAGCTCGGGTTCTTCGTCATCGACGAGTGCGACCTCGAGACCCATGGCTTCGAGCTGGGCCTGTGGAAGGGCCTGCCGACCGACGACCCGCGGTGGGAGCCGGCGCTGCTCGACCGGATGGCCAGGATGGTCGAGCGCGACAAGAACCACCCCTGCGTCATCGGCTGGTCCCTGGGCAACGAGTCCCACACCGGCTCCGGGCTGGCCGCGATGTCGGCGTGGGCCAAGCACCGCGACCCGTCGAGGTTCATCCACTACGAAGGCGACCGCACCTGCTCGTACACCGACGTCTGGTCGCAGATGTACACACCGCTCGACGAGCTCGAGCGCATCGGCCGCGGTGAGGAGGCGGCGGCCGCGGACCCCGCCGTCGACGCTCATCGCCGGGGCGCGCCGTTCATGCTGTGCGAGTACGTCCACGCGATGGGCAACGGTCCGGGCGAGGCGGCCGACTACCAGCGGCTGTTCGAGACCTACCCGAGGCTGCAGGGCGGGTTCGTGTGGGAGTGGCTCGACCACGGCATCCGGCAGGTACGAGACGGCATCGACTACTACGCGTACGGCGGCGACTTCGGCGAGCCCGACCACGACCGCAACTTCATCATCGACGGGCTGGTGTTCCCCGACCGCACGCCGTCACCAGGGCTCAAGGAGTACGCCGCGGTCATCGCGCCCGTACGGATCACGGTCGGCGACGCGGTGACCATCGAGAACCTGTACCGCTACCTCGACCTCGGGCATCTCTGGTTCACGTGGGAGACCACTGACGGGGCGACCGGGGAGCTCGAGGTGCCTGCCGTGGCGGCGGGTGCGCGCGTGACGCTGCCGCTGCCCGCGCTCGAGGCCTTCGCGGGCGAACGCTGGCTGGCAGTCTCGGCCAGGCTTGCCGGCGACACCACGTGGGCCGGCGCCGGGCACGTCGTCGCCAGCGGGGAGGGTCTGCTGCAGGGTGCGCCGACCGTGGCGCGCGGGGCGCTGCTGCAGGTGACGTCCAGCGAGGGCGGGTACGAGCTCGGGGACGCGCGGTTCGACCGCCGCGGCCGGCTCGTCGAGATGGCCGGGGTCACCGTCGGTGCGCCTGCGCTCGACGTCTTCCGGGCGCCGATCGACAACGAGCTGTACAGATTCGGCGAGCCGGGTGGCTACAGCTCCGAGTGGCGCCGCCACGGTCTGCACCGTGTCGTACAGAACATGGTCTCGGTCGAGGCCGGCCCCGAGTCGCTGACCGTGGTCACGCATGACGGGCCCACGGGTTGGGACCATCTGTACGAGATGGTGTGGCGCTGGACGGCCACCGAGGCTGGGCTCCACCTGGACCTCGCAGCCACTCCCCTGGGCGACTGGCCGTCGCCGATCCCTCGGCTCGGCATCACGCTCACCCTCCCGACGACCGTCACCGGGATGACCTGGTTCGGCACTGGTCCGGGCGAGTCGTACGTGGACTCGCACGCCGCTACGCGAGTCGGCACCTGGACGGCGACGCTCGACGAGCTCCAGACACCGTACGTACGTCCTCAGGAGAACGGTCGTCGCGCGGACGTGCGCTGGGCCGAGCTGACCGGCGGGCTGCGGGTGGCCTTCGACGAGCCGGCTGCCCTCACCCTCCGACCCTGGTCGTCGCAGGCGCTCGATGCCGCGGCGCACACCGTCGACCTGGTGCCCGACGACCGCGTGTGGCTCACCGTCGACGTGGCGCAGCACGCGCTCGGGACCGCGGCCTGCGGGCCGCTCCCGCAAGCGAAGTACGTGCTGTCGGCGCGGCCCTTCCAGCTGGGGGTGACGTTCTCGCGGCTCTAGGAAATGTCCGCGGGGGCGGCTAGACCTGTACCCATGAACTCGTCACACCCCCACAGCTGCCAGTTCGTGCCGCCCTACCTGCTGGAGAAGCTGGCCGACACCTCCACTCGACCCACGGTGACGGTCGACCCTGTCGCGAAGGCCGCCGAACGCACGCTGCGCACCGACGCCGAGGTCCGAGCGAGCCGCGACGCTGTCCGGACGACGGCGTCGCCGGCCAAGAGCACGCCGGTTTGGTCGGTGTACACGGCCGGCGGCAAGCAGTCCCTGCCCGGCACCCATGTCCGTTCCGCCGGTGAACCGGAGAACGCCGACGCGAGCGTCAACGAGGCCGCCACCGGTGGTCAGGCGGCGCTCGACCTGTTCGAGGGGGTATACGGGCGGAGGTCGTACGACGGGGAGGGCGCCCAGGTCGTGATGACGGTCCACTACGGCAAGAACTACGACAACGCGTTCTGGAACGGCACGCAGCTGGTCTTCGGCGACGGCGACGGAACGATCTTCGACCGGTTCACCAAGCCGGTCGACGTGCTCGGCCACGAGCTCTCGCACGCGGTCACCGAGCACACCGCCGGGCTCGTCTACTCCGGCCAGCCGGGCGCGCTCAACGAGTCGATGTCGGACGTCTTCGGCATCTGTGCCAAGCAGCGCCTGCTCGGCCAGACCGCCGAGGAGGCCGACTGGCTGATCGGCGCGGGCATCTTCCTTGCCGGGGTCAGCGCGCGGGCGCTGCGCGACATGGCGAACCCCGGCACGGCCTACGACGACGACCGGTTGGGCAAGGACCCTCAGGTCGGCGACTTCAGCGACTACGTCCACACCACTGACGACAACGGCGGCGTGCACATCAACAGCGGCATCCCCAACAGGGCGTTCTACCTTGCCGCCACGGGGATCGGCGGCAGTTCCGCGGAGGGCGCCGGAAGGATCTGGTACGACGCGCTCACGGGCAAGGGCGTCGGGCCAACGACCGACTTCGCGGGCTTCGCTGCGGCGACCATCGCGGCCGCGGGTGCTCACGCCGCATCGGTCACGAAGGCCTGGCAGACCGTCGGGGTGACGCCGTCGCCGGCCTCGACCGTCCCGGGGAAGCCGGCGCCGGCCACCCCGAGCGAGGTGTCGGTGAAGCGCTCGGGAGGGTTCGCCGGGCTCACCGTGACGGGCGCGGTCGACCTGGACAGCGACGACCCCCGGGCCGCGAAGGCCCGCCGGCTCGTGCAGAAGGCCACCTTCGAGACCAGCGAACCGGGTCCTGGACGCCCGGACGCCTTCTCGTACACCTTCTGCCTCCCGGACCAGAGTGAGGTCACCGTCGCCGAACAGAACCTGACCAAGGAGCTGCGCCGACTCGCGGCGCTGCTGCTGGCGGACGACTGACCCCGACGATGATCCAGGTTCACAGGAGTGGCGCCCAACTCATGGGGTAGTCACAGGAACGCCACAGGCACGAGGGGCTGGCTGCGAGGAACCGCGTGGAAAGATTGCCCCGTGCCCGGAAACGAGCATGATGCGACCCGTCAGGGCCGCGACATCGCGGAAGGAAGGCCCGGGTATGAGTCGGTGGCGCAAGCGCACCATAGCCATCGTGGCGGTAGCAGCCCTCATCGTCGTCGCAGGGGTCGGAGTCCTGATCTGGCGCCTGGCGAGACCGGCGAGTGCCGCCGGGGCGAACGCCTCGGCGACGACCACGACCGCCAAGGCGCAGAAGTCCACGCTGCGTTCCACCGTGTCCGCGACCGGAACCCTGGCTCCGCAGAACCAGGCGTACCTCAACTTCCCCGCTGCCGGCACCGTGTCTGCCGTCAACGTGGCGCTCGGGGCCTCCGTGGCCGCCGGGCAGGTGCTCGCCACGGAAGACACCACCAACCTCGAGTCAGCCGTGACGTCCGCGAGCGCCGGGGTCGACTCCGCACAGTCCAGCCTGGACACGCTGCAGTCGAACAGCTCCGCCACCTCGGCCCAGATCGCCGCCGCGAAAGCCCAGCTGGCATCGGCCAACGCGAAGCTCGTCTCGGCAAGGAGCGACTTGGCAGGGGCCACCATGACCGCGCCGTTCGCCGGGGTGGTCGCGCAGGTCAACCTCACGGTGAACGCCAAGGTCAACGGCACCACGTCCACCACCACCGGGCCCGGAACGACGACCACCGTGTCGTCGAGCACGTCCGCGTCAGCGCAGATCGTCGTCGTCGACACCTCTTCATGGCTCGTGAACAGCACCGTCGGGATGGCGGACCTGGCCAACCTCAAGCAGGGGCTGGCCTGCACCGTCACCGCCACCGGCTCGTCGACGCCCCTGCCGGGCACGCTGACGTCGATCGGCATCGTCGGCACGACCAGCGCCGGCACCACCTCGTACCCCGTGATCATCACGCTCACCGGGAACCCGACCGGCCTGTACATCGGGGGCACCGCCGACGTGACGATCGTGGTGAGTGAGGTTTCGGCTTTGACCGTGCCCACAGCGGCTATCCACCAGAACAACGGCCAGACGTACGTGATCGTGACCAAGGGCGGCGTGCAGACCAACACCGACGTCACCGTGGGACGTACGTTCGGGGCGGCCACGGAGATCACCCAGGGACTGTCCGAAGGCGATGAGGTCGTCGTCCCTGCCGAGGCGTCCTCGTCCGGCAGCCGTCAACCGGGTGCGTACCGCTCCGGGTTCGGCGGGTCGGGCAGACCATCGGGGTTCCCGTCGGGCGCAAGGCCGTCGGGCGACACCAACGGCGGCGCTGCTCCCACGACTCAGGGGAGCCGCTAGATGACGGGCATCGTCGAGCTGGACGACGTCCACAAGACGTACAGGACCGGCACCATCACGTTCGAGGCGCTCCGCGGGATCACGCTGTCGATCGCCGAAGGTGAGTACATCGCGATCACCGGCCCGTCCGGCTCCGGCAAGTCCACGCTGATGAACATCCTCGGCTGCCTCGACGTGCCCACCGACGGCACGTACCACCTGGGTGGCGAGGATGTCAGCCGGATGTCGGAGAAGGATCTGGCGGTCGTCCGGAACAAGCGGATCGGTTTCGTCTTCCAGCAGTTCAACCTGCTGCGGTCGATGACGGCACAGCGCAACGTCGAGCTGCCCCTGATGTACGCGGGCGTCGGCGCTCGGGAACGTCACACCCTGGCCCGAGAAGCGCTCGAGCGCGTGGGCCTCGGCGACCGGACGCACCATCGTCCTGGCGAGCTCTCCGGCGGCCAGCAGCAGCGCGCCTGCATCGCCCGGGCACTGGTCACCAACCCGGACATCATCTTGGCCGACGAACCCACTGGAAACCTCGACTCGGTGTCCACGCACGACGTGCTGACGCTGCTCCACGAGCTCCACGACCAGGGCCGGACCATCGTGCTCATCACCCACGAGCACGATGTCGCCATGGAGGCGCAGCGCCAGGTGCAGATCTACGACGGGCTGCTCAGCGAGGGAGCGCACGTATGAACCCCCTCGAGACCGTCCGTACCGCCTTCACCGCGGTGATGGGCCGCAAGATGCGCTCCGCGCTCACCATGCTCGGCATCCTCATCGGCATCGCCTCGGTGATGCTGACCGTGGGCCTGGGCGCGGGGGCGCAGAAGTCGATCACCGACCAGATCAACAAGCTCGGCTCCAACCTCCTGATCGTGACCTCGGGCGCCAACACCGGCCTCACCGTGAACAACTCCTCGGCGAGCAATCGCACCCGCTTCACCGCGCCGCTCACCCTCAACGATGCGACGGCGCTCGCGGACAAGAACAACTGCCCTGACGTGCTCCGCGTCGCGCCGGTGTCCACGACGTCGACGACGGCGTACGTGGGGACGACCTCCGCGACGACCTCGGTCGTGGGCACGACGCCGGACTGGTTGGGCGTCCGCGCACGCACGGTGACGACGGGCCGGTTCTTCACCACTGGCGAGTCGTCCACCGGCTCCCTGGTCGCGGTCATCGGCTCGACCACGGCGAGCAACTTGTTCGGGACCGCGTACCCGATCGGGAAGACCGTCACCCTCACCGGGCAGTCGTTCACAGTCATCGGCGTGCTGGACACCGTCGGATCGACGCTGTCGGGCAACGAGGACGACCAGATCGTCATCCCGTCGGGCACGTACGCCCAGCGGTTCTCGACCTCGACGAACATGAACACCGTCACGATGATTCTGCTCGAGGCCAAGGACAAGGACTCCCTGTCAGCCGCCCTGCAGCAGGCGACCACGACGATGTACGTGATGCACAACGTCACCGCACTGGCGCCGGACTTCTCCGTCTCGAGCCAGCAGGCGCTCGTCGAGACGATCGGGTCGCTGACCACGATCCTCACCGCGCTGCTCTCCGGCATCGCCGGCATCTCGCTGCTGGTCGGCGGCATCGGAGTGATGAACATCATGCTGGTGAGCGTCACCGAGCGGATCAAGGAGATCGGCCTGCGCAAGGCACTGGGCGCCCGACCGAGCGTGATCATGCTCCAGTTCCTCGTTGAGGCCAGCATGCTCGGCCTCATGGGCGGGGCCCTGGGCATCGCGCTGGGATTCGGCGGTGGCCAGCTGCTGAGCAAGGCGATCGGCTACCCGGTCATCATCTCGGTCGCCGCCACCGCACTGGCTCTGGGGGTCTCCCTCGTGATCGGCATCGTCGCGGGCGTGTACCCCGCCTGGCGTGCCGCCAAGCTGGCTCCCATCGACGCACTACGAAACGAGTGACTCCATGGCCACAACGCGTACCAGGAAGACCCTTGGCCGGGCCGGGGTCGGCATCACCGTCGTCGCCCTGGCAGCCGTCGGCCTGTTGGGCTACCGCGCCGCCGCGGACGCGAGAGCTGGCTCGACCGACAAGTACCGGACCGTGACCGCCGCACCAGGGACCGTCACCCAGATCCTGTCGTTGTCGGGCACCGTGCACCACGTCACCCAGTCCTCGGTCAGTTTCCCCACCAGCGGCCGTGTGACCGCCGTCAACGTGAAGGCCGGCGACACGGTGACCGCTGGGCAGGCGCTGGCGTCCATCGACACCACGCCGCTGCAGAACGCTGTTCTCGCCGCCGACGCGGCGTACAAGTCAGCCATCGCGCAGTACGAGACCGACCAGAGCGCCTACTCGTCGTCGTCCACCACGACGGCGGCCACGAGGACCACGGCGGCCACGCACTCGACCTCGTCCACGGGTTTCCCGACAGGCGGAGCCTCGACCGGCGCCCCGGGCGGCGGATCCACCGGCGCTCCCGTTGACCCCACGGCTGCCGCCGTGAAGGCGGCAGAGGACTCGCTGGCCCTCCTCAAGACCGGCATCACGGCGATCGAGAACACCCTGCCGACGTTCGTCACCGAGTGCGTTCCGCTCATCCCCACGACCACAGCAGCCCCGACGGCCACGGTGACCCAGACGGTGACGCAGACAGCGACCGTCACGGCGACGGTGACGCACACGGCGACGGTCACCGAAACGGCGACCGTCACCGTTCCGGTGGTGGCCGGCGCAGCAGTGAAGCCCTCGTCGACGCCCACGGCCTCGGAGACGACGCAGACCGTGAAAGCCGCAGCGGTGACCTCGACCGCGACGACGACCGCCAGCTCGAGCGGTTCAGCGTCCGCCACCCCGACCGCCACGTCCAGCAGTGCGGTGACCCCCGCCTGTCAGGCGGCAATCGACACGCTGACCGGGCTGTCGACGACCATGCCCGACCAGATGGTGGCCGCGAACCTCGCGATCGATGCTGCGGTCAAGGCGCTCAACGCCAAGGCCGCGCTCCTGGCGGCGCAGTCGTCCGCCTCGGGAGCCGGCGGCTCGTCCGCCGCCTCTGCGGCCCAGCAGCAGGCCGCAAGCCTGTCGTACGCGAACTCGGCCATGCAGGCAGCAGCTGCCGCCGCGGTGGGCGGCGCGTCAGCCCGTGGAGGCGCTGTGACGGCCGCCACGCTGATCACCGACCAGGCCACGATCGAAGCGAACCGCATCGCCTTGGCTCAGGCTCAGGACCAGTTGAGCGCCGCAACCATCACCAGCCCGATCGACGGCAAGGTGGCCTCCATCCCCTTCGTCGTGGGCCAGCAGGCCAGCGCCACCGCCTCGGCGGTCATCATCGGGACCGGTGCGATCGAGGTGTCCGTGCCCGTGCCACTGGCCAAGCGCCCGCAAGTCGCCGTCAACCAGACCGCGACCGTGAACAGCACGGTGGGAAGCACGGCGCTCACGGGAAGCGTGACGCGCATCAGTCTGCTGCCGACGGCGACGGGGTTCTCGCTGGCCTCGACGACAGGTTCGGCGGGGGCAGCCGCAGCGGCCGCAGCCTCGGCGACCTCCACGACGTACGCCACGGTGATCACGGTGGCCACCGGGGGCGATGCCCTCCCTGAGGGTTCTCGCGTGCAGGCCACGATCGTCACGAAGACCGTCGACGCCAAGGTGGTGCTCCCCGCCTCCGCGGTAACGCCGAACGGGACCACGTCCGGGATGGTGAAGGTGCTCACCGGGTCCACCGTGACCGAGAAGCGTGTGGTGACCGGCGCCGTCGGTGAGGCCGACATCGAGATCGTCAGCGGGCTCAACCCCGGAGAGATCGTCGTGATCGCCGACGCCTCGGTGCCGATCGCCGCCGCCAGCATCAACACCTCGCGCGGCCCCCAGAACAACCAGAACAACCAGCAGCAGGGCGGGTTCGAGCAGAATACCGGTCAAGGTGGCGGCCAGGCTCCTCCGGGAGGCGGTGCCGGGCCGACGCGGTGACCATCGCCGCAGCGATCAGTGCACCGGGTCGGTGCCCTCGGTCGCGTGCGCCTTCGACAGGCTTGGCCGCTTCGGCTTCCCCACGAGGTGGGCCGCATAGTCGGGCACGTACGTGTTGAGCTCTCTCGGCGGCCGCTGGTACCCCGTGCTGGGCGGCCTCTGGGGCAGGTCGAGCGGCGGCCTCTGCGCTGCGTAGTACGGGACGGTCGACAGCAGGTGGTGGATCATGTTGATCCGGGCCGCTCGCTTGTCGTCGGCCTCGATCACGTACCACGGCGAGTCGCTCATGTCGGTGTGGACCAGCATCTCGTCCTTGGCCCGTGAGTACGTCTCCCACTTGGTGATGGACTCGAGGTCCATCGGCGACAGCTTCCACTGCCGCATGGGGTCGCCCAGCCGTGACCGGAACCTGGCCTCCTGCTCGGCGTCCGACACGCTGAACCAGTACTTGCGCAGCAGGATGCCGTCCTCGATGAGCAGCCGCTCGAAGATCGGGGTCTGCCGCAGGAACCGCCGGTACTCCTCCGGCGTGCAGAAGCCCATAACATGTTCGACGCCTGCTCGGTTGTACCAGGAGCGGTCGAAGAGCACGATCTCGCCGGCGGCGGGCAGTTCGGAGACGTACCGCTGGAAGTACCACTGCGTACGCTGCCGGTCGTTGGGCGTCGGCAGCGCCACGATCCGGGCGATGCGGGGGTTGAGATACTCGGCGACGCGCTTGATCGTCGAACCCTTGCCTGCGGCGTCGCGCCCCTCGAAGACGACCACCATCCGCTGACCTTCGGCGCGTACCCATTCCTGCAGCTTCACGAGCTCCGCCTGCAGCCTGTACAGCTCGGCCTCGTACAGCGCCTTGGGCATCCTCGTGGGTCCTGCCGCGGCTGTCGCCACTGTGTTCTTGCCCATCTCGCACCCGCTCCCTCGCGACTGATCAGTCACGACGCTAGCGAGCGGCGGGCCACTCCGCAGGGCGACCGATCAGATGGCGTCAGCAGGCGGGTCCAGGGCCGGCGACGCGTCCTTGCGAGGTCTCCGCACGACCAGCGAATCGCGGTGTACGACCTCGCGCTCGAACTCCGCTCCCAAGTCACGGGCCAGGTCCTTGGTGCTGCGGCCAAGGAGATCGGGCAGCACGTCCGAGTCGTAGTTCACGATGCCCCGAGCGACGGCCAGGCCGTGCGGGTCGACGAGTAGGACCGGCTCACCCGAGTGGAACGTCCCACGCACCGCCGTGATCCCGGCGGGCAACAACGACGCCTTGCCCTTGGTGATCGCGCGTACGGCGCCCTCGTCGAGCTCCAGCTCTCCCGCAGGCTGAGAGGCGTGCGCCAGCCAGTTGAGTCGAGAGCTACGACGCTTGCCAGCCGGGTGGAAGACCGTGCCGGTGACACCCGCCAGGGCTTCCGCGACCGACCCCGCGCCCGCGAGCACGACCGGGATCCCTGCGCCCACCGCGATCCGGGCCGCCTCGATCTTGGTGGTCATACCGCCCGTACCGACCCCACTCCCCCGCCGCGACGTGTCAGCGGCGAGCTCGTCGAGGTTGGTGACCTCAAGGATCCGCTCGGAGCCCGGCGAGGACGGGTGCGCCGTGTACAGCGCGTCGACGTCGCTCAGAAGGAACAGGGCATCGGCTCGTACGAGGTGGGCGACCAGGGCTGCCAACCGGTCGTTGTCACCGAACCGGATCTCCTGCGTCGCGACCGTGTCGTTCTCGTTCACCACCGGCACGACTCCCAGCTCCAGGAGCCGGTCGAACGTGCGGAGAGCGTTGCGGTACGTGCCCTGGCGGGTCGTGTCGTCGACCGTCAGCAGGACCTGTCCGACAGCGAGCCCGTGGCGCTGGAACTGCCGTGCGTACTCCTCGACGAGCAGCCCCTGGCCCACCGAGGCAGCGGCCTGCTGCGACGCCAGGTCGCGGGGCCTCGAACGCATGCCCAGCGGTCCCATCCCTGCCGCGATGGCGCCCGAGGACACGAGCACCACCTCACGTCCCTCGGCCCGAGCACTCACCAATGCCTCCACGATCACCGCGATGCGGCCGGGGTCGATACCGCCTTCGGGCGAGGTCAGCGACGACGAACCGACCTTGACCACGATGCGGCGCGCATGAGCGATACGGCTACGCGTCGCCCTCACCCTCCTCATCCCAGTCGACGCCGTCGATGGCGGCGTTGACGGACCGCTCGGCGGTCTTCTCCTCCTGGTAGACCGCGTTGCGCGCCCTGCGCCGCTTGGCGGCCGGCCGGAGCTCCTGCATGCGGTTGTCCTCGCCGCGGCGGCTGAGCAGCTCCGCACCGATGTCCACCTGGGGCGCGAAGTCGAAGACCACAGCGTTCTCCCCGCCGATGGCGACGGCGTCGCCAGGGACCGCGCCCAGCGTCATCAGCTCGTCCTCCACGCCCAGCTTGTTGAGCCGGTCGGCGAGGTAGCCCACCGCCTCAGCGTTGCTGAAGTCGGTCTGCCGAATCCAGCGTTCGGGCTTGTCGCCGCGCACACGCCACAGGAACCCGCCCTCGCCGTCGCCCTGCTTGCGGATCGTGAACTCCGGCCCGCCGGCGACCGGCTTCGGCGTGAGGACGATCGTCGGAGCAGGCCGCGGCGGCTGAGCAGCGCGTCGGGCCGCGACGATCGCCGCCATCGCGTACGTCAGCTTCGAGAGCCCCACGCCGGTCTTCGTCGACACCAGGTGTACGTCGAGGCCTCGCGCCCGTACGTCGTCCTCCACCATCTCGGCGAGCTCCAGGCCATCGGGTACATCGACCTTGTTGAGCACCACGAGCCGCGGCCGGTCTTCCAGCCCTCCGTACGCCGCGAGCTCGCCCTCGATGACGTCGAGATCCGACAGCGGGTCGCGCCCAGGCTCGTACGTCGCACAGTCGACGACGTGCACGATCGCCTGGCAGCGCTCGATGTGGCGCAGGAAGTCGTGGCCGAGTCCGCGACCGTCGGACGCGCCCTCGATCAGGCCAGGAACGTCCGCGACGGTGTACGTGACCTCGCCGGCCACCACCACGCCAAGGTTGGGCACCAGGGTGGTGAACGGGTAGTCCGCGATCTTCGGCCGCGCCGCGGAGATCGCGGCGATCAGCGATGACTTTCCGGCGCTCGGGAAACCGACCAGGCCGATGTCGGCCAGCACCTTGAGCTCCAACGTGATCCGCCGCTGCTCGCCCTCCTCGCCCAGCAGCGCGAAGCCTGGTGCCTTGCGGGCCGCCGACGCGAGCGCCTCGTTCCCTAAGCCTCCACGCCCGCCCGCAGCGACGGTGATCTCGGCGGACTCGCCGACCAGGTCGGCCAGCAGCTCCCCGGTGTCGGCGTCCGAGACCACCGTGCCCTCAGGCACGAGGAGCACGATGTCGTCGGCGTTCGACCCGCCCCGGTGATCCCCCTTGCCCGGCTGCCCGTTGGGGGCGACCCGACGCGACTGCCGGTGGTAGTCCACGAGCGTCGTCAGACCCGGGTCGACGCGCAGCACGATCGAGCCGCCGTTGCCGCCGTTGCCGCCGTCGGGGCCGCCGAGCGGCTTGAACTTCTCGCGGTGCACCGACGCGCAGCCGTGTCCGCCGTTGCCGGCGATCACGGTGAGCGTGACGGAGTCCACGAAGGACGGAATGGCCATCCGGACTCCCTGTCTGTTGTGGTGTGCCACGGGGCACACGGGTCCAAGCGAACGCCTCCTATCGTCCCACAGGGGGCGATGGCGCCGTCACGACGCGGAGTCGACGGACTCCGGGATCTCTGTGCCGTCTCGGTCCGCCCACTCGAGAAGCGTGTCCAGCCGGTACGCGACGTCGTCGATCGAGGCGTGCAGGTCGCCGAGCCGGGCGAACCGGGCCGGTACGGTCGCGAGCGTGAACTCCGCAGGTTCCACGTCCGGGACCTCGCTCCACGCGATCGGCGTCGACACCGTGCCTGCCGCGACGCCGCGCAGCGACCATGCGCTGGCGATCGTATGGTCACGGGCGTTCTGGTTGAAGTCGACGAAGACGCTCGACTGCGGCCGGTCCTTGCGCCACCACGTCGTCGTCACGTCGTCCGGCATCCGACGCTCGACCTCGCGAGCGAACGCCAGGGCGGCGCGACGCACGTCCTTGTGTCCCCACTCGGGCACGATCCGCACGTAGACGTGCAGCCCGCTGCCCCCGGACGTCTTCGGGTAGCCGACGATCCCGAGCTCGTCGAGCACCTCCTCCACGACGCCCGCCACGCGCCGTACGCGGTCGAAGTCGCACTCCGGCATCGGGTCGAGGTCGATGCGCCACTCGTCGGGCTTCTCGGTGTCGGCACGGCGGCTGTTCCACGGGTGGAACTCGACGGTCGACATCTGGACCGCCCAGATGACCTGGGCCAGCTCGGTGACGCACAGCTCGTCGGCGGTCAGCCCGTACCTCGGGAAGTACAGCTGCACGGTGTCGACCCAGTCCGGCGCTCCGGCGGGTAGCCGCTTCTGGTGCACCTTCGCGCCGGCCAGCCCCTTCGGGAACCGGTGCAACATGCAGGGCCGCTCACGTAGCGCCCGTACGATCCCGTCGCCGACCGCGAGGTAGTAGTTGGCCACGTCGAGCTTGGTCCATCCGTGCTCGGGGAAGTAGACCCGGCCAGGACTCGACAGCCGCACCGTACGCCCGCCCACCTCGAGCTCGACGGCGTCAGACATGCGCGGCCACCGGTTCGACCTGGTCGGTGCTGACGCGAGCGGGCAGCGTGGCCACCAGAGCCAGCATGCCCAGGGCCAACGCTGCGCAGAGCCCGAAGGCCAACCTCAGACCGTCGAGGTACGCCGCCGGCTCCCCCAGGCCCTGCTGCGCGGCCGCCGTCGTCCGCGTCGTGAGCACGACCACGGCCAGGGCGGTGCCGAGCGCCCCCGCGACCTGCTGCGTCGTCCCCAGCAGGGACGACCCGTGCGAGTACTGGTGCGCCGGCAGCGACCCCAGGCTCATCGTGAACATCGGTGTGAACAGCGACGCAAGCCCCAGGGACAGGCCCACGTGGGCGACAAGAATAGGCCAGTACGGCGTCGTCGCGTTCAGCATCGCGAAGCCCGCCAACGCCATCACGGCGAGGCCGCCGCCCGGCAGCATGAGCACGCGGGCACCGTGCCGGTCGTAGATCCGGCCGATGGTCGGGCCGAGCAGCCCCATCGCCAACCCGCCCGGCATGACGAGCAGGCCCGTCGCCAGAGGGGTCGCGTGGCGAGCCTGCTGCAGGTACAGCTGGAGCAGGAGCATCGTGCCGATCATGGCGCCGAACGCGATCGACATGGCAGCGAGGCTGATCGTGAACACCCGGCTGCGGAACGTCCGCAAGTCCAGCAACGGCTTGTCAGAGCGCTGCAGCACCAGCTGGCGCCACACGAAGGCGGCAACCCCCAGGACACCCACGACGGCCAGCGCGATGACGACCGGGGTGGCCCGGCTGAGCTGGCTCAAGCCGTACACCAGCGTGCCGAAGCCCACAGCGGCGAGGACGGCGCTGAGCCAGTCGATGGGCGTCTTCGTCGTCTCACCCACGTTGCTGAGCCGTCGACTCCCGACGAGCCCGATGCCCACGGCGATCGGCAGCACGACGAGGAAGATCCAGCGCCAGCCGAGGAACTGCAGCACGACACCGCTCACTGCCGGTCCCAGGGCCGGCGCCACCGACATGGCGAGGCTCACCGTGCCCATCACGCGTCCACGGTCGTCGGGCGACACCACCCGCATCAGGGTCGTCATCAGCAGCGGCATCATCACGGCTGTCGCCGAGGCCTGGACGACACGCGCCACGACGAGGATCGGGAACGACCACGACAGGGCTGCCAGGAGCGTGCCCAGGCAGAACGTCGCCATGGCGCCGATGAACGCCTGGCGGATCGTGAGGCGTTGCAGGAGCCAGCCGGTGATGGGGATCACGACGGCCATGGTCAGCATGAACGCCGTCGAGAGCCATTGAGCCGACGTTTCGTCGATGTGCAGATCGACCATGAGTCGAGGGATGGCGTTCATCATGATCGTCTCGTTGAGGATGACCACGAAAGCTGCGGCGACGAGCCACTTCAGCACGGACGTGCCGCTTATCGACGAGCTCATGCCTGGCCCACCTCTCGGTCTCTACGGCCGTTCCCGGCTTTCGGGGAACCTACCCGGGCCCTCAGACATTCCACGGAAATGCGACAGGGGCGGCCCTATCGGACCGCCCCTGTCGGGAAGACGTGTGTGTTACTCGGCTGCCGCCGTCGTCACGTTGACGACCCGACGGCCGCGCTTGGTGCCGAACTGCACCTGGCCCTCGGCAAGAGCGAACAACGTGTCGTCGCCACCGCGACCGACGTTCGCGCCCGGGTGGAAGTGCGTGCCGTGCTGGCGGACGATGATCTCGCCCACGCCCACGACCTGGCCGCCGAAGCGCTTCACGCCGAGCCGCTGTGCGTTGGAGTCACGGCCGTTCTTCGAGGACGATGCGCCCTTTTTGTGTGCCATGTGTCAACCCCTCACTTGATCCCGGTGACCTTGACCTGGGTGTACCGCTGACGGTGACCCTGGCGCTTCTTGTAGCCGGTCTTGTTCTTGAACTTGATGATGCGGATCTTGGGACCCTTGGTCTCCCCGACGACCTCAGCCGTCACGGCAACCTTCGCCAGCTTCTCCGCGGTCGTGGTCACGGCGTCGCCGTCGACGAGGAGGAGCGGCGTCAGATTGACCGTCTCACCCGCCTTGGCATCGATCTTGTCGATCTCCACGACGTCGCCCACGGCAACCTTGTGCTGGCGTCCGCCACTGCGCACGATCGCGTACACGCCTGACCTACTCTCTTCTTCGCTTCTGGTGGGCCTGCGCACTGCGCGGCCCCAGATTGCCTCACACCTGAGTTGCCTCACGACACGTCGGGCAAGGCACCGAGGGCCAATCCTACGGGTCGTGCTTCGGGAGGGTCAAACCCGCCCTGTTCCGCTACTAGCGACGACGCCTCCGGTCGCCCCCGTCAGCAGGTGCCTGCGTGTCCACCGGCTCGTCGTGCCGGTGGTAGCCGCGCCCGTGACAGACCTCGCAGGGCTCGGTGAAGGCCTCCGCGAGGCCCGTACCGATCTTCTTGCGAGTCATCTGGACCAGGCCCAGCGACGTCACCTCGGCGACCTGATGGCGCGTACGGTCGCGGCCCAGGCACTCCACCAGACGACGGAGCAGCAGGTCACGGTTGCTCGGCAGCACCATGTCGATGAAGTCGATGACGATGATGCCGCCGATGTCGCGGAGCCGAAGCTGCCGCACGATCTCCTCGGCCGCCTCCAGGTTGTTCGCCGTCACGGTCGCCTCGAGGTTGCCCCCAGACCCGGTGAACTTGCCGGTGTTGACGTCGATGACCGTCATCGCCTCCGTGCGGTCGATGATCAGCGAGCCACCCGACGGCAGGAAGACCTTGCGCTCCAGCGCCTTGGCGATCTGCTCGTCGATCCGGTGCTTGCCGAACAGGTCGCCGTCGGTCTCATGGTTCCACGACGAGACGCGGTCGCTCAGGTGCGGTGCGACGTGCGTGACGTACGCCGCCACGGTGTCGTACGCATCGTCGGCCATGCCGTTGCCGTCGACGACGAGCTTGCCGAAGTCCTCGGTGAAGAGGTCGCGCACGATCCGTACGGTCAGGTCCGGCTCCCCGTACAGCATCTGCGGCGCCGAGCCCTGCTTCACCTTCTTCTCGATCGCCTCCCACTGCGCCTTCAGGCGAGTGACGTCGCGAACGAGCTCCTCCTCGCTGACGCCTTCAGCGGCCGTGCGGATGATCACCGACGCGTCGTCGCCGACGAGGTCGCCGAGGATGTCCTTGAGGCGGTTGCGCTCCTGCTCGGGCAGCTTGCGGGAGATGCCGGACAGGTGGCCGCCCGGCGCGTACACCAGGTAGCGGCCCGGCAACGAGACGTGGGCGGTGAGACGGGCACCCTTGGCGCCGACCGGGTCCTTGGTGACCTGTACGAGCACGCTCTGGCCCGATGAGAACACCCGCTCGACCTGGCGGCTCTGGCCTTCGGCGCCGAACGCGTCCCAGTCGACCTCACCCGCGTACAGCACCGCGTTGCGGCCGCGGCCGATGTCGACGAACGCCGCCTCCATGCTCGGCAGCACGTTCTGGATCTTGCCCAGGTAGACGTTGCCGATGAGGCTCGTGGCGGACGCGCGGTCCACGTAGTGCTCGACGAGCACGCCGTCCTCGAGGACAGCGATCTGGCTCAGGTCGTCCTTCTGGCGGACGAGCATGACGCGGTCGACGGACTCGCGGCGAGCGAGGAACTCGGCCTCGGACAGGATCGGAGCGCGTCGGCGGCCCGCGGCCCGGCCCTCACGGCGACGCTGCCTCTTGGCCTCCATGCGGGTCGAGCCCTCGATGCCGGTGACCTCGTCGGAGGGTGCGGCGGGAGCCCCGCGGCGGCGACTGCGCGGCTCACGAACGCGTACGACCACATCGCTCGGGTCGTCCTCGGCGGCGGTGGAATCCTCGCCGCGACGACGGCGACGACGGCGACGACGGGCACCGGAAGAGACCGGGCCCTCGCCCTCGACGGCGTCGCCTTCAGCGTCAGCGTCCTCCGCGGCGTCATCCTCAGCCTCGGCGCCCTCGTCGTCGGACACGGCGTCGGGATCGACATCGCCCGCATCCGGTCCACGCCGGCGACGGCGACCACCGCGGCGACGGCGACGGCGACGGGGTGCGTCGTCGTCCGTGGCGTCCTCGTCGACCAGTTCGGTCTCATCCTCTTCGAGCTCGTCGGCGTCGGCCGCGTCGAGGATGGCGTCGGGGTCCTCCTCGACGGCCTCGTCGGCGACGGCTTCGGTCGGCTCGTCAGCCACAGCGGGCTCGGCCAGCGCGGCGACGATCGCGTCCAGGTCGATGGGGGCTGGCGCGCCCGCGGGGCGGCTGGCCGAGCGACGGCGGCGCGGTGGACGCGTCCCCTCGAGCACGGCGAGCGCCTCCTCGACACCGTTCGAGACGACAGGCGGGGCGGCGACCGGCTCGGGAGCAGTCTGCTCGACGGGGGCCTCGACGGCCAGAGTCTCGACGGTCTTGGCGCGGGAGCGACGGGCTCGGGGAGCCTTCGCGGCCGCATCAGAGGTGGTCACACCGCCGAGTACGACGTCGTCGTCAGCTCGTACGGGCGCAGCCTTGGCGGTCGTGGCCTTCGACCGCTTCCTCTTGGGCTCAGGAGCGACGTCCGCGATCGGCCCAGCGCTCTCGATCGGCCCAGCGCTCTCGACCGGGGCAGCGCTCTCGACCGGCCCTGCGCTCTCGGTGGCCGCCGCCAACTCGACCGGTGCGGGCGGGCCGGACGGGCGAGAGACGGCGCGGCGGCGGCGCGGGGTCTTGGGCGCATCAGCGCTGGAGGGTGCTGACGGTACGTCAACAGTGTCATCGAGCATGTCTGCTCCATTCACCGGCGTCGGAACCCGACGCCGGAATCGGCGGCGCGACGGCGGGAGGGTGTTCCGGCTGTCACGCACGAAGTCATCTGGCCGACGAGCGCCACCCCACTGCCGCCGCGGTCAGTCCCCCAGACCCGTGGTCCGGGAACACGTCGCGGTCACGCTGCGAAGCGATGTCCGTCACTGGTGGACGTCTGGATGGCGTCCTGCCGCTCGCCAGTATCGCACAGCCACACCAGTGTCGCGGCAGGCTCGCCAACGGCGATCACGCCAAGGGGTCGGTGATCCGTCCGCCCACGAGCGGCCCCTGCTCGACCCGTGCGAGCAGCGGCGGCTGGTCGGTCCCGAGGTCAGGAGCCACCACTCGTAGAGCCGTCACGATGTCGTCGGGTCGCACCAGTGGCGTCCCGTGGATGCTCACCAGCCCCAGCGTCGTACCCCCCAGGTAGGTGAGCTCAACGACCGCGGACCGGGCGTCGAACGTGCGCAAGCCGGACTTGGTCATCCGGCTCACCTCAACCGCGTCCCGGCTCATGAACTCCGCGACGGCAGCGGCGAGGATCTCGGGGTCGGCCACGACGAGGTCTACCTCCCATCGGGAGGCCTGCAGCAGGTCGGTCAGGGACGGTCCCCCGCCCTCCACGACGCTGATGATGTCGAGACCCGGCGGCAGCGCCTCATCGAGCGCCGCCTTCACCGCAGCCGGGTCACAGACCGCAGCGAGCGCGATCTCGAGGTACTCGGCCTCGGTAGCGGCCCCGGTCGGCGAGGCATTGGCGTACGAGATCCGCAGGTGGGGGTTGAACCCCGACGAGTAGGCCATCGGCACCTCGGCACGCACGAGCGCACGCTCGAACGCCCGCGAGAAGTCGCGGTGCGAGGTGAACCGTGCTCTGCCGCGCTTGGCGTACCGCACCCGAAGACGCTGTACGGGTGGCGGCTGCTGCTCCGGCTGCTTGTTCCTCGACACCCGGGACACCTTAGTGGCCCGTACGCCTCGATCTACTTCATGGTTCCTTGGGAGACGGAGCCTTGGAGTTGGCGTTGGAAGATGACG
>JAPUEI010000038.1 GCA_027492675.1 Propionibacteriaceae bacterium | reverse complement strand
GAACGCCTACGAACAGGTCGAAACCGGACGCGTCCGCCACACCGACCACACCCGCATGACCGACCTCGTTCAGCTGCTGCGATTCACCATCGAGATCGACCACGAACTCATCCCCTACGCCGACCAGGTGCAGGAGCGGTACGGTGGCTGGCTCCTCCAGCAAGAGCAGGCCGGCGTGAAGTTCACACCGATCCAACGCTGGTGGCTCGACAACATGGCCACCGTCATCGCCTCCTCCGCCGGCATCGATCCCGCCGACCTCGACGCCGCGCCCTTCCTCGAACGAGGAGGCGTCGACGGAGCCCTTCGCGACATCGGAGATCAGGCCGAAGAGCTGCTGGAGAGCCTCAACGAGGAGTTGACTGCGTGAAGCCGAGACCCCGCGGCTGGGAGGTCGTCACCCTCGGCGAGGTAGCTGAGACCGCGCTCGGCAAGATGCTCGACAAGGGGAGACCCAAGGGCCATCCGCATGTGCCGTACCTCCGCAATGTGAATGTGCAATGGGGGCGGATCGACACCGACGACGTGCTCACGATGGAGCTCGCCGACGACGCGAGAGAACGGTTCGCGGTGGTCCGCGGAGATCTGCTGGTGTGTGAGGGTGGCGAGGTCGGCAGGGCCGCGATCTGGGAACGCGACCACACCTACATGGCCTACCAGAAGGCCCTCCACCGCATCCGCCCGAGTGACCGGCTCGACTCGCGGTTCCTGCGCTACACCTTGGAGCACGCGGCGACTACTGGCGCACTGGATCCGCTGACGACCGGCTCGACCATAAAACACCTACCGCAGCAGAACCTCCGACGGCTGCCCCTCTGGCTGCCACCGATCGATGAACAGCGGCGCATCGTCGAGATCCTCGAAGACCACCTCTCCCGCCTCGACGCGGCCGAGCGATCACTCGCCACAGCGCTTACACGCCTCAATCGCATGGCCACGTCGACCCTGTGGACCGCGACGCACAATCTCCCAGGCTCACGTGACCTCCCGCTGACCGCCATAGCGGAGGTGCGACTCGGACGACAGCGATCGCCACAGAATCACACTGGCGACCGGATGCGTCCATACCTGCGTGCAGCGAATGTCGACTGGGGCGTCCTCCGTCTCGATGATGTCAAGGAGATGCAGTTCAGCGAGGCGGAGGAGGCTATCTACCATCTCGAGCCGGATGACATCCTCTTGGTTGAGGCATCCGGCAGCGCCGCCGAGGTTGGCAAATCAGCCCTGTACACAGGCGTGCCGAAGGATGTCTGCTTCCAGAACACCCTGTTACGCGTCCGCTGCTTCGGCGCGAACCCTGCATTTGTCCAGAAGTATCTGCTTGCCGAAGCAAGCGCGGGTCGGTTTCTGCCTGACTCGCGCGGAGTCGGCATCAATCATCTCAGCCGCGCTCGCTTGGCGGCTCTGAGGATCCGATTGCCGGACGGGTCGACTCAAGCGTCGGTCGCCCATGCAACCGCCGAGGCTCTCGAATGCGCAGCGCATCTGGAACAGGCAGTCGATGCCCAACGCCAGCGGTCGGCATCTCTACGCCGATCGCTGTTGGCAGCCGCCTTCTCAGGTCAGCTTGCCAACGCTCGTGGCGAACCCCGGCTCGCCGACGACGACGTCGGTAGTGTGCAGGCATGACTTCCGATCCACCCGGATACACGCTCGCACACCCCATCTACCTAGACGTACCAATGATGGTTAGCTTTCTGGCCGCCATCGAAGGCGGCGTCTCTGTATCCGGCAGCGAGACGTCCACGCAAGCGGGTTCTCAGGAGAAGACCCTCGCGGGCAAACTCGGGCTCAAGGCCAAGATCCTTGGGCTAGCTGACGGCGAGGCTTCCGTTGAAGGTTCGACGCACAAGACGGACGAGACAACCTTCGTTTCACAGACCGAGCGACACCACACCGCCGCAAGCCTGTTCAACATCCTCATTGCATACCTCCGCGAGGCAGGGCAAATCGTCGAGATCTGTTCCGAAGACGATCTCGCAAGCCTGAAGGCCGGGCAGTTGGTGGAACTGCAGGGGGAATCCCGGGGCAACCCGCTCGAGAGCATCCTCACATTTGCGAGCGCGATCTTTCCGTACGTCGTGCCCGACGAGCCGGCGACGACGCCCCCGCCCCCCAACCCACGTTCGGGCAACCCCCAGAAGCGGGGTCCCGCGCCGGCACCCACTCCCGCCGCGCCACCTGAGGACGACACGGTCCGCATGATTCGAATGATGGCGGCTGACATGCAGGCGGCACCGGTCCACGACCTGCTGTTCGAGACGTCACCGGGTCTTCGATTCATCGCAGTCACGACCTCTGAGTTCTACACGCCAGCGACAAGCGAACACCTGCGGCAGGGCTACTTCCGAGTGGTAGGCAAAGTGACTCGCGTTCTTGCGGGAACGGACTCGATCAACCTCGCTCGACGCACTGTGATCGGGGCGGGTGGCTCAGCCATGGTGGAGGAACTCATCAGCAGCTTCAGGGATCTTGACTCCCTGTCGCTCGATGTCGCCGATCCGATCGTGAGTGGTCCCGCGCTCCAACTCTTGCCGATGGCGATCTATCTCTAGCGATTGTGGAGGAACTCGTGTCCAACGGTCGTCAACTCGTCAGCAAGCTCTGGTCGTACGCGAACGTACTGCGCGACGACGGGGTGTCGGTCATCGAGTACACCGAGCAACTCACGTACCTGCTGTTCCTGAAGATGGCCCACGAGCGGGCGACCCGGAGACTGCGGCCAGAGCAGATCGTGCCACCGGAGTTCTCCTGGCAACGGCTGTTGGACGCCGACGGAGCCGAGTTGGAGTACGAGTACACCCGGATCCTGGTGGGGTTGGCGTCCCAACCTGGGACCTTGGGCACGATCTTCCGCAAGGCTCAGAACCGGATCCAGGACCCGGCGAAGCTGAAGCGCCTGGTGCACGACCTGATCGACGCCGAGAAGTGGTCGGAGACCGGCACCGACATCAAGGGCGACGCCTACGAGTCGCTGCTCTCCAAGGGAGCCGAGGACATCAAGTCGGGCGCCGGCCAGTACTTCACGCCCCGCTCGATCATCTCCGCGATGGTCGACGTGGTGCGTCCGACCGTGAAAGACGCCGTCGTCGACCCGGCCTGCGGCACCGGCGGCTTCCTGCTCGCCGCCCACGAGTACGCCTCCGGGGGCGCGGAGAACCTCACCCCGCCCGAGCGCGACCACCTGCGCACCGGCTTCGTCCACGGCGTCGAACTGGTCGACGGAACCGCCCGGCTCGCGGCGATGAACCTGCTGCTGCATGGCATCGGAGATGCCAACGGACCCTCCCTAATCGAGGTGAAGGACTCCCTGCTCGCCGACCCTGGGAAGCGGTGGTCGGTGGTGCTCACCAACCCGCCGTTCGGCCGCAAGTCGTCGCTCACGATGGTGGGAGCGGACGGCCGCGAGGCCCGCGAGGATCGCGAGATCGAGCGGCAGGACTTCTCCGTGACGACGTCCAACAAGCAGCTGAACTTCCTGCAGCACATCATGACGATCCTCGACATGAATGGACGCGCCGCAGTCGTGCTGCCCGACAACGTCCTGTTCGAGGGCGGGGCCGGCGAGACCCTGCGCCGACGGCTGTTGAACGACTTCGACCTGCACACCATGCTGCGGCTGCCGACCGGCATCTTCTACGCCCAGGGCGTGAAGGCCAACGTCCTGTTCTTCGACAAGAAGCCCGCCCGTGAGGCCGCCTGGACCAGCCGACTATGGATCTACGACCTGCGCACCAACCAGAACTTCACCCTCAAGCAGCACCCGCTCACGCGCACCCACCTGGACGACTTCGTCACGTCCTTCGCCGTCGGCCGACCGCGCGACGAGCGCGTCGAAACCGAGCGATTCCACTCCTTCGGCTACGACGAACTCATCGCCCGCGACAAGGCGAACCTCGACATCACCTGGCTCCGCGACAACTCCCTCGAAGACCTCGACAACCTGCCCGCGCCCGAGGTCATCGCCCGCGAGATCGTCGAAGATCTGACCGCCGCGCTTGAGGAGTTCGAAGCTGTCGCTGCAGCTCTGGAAGGAAGGTCCGATGAGTGATCTCAAGCCGTACCGGGTGACGGGGCAGGCGGCAACCGAGTTCAGTTCCTCGGCATCGAAGCTCGAGAAGGACCTCCAGAGAATCGTCAAGCAGAACCTGGAGGCGACCTCTGCACGAGACCTTCGGGGTTCCGCTCCCCGTAGTGTCTCGCGCTACTAGATTCCCTCCCATGGATCGGGTTGGCGAGTTGGCGGAGAGTCTCCGGGCTTTGGGCTCCGCGTGCATGACGTGGTGGGTGTCAGCGACTGTGCTGTGCGTCACGATTCTTGGCGCCGCTTGGATCTACCGGCAGAAGATACGTAAGGCTGGCCGACTCCCGCTCCACGCACTGTTCCTGATGGTCGCAATCTTCTTCGCAACGATGGTTCTGTTCGGGGTCCAGGCTGTCCTCATGTTGAGGCGCCTCGTCGCCTTGCTCTCGGATGCCTGTGTTGAGGCCGGGCCGGCCCGGTGTCTGCCCATCGATGCACAGGAGATTGGTGGCGGGACGAGCGCACTTATCCTCATCGGGACTTCCAGCTTCATGATCTTCCTGTTCGCGTGGCTGATCTCCTGGTGGTTCACGGTGCGGGAAGGGTCTAGGCGGGCTCTTCCCACACGCGACACGCAGGCCGACGCCGGCGAGGCGTAAGGTCGGCGGCCTCGCTCTCTAGCTCGCACTCGGTCCCGGTCCCGGTCCCGACCACCGCCCCGGACCCAAGGCCCCGGCCCCAAGGACCCCACCACCGCCCCGGACCCAATCCGACTACCCGATCCCAGCCGCCACGACCCCGGGGCGAGTGGAAGTCACCCAAGCTGGGACACACCTTCGGCACCACGGAATCGCACAAAACCGCTAGTCAGCGGCCAGATCTGCGACGATCTGCCCAGGACTGCCGAACCGTGCGCGGTAGCTCAACTCGCCCCACAGCCTGCCTCGCTCGGGCACTCAGTCACCGACGCCCCAGGCCTCTGCGAGTTCGGCGCAAGTGAACGTCGTGGCCGTCTTGCTCGGGCCGGGGCCAGCGTCGGCGAAGATCCGCGCCTTGGCTTCCTCGCGGGCCAGTTGACGGCGAAGGCGCCGCACCTCAGCGCGGAGAGCGTCGAGCTCGGCGCGGGACACGGTCACGAGGTCGGTCGGCTCATCGCTCATCGGACCCTCCTTCGTGTGACCAGAGTCTAGGTCGGCGCCTCTCGTCAAGAACGAACTGGGGAACGTTGGGGAACGCTGCCCTGACTAGGTCGGATTACCCAGCTATCCACAGGGACGACCGCCATCTTCGGGCCTTAGGGAACGTTTGTAGTAACCCGGCTTTGCTCAGCTGTCGCTCCGACCCGTAAGGCCGTCGGCCTAGGTTCCGCAAACCCTTACGCCAGACGAAAGGGGGGACATGGGAGACGTACCTCTGGCTAGGGAGAACGAGGCTACGCGATGCCGCCGGGACGGTCTTCCGCAACCAAGTCGGCCACGTTCGCGGCCACGTCACCGTGGTCGGCTTGGCCGACGAACTGTCCGAATCGGTACCGGCTTATCTGCTTATGAAGGTAGGAGAGGAGCGCGCTGATGATGACTGCGCACCGGATCGTCGCCGGGGACGGGTACGACTATGTGATCCGCCAGGTCGCCGTGAACGACGCCGCCGTGCCCGGCGGCGTGACGCTGGCGGGCTACTACGACGAGAAGGGCGAGTCGCCGGGAGTCTGGTTGGGCTCCGGGCTGGCCGGCATCGAGGGGCTCGCCGAGGGCGATCCGGTGACGGCCGAGCAGATGAAGTCGTTGTTCGGAGAGGGCTTGCATCCGTTGGCGGCGCAGCGGCTGGCGGCACTCGGGCCGAACCCGACCAAGCAGCAGGTGCTGGACGCGGTCCGGCTCGGCCGTCCGTTCCGGCAGCCCGACACGGACGTCATCGAGTTCCGCGTCGAGTTGGGCCGCCGCTTCGTCGCATGGAACAAGGCTCACGGCCACAAGGCGAAGGCGACGATCCCCGACGACCTGCGGGCGGCAATCCGCACCGACCTGGCCGTTGAGTGGTTCACCGCCCGGGAGGGCCGCCGACCGGATGCCCGAGAGTTGCACGGGTTCCTGACCAAGGTGTCGCGGAAGCCGTCCATGCCGGTGGCAGGGTTCGACCTGACCTTCTCCCCCGTCAAGAGCGTCTCGGCCATGTGGGCACTACTCGACCCCAGCACGGCCGCCATCGTTGAGGCCGCCCACGACGCGGCGGTGCGCGACGCCCTGCGGTTCATCGAGAAGCACGCGCTCTTCACGCGCACGGGTCGTGGCGGGGTGGAACAGGTTGAGGTGGTCGGTCTGGTGGCGGCCGCGTTCACGCACCGCGACACCCGCGCCGGCGACCCGGACCTCCACACCCACGTCGTGGTCGCGAACAAGGTCCAGACCGTCCGCGATGGCCAGTGGCGCGCGATCGACAGCCGCGTGCTGTACCAGGCGATCACCGCCGGCTCCGAGACCTACAACACCGCCCTCGAGCGTCACCTGGCCCAAAGGCTCGGGTGGAGGTTCGCCGACACGCCACGAACGGACGGACGCCGCCCTGTCCGTGAGGTCGTCGGCGTCGACCCGCGGCTCACCAAGCTGTGGTCGAGGCGTCGGACGGAGATCACCCGGAAGGCTGCGGAGCTGTCGGCGGCGTTCCAGTTGGTGAATGGGCGCCCGCCGTCCGGCGCGGAGCGCAACGACCTGTACCAGGCCGCGACCCTAGCGACTCGGGAGGCGAAGCATGCGCCGCGGTCCCGCAACGAGCAGCGTGCGACCTGGCGGGCCGAGGCCGACCGGGAGCTCGGCCGCGGCGGGGTCGACAGGATGCTCGCCGCGGTGGCCAGCCAGCCGCCGGTCGAGGCACCGATCCTGGACCGGTCCTGGTTCGCGCGCTCGGCCGAGCATGTGCTCGCCGAGGTCGAACAGCGTCGCGGCCAGTGGCAGGAACACCACGTCCGCGCCGAGGTGCAGCGCCACGCCCGCGCCACTGGAGTACCTATCGAGCAACTCGAAGAAGGTGTCGAGCAGCTGATCGGCGCCACGCTCGGCCGGTCGATCTGCCTGACCCCGCCGGGCGACGACATCGAGGAGCCCACCGGGCTGCGGCGGCTGGATGGCACCTCGGTGTACCGGCGGGTCGGCACCGACTGGTACACCTCGCAACGGATCCTGGGGGCCGAGCAGCGGATCATCGGCGCCGCTGACCGCGGCGGCGGCATGGTGGCGTCCGCCGACTCGATCGAGACCGCTCTGTTGGAGGAGCTCGCCAACGGCACTCCACTGAACCCCGGCCAGATCGCCCTGGTCACCGGCATGGCGACGTCGGGCCGCCGGGTCCAGCTCGCCCTCGCCCCGGCTGGCACCGGCAAGACCACCGCCATGCGCGCCCTGACGAACGCCGCGCTCGACAGCGGTGGCCACGTCCTGGCCCTCGCACCGACGGCCGCCGCGGCCACCCAGCTCGGAGGCGAACTCCCCAAGGGCGTGCACGCCGACACCCTGCACAAGCTCGCCAGCGAACTCTCCCAACCCACCCCCGCCGACTGGGCTGCAGCGATCGGGCCGAACACCCTTGTGATCATCGACGAGGCAGGCATGGCTGAGACCCTGATCCTCGACCAGGTCATCGGCCGGGTGCTCGACCTCGCCGGCAGCGTCCGCCTGATCGGCGACGACCAACAGCTCGGAGCGATCGCCTCCGGCGGCGTGCTGCGCGACATCGCCGCCCAGCACGGCGCGCTGCGGCTCGACGACGTCGTCCGCTTCCAGACCCGCGCCGAAGCCTCGGCGTCCCTCGCGCTGCGCGACGGCGACCCCGCCGCGCTCGGGTTCTACCTCGACCACGAGCGTGTCCACGTCGGCGACGTCGACACCGCCCTGGACGGGGTGTTCGACGCGTGGCTCGCCGACAAGCAGGCCGGACTGGACGCCCTCATGCTCGCCCCCACCCGCGACCACGTCGCCCAGCTCAACGCCCGCGCCCGCGAGCACCGGCTCGACGGCCACCGACCCGGACGCGAAGTCCTGCTGTCCGACGACAACCACGCATCGGTCGGCGACCAGGTCATCAGCCGCTACAACAACCGGCGGCTGCGGGTCGGTGACCGTTGGGTCCAGAACGGCGACCGCTGGATCATCACTAAGGTCGGACGCGACGGCAGCCTCGACGTCCGCCAACCCCACGGCCACCGCCGCACCACCCTGCCCGCCGATTACGTCGCCGAACACGTCGAACTCGGCTACACCACCACCATCCACGGCGCCCAGGGACTCACCGCCGACACTTGCCACGGCCTGATCACCGGCACCGAGTCGCGCCAGCAGGCCTACACGATGCTGTCCCGCGGCAGGTACACCAACCATGTCTGGCTGCAGGTCACCGGGGATGGCGACCCTCACTCCCGACTCAACGCTGAGGCTCAGACGCCGGCGACCGCGACCGAGATCCTGGAGGCGGTACTGGCACGCGACGACTCTCCCATCTCCGCGACCAGCCAACTCGCCCGCGCCCACGACCCCGGCGCGCTGCTCGCGGACGCCGTCGACCGGTACGAGGACGCGATCCGGGCGGCAGCCGCCGAGCACGCCGGGCCTGAGCTGGCTGGTGCTCTCGACGCCGCCGCGGACGCCACCGGCATCCCCCTCACCGACGCCGACGCGTGGCCCGTCCTCAAGGGCCACCTGCTCGTCCTCCACGCCAACGGCTGGAACCCGTTCGAGGCCCTCGCCCACGCCGCCCAGGACCCCCTCGGCGATGCTCGCGACCCGGCGGCCGTCCTCGACTATCGCCTCGACGTCTACGACGTCCGCAGCCACGACACTGGACGACCGCTGCCGTGGCTGCCCGGCGTCCCGACACAGCTCGCTGGCACCAGCTGGGACGACTACCTCAGCAGGCGCCGGGACCTCATCGTCAGGCTCGCCGACCAGGCCCACACAGGCACCCTCCAGTCCGGGATCGTGCCGGCGTGGGCGGCCGCGCTCGGCCAGCCACCCCACGCCGAGACGGTCGCCGAGATCGAGGTGTGGCGGGCCGCCCACGGCATCCCCGACACCGACCTGCGACCCACCGGCCCCGCCCGACACCACGTGCCCGAGGCCCGCGAGCAGCACCGCCTCGACGCCCTGCTCGCCGGCAAATCCGAAGCCGTACTGGCCTGGCTCGAACGCATCCAGCAGGCAGCCCCAGACACTGTCGGAGACCCAAGCCTGATCCGTGCCGCCCGCGAGTTCGCAACGGCCGACCCCGACGGCAGCTGGCTGCCCGAACATCTCGCCGAGGAAGCCGGTCGGCCGCTCCCCGACGACCACAAGGTCGACGCCCTGCGCTACCGACTCGAGGAGTGGGTCAACCCCACCTGGGAAACCGTCGAACCCAGCCCCGTCGACCTCCGCCGCGACGACCACAGACCACCCGCACCCGGGCGAGGCATCCCTCGCTGACCCCACCCAGGCCAGCACCCGCCGGACTGGGAACACCCCAGGAAAGGAAGCCGATCATGGCAGTCAACCCCAACCCCCGCGTCGAGGCTGAGTACATCTCGCTGCGCGAGGCCGCCCACATCTACGGCGTCAGCGTCGACACGCTCCGCCGCCGCATCTCCGAAGGCGTCCTGCCCGCGGTCAAGTCCGGCTACAAGCTCATCCGCGTCCGCATCGCCGACCTCGACCGGGTATTCCGGCCGATGCCCACCGTCGACCCCAATGAGTTCAGGTACCACTGGTGAGTGCCAAGTCGGCTTACAGGGTCGCAGCGCACTTGAAAGTCAACAGGGGTCTCGCTTACAGCTTGAGGCCGCTGTGCCAAGCCGAGTTGCAGCGTGCCTGTGCCGTGTCGGCCGACGCCGGTAGCCTTGTCGTCAGCAACTGCGAACAGGGAAGGAGGCTCGACCATGAGTGCCACAGTTCAGCGCGGCTTCAGCTTCGAGCAGACCATCCCCTACGACACCCCCGAGTCTCTGGACGACCTCCACGGCCCAACCTCGGGGATCATCCGCGTGCGCCCGCACATCAACACCAGCCCCGACCCAGTCTTCGACCTGGCTGATCTGGGCCAGCAATGGAGCCTGTACAGCGCCGTCGTGCGGGACGGGCTGCCCAGCGAGCAGGCGGCCATCCTCGACCGGGGCATGTTGCTCACGCTCTGGGTCGACCTGAATCTGCCCGTCCGCTGTCGCGCAATTTGGGAAGGCAAGTTCCCCGAGCTGGCCGAGCTGTCGCGGACGAAGGCCTCGTAGGTGCTGCCCTTCCACCGAAGGCTGGCAGAGATCGGGCTGACTGCGATCGCAGAGTTCGGATTCGTGCTCGCCGGCGGCTACGCCATCTCCGCCAACGGGATGGGTGACCGCCCCTCCGAAGACATCGACATGTTCACCAACCGCGCCGATCCCGACGCGTTTGCATCGGCGGTCGAACGGCTCCGCGGGGCGTACCTGGCGAGCGGCCTGCAGGTTGAGGACCTCCGCATCCGGCCGACCTTCGCCGACTTCCACGTGACCGATCCGGCCACCGGTGAGGCCAGCAACGTGCAGCTCGGACTGGACTTCCGGGCCTTCCCGCCCGCCACCCTCGACATCGGGCCGGTGCTCGACCCGCGCGATGCCGTCGGGGCGAAGATGTCCGCCCTCTGGTCTCGTGGCGAGGCCCGCGACTACATCGACATCGACACGGTGGTCGAGTCGGGACGCTTCAGCCGGGACGATGTGCTCGCCATCGCGGATCAGTTCGAGGCAGAACCCCTGGATCGCCGGACACTTGCCGCCCGCTTCCGCGAGGCCGGCAGACACGGCGAAGCGGTCTTCGCCCAGTACGGCGTAAACGCCGCGCGCCGCGCAGAGATCCTCGCCAACTTCGCCGAGTGGGCCGACGAGATCGACCCGCCGTCGAGAACCGGCACCGATCGCTGACCACCTCACGCTGCAAGCGATGGGTTCAGCGTGCTCCGGATTCGGGTCCTATGTTGTGCATATGTTGTGCAAGATCGCTTCTGGTCTCGCGAACTCTCACCGAATTACCTAGTGAGAGCCATATTCTGCTGGTCGGGGCGACAGGACTCGAACCTGCGGTCTCCTGCTCCCAAAGCAGGCGCGCTAGCCACTACGCTACGCCCCGGATACCGAGCGGTCAGTCTAGGCGGCTGGGTGCGCCACACCAAGTCGGGTGGGTTCGACGTCCGGGTTGCTGCGACGGGCGCTCGGGGTGTTCGTCGTGAACGGCTCCCCCAAACCGGTCGGATATGCCAGAGTTTCCCCATGCCGACGCCCCATGAGCGCCTCTACCCCGGTCGCCAGTTCATCGACACCGCCTTGGACGCGCTCGACTCCAAGACCAGGATGTCACGCGAACTCACCATCCCCTACCTGCAGCGGGCGGCGATGGCGGGCATCATCATCGGCGTCTTCTACGGCGCCTACTTCGCGGTCGTGGCCACCTTCAACGCGATCCCGGCGGGCGACAGCACGCTGATCGGGGTCGGCCGGTTCCTCGGCGCGCTGGTCTTCGGGTGGGCGCTGGTCTTCATCTACTACAGCAAGTCCGAGCTGCTGACCTCGAACATGATGGTCGCCACGATCGGCCTTTACCACAAGCGGGTCACGGTCGGACGGGTCTTCGGCCTGCTCACCCTGTGCTACGTCGGCAACGCGCTGGGCGGTCTGCTGCTGGCAGTCATCGACCGGTTCTCGACACTGGTCTCCGGCGGTGTGCGCGAACAGATGATCCACTCGGTGGCAGTGAAGCTTGGCTACATCGAGGCCGGGCTGCCCGGCATGGGCGACCTGTTCATGCGCGCGGTGCTGTGCAACCTCATGATCAACATCGCCGTGCTGCTGATCTACAACGGCGCCATCAAGGGCGACATCACCAAGGCTCTCACCATGGTCGTCGCGGTCTTCATCTTCGCCTTCCTCGGCCTGGAGCACTCGGTGGCGAACACGGTGCTCTTCCTGATCGTCGGGCTCAGCGCAGGCATCGACCCCCTCTTGGCGGGGGCGAACATCGCGATCGCGCTGGTCGCCAACTACGTGGGCGGCGGGTTGCTGATCGGTGCCTACTACGCCTACGCCAACGACGAGCGCCGGACGGGGTAGCACGCGAGGCATCCCTCGCCCGGTGACCAGAAGCCCTTGTCGGAGCTGACGGGCCCATCACGTCACCGGGCGCTGCTTTGCCGATTGGCGACTTCTGCCACCCCTGCCGGCACCCCGGAATCCCCTCCTCGGGGGCGAGGCATCCTGACACCCCAGGCCCACATCCCCCCAAGCGACTCCGCAGGTCCCTCCCAGAAACATTGCCGCATGCTATTGCGCAATACATTTCTTGCGCCGTACGCTAGACCACAATCCGGACTCGAAGAGGAGCTGACGTGGGCGAAAGCGGTGCATCCAGAGATCATGCGATGACTTCGCAGGCAGGACGCGCCGGCGATCCAGACGGGTCGCCCGTCGCCGCACTGATCGGAGTCAGCAAGACGTTCGGCGCCACCCGAGCGCTCTCTGACGTCACCGTGAAGCTCCGGCCGGGTCGTGTCGTGGCGCTGGTCGGCGAGAACGGCGCGGGCAAGTCCACCTGTGTCAAGACCCTGTCGGGCCGCTACTCCCCTGATGGCGGGCATGTCGAGATCGACGGGCAGCCGGTGCGGCTGAGCGGCCCGCTCGAGGCTCAGGATCTGGGGATCGCCGTCGTCAGCCAGCATCCGACCCTGTTCGGCGAGCTGTCCATCGTGGAGAACATGTTCGCCGGCAAGGAACTGCGCACGAAGTTCGGCCTGCTTGACCATGCCGCGATGAAGAGGGAGGCGAAGGTCTACCTCGACCGGGTGGGACTGGCCTATGACCCTTCGCACACCGTCTCACGGATGAGCACCTCCGAGCACCAGATGCTGGAGATCGCGAAGGCGCTCGCGGCCAACTCGAAGGTGCTCATCCTGGACGAACCCACCGCCACCCTCTCCAGCGGTGAGGTCGCGCGGCTGTTCGAAGTGATCGACGACCTGCGGGCAAAGGGCGTGGCGATGCTCTTCGTCGGGCACAGACTGGAAGAGATCTTCCACGTCGCCGACGATCTGGTCATCCTGCGTGACGGCAAGCTCATCCACACCTGCCTGGCCCAGGATCTGACGCCTGAGAGCACTGTCACCTACATGGTCGGCCGTGAACTGGGCGATATCTACCCGGTCAACGACGCCGAGATCGGCGATCCGGTGCTCACCGTAGCGGGTCTGTCCTCTGACGCGGGCGTCAAGAACGTGTCCTTCCAGGTTCGGGCCGGCGAGATCGTCGCGATGGCTGGTCTGGTGGGGAGCGGCCGGACGGAAGTCGCCCGGATGCTCTTCGGGATCGACAAGGCCACCACCGGCACGATCACTTTGGACGGCCGCGAGATCGCTCCAAGCTCGTCGGCCGCGGCCATGGCCCAGGGCATCGCCTATATCTCCGAGGACCGGCGTGGCCAGTCGGTGATCGAGGACTTCTCGATCCTGGAGAACGCGACTCTCCCGGTCATCCGCAAGGCGACCAAGTTCGGACTCATCCTCCGCCAGCTCCAGTTGGCTCTGATCTCCGGGCCGTTGGGGCAGATGAGCCTCAAGTTCGCCTCCTACGATCAGCACGTCGGCGAACTCTCCGGCGGCAACCAGCAGAAGGTCGTGATCGCCAAATGGCTCGCGACCAACCCTCGACTGCTCATCCTCGACGAGCCAACCCAAGGTGTGGACATCGGGGCCAAGGCCGAGGTGCACAAGCTGGTGGTCGGCTTGGCCGAACAGGGGATCGGCGTCCTGATGATCTCCTCCGACCTGCCCGAGGTGCTCGGCATGGGCGACCGGGTGCTCGTGATGCGCCGGGGCGAGTTGGTGGCGGAGTTCGCCCGCGGTGAGGCCACCGAGGAGAACGTGACGACAGCGGCCACCGGAGCCGCGGAATCCGCGAAGAGCGCCAAACCAGCCGCCTTCGCAGTCGCGGCGGCCGACTCGGCGGACGACAGCACCGCCGGAGCCCGCAACCGAGGCCTTCCCGCCGTCCTGCGCCGACGCGAGTTCGGACTGGTGGGCGTGCTGCTGGCCATCGCCATCATCGCGACCACGATCAACGGCAACTTCGTTAATCCCACCAATCTCAGCCGGCTGATCGCCGAGGCCTCATTGGTGGGCGTGGTGGCGCTCGGCCAGATGGTCGTGATCCTCACCCGCAACATCGACGTGTCGATCGCCTCGAACATCGGCCTGGTCGCCTACATCTTCGGATTCGTGGTGAGACCGCCCGGCTGGCCGCTGGCGACGTCCCTCCTTGTCGGGCTTCTGGTGGGCGTGCTGATCGGCGCCGTCAACGGACTCATCGTTTCCTACGGCCGGGTGCCCTCCATCGTCGTCACCCTCGGCACGCTGTACGTCTTCCGCGGCATCGACGCGATCCTGTCCCAGGGCGACCAGATCTCGGCCGGCTCCATCCCACAGGGGTTCATCGACTTCGTCGAGGCCGCGCCCCTGAAGATCCCGATGCTGACCTGGATCTTCGTCATTCTCGCCCTCGCCCTGGGCTTCCTCCTCAAGCACACCGTCTTCGGCCGGCACTTCTATCAGGTCGGGTCGAACCCCGAGGGCGCTCGGGCGCTGGGCCTCAACGTCGAGCGGACGCTGCTGATCGCCTTCGTCATCTGTGGTGGCCTGGCAGCCTTGTGCGGCATCCTCTGGGCCGCTCACTACGGCACCGTCGACGGCCAGACCGCCTACGGTGGTGAGCTCCAGGTCATCGCGGCCGTCGTCGTCGGCGGCGTCGCGCTGCGGGGTGGCAGCGGCACCGTAGGCGGAGTCATCCTCGGCGTCATGGTGCTCTTCAGCCTCTACAACGCGCTCACCCTGGCGCGAGTCGACTCGCTCGCCATCCAAGCCTTCTACGGGGCGGCCATCCTCATCGCGGTCGGATTCGACGCCGTCGTCTCCCGCCGCGCCAACCATCGGAAGACGGTGATCTGACATGAAGATTGACGCCACGGCCGTCCGGTCCTACCTCACCCGGTGGGAGTCCCTGCTCGCCATCGCCACGATCCTGTTCATCGTCTATGCCGCGGCCACCACCCCCGGGCTGCTGTCGTCCGCCTCGCTCTCCAACGCCTTCCAGGTGGTGGCGGAGAAGTCGCTCTTCGTCCTGCCGCTGCTGCTGCTGATCATCGGACGCGAGATCGACATCTCGGTCGCCAGCGTGGGCGCCTTCGCCGCGGTCGTGGTGGGCCTGCTCACCCAGGCTGGGCTGCCCTTCGCCGTCGCGGTGATTGTCGGGCTCCTGGTGGGTGGGCTGTGCGGAGCGCTCAACGGCTTCTGCGTGGCGGTGCTCGGCATGCCGTCGCTGGTCGTCACACTCGGCTCTCTGGCGTTGTTCCGGGGGTTGTGCTACGTGGCCCTGGGCAGCACGCCGATCACCAGCCCCATCCCGCCGGATCTCATCACCTGGTCCTACGGCACCTTCCTGGGTTGGGTGCCGAACAACCTGATCCCGTTGTTGATCCTCATCCCCATCTTCGGGATCGCACTGCATCGCCGGCCGATCGGCCGGCAGATCTTCGCCATCGGTGGTGGGCCGGATGTCGCCCGCTACTCGGGCGTGCGAGTGCTGCGGCTGCGGTTCTGGCTGTTCGTGGTCTCCGGCGCGGTGGCCGCGATCGCAGGCGTCCTTGCGATCGGGAGGACCAGCCAGGTCACCCCTGACGCGATGGTCGGCTACGAACTCGACGCCATCACCGTGGTCTTCCTCGGCGGGGTGTCCTTCCTGGGCGGCGCCGGCCGGATGACCGGGGTGATCTGGTCGCTGCTCCTGATCGTCATGCTGCGCCAGACCCTGCTCCTGCAGGGCCAGGGGCAGTACGCGCAAGGGCTGGCCGTCGGCCTGCTCCTTATCGGCTCCCTGCTTCTAGCGAACATCTCGCAGCGGATCGGGGCCTGGTTCACCAACCGAAGACTCCGGGCAGCGGCGCAGGCCGCCTGACTTAAGACCGGGCAACAAAAATCTCCCAGGCCGAAATCGCCCTGGGCTCAACGGAAGGAAGAGCAATGAAGCACAGCATTGTCCGCTCGACAGGCATCATGGCCGTCGCAGCGGGCGTCCTGCTCGCCGGGTGCGCAAGCGGCACTCCCGCTACCAGTCCGGGCACCGGCACCGGGGAGACCGGACCCGCCGTCCCGGGCGTCCGGGAGGACTGCAAGGATGGAAAGGGTGCCGTAGGACTGATCCCCAAGCTCGGGACGGATCCCTACATGGTTGTCGTCAAGGAAGCTGCCGAGGCCGCCGCCGCGGAGATCGGCGGTTCCGTGATCTTCACCTCCCCGAGTGAGGCGACCGGAGCGGCTCAGATCCCGTTCGTCAACCAACTCGTCGCCCAGAACGTCTGCGTCATCGCGATCGCCGGCAGCGACACGGACTCCACCAAGCAAGCGCTCCTGGGTGCGCAGGAAAAGGGCATCAAGGTCATCTCCTGGGATTCTGATGTCGACCCGTCCGCGCGCTCGGTCTTCGTCAACCAGGCCGACTCCGCCTCCATCGGCGACCAAATGCTCGTCTCCATGTCGAAGATGCTCGGCCCGGACGGCGGCGACGTCGCAATTCTGTCCTCCACCCCCACCGCGGTGAACCAGAACGCCTGGATCGACTCGATCAAGAAGCAACTGGAGACCAACCCCGACTACGCGAAGATCAACCTCGTGACGGTGGTCTACGGGCAGGAGAAGGCGGACGAGAACGCGCGTCAAGCCACGGCGCTCGTGCAGTCCTATCCGAACCTGCGAGGCATCATCGTCCCGGCCGGCATCGGTCTTCCGGCTGCGGCGAACGCCTTGGATCAGACCGGCGATCTGGGACGGATCAAGCTGACCGGCCTGGCCCCGCCAACGCTGATCTCGAAGTTCATCCAGTCGGGTGAGGTTCAGTCGGTCTGGTGGAACGTCTCCGATCTCGGCACGCTCACCTACCACGCGGCTCAGGCGATGGCCACCGGCAAGATCACCGGAGCCGAAGGCGATGCCTTCGATGCCGGCGCGCTGGGCGACTATAAGGTCGGCGCGAAGGGAGAGGTCATCCTGGGCGAGGCGCAGATCGTCACTCCGGAGAACCTGAACACCTTCAAGTTCTGACATCCCAGCCAATCGAGGGTCGCGCCAGAAGCCCCTGGCGCGACCCTTCCAGGAGAAAGCAATACGATGACCGAGCCAGTGCCACCGAGCGCTATAGAGGTGCCCGAATATCTCGTCCAGCGGGCCCTCGGGATGATCGCTGCGGGTGGCCGCCGCCTTCTCGGGCTCACCGGCCCGCCCGGAGCAGGCAAGTCCACGCTGGCCGAGGCCCTGGCCCGCAGAGTCGACCGGGTGAGTCCGGGCAGCGTGGCCGTCGTCCCGATGGACGGCTTTCACATGCCGCAGGACCGGCTGACCGCACTCGGCCGGGAGAACCGCAAGGGCGCGCCCGACACCTTCGACGTCGAGGCCTACGTGGCACTGCTGCGGCATATCCGGCAGGCTGCGGAGGATGTGCTCGCCCCCGAGTTCGACCGAGTTCTGAATGATCCGATCGGGGCCAGGATCCGGATCCCGGCGTCCGTCCCGCTGGTGATCACCGAGGGGAACTACCTGCTGGTCGAGGAGGGCGGCTGGGCGAAGGTCGCCGACCTGCTCGACGAAGTGTGGTACGTCGATGTCCCGCCACAGGTCCGCCTGGACCAACTCGCTCGCCGTCACGTCGAGTTCGGGATGACCGAGTCCTCTGCCCGCGCCTGGGCGGAAGGAACGGATCAGCGCAACGCAGAGGTGATCGAGCTGGCCCGGGATCGGGCCGATCTGATCATCACCGACTTCGGCGCGAACTCAGGCGACACAGCCGCAGGAGTTCCGGTGGCGGAAGGTTGATGCCAGCACGACTCGGCGCACCGGGGTGTCCGGGTTCTCCAGACGCTCAGTAACGAGCTGGAACGCCTGCTCGCCCATCTCCTGAACCGGCTGCGCAATCGCGGTCAATCGCGGCTCGAACAGGTCCGCCCACTCGAAGTCGTCGAAGGAGGCCAGCGCGAGATCGTCCGGCACTCGCAGCCCGAGGCCGCGAATCGCACGGAGTGTGCCGATCGTCATCAGGTTGTTGCCGAGCACGAGTCCGCTCGGCCGGTCAGAGCGACCCAACAGTTCGTGAGCGGCACGCTCACCTTCCTCCGCGGTCGCCCCGCCTTCGACGATGAGAGCCTCGTCAATGGGCAGACCCGCGCGAGACATGCCGGTACGGAACCCTTCAAGGCGCTCCAGGGTGGTGCTCAACCCTGGCTGACTGGTCACCATGCCGATGCGGGTGTGCCCCAACTCGGCGAGGTGGGTGACCAGCGTCGCGGTTGACTCGACGCTCTCCGCACCGATCTGGTCGAGTTCAAGCGGAAGCAGCCGATCCACGAGCACCACAGGAACGTTGCGTTGCTCGCAGTAGGTGAGCGCCAACGAAGGGTCTGCCGAGGCCGCCAAGATGATTGCATCCACCGAACGCGCCAGCAGCTCGGTCACCGCGCGCAGTTCTTGACGCGGTTCATCGTGGGTCTCCGAGAGCAGGATCGAGTAGCCCTGCGCCCGTGCCGCCTTCTCAATCCCCCGCACGACGTCGCTGAAGTAAAGGTTCGAGATGGACGACATCGCAAGCCCGACCATTCGCTGGCGCACGGTTCGCATCGAGCGAGTCACGGCGTCCGGCACGTAGCCGGTAGCCGCGACGACGGCGAGGACGGCGGCCTCGGTTTCCGGAGCCACGTGACGAGTGTGGTTGAGCACGTGCGAAACGGTGGTGGCGGAGACGCCCGCACGTCTGGCGATGTCCGCCATGGAGACTGGTCGCCGCTTCCTCGTCACCGGCTCATCGTAACAATATGCGGCAATATTCTGCGGATTCGGCGGCAACCGGCTACCGGCCTACCAGCAGCCATGCGAGGGCTGCTGGATCGGTGTCGCCGGCCGCGTAGCCGGCGAGAAGGGTCAGGCGCGTCCGTTGAGCCGTTTCCGCGGCCAGCCGAGCCTGGGACCAGCGCTCCGGGCAGGCCTCCAACTGGGCTGCGAATTCGGCGGCGGCAGCCGGGTCGAGACCGACCGGACAGCCGGGGAGCCCTGCGCCGAGGCGGTTGACGGCACCACCCAGTTCGGCCTCGACGGCGGGGCCGCGCCGATCCGCCTGCAATTGATCGGCGGCCGCGAGCGACGCGAGGTCTCCGCCGAGGCTCACGGCGGCCAGCGCCACCAGCCCGTCAAGCTGGGCTGACCGGGCGCGCTCGGGCAGCGCCACAAGTTGCCGGACGGCCTCCTCGGCCATCGCACGCTCCCCCTGCAGCATGGCCCGGCGGCAGCCGAAGACGATCGCCAGCGGGTCGTCTGGGCGACTGGTCCAGTCGAACCGGTCCAGCGCATCCTCGATGTGGCGATCGGTGGCGAGCAGCCCGCTGGTGACGGCCTCCTGCACCACCACGGCGCCGGCGGAAGTCCAGGTGAGGAAACCCGCCGCCAGCAGCTTCTCGGCGAACTCCCGCGTGAGCGTGTCGATATCGGCGGCCACCTCCAGGGTCAGTTCGGTGACCCCATGGCGGCCGTGCAGGCCTATCCGGTGTCTTCCCGCCGGGGCTCCGACGTGCACGGCCTGGCCGTCCTCGTCATAGGAGACGAAGACCGATTCGGGGGCATCGACCCCGAAGTCGGCGATGTCGGCCTCCCAGCCGTCCCACTCGTCGACCGTCAGCGGTGTGTACCACCTCGGCAGCAGGCTCGCCGCGGCCGCCAGCGTGGGCAGCCGCCGGGCCCGCAGCACGGTGACCACGCGATCCCCCGGCTCAAGGTTCGCCAGCACCAGCCGCACTCGCCGGCCGGCTTCGTCCTCACCCGCCCACGTCAGAGCGCCCTGCATCACCTGGACGACCAGCACGGGACCCAGGCCGGTCTCCGGGAAGACGGCGAGCAAGGCGTCCGCGCCGCTGGGCCACACCCAGGCGTGATAGCCGCGCGGCACCTCGATGTCGAGCTCGA
>JAPUEI010000037.1 GCA_027492675.1 Propionibacteriaceae bacterium | reverse complement strand
GAGCCGCAGTCGACGTCATGTCCGTCAGGGTAGGGACGTGGGGTGCACGCCACGGTGAGCATGAGAGGCCCGTCATCACATCGTGCAGTCGGGGCCGACCGCCACCGCATGAACACGGATCTCCGCGGCTCCGACACCCCTCGCGGACGCCCCGCCGACGATCTCCAGGGTCCACTCCCCCGGCGCGTCGTCGCTGGTAGCGAGGACGGTGTCCCCGTCGCGGCGGACCCGGAAGTGCGCGTCGGCTCCCGTGCCGCCGGGGACGCGAACCACCTGGTCGAACCCGTCGGGAAGGTCGTACGCGCGGAGCGCTACGCCCTCGGCCCACGCGTACTCCGGGGTGTCCTGCCGCGACCCGAACGGCAGCACCGTGCCCGGCCTGACGTACAGGCCGAGCGAGTCGAAGCCGTACTCACGGCTCACCCAGCCGGGTCCGGCCATCGAGTCGTCGAGCAGGTGCCGCCACCCGCCACCGGGCAGGTACGTGTCGCAGCTGTTGTCGGCGCGGAAGACCGGGGACACGCAGAGCGCATCACCGAGCATGAACTGGGTCGCGACCTGGCGGGCGCCGAGATCGTCGGGGAACTCGAGCACCATCGGCCGCATCATCGGCGTGCCGTCCAGGTGGGCCTCCTCGGCCACGCGGGCGAGGTACGGCATCAGCGAGAGCTTGAGACGGGTGAACCGGCGGGTCACCTCGACCGCCTCGTCGCCGAAGGCCCACGGGACGCGGTACGAGTTCGAGCCGTGCAGACGCGAGTGGCTGGAGAGCAGCCCGAACGGCAGCCAGCGCGTGAACACGGCCGGATCCGGTGTCCCCTCGAAGCCGCCGATGTCGTGGCTCCAATAGCCGAACCCGGACATCGCGAGCGACAGCCCGCCGCGCAGCGACTCGGCCATCGAGACGTACGTGGACTCGCTGTCGCCACCCCAGTGCACCGGGAACTGCTGGCCGCCGGCCGTGGCCGAGCGCGCGAACAGCACCGCTTCGCCCTCGCCCTTCTCAGCGAGGAGCAGGTCGTGGACCGCCTTGTTGTACAGGTGGGCGTAGTAGTTGTGCATCCGCTCGGGGTCGGAACCGTCGTGCCACGCGATCCCGTCGGTGGGGATCCGCTCGCCGAAGTCGGTCTTGAACGCGTCGACGCCCTGGTCGAGCAGCACCTTGAGCTTCGACTGGTACCAGGCCACGGCCTCGGGGTTCGTCATGTCGACCAGACCCATGCCCGCCTGCCACATGTCCCACTGCCAGACGTCGCCGTCGGTGGTCTTGAGCAGGTACCCCAGGGCCGCACCCTCGGCGAACAACGACGAGCGCTGGCCGATGTACGGGTTGATCCACACGCAGATCCGCAGCCCTTTCGCCTTCAGCCGCGCCAGCATGCCTTCGGGGTCGGGGAACGTGCGCGGGTCCCACGTGAAGTCGCACCACTGGTACTCGCGCATCCAGAAGCAGTCGAAGTGGAACACCGACAGGGGCAGCCCGCGATCCGCCATGCCGTCGACGAAGCTCGTCACCGTGGCCTCGTCGTAGTCGGTGGTGAACGAGGTGGACAGCCACAGCCCGTACGACCAGGCGGGCAGACGCGCTGGACGACCCGTGAGTCCGGTGTAGCGACGCAGCACGTCCTTGGGCGTCGGCCCGGCGATCACGTGGTAGCGCAGGCGCGACCCCGCGACGGAGAACTGGACGCGCGTGTTCACCTCGGAGCCGACCTCGTACGACACCCGGCCCGCATGGTCGGCGAAGACGCCGTAGCCGCGGCTCGTGACGTACAGGGGGACGTTCTTGTACGCCTGCTCGCTGGCCGTGCCGCCGTCCTCGTTCCAGATGTCGACGACCTGGCCGTTCTTGGCGAAGGCTCCGAAGCGCTCGCCGAGCCCGTACACCTGCTCGTCCGGCTCGAGCGCCAGCTGCTCGTGCATCCACTCGCCACCGTTCGGGCCGGCGACGGCCGCCAGGGAGCGCGAGAGCGAGGAGGTGAGGACACGGCCGCCCTGTACGAAGTCGGCCCGCCAGGGTCCGCGCCTCGGCACCCGCACCTCGAGATCTCCGGACCGCAGCACGCCGCTGTCGTCGGTCAGCAGCACCTGTGCGCCGCCGGGCTCACTGGCCAGCTGGAACACGGGCAGCCGCTCGGCCTGGCCCGCGTGATGGACGACGTCCACGCCGATGACGCCCGGCGCAGTGGCTGAGTACGTCACCGTGAGCAGCGCCCGGTTCAGCGTGTCACCCCTGCTGGGCGTCCTCGCGGTGGTCGCGTACACCACCAGCTCGCCGCGCTCGGCGTCGACGCGGACGTCGTCGACCTCGACGGCGTACAGCGGGCGATAGTCGGGCCTGGAGTGCCAGTAGCCGTCAGTGAACTTCATCGTTGACCTGTTCCGTGTGCCTGGCGTCAACCTACTCGACGCGGACAGCGCACCCAGCCCCAGCCCTCACCCGCGACACATCCACCTCAAGTAAGCATAAGGCCTAGTCAGAGTGCATTTGGTGAGAGTCGCTTCATACGCAGGGGGGCGCTGCCGCGCGTTCTGCTCTCATGGTTGGGTGCTTGACGAACTCCACCG
>JAPUEI010000036.1 GCA_027492675.1 Propionibacteriaceae bacterium | reverse complement strand
GTGACCGTGACGTCCTGGAGCTCGATCATGCGGGCACCTCCGCGCCGATCGGAGCCGGTGGCGTGATGACCGCCGGCAGAAGGGCTACGAGTGCGCCCGCCAGGACGGCCGTCGGCAGCACCGGAACCTCAGGCGTGGGAAGCAGCGCGGGGTACAGCACGGCAGCACCCGTGGTCGAGCTCACGCTGAGGATGGCTACGACGGGCACCAGCCCGCAGAGGACCGTGAGCAGTTCGGGGACGCGCCACCGATCCGGGCGGTAGCGCGAACGGTGCACGCCTTGGCCCGAGAAGCGCACGCTGACGACCGCCAACACGACCCCGAGCAGACCGAGCAGGTCCCGGAGGCGAAGGGTCACGGCGAGCGCCGCCACCGTGGCGGACGGCAGCGTGCTGGTGATGAGGTCGTACGCGAACAGCATGAGGCAACCCAGCGCCGCGAGCGCGGCTGTGGCGGCCACCATCCGGTGGCGTCGGCTCGCCACACCGGACCGCCCGAACCCGCGCGAGTCCATGGACGCCGCGAGGGCGATGGCCGAGTCGAGAGCGTCGGCGAGCACCGGGACAATGAGGCCGCGGACGAAGCGGGCACGGGAGCGCCAGGTACGGCCGCGGATGGTCGACGTACGAAGCTGGCGCGCACGCGCGACCCGCACGACGGACTCGCCCAGCTGCGGGAACACCGTGACGGCGATCACCAGCACCGTGCCGATCTCGTACAGCGCCGCAGGCATGCTCTGCAGGAGTCTTCGCGGGCTGGCCAGGGAGTTGGCCGCACCGACGGCGACGATGATGGTGGCCAGACGCAGCCCGTCGTACGCACCGGTGAGCAGCGACTCGAGCGACACCGGACCCAGCAGCCGAATGCCGGCCACCACCTCGGGCAGTGGGATCGCGGGCAGGCGGAACAGGATCGTGTCTCCGTCACCACCGCCGAACACGACGCGGTAGAGGATCCGGAGGACGAAAACCGCGAGGGCCAGCGCGGCGTACAGGCGGAACGACCGTGCCCAGGGCCCGTCGTCGCGGCGGGCGACGACCACGAAGGTCGTCACCGCGAGGAGCAGTGCTTCGATGAGCGGGTTCGTGGTGAGGCTCGCCGTCGTCATGACCCCCAGCGCCCACACCCACCACGCGATCGGGTGCAGAGAACGAGGCAGGCGGTACCGAACCCAGCCCGACTGTACGGAAGTGGCGCTCACGCGGGGGAACAGCCTCTCCCAGTCCGGGCCGCGGGGCGACTGCGCCACGATGCCGGTCTGTAGTCCACGACAGAAGTGCACGGTTCCGTACGGCATTCCGGCTCGTGACTCGCGTCACCCACGGCTGCGGGTCAGCGCCGGACTCGAACCGGCTTCCCCGCACGGGACCTCTGATGTGCGAGGTTCACGGTATCAGTGTCGCCCTCGACCGCTTCTCAGAGCTCGCACAACCTCGGCGTCGCCGTGCTGCCGAAGCGATAGTCGTACGTCCTCTGGCCGGCCTTGACCACGACCTGGTAGCCGTTGACGAGGGCCTGGGTGTAGACCGAGCCCTGTTTCGGGCACCCCCACGCACCGTTGGGCCAGGTCACGGCCTTGGCGCTGACGACCTCGATCCCGTCGGTCGCCACGCCACGGGCGCCCAGGTCCGCGAGGATCGCGGCCCAGTGGTCAGCGGGGATGCTGGTCGGCGCGCTCACACCACCAGTGGTACCAGACGGCGACGAAGATCTCGTCGCTGACGCATCAGACGAAGGCGCCGAAGGGCTGGACGAGGTGGCGGCGGGAGTTGCCAGCGTGGTCGCGCAACCCGAGAGGAGCAGCGCCGTCACCACCGCCACGCCTCCGAGTCGACTCCTCACGGACCCCAGCCTAGGTCGGCCTCAGGCCAGTGTCGCCCCGTTGAATCCCCACATCGCCCGACGGAAGTCTGTGAAGTTGACGAAGATCCGTTCGGGAGGCACCCCCAGATGCTGACCCAGCAACGCGCAGACGACCCCGGTGACGGCCTGCGTCTGGTCGCCGACGAGCTCGACCACGCTGCGTACCTCCACGAGACCGCAGGGCTCGCTCGTGCCCGCCATGGTCATCCCGGCCGATCGCTCGAACAGGGTCATGACGTACGCCTCGGGCTGGGCCAGGGTCTCGGCCAGGGCGGCCGAGCAGGCGGAGAGCAGCGGGTCCACAGCCTCGTCGGAAACGGCGGCTGCGCTGCGGATGGTGATCAAAGGCATGACGGTCTCCTCGTGATTCTCGGATGGTGCCGGTCAGGCACCCTTGGTCGGATCGCCGGCAGCCCAGGCGATGCCGTCGCCGCGGTCCATGGAAGAGATGGCGGCGAGATCGTCTGCGTCGAGGGTGAAGCCGAAGATGTCCGCGTTCGCGCGGATCCGAGCAGGGTCCGTGCTCTTCGGGATGACCGGGTATCCCTGCTGGACTGCCCAACGGAGCAGCACCTGCGCCTCGGACACGCCGTGCTTGCGGGCCATCGCCCGGAAGGGGGAGTCCGACTGTTCTCCTTCAGCCCTCATCGAGTCCGTCTTCGCGGAATCCTGGCCCGGCGCGGTGCGCCAGGTCGAGAGCGGGACCAGGCTGCTGTACGCGATCGGCGTGATCCCGAAGTCGGTGAGGTATCGGACCAGTTCGGGCTTCTGCGACCACGGGTGGAGCTCGACCTGATCGGCTGCGGGGGCAGGCAGGCCCGCCGTCCTCAGCTCCTCGAGGTGGCGCACGGAGAAGTTGCTGACGCCGATCGCGCGCGTCTTGCCTTGCTCCCGCGCGTCGAGGAGCCCCTGCCACTGGGCGATCCGGTTCTCCGCGCCGTACGGGGCGTGGATCAAGTAGAGGTCGACATGGTCCACGCCGAGCCGCTCGAGGCTCGCATCGAGTGAGGCCACTGTGGACCGGCGGTCCTTGGGCTGGTCGCCCCAGGCTGGGTTGCCGGGCCAGAGCTTGGTCGTGATGAAGAGGTCTGAGCGAGTGAGATTCTGGGCGGCCATGGCCTGTCGAAGGCCCTCGCCGACGCCACGTTCGTTGCCGTACCCCTCGGCGGTGTCGACCTGCCGGTACCCGGCCGCGATGGCGTCGGACACGACGTCGGCGACCTGGTCGTCGCCGATGAGGTAGGTGCCCAATCCGAGCAGGGGGATCTCTACATCAGGGGTCAGCATTCTTCTCAGCACTCTCGTCTCCACATCGATCGTCGGTAGGCCTCGAACGTATCCAGCGGAACCCGCGGGCGGCTTGCCCTTTCCTGTCCCCTCCTTGCCCATTCCTGCGGAGATGGCCACCACGCCAGTGCGATCGGGAAGACTGCCACCGTGGGACGGAGAGGATCATGAGCCAGCAGCAGCTCGTCGAGCAGGTGGACAGTCTGGTGCCGGCCTGCCGCGGTCGACGGCAACAAACGACAGAACCGGTCCCGGGGATCGTGCTCCTTCGGCAGGACCAACCGAGTCCGCTGGAGGCCTCCCTGTACGACCCCATCGTGTGCCTGATCCTCCGGGGCCACAAGGACGTCGTCATCGGGGAGCGGACACTGTCGGTCGGACCGGGGGAGTGCCTGCTCGTCAGCCACCACCTGCCGGTCCGGTCCCGGATCACCGTCGCCCCGTACCTGGCCCTCGTCTTTCCGGTGGACCTCGCGACGGTCAGGAGCCTGGGCGTCGCCTCGATGCCCACTCCGCCGGCGGGTGGTCACGGACAGGCGGGGCAGACCTACCGCGCCGATCCGGAGCTGCTGGACGCGTTCCGGCGGTATCTCGATCTCGCCGCCAGCCCGGACGACGCGCCCGTGCTACGCCCACTCATCTCGCAGGAGATCCACTATCGGCTGATGACCGGACCCTCTGGGGCGATGCTGCGCGCGCTGACTCACGACGACAGCTTCTTCAGCGCCATCGCCCACGCCATCGGCCACATCCGGGCGGACCTCCGCGAGCCGATCATGGTGCCCGATCTCGCGCGACGGGTGGGCATGAGCCCGTCGACGTTCCACAAGCATTTCCGATCCGTGACGGCGACGACTCCGCTGCAGTATCAGAAGGAGCTCAGGCTGATCGAGGCGCGACACCTGCTCACCGCCGTCCGCCGCTCCGTGACGGAGACCGCCTTCGAGGTCGGGTACGGCAGCTCGAGCCAGTTCAGCCGTGAGTACGCCCGCAAGTTCGGTGTGCCACCCAGCAAGGACGGCGCCGACGGCGAGTGATCAGGCCGCGACCAGGCTCAACCACACCACCGTCACGGATCTCTCGGACGTCGCGACCTCGCACCACGCCCACGTCCGTACGTGGTGGCTGGGACTCGTGCGGAGCGACTGTGCGTGGCGTGACCAGCATCCGTCACGACATCTCCGGACGTCGCCCGCCACGGGTAGCGTGCTGCCTTGTGTCGACAGCCCCGGACGTGACGAGCCCGCAGACGACCGTTGCTGCTCGGGCCGGGCTCGGGGGACTCGCCTTCGCCCTCCTGTCGGCGTCCTCGTTCGGCATGTCCGGCGTCCTGGGCAAAGGACTGCTGGACACCGGCTGGACGTCCGGTGCGGCGATCCTGCTCCGCGTCGGCGTGGCCGCCATCGCCCTGCTCGTGCCCACGATCCTGAGTCTCCGCGGCCGGATCGGGTCGCTCCGCCGGCATTGGCGCCTGATCGTGGCCTTCGGCCTCGGGCCGGTCGCCGGCACCCAGTTCTGCTTCTTCCAGGCGGTCTCTCGCCTGCCTGTGGGCATCGCGCTGCTGTTGGAGTACACCGCGCCGCTGGCGATCATCGTGTGGATGTGGCTGCGGCACGGCCACCGCCCCAGTCGGCTCACACTTGCCGGCGCGGCCGTCGCCGCGATCGGCCTGCTGCTCGTCCTCGATGTGGCCAGCGGCCACACGATCGACCTGGTCGGCGTGATGTGGGCACTGACAGGCATGCTCGGCGCCGCGACGTACTTCATCCTCGGCTCCCATGACGCCGAAGGTCTGCCTCCCATCGCCCTCGCCGGCGGCGGGATGGTCGTGGGCGCGGTCGGTCTCGGGGTTCTCGGCGTCGTACGGATCGTGCCCATGTCGTTCTCGTCCGCGCCGGTACTGCTGGGCGGCTCCCTCGTGCCATGGTGGGTGGATGTCGTCGCGCTCGGCGTCCTCAGCGCGGCGATCGCCTACGCGAGCGGGATCGCCGCCAGTCGGCGCCTCGGCTCGCGTCTCGCCTCGTTCTTCGCCCTCACCGAGGTGCTGTTCGCGCTGCTGTTCGCCTGGCTGCTGCTAGGCCAGCTGCCCCGGCTCGTACAGCTCGCGGGTGGGCTGGTCTTGCTGGCGGGGGTCGTCGTGGTGAAGCTGGGAGAGGGCTCCGCGGCCGACGTGTCTCCGGAACCGCTCACCTGATGGCGACGCTCTCGCCGGCCACCCGGATGGGGCTGTCGATCACTGCCGCCGTCGGCGTCTACGGGATCTCGTTCGGCGCGCTGTCGGTCGCCTCGGGCCTGAGCGTGCTGCAGACCTGCGCCCTCAGCCTGCTGATGTTCACCGGTGGCTCGCAGTTCGCGTTCATCGGCGTGGTCGGTGGGGGAGGGACGGGAGCCGCTGCCTGGGCCGCCGCGACCCTGCTCGGCGTGCGCAACGGGGTCTACGGGATGCAGCTCAAGACCCTGATCCGCCCGCAAGGGTCGGTCGTGCCGCTGATGGCGCACCTCACCATCGACGAGTCCACCGCCACGGCCACGGCGCAGCCGGACCACGACGAACGCGTGCGGGGGTTCTGGACAGCTGGTGTCGGCATCTACGTGTTCTGGAACGCCTCCACGCTCATCGGAGCACTGGCCGGTGACGCCATCGGAGACCCTGGACGCTGGGGACTCGACGGGGCCGCGGTCGCGGCCTTCCTCGGACTGCTCTGGCCACGGCTGAAGGGGCGCGACCCCATCGCTCTCGCGGTCGTGGCCACAATGACAACGCTGATCGCGCTGCCGCTCGTACCCCCCGGCATCCCAGTCCTGCTCGCTGCGGGCACCACCGCCCTGTGGTGGGCGTGGCGACAGCGGACGGAGCGCGCGTCATGAGCCTTTGGGGCTGGGTGCTGCTGGCGGCCGCCGCCGCGTACGGGATCAAGCTGTTCGGCTATCTGCTCCCGCAGCGGCTGCTCGACCACCCCGTGTTCATCCGACTGGCGATGGCGCTGACCGTCGGGTTGCTGGCGTCATTGACGGTGATGAATGCCGTCGGCAAGGGTCAGGCGATCGTCCTGGACTCGCGGCTTCTGGCCCTGGGCGCAGCAGCCGTCGCCCTGTGGCTCAAGGCCCCGTACATCGTCGTCGTCATCGTCGGCGCACTCGCCGCCGCGTTGGGGCGCCTCGCCGGCCTCCCGTGAACTGCGGTCAGCGATGGCCCTTGAGGACCATCCGCATGATGCGCAGGTCGAAGGCGACGAACCGGAAGAACTGCAGGAACAGGTTCTTTCGGTAGTTCAGCGTCTTCGTCGTCGGCATGGGCGAACGGGAAAGGTCCACGCTCGCCAAAGGTGTCTCAGACATCATCACTCCGGAATCAGCTGCCAGCCCGGGAGGGCCTTGGCCTTGTAGATGAACAGGTAGTGGAGCATGAGCTTCACCCAGTGGCCGTGCAGACCGAGCTCGCCCTGGGTCTCGCGGGAGTCGCGACCGGTCGGGAACCGGGAGTAGTCGGGCACGACGGGCAGCATCGTCATCGCGGCCGCCGATCCCTTGGTGAGCCCCGTGCCCGCCGAGGCAACGCACGCAGCCCCCATCTTCGCCATGGACGCCGTATGCGCGGGCGTTGCAGCGCCGTGCTTGAGCCGCGCGGCGATGGTGAGAGCGGCCGCCTTTCCCATGACACCCGAGGGCATGCCGGTACGGGGCGGTGACGGGGCGATGACCGTACCGTTCGGCGTCTTGCGCGGCTTGGAGATCTGGTGTGGGGGAGCGAAGGCGATGCCGACAGCGAAGATGTTGTCGAAGCCCGGCACGAGGTACGTCGAGGGCCAGTCCTCCGCCTTCCACTCCTCGTACGGCTTCGCGGTGTAGTCCGCGTCGACCTTCATGAAGCCGCTCGGCGCGAACAGGTCTGCCGTGATCTCGGCACCCTGCCGGTCGTACGCGGTGAACGGATGCCCACCGAACGGCGGGATGAGCATGGCGAAGTCGAAGTTCAGCGTGTTCTTCGAGCCGTCGAGCGACTCGTAGTGGATGACACCCTCATCGATCTGGAAGACATGCGTTCCGAGGATCGCCTCGACGCCGCGCTCGCGGAACAGCGAGCCGGTCCACAGTTCGCTCGTCGTCTGGAAGCCCTGCTGGTCGAACACCATGCCGTCGACGCCGAAGTCGCCGAGTGCCGCCTCGTTGGTGAGGTAGACGACCCGGGCGAGATCGCGCACGCCGGCCTGGCGGAGTTCGTGGTCGACGTTGAAGACGTACTCGAAGGCTGCGCCCTCACAGGTGCAGGTGCCGTGGCCCGTACCGATCACGAGCGTCTGCGGCGTGCCCGCCTTGAGCTTCGCGATGACGCCGTCGAGCTTGTGTGCGGCCTCGACCGCGTGATCGGCGGTGCAGACCGACACCGTGTGCCCGTCCGGCCCCAGACCAGGGGTGGCCTCGAAGCGGAGCTTCGGTCCAGTCGCGTTGATGAGGTAGTCGTAGCGCAGACGCTCGGTGGCGCCGGCCTTGGCGGGATCGGTGTACTCGATGTCGACCGCGCCCTGGGGGCTGTCGGCGTCACCGTACGGACGGATCGCGACCCCCTTGGCCTGTCGGAAGTCGATGCCCTTGCGCTTGTACACCGGCGCAAGCGGGAAGATCACGTCCTTCTTCTCCATCTCGCCCACGCCGACCCAGATGTTGGAAGGGATCCAGTTCCACTGGGAGTTCGGTGAGACGACGGTGACGGTGTGCTTGCCCCCGATGAGCCGCTTGAGATGTAGGGCAGCGGTGTGTCCCGACACCCCCGCTCCGAGGACGACGATCTGAGCCATGAGAGTTCCTTCGTGGGCGGCACCACTGCCGCTCCTCTGCATACCCTAGGGAGTATCCGTTCCGGGGGCCAGTCCGGCGGGCGTGTCGCGGCGCCGCGAGGGGAGACGGTGAGATTCCTACGGTGGCGTAACCACTACCTACGGTGGAGTAGGTTTGAGTCCTTGACACCGGGAGGGGCCGACATGGATGTGAGCCACATCGCCGTGAGGTTCGTCAACTCAGCGGCCGAACATGCCGGGCGCCCGGCGACCCGCGTCCCGGCGGGCGAGAGTTGGACCGTACAGTCGTACGGGCAGGTTGCGGCCAACGTACGACGCCTGGCTGCTCGTCTCATCGACCTGGGCCTGGAGCCGGGGGACCGGGTCGCCATCCTGTCGCAGAACCTGCCCGAATGGACGCTGACCGACCTGGCCTGCGCCTCGGCAGGGCTGGTGTCCGTGCCGCTGTACCCCACGAGCACCCCCGAACAGATCCGCTACGCCCTGGCCGACTCCGGCAGCCGCGCGCTCTTCGTCGCCGGCGCGCAGGAGGCCGGCAAGGTGGCCGAGATCCGGGGTGAGGTGCCCGCGCTCGAACGCGTGGTCAGCTTCGTTGAGGTTCCCGACGAGTTCGTGTCCAGCCTCGCCGACGAGCTCGCAGCGGCGCCGGAGGACCAGTCAGCGGTCGACGCTCGCCTCGCGGCTGCGTCGGGCGAGGACCTGGCCACGATCATCTACACCTCCGGCACCACAGGGGAGCCGAAGGGCGTCATGCTCACCCACCGGGGGTTCACCTTTCAGGCGGACGTGCTCAACCGCTACTTCGACATCACGTCGATCGACTCGTCCCTGTGCTTCCTCCCGTTGAGCCACGCGCTCGAGCGCGCCTGGACGTACGTCGTGATGTTCGCCGGCGCCACCAACACCTACGTGCCGGACACCCGCACCGTGGCCGAGGCGATGGTCCGCGCCAGGCCCAACATGATGGTGAGCGTGCCGCGGTTGTACGAGAAGGTGTTCCTCACCGCCAAGGACAAGGTGGCCGGCTCGCGGGTGAAGCAGGCCCTCATGGCGTGGGCCTTGCGCACCGGCACCGCCTTCCACACCGCCGAGCGCGACCACACGCCGACGAGCCCGTACCTCCGGCTGGCCTTCCGTCTCGCCGACAAGCTCGTGCTCACCAGCATCCGGGACGCGATGGGTGGCCCGAAGAAGGTGCTGGCGTGCGGCGGCGCACCGCTGCGCAAGGACATCGAGGAGTTCTTCTTCGCCTGCGGGCTGTTGGTGCTGCAGGGGTACGGCCTGACGGAGACCTCCCCGCTGGCGACCTTCCCGTCCCCGGACCGCTACCGGTTCGGCACCGTCGGCAAGGTCGTCGACGGGGGCGAGCTGCGGCTGGGCGACGACGACGAGATCTGCTACTCCGGGCCGAACAGGATGATCGGCTACTGGGGCAAGCCGGACGACACGGCAGCCGTGCTCAAGGACGGGTGGCTGCACACCGGCGACGTCGGCTCGATCGACGCCGACGGCTACCTGGCGATCACCGGCCGCATCAAGGACCTCATCGTCACCAGCAACGGCAAGAACATCGCCCCGACACCCATCGAGGGGATGCTGGCGGCCGACCCCCTGTTCGAGTACACGCTGCTGCTGGGCGACAACCGCCCGTACCTCACGCTTCTCGTCGCCCCCTCGCTGCCGCACCTGGAGACCATCGGACACCAGCTGCAACTCACGTGGAGCAAGCGCGAAGAGCTGCTCAACCACCCCGAGATCCTCGCCGAGCTCAAGCGCCGCGCGCACGCGCTGACGGGCAAGCTCGCGAACCACGAGCAGATCAAGGACCTGCGCCTGCTCCTTGAGGAGTTCACACTGGAGAACGGGCTTCTCACCCCGACGCTGAAGGTGAAGCGCAAGGAGGTCGAGCGCCGGTTCGCTGCGCTCGTCGACGAGATGTACGCGAAGGCCGGTCGCCCGCGGAAGTAGGTCGTTAGGCTGCCCGACGTGGCCGACGACTACCTCGACATCAACCGCGCCAACTGGGACAGCCGCGCGCCGATCCATGCGGAGGCGTACGGGATCGAGCGCTACCTCGCCGATCCGACCGCGCTCTCTGATGTGGTCCGGTTCGACCTGCCTCGGCTGGGCGACATCACCGGCCAGGAAGCGGCGCACCTCCAGTGCCACATCGGTACGGACACGCTCAGCCTGTACAGGCGGGGCGCGCACGTGACGGGTGTGGACCTGTCAGGGGCCTCCCTCGAGATCGCCAGACGGCTGGCCGCGGACACGGGTGCCGACATCACGTACGTCCAGTCCGACGTCTACTCGGCGCCGGAGGCACTCGGGCGTACGTATGACCTCGTGTACACCGGGATCGGCGCGATCTGCTGGTTGCCGAGCATCTCGCGCTGGGCGCGCACGGTGGCGGCGCTGCTGCGCCCGGGCGGCCGGCTGTTCATCCGCGACATGCACCCCGTGCTCAACGCGCTCCTCGCCCAGGTGGTCGCCGACGATCACCCCGATCGCCGGCAGCAGCCCTGGATCACTGGACCGGGAGGTACGACGGTCGCGCTCGAGCTGCCGTACTACGAGCAGACCGAGCCGCTGGAGTGGAACGACGCGGTGACGTACGTGGGTGGGGGAGCGGTGTCCTCGCCGCGGTCGGTCGAGTGGAACCACAGCATCGCCGAGATCGTCACCGCGGTGCTGGACGCCGGCATGGAGCTCACGGGCCTGTACGAGCACGACAGCGTGCCGTTCGAGCCCTTCCAGGGAGCCATGTCGTACGACGCGAGCACGGGGGAGTACCGCCTCAGCGATCGCCCGGAGCGCCTTCCCGCGACGTTCACGCTGACGGCGACGAAGCGTCCGTAGTCAGCCGTCAGGCTCTCCGCACCAGCTGGGTGAGGACGATGGCTGAACGCGTGTGGTCCACCGAGGTGGCGACGCGAATGCTCTCCAACGCCACCTCGAGGGACGCGACATCGCGGGACCGGATGTGGACGATCGCGTCGGCCTCGCCCGTGATCGTCGCCGCGTCCACGACCTCGGGCACGCTGGCGAGGATCCGTCGCAGGTCTTGGGGGGACACGGTGCCGCGGCAGAAGAGCTCGACGTACGCCTCGGTGCTCATCCCATCGAGCGCCGGATCGACGTCGATCGTGAAGGACCGGATGACGCGATCCTCCACGAGCCGGTCGACGCGTCTTTTCGCCGCCGATGCCGACAGCTGCACTCGGTCGCCGATCTCCGCGTAACTGGCCCGCGCATTGGCCTTGAGAACGTCGAGGATCGCGTGATCAGTGCTGTCCATGCCCCGAGCGTACGCGGTAGTCGTTGCGTTGCGTGCCTGACACGCGCAAGAATCGAGCGTGCGATGGCATGATTGCTCACGATCTGGTTGCCAGAATGGGGCCATGACGCTGATCGACGATCGAGAGACCCTCCTGGACGCCGACCTCCAGTCGCTCCGGCAGCGGAGTGCCCGGCAGAAGACGGTCCTGATGACCCGACCCGAGCACTTCACCGTGAGCTACCGCATCAACCCCTGGATGGAGCCCGCCAACCCGACCGACACGAGTGTCGCGCTGAGACAGTGGCAGAGCCTGTACGACACGTACCTGCGGTTGGGCTTCCACGTCGAGCTCATCGACCCCCTCGCCGGGCTGCCGGACATGGTGTACGCGGCGAACGGTGGGTTCGTGCTCGACGGGATCGCGTACGGCGCGCTGTTCCACTATCCCGAGCGTGGGCCGGAGGGTCCTGCGTACATGGACTGGTTCTCGTCGCGCGGCTTCCGCGTCGTCGAGCCGGTGTCGGTGAACGAGGGGGAGGGCGACTTCCTGCTCGTCGGCGAGACGATCTTCGCCGGCACGGGCTTCCGCAGCGACGCGGCCAGCCACGCCGAACTGCGCCGGATCTTCGACCGTGAGGTGGTCACCCTCAACCTGGTGGACCCGAGCTTCTACCACCTGGACACCGCGTTCGCGGTTCTCGACGACAAGGGCGGCCCGGCCTCGGTCGCGTACCTCCCGAAGGCCTTCGACGACGCCAGCCGCGCGCTTCTCGAACGCAGGTTCCCCGATGCGATCCTCGCGACCGACGCCGACGCCTCCGTGCTGGGGCTGAACTCGTTCTCCGACGGCCAGAACGTCGTCATCGCGAGCAGGGCCGAGACCTTCGCCCGGGACCTCGAGAGCCGTGGATACACTCCGCACGGAGTCGACCTCTCCGAGCTCCTGCTCGGTGGCGGGGGAGTCAAGTGCTGCACGCTGGAGCTGAGGTGGTGACCATGAGGCCCGAGTCGGGTCCGCGGACGTCCTCGGACTACATCGCGCTCGACGAGGAGTGGGGCGCGCACAACTACCACCCGCTGCCCGTGGTCGCCGCGACCGCACAGGGGTCGTGGATCACCGACGTCGAAGGACGTCGCTACCTGGACTGCCTCGCCGGCTACTCCGCGCTGAACTTCGGCCATCGTCACCCGCTGTTGGTCGCCGCGGCGCACGCACAGCTCGACCAGCTCACCTTGACCAGCCGTGCATTCCACAACGACAGGCTCGGTCCGTTCATGGAGGACCTCGCGGCCCTCACCGGGACCGACCGCGTGCTCCCGATGAACACGGGCGCCGAGGCTGTCGAGACGGCCATCAAGATCGCTCGGGCGTGGGGCTACCGGGTGAAGAAGGTCCGCGCGGACCGCGCGACGATCCTCGTGGCGTCGAACAGCTTCCACGGACGCACCACGACCATCGTGTCGTTCAGCGACGATCCCACGGCGCGCAACGACTTCGGACCGTACGGGCCCGGCTTCGTCACCGTTCCGTACGGAGACGCCGCCGCGCTCGCCGCAGCGCTCGACGAGGACACGGTGGCCGTGCTCCTGGAGCCGATCCAGGGTGAGGCCGGGATCATCGTGCCGCCGGCCGGCTACCTCGCCGAGGTCCGGCGACTCACCGAGGCCGCCGATGTGCTGCTCATCGCCGACGAGATCCAGTCCGGGCTGGGCCGTACGGGAGCGACCCTCGAAACGGAACGCGTCGGCGTACGACCGGACCTCGTCACGCTCGGCAAGGCGCTCGGCGGCGGCATCGTGCCGGTGTCGGCGGTGGTCGGACGGGACGACGTCATCGGCGTGATCAGGCCGGGGGAGCACGGCTCGACCTTCGGCGGGAACCCGCTCGCGGCGGCCGTCGGACACGCGGTCGTCGGCCTCCTCGAGACCGGTGAGTACCAGGCTCGCGCCCGTCGTCTGGGCGAGGTGCTGCACGGTCGGCTGGCGGAGCTTGTCGGAGACGGCGTCGTCGCCGTACGTGGCGCGGGGCTGTGGGCCGGCATCGACATCGCTCCGGAACGAGGCAGCGGAAGGGCTGTCTGCGAGCGGCTCGTCGCCCGCGGAGTGCTCGCCAAGGACACGCACGGTCAGACATTGCGGCTCGCGCCGCCCTTGGTCACGACCGAGGATGAGATTCACCAGATCGTCGATGCCTTGGCGTCGGCTCTGACCGATGACGTGCGCCCCTAGATCCCTACGACCATAGGTGAATCACAGTAACACCCACCCCGCCGTCGGCAGCCAAAAGCAGATCGCGTAGTCTTCATCTGTTGGCGTGGTCCTTGAGCCTGTCCCCCAAGCACCGGTTCGGACCACGCCGCACTTCTCCCCAACTGGCGTCTGACAAGGCCGGGAATCGATCTACCTCGAGGGCACTAGAGGTATCGTCGGAGAATGAGCACGCAGATCGCCATCCGGCTTCCCGATCAGATGGTGGCGTACCTGGACCGTGCGGTCGCCGAAGGCCGAGCGACCAGCCGTGCGGCGTTCGTTGCGGGAGCCGTCGAGCGCGAGATGCGGCGACTGGCCGCGGAACAGGACGCAGCGATCCTTCACGACGACCCGTCGGACGATCTCGACCCGCTCGTGAGCTGGACCGTCGGCCGTCTCGTGGACAAGGGGCAGCCATGAGAGAGCTCCGCTACGCCTCCCTCGATCGGACGCGGCCCGTCGTCGTCCTGACCCGGGAGACCGCGCGTCCTTCGATGACCAAGGTCACGGTGGCGCCGATCACCACGACGGTTCGCGGGCTCACCAGCGAGGTTCACGTCGGACCGGAGAACGGTCTCGATCGCGACGGGGTGATCTCCTTGGACAACGCCATGACGATCCCCGCCGACCTCCTCGGCGATCTGATCGGGATCCTCACCTCGGACCAGGACAGGCTTCTGGCGCGGGCCGTCGTGCTCGCGTACGACCTCGACCTCCCCGTCGTTGACACGCTCGACATCGATCCCGAACCGGGCTTTCAGCCGCTCACGCTCGTGCACCCGGCCGATGACCCGGCCGCAACCTCCGGGTCGTTGCCCTCTCCCTAGCCGCGCAGTCGAGGATCGCGCGCGTCGAGCGCCTGCCACCAGCGGTCCGTGTCGGAGTCGAGCGTGGTGACCTGGCCGATCAGCGGCGTCATCATCGGCAGGGCGATCGCGTCCGCTTCGAGGGAACTGCGTCGTACAGGCTCCGACCAGTGGTGCAGGCTGAGGTCGAACATCGCCCAGTGCACGGGTACGAAGCGTGCGCCACGCACATCCCGTACAGCCGCGACCGTCTCGGGCGGGAACATGTGGGCTCCGGGCCAGCCGTCGGCGTACTGACCGTTCTCCGCGAAGACGATGTCGAACGGTCCGTAGGCCTCGCCGATGCGGGCCCAGTGGGCGCCGTAGCCGGAGTCGCCCGTGTAGAAGACGGACACGTCGTGGCCCTTGATGGCCCACGATGCCCAGAGCGTGCTGCTCTGGTCACGGATTCCTCGCCCCGACGAGTGGTGGCTCTCGGTCGCCGTGAAAGTGACGGTCGAGATGTCCGCGGACTGGTCCCAGACGAGTTCGGTGATCCGCTCTGCCGGCACTCCCCACCGCCGAAGCCGCGCTCCCACCCCTTGCGGGACAAGGAATCGGGTGCGGGTCGGCGCAAGCGCGCGCACGAGCGAGCTGTCCAGATGGTCGTAGTGGTCGTGGGAGATGACAACGACGTCGATCTCCGGCAGCTCGTCGGGGCGGCACGCGGCAAGCTGGAACCGCTGGATGACCCAAGGCAGGGGAGACGCGGCCGTCGCGAGCACAGGGTCGACGAGGATCGTCAGGTCGTCGACGCGCAGCGCGAGCGTCGAATGTCCGAACCACATGAACCGGAAGCCGCCGGCCGTGAGCGCAGACCAGTCGGGTCGAACCTCTGGCAACGTCTCGTGCGGGCGGCGCCGACGAGCGTGGGCGAGGATGCGCCACGACGCCGACAGACCTTCGCGAAAGGTCATCGCCGCGGTGGGCCGGGGGTCAGTGTTGGAGTACGTGGGCAGCGGGAGACCTTTGCTCGTCGGTGATGCCACCACGGTACCCGGGCCGTCTAGGACCCTTGCCGGTTCACGAGTGGTCGCGAAACCGTCGAATCTGCGTCGAAGACGACGGTTTCGTGACCACTCGTGACGTGTCAGCCCTTGAGCGCCGCCTGGAGGTCGCGGACGGTTGTCGCCACGATCCCGATCGAGAGCAACCCGGCTCCGAGAGGGCCGGCGGAGTCCTCACCGAGCAGGGGAAGCTGTACGAGTGCGGCGCGCCCCTCTGGGGACAGGTGAGCCAACTGCCACTCGACCTCGGCGCTCCGTGCCCGCGGATCATCGGGTGAGGCGAGCGCAGCAGCCTTCGCTGCGTACGCCGCTGCTCCGAGCGCGTGGGCACCCATGTGAGCCACACCTGAGGCCTGTCCGGCCGAGCGCGCCGCGGCGACGGCAGCCGGTGAGCTCACCGAGGCGGCGGCGCGACCGGCCACGAAGCGCCTGCGGATCTCCTCAGCCGCGCCGAGCTCTCCCCGCGCGAAGGCCCGAGCACGAGCTATCGCGTCGCGCGGCCGGTCGTCGTCGGGCGCCTCAGCCTCGAAGAGAGGGAGGACGCGTTCGGCGCAGTCAGCCGCCCATGCCGCAACGGTTCGACGGTCCGCTTCACTGAGAGCCTGCGGTGATCCCATCGGGCCATCGTGACACGGGCTGTCGCTGGACGGGTGCCTCAACCCACCTCCAGGGCCGCGATCTGCCCCCGATAGCCGATCGGTGTCAGGTGGTGCGGCAGCGCGATCACGGGGGCGGACAGCCTGCTGTCACGGGCATCCAGGTCCTGCCACCACCGACGGGTCGACGAGTCCAGCGCCGTGACCTGGCCGATGACCGGCGTCAGCATGGGAAGGCCGCAGCGGTCAGCTTCGACTGCGCTACGACGCACGGGCTCGGACCAGTGGTGCAGCGCGAGGTCGAACATGCCCCAGTGGACAGGTACGAAGGTGGCTCCTCGCACGTCCCGTACCGCGGAGACCGTCTGTACAGGCTGCATGTGCTCGCCGGGCCAGGCCTCGTCGTACTGGCCGTTCTCGGCGAAGACGAGGTCGAACGGTCCGTACGCGGCGCCGATCTCGGCCCAGTGCGGTCCGTAGCCGGAGTCGCCGGTGTAGAACACCGAGCCGTCGGTCCCGCGGATCGCCCAGGAGGCCCACAAGGTGGACTGTCCGTCGAACAGGCCGCGGCGCGAGGAGTGACGACATTCCGTGGCGGTGAAGGCGACGGTGGAGATCTGTACGGACTGGTCCCAGCCCAGTTCGGTGATCCGGTCGGGGTCCACGCCCCAGCGCTGAAGGCGCAGCCCGACCCGCGTGGGAACGACGAAACGGGTGTGAGCGCGCTGTGCCAGGGTACGGATGAGGGCGCGGTCGAGGTGGTCGTAGTGGTCGTGAGAGATGACCACGACGTCGATCTGTGGCAGCTCGTCGGGCGATGAGACGGCGGGCTGGAACCGCGGGACGAGCCAACGTACGGGCGAGGCGGTGGGGGAGAGGACCGGGTCGAGGAGGACCGTCAGGCCATCGATTCGGAGAGCCACGGTGGAGTGGCCGAACCAGATGAACCTCAGCCCGCCCGAGACCAGGGAGTCCCAGTCAGGACGTACCTCCGGCAGCACTTCACGGGGTAGGCGTCGCCCCCCGTGGAACACCGTGCGCCAAGCGAGGGAGAGAGCCTGGGAGAAGGACATCGAGCTGAGCGGTGTGGGATCGGTGTTGGAGAACGTCTGCCGCATGGCCCCACAGTGACCGACACGAGCGTGTTTCCGGTCGTCAGCACGGGAATCACCAGGTGAGGACTGGGTGAACGGTGAGGGTCAGACCCCGGCCTGAAAGAACGCCGGATAGGACGCGCTCGGCACTAGGTCGCAGGGTGGGCGTCGGCGTGACTTCGACCGGGGACGCACCGACCGTCATGTGCGACGCATCGGCAGAGGTTCATCCGGTCACCGCACGGGGGAGTAGGGGCGCTGGAGTCGTTTACACGCCTCGTACATTCCGCTGATGGTCGGTTGATGGCGCTGCGCGACTCTCATCTCGAACGCACTACACCTTCCGAACCAAGGAGCCTCACCATGAAGCGCATCGCCACCATGGCCGTAGTCGGTACGGCCGTCTGCGCCTTCGCCCTCACCTCGTCACTCCCGGCGTTCGCCGCCGGCACGCCGGACGACGGACCCAAGACCCTCGCCCAGATCCAGGCGGCGGCGTCGACGGCGACCTCGGGACGGATCACCTCGCTCAAGGAGGCCATCACGAAGGTTGGCGCGAACACCTCGCTGACCGCAGCGGACCGGGCAACGGTGCTCGCCACCTTCAACGCGGACATCACGGCGATGGGCACGCTCGAGGCCAAGATCCAGGCGGACACCACGGTCGAGACCGCGCAGGCCGACTACCACTCGATCTTCACCGGCTACCGCGTGTACGCCGTCGCCATCCCGCAGGCGTTCGAGGCCGGCGCCGCTGACCGACTGACCGGCACAGCCATCCCGAAGCTGCAGTCGGCCCACGACAAGCTCGCGGCCAACCTCGCGGCGCACCCGGAGAAGTGGAGCACCGCGATGAAGGCCCAGCTCGACGACATGCAGGCCAAAATCACCGACGCCGCGAACCACGCCAACGGCCAGGCGGCGAAGGCCCTCGCCGTGACGCCCGCCCAATACAACGCCGACAAGACCGTCATCACGACGATCCGCGCCGGCCTCAAGACCGCGACGACCGACACTAAGGCAGCGTCGGCCGACGGTAGGGCGCTCCTCAAGGCGCTCAAGTGAAGACCACGCTCGTACGGATCGGGGTCGGGGTCCTCGTGGCCCTGGCCCTGACCGGGTGCACTCGCCCGACAACGCCTGAAGCGCCACTCGAGCCCAGCACGGCATCGGCCGTCTCGTCCCCTGCCTCGATCTCGCCATCGACTTCGCCGGCGACTCCGCTGGGAGCCGCGACGACCACCGCGGCCAGCACCGGGTCCTCAGCAGCCGACCCGGGGTCCCTCGACGGCATTTCCAAGGATCTCGACTCCGCAGACAGTGCGAACGCTCAGGCAGACGCAGACCAGGGGAGTGCCGACCAGGCGACATCGACGAGCGACGGCTGACGGGGCGTTCTGACTGCTCGATGCGTAGTGTCGTGTGGCAGGGGAAAGCATCGCGTTGTTAGGGTCGAGGACTTGATCGAGCCGTGTCGCAGATCTGGCTCGGGGCCAGTCGAGAGACTTCATGACGCACTGGCGGAGCGGAGGTGAGGCAGCATGCGTGCCTTGTTGGTGGGTGACCTGCACGCGAACACGGGCGCGGCCTTCGAGGTCCTGGATCATGCTGCTGAGATCGGGGCCGATCTCGTCCTGCAAGTCGGGGACTACGGCTGGTGGCCGCGGGCTGACTGGGGCCGAAAGTGCATCCGAAAGGTCGACCGGAGGCTGGCTCTCCGGGGACTCGACTTGTGGTGGGTGGACGGGAACCACGAGGACTTCGATCGCCTCAACGCCCTCCCCGGCATGGACCATGATCCGCTTGCTGCTTGCTGCTTGCTGCTTGCTGCTTGCTGCCACGCCCTAGCGCCACCAAACGTCTCGATCCTCCGGTGCCAGCCGATCAAAGATTGTAAAGTCGAGGGTCTTTACCCAGAAGTGGATCTCCACGCCGTGACCCGAATAGAGGAACCACGCGACATTTATCCAGAAGCTATTCAGGAACATACCCCAGGGGTCTTTCAGAGCGTAGACTTGTTCGTATTCGTCCACATCCATTGAGAGCAGCCCTTGTGCGACGAGTTCATCCGTGGCTGAAGTGAAAGACTGCATTGAGCCGCGTGTGAGGCGGTTTTCGACGATCGATATTGACACCCGTGGGCTCCGACCTGATGACTCGCCGAAATCAGGGACTAATGTCTTGTCGTCACGGCAGTGCATCTCCCAGAGTTCCAATAGTTGTGACAGGATATCGAGGGCCGGCTGAGAAAGTCGCTGTAGGCGCGCCCTTGCCTCCTCAAGTGCCGCCAACAGTCCCTGTATGCTGACGTCGTCATCGAACTCCATCGATTCGGCAAGGCCCTCGCCAGTTGATGCAGCGTTCGCGGAACGAAGGGAAGTGTCAAGCACATCGTTGGCGGTCCGTAATCCTGTGAGCTCTTGGTTTATGGCGCGAAGAACGGCATCAGCAATCTTCGTCTCATGCGCCGCTTTGATCTGCTGGAGCTTCGCGATCGTAAAGTTCTTCTCACCCGTGTCCGGTGCATCCACGTCGCGACCATGGCTGGCGCACATCAGAAGGAGATTCGCGAAGGCACGTCGCTCCTCGGCGGATACGGGGCCAGCGCCTCGCGGACCGTTCTTCTCGGCCCCAACTATGTGGGCGACGGTTCCGATCCATCCGCCGGTCGGAGAGACGAGCGGCAGGCCACAACCCGTCATCGCGCAGCGGCCGCCCGACGCGAACATCAGCTCACGCATGACCGGATCTCTCACTGGCAAACGCTTGATCTGGTTGTCAGCGGGAGCGTTCTCTGAGGTTGGGTTCGTCACCCACTGATCTTCGCACGGCGAGGCGCATCGTGGATCATGACCGCCTCCCGCTCGTCAACAGGGATGGGACGCTCTCCTCGGGTTGTTGGTTTGTCATGCGCGGAATGAAGCGCATCTCGTGGAGCCCGCGAAAGTAGCGAATCGCCTCAGACCCTTCGGCGTTGGGGAGAGCGGCTCTGGCCCCTAGATCATGCTTTCGTTGGACCAGACCTTCGTGAGGGCCCCTTTGCCTCGGAGGGCCCTGATGACGGCGAGCCTCCTAGTAGTCGACTGTGCCGGCCCGTGAGCAGTAGATCGTTCATCGCGATACCGCGGGTCGGCGGCGCCTCGCTGGACGGACCCGTTCTGTGTCACCCAAAGCCGGTTTGTGTCGTCTGACCCTGCGACTGATAAAAGGGGGTGGCGTGAAGGGGAGTCGATCCCGTGCTCCCATGTCATAATGAGCATTATCGGCCCATCAAGAGCCTAGCCGGAGAGTGGTGCTGGACCAGTTCGAGTACTGGAGCGAGGCCGAGAGCCCTCGAATCCTGGAACTCAGCGACGACCTCGACCGAG
>JAPUEI010000035.1:15931-20613 GCA_027492675.1 Propionibacteriaceae bacterium | reverse complement strand
ATCGCCCGCCGGTTTCACACGGTATGTAGGCAACTCATCCCTCCCCGTGGCAGATCTGCCACGGGGAGTGAGCAACTGCCTACAGCCCTTGTGAAACCGACACGCCCGGCATGGAAGGATGGGCGAGGAGGGGAGAACACATGCATCCGTACGTGTCGGACGAGGTCGCCTCGGCGATCGCCGCTGGTCAGCCGGTGGTGGCTCTGGAGTCCACGATCATCACCCATGGGCTGCCGCGACCGCGGAACCTGGACGTGGCGCTGCAGGCCGAGGAGGTGCTCCGCGACCAGGGCGTCGTGCCCGCGACCGTGGGCGTGCTGAACGGCCGCGTGACCGTCGGTCTGACCACAGACGAGCTCCGCATGCTGAGCCTGGACGACGCCGCGATCAAGTGCTCGATCCGCGACCTGCCCGTGGCGATGGCGCGGGGGGTGAGCGGCGGGACGACCGTCGCTGCGACCGCGTTCCTGGCCCACAAGGCCGGCATCAAGGTCTTCCCGACCGGCGGCCTGGGCGGCGTGCATCGGGGTGCGAACCAAACGTACGACGAGTCAGCCGATCTCGTCGCCCTGTCGCAGATCCCCGTCGTCATGGTGTCCGCCGGCGTGAAGTCGATCCTCGACGTGGGCGCCACGCTGGAGCGTCTGGAGACACTCAACGTCGCCGTTCTCGGCTACCGCACCGACGCGTTCCCCGGCTTCTACATCGCCGACTCCGGGTTCCCGGCGCCGTTCCGCGTCGAGTCCCCCGCCGACGTCACGGCGATCGCCAGCGCGCGCGACGAGCTCGGGATCGACGCGGCCGTGCTGGTCGCCCGTCCCGTACCTGCAGAGCACCAGCTCGACGCGGATCTGCACGCACGCGTGCTCGCCGAGGCGCTGGCCGCGGCCGATGCGCGAGGAGTCCACGGCCACGACGTGACGCCGTTCCTGCTGGACTACTTCCACACCGCGACGCAGGGGGCCTCCGAGGCCACCAACGTCGAGATCTACCTCGGCAACGTGGCGCTCGGCGGCGAGATCGCCGCGGCCTGGTGACCGGCGTCCTCGGCTCGCTGGGCGACCTCGTCGAGGACATCGTCGTCTGGCTCGACGAGCCGATGGCCATCGGTACGGACGCGGCCGGCTCGATCATCCGTACGCGCGGTGGCAGCGCCGCGAACGTCGCGTCGGCGGCCGCGCACCTCGGGCGGGTCCCCGTGCGCTACCTGGGCTGCGTCGGCCCCGACGCCACCGGTGACGGACTCGTGGCAGGCCTCCAGCAGTCGGGGGTCGAGGTACGGGTCCAGCGCCGCGGTCGTACAGGCACCATCCTCGTGCTCGTCGGCCCTGACGGGGAGCGCTCGATGGTCCCCGACCGGGGCGCGGCGCTGCTGCTGGAGCCGGTCGAGGACGCCTGGCTGGACGGGCTCGCGATGCTGCACGCGCCGGCGTACGGGTTCTGCGGGGAGCCGATCTCGACGACGGTCCTGGACGCGCTCCGACGCGCCAGGGAGCGTGGCCTCACCACCAGCGTCGACGCGTCCAGCGTGGGCGCCCTCCGCGGGTACGGCCGTGACCACATCCGGGCCCTGCTCACGGACCTGGCGCCCGATCACCTCTTGGCCAACGCCGACGAGGCGGAGTTCCTCGGCGTCGAGGAGCCGGGCTTCCTCCCCCACACCACCATCGTCGTCAAGCGCGGCGCGGAGCCCACGGTGGCTCTGATGGGGGGTCGGCGCGTCGAGGTGCCGGTCGCTCCGGTGGCCGAGGTGCGCGACACCACCGGGGCCGGAGACGCGTTCGCCGCCGGCTACCTCAGCGCGGTCGTCGACGGCGCGGACGTCCGTGAGGCGTGCGAGGTCGGCAACGGGCTCGCGGCCGCAGCGCTGGGATGCGCAGGAGCGCTGTAGTCGGTCAGGCCGTAGCGGCCAGCGCCGAGGAGGGCAGGTACGCCTCCGGGCCGGGCTTGCCGCCCAGCGCACCGGCGAGGAGCTCGCGGGCCCTGGCGAGGTGCTCGTCCAGCAGCGACGCTGCGCCGTCGGCGTTCCCGGCCTCGATGAGCGTGAGCAGCTGGGCGTGCTCGGCGACGATGATCTCCGGGCTCAACCGCTGACTGCCCTGCAGCTGGGCCATGCAGAGCCGGACCTCGAACGCCAGCGACCCGTACACCGCGCTGGTCCGCGGGCTGTCGAGCGCGTCGATCAGCGAGGTGTGGAACCGCATGTCGGGCTCGACGATGTCCCACTCGCCGGCGTGCCACAGGGTGTCGATCTCGTCGTTGGCGACACGCGCCTGCTCGGGAGCCTCGCGCCGTTCCGCCAACCGCCGAAGGACTTCCGACTCCAGGTACGCCCGCGTGCGATAGATGTCTCGTACGTCGTCGGGGCCGAGCTTCACGACGCGGGCGGTCTTGTGGTTCTTACGGACCAGCACCTTCTCGCCGACGAGCCGCTCGATCGCGGCCTTGGCCGTGGCGCGTGCCACGTCGTACCGTGAAGCGACATCAGCCTCGGTCAAGGGGCTGTCGGGGGCGAAGGCCCCGTCGAGGACCTGCTTGCGCAGGTCATCCGCCACGGCGTCGATCACGCTTGTCACCACGATGTTGCGAACCACCGCACCCCCTCAGCCGACAGTGGGGAGTCTATTCCAGAAAGTTCTTCAGGACCTCTTGCACATCGAGTCTACTTGTTCGACAATCGTCGCGTCCGTCGATCTCAATGAGGAGATTCCGTGTTCACCCAGCCTCTGGCCCCCATCGCAGGCAGCCTGGCCCTCTCAGCGCTCGTCGCCGCCCTGCCGCTCGTCCTGCTCTTCGTTCTTCTCGGCGTCTTCAAGGTCAAGGCCTGGATGGCCGCCCTGGCCGGCCTCGCGGCCTCGATCATCGTGGCCCTCGTCTTCTGGCACATGCCCGCGGTGATGACGCTCAGCGCCACCGCTGAAGGCGCCTTCTACGGAGCGATCCCCATCATGTGGATCCTGCTCAACGCCATCTGGGTCTACCAGCTGTCGGTCATCACCGGCTGGTTCGAGTCCCTCGGCAAGCTGATCCGATCGATCTCCGACGACCAGCGCGTGCTGGCGATCCTCATCGCCTTCTGCTTCGGCGCCCTGATGGAGTCGCTGGCCGGCTTCGGCGCACCTGTCGCCATCTCCGCCGCGATGCTCCTGGCCGCCGGCGTCAAGCCCATGAAGGCCGCGATCGTCTCGCTGCTGGCCAACACCGCTCCGGTCGCCTTCGGCGCGATGGGGGCCCCGATCATCGCCCTCGCGAGCGTCACCGGCCTGGATGTCCATGTCCTGTCTCAGATGGCCGGCCGTCAGACGCCGTTCGTCGCGCTCATCGTGCCGCTCGTCCTGGTCTTCCTCGTCGACGGCTTCCGCGGCGTCAAGCAGACCTGGCCCGTCGCCCTGGTCGCCGGCGTGGTCTTCGGCCTCGCCCAGTTCGTGACCAGCAACTACATCACCGTGGAGATCACCGACGTGGTGGCCTCCCTGGCCGCGATCGCGGCCGTGCTCGTGATGCTGCGGTTCTGGAAGCCCGCCAACCCGCTGGTGCTCGACCACTCGGCCATTGCCGAGACGGCAGCCGCAGGTACGGGCAAGCTCGCGCACTACCCGGAGATCACCGCGACCGGCGCGCGTCGCATCTGGGGCGCCATCGCCCCGTACGCCATCATCATCGTCGTCTTCTCGATCAGCCAGATCCCGGCCGTGAAGACGTGGCTGCTGAGCATCGGCCAGGTGAAGTTCCCGTGGCCGGGCCTGGGCCACACCGGCGCCGACGGCAAGGCCGTCTCCGATGTCCTGAACGCGGCGGGCAAGCCGGTCTCCACCGTCTTCACGCTCGACCACCTCCGCGCGACCGGCACCTTCCTGCTGCTGTCGGGCATCATCACCGCGATCGTCTACAAGGTGAGGGTCGGCGATGCGCTGCGTGCGTACGTGGGCACCCTCAAGCAGCTCCGCTTCACGATCGTCACCGTGCTCAGCGTGCTCGCACTGGCGTACGTCATGAACATGTCCGGCCAGACCGCCAGCCTCGGCAACGCGCTCGCCGCCGTCGGCTCGGCCTTCGCTCTCATGAGCCCGGTCATCGGCTGGCTCGGCGTCGCGATCACCGGCTCGGACACCTCGTCCAACTCCCTGTTCGGCCTCCTCCAGGTCACCGCTGCGAACAAGGCCGGTCTCAATCCGATCCTCATGGCGTCGGCCAACTCGTCAGGTGGTGTGATGGGGAAGATGATCTCCCCGCAGAACCTCGCCGTGGCGGCCGCCGCCGTGTCGATGCTCAACAAGGAGGGCGACATCTTCAGAAAGGTCGTTCTATGGAGTCTCGGACTGTTGGCGTACTTCACGATCCTGGTCGCGCTCCAGGCGGGCCCGCTCTCCTGGATGGTGCCGACGCGATGACTGCCACCGATGTCGAGGTCCGCTCGCTGCTCGAGTCGTGCGGCTTCGACGCCTCCCGGATCCGCACCAGCGAGCTGCATCGCCGGGCCCTCGCCCACGACGCGTCGCACTTCATCCTGGTCCCGCAAGCCATCGTCGCCCCGACGACCGCCGAGGAGGTCGCCCGCCTCCTCCGGGCGACCGCCGAGGCGGGGGTGCCGCTCACCTTCCGCTCGGGTGGCACCAGCCTGAGCGGCCAGGCGGGCACCGAGGGCGTGCTCGCCGACGTCCGTCGCCACTTCCAGTCGGTGG
>JAPUEI010000035.1:0-15831 GCA_027492675.1 Propionibacteriaceae bacterium | reverse complement strand
CAGGCGGGCACCGAGGGCGTGCTCGCCGACGTCCGTCGCCACTTCCAGTCGGTGGAGATCCTGGACGCCGGCGAGCGCGTACGGATCCAGCCGGGCGTCACGGTCAAGCAGGCCAACGCCCGCCTGGCCGCGTACGGTCGCAAGCTCGGTCCCGACCCGGCCAGCGAGGCCGCGTGCACCATCGGTGGCGTCGTCGCGAACAACTCCTCGGGCATGGCCTGCGGCACGGTCGAGAACAGCTACCGCACGCTGGAGTCGCTGGTGATCGTGCTGCCGTCGGGCACCGTCATCGACACCGGCGCTCCGGACGCGAACGAGAAGCTGTGGGCGGTCGAGCACGACCTGTGCGAGGGACTGCTGCGGCTGCGCGCGCGCGTGCTCGACAACCCCGCGTCGGTCGCGAAGATCGCCCAGCAGTTCTCGATGAAGAACACCCTGGGGTACGGGATCAACGCGCTCGTGGACTTCGAGACGCCCGCGGACATCCTCACCCACCTGATCATCGGCAGCGAGGGCACGCTCGCGTTCGTGGCCTCGGCCACGTTCCGTACCATCCCCGTCCGGTCGTTCGTGAACACCGCCCTGGTGGTCTTCGACGATCTGTTCATCGCGAACAGCGCGCTGCCTGCCCTGGTCGCCACCGGTGCGGCCACGTTGGAGCTGATGGACGCCACCTCGCTGCGCGTCGGCCAGACGTTCCCCGACACCCCGGCGATGATCAAGGCGCTCTCGGTCGACAAGCAGGCCGCGCTGCTCGTCGAGTACCAGGCGACCTCCGCCGCCGAGCTGGCCGAGATCGCGGCCGCCGCTCGACCGACGCTGGACCAGCTGCCGGTGCACTCCCCCGTCGAGCTCACCGACGACGCCGCGCTCCGCGCAGGGTTGTGGACGCTCCGCAAGGGCCTGTACACCTCGGTGGCCGGCGCCCGGACGAGCGGGACCACCGCGCTGCTCGAGGACGTCGTCGTACCCGTCGAGAAGCTCGCCAACACCTGCGTGGACCTGGCGGAGCTGTTCGACAAGTACGCGTACGCCGACTCGGTGATCTTCGGACACGCCAAGGACGGCAACATCCACTTCATGCTCACGGACCGGTTCGAGGGCGACGACTCCATGCGCCGCTACATCGACTTCACCGAGGAGATGGTGGATCTCGTCCTCGCCAACGACGGCTCACTCAAGGCCGAGCACGGTACGGGACGGGTGATGGCCCCGTTCGTGCGGCGTCAGTACGGCGACGAGCTGTACGACGTGATGGTCGAGATCAAGCGCCTGTTCGACCCGAGCGGGCTGCTCAACGCCGGCACGATCATCACCGATGATCCCGAGCTGCACCTCAAGCACATCAAGATCAACCCGACCGTCGAGCCTGAGGTCGACCGCTGTACGTCGTGCGGCTACTGCGAGCCTGTCTGCCCGTCACGTGACCTGACCCTCACGCCGCGCCAGCGGATCGCCGTCGGGCGCGAGCTCGCGAGCCTCGAGGAGGCCGGCGACACGGCGGCCATCGCGCGCATCAACAAGGACTACGACTACCAGGTCATCCACACGTGCGCGGTCGACGGCATGTGCGGCACCGCGTGCCCGGTGAAGATCAACACGGGCCTGCTCGTGAAGAAGCTGCGCCGCGAGACCGTACCCAAGGCGACCGCCGCCGTGTGGAGCACGTTGGCCAAGCACTGGAAGGGCACGACGGCCACGTTCTCGACCGTGATGAGCATCACGGATGCCTTGCCTGGTCCGCTCGAGGTCGCGCTCGTCGGCGTCGACAAGGCGGCGCGCGCCACGTTGGGCAAGGACTCGATCCCGCTGTGGTCGACCGAGCTGCCCGGCGGCGGCAAGCGGCGTCGCCGCCCGGCGCCCAGCGGCGAGGTGACGGCGGTGTACCTGCCGGCGTGCGTGAACGTCATGTTCGGGCCGACGGAGGGCCCCGGCGTACAGGTGAGCTTCGAGGCGCTGTGCGCGAAGGCCGGCATCAGCCTGCTCGTGCCCGACGAGATCGAGAGCCTCTGCTGCGGCACCCCGTGGTCCAGCAAGGGCATCCCGAAGGGGTACGAGGCAATGCGCCAGCGGGTCCTGCCCGCGATCCGGAAGGCGTCCGACAACGGGCGGCTCACGGTGGTCTGCGATGCCTCGAGCTGTACGGAGGGGTTCCGGCACATGGTCGAGACCGACCCGGAACTCGAGGTCGAGGTGATGGATGCCGTGGCGTTCGTCGCGCGGTACATGCTGCCGGTGCTCGGCGAGTACCGCAAGATCGAGTCGCTGACGCTCCACCCGACGTGCTCGTCGACCCAGATGGGGCTCAACCCGGACCTGGTGACCGTGGGCAAGGCCGTGGCCGAGTCCGTCCATGTCCCGCTCGACACCGGTTGCTGCGCGTTCGCCGGCGACCGCGGGATGCTCCACCCCGAGCTGACCGCGTCGGCGACCAGGCCGGAGGCGGCCGAGGTGGCGTCACTGGGGTCGACGGCTCACGCGAGCTGCAACCGTACGTGCGAGCTGGGCCTCACCAGAGCCACCGGCACCCCGTACCGCCATGTCCTCGAGCTCCTCGCCGAGCAGGTGGGCCAGGGGTAACGCGCGGGCCTGTAGGGTCGGGCCCGTACGTGAAGGGAGTCAGTCATGGCCAGCGAGAGCTCGTTCGACATCGTGAGCAAGGTCGACCGTCAGGAGGTCGACAACGCCATCAACCAGGCGGCGAAGGAAGTGCACCAGCGGTTCGACTTCAAGGGTACGGACTCGACCATCGTCTGGGCCGGCGAGAACGTGGACCTGGAGAGCTCGACCGAGGAACGACTGAAGGCCGTGCTGGACGTCTTCTACTCCAAGCTCGCGCGCCGCGGCGTGGACTTCAAGTCGATGGAGACGTCAGACCCGCACCCGTCCGGCAAGCGCTGGAAGCAGACCTGCGAGCTGCGCCAGGGCATCAGCCAGGAGAACGCGAAGAAGATCACCAAGCTGATCCGCGACGAGGGCCCCAAGGGCGTGAAGACGCAGATCACCGGCGACGAGGTGCGCGTCACCTCGAAGTCGCGCGACGACCTGCAGGCCGTACAGGCGCTCATCAAGGGTGCTGACTTCGACTTCGCCGTGCAGTACGTGAACTACCGCTGACCCGGCCCGTACCCTTGCTCTCGCGCGGGACGCTCCGCGGATACGGAGGATGACGCGTGCCCTGGTTCGTGCTGCTGGTGCCGGTGGTGCTGCTCGGCGGGCTGGGGTTCTGGCTGTACAGGCGGGTCGCGCACACGCCGCAGCTCGGTCGCCGCGGCAAGGTGGTCACGGCGATCGGCATCGTGGTGCTGTTCGGGGCGTCTCTCGCGGCCGCCGCGACGACGCGGGAGATCGCGAACCCGAAGGCCTGGCGCCCGCTGACGTGGACCGGCTACACCGTGATGGGGCTGCTGTTCTACGTGATCCTGGCCGTCCTGCTGGTCAAGATCGTCCACGGCGTGTGGCGCCTCATCGACCGGCTGCGTCACCGCACCCCTGACCGTGCGCCACGGCTGCGTCGACTGACCGCCGCCGGACTCGTCCTCGCCCTGTTAACCACCTCGTACGGCCTCGTGGAGGCGGCGAACCCGTCGCTGAGCCAGGTGTCGTTCGCTTCCGCTGACGTCCCCGCCGCGTTCGAGGGGTACCGGATCGCCCTGGTCACCGACCTCCACATCGGGCCGACGCGCGGCAAGGCGTACGCGCAGCAGGTCGTCGACATGGTCAACGCCGCCAAGCCCGACCTGGTCGTGCTCGGCGGGGACATGATCGACGGCTCCGTCGCGGCGCTGGCCGACGAGCTGTCGCCGTTGGCGCAGCTGAAAGCGACCGACGGCGTCGTCGCCGTGACCGGCAACCACGAGTTCTACTACGACGCGGGCGACTGGCTCACCGAGTGGAAGCGGCAGGGGCTGCGGGTGCTCGCCAACGACTCGTACGTCATCCGCCGCGGCGACGCGAGCATCGACGTGCTGGGCATCAACGACTACTCGGGGACGCCACCGCTGGAGCCCGACCTGCGAGTCGCCGCGCAGACGCTGAGCGCGCAAGGCGTCGACCCGCTGGCGGCGTCACGCTTCCGGCTTCTCGTCGCCCACCAGCCGCGCCAGGCGCTGACCAGCAACGGGGTGACGCTGGCGACGTACGGGATCGACCTCCAGGTGTCCGGCCACACGCACGCCGGCCAGATGTGGCCGTTCCGCTACGCGGTCGCGCTGCAGCAGCCCGTGGTCGAAGGGCTGGGGATCGTCGATGGCACGCCGGTGTACGTATCGCGCGGCGTGGGCGCCTGGGGTCCCCCGGTCCGCGTCGCCGCACCGCCGGAGGTACCGATCATCGCGCTGCACCGCGGCTGACCCCAACCTCAGCTCGCCTGCGCGAACTCAACCTCTCCTTGCCGGTCCTCGTCGCACGTACGTCTCAGCGCCGCAGGCCTGGCACGTCAGGTGCCACTCCACGATCTTCCCCTCAGCGTCCTCGAGGCCGCCAACCACGACCGTTCCGCCATCGCCTTCGGGACAGACCCAGGGCCCCGAAACGCCTGACTCGATGTCCGCGACGATGGCGGTCCACGCCTTCACGTTCACTCTCGGTGACCCCCCCAATTGGCCGACGCCCCATTTCGAGAAACCGTACCGTCGCTCACGGCTCACCATGCCGACCAGTCCCCCGTATCCGTCGCTATCGGACCGGTACTTTCCCCGCCCGGGAGCCATTCCCCCGCTCTCGTCGTTCTGCAGCCCGAAATCGGTCTCGTATCGACTGGAACGGGGGAATCGTCCGCGCAGGGCCTGGCAAGCGACTCCATTTCGACGGGAGCGGGGGAATCAGCGCGCCAGGTTGGTCGTGATCGTCGCCGACATCAGCCAGATCTCTCGCCAGGGGCCAAAGTCTCTCGGCCGCGGTTCCCAAGTCTCTCGGCAAGCCCTACTCGGCGAAGGCTGCCTGCACGTCGGCCTCCGTGACGTCCTCCAGGCTCGCGTGGGTCCACGTCGGGGTGCGGTCCTTGTCGACGAGCTGGGCTCGTACACCTTCCGCGAAATCCGGGTGGCGGGCGAAGTAGGGGGCCAGCACGAGATCCTGGGCCAGCACCTGCTCGACGGTCATCGCGGCGGCCCTCCGCAGCGCTTCCCACGTGACCATCACCGACAGCGGGCAACGCGTCCTCAGCACCGCAGCGACCTCACCCGGCGCGGGCGAGTCCCAGTCGTCCTCGAGCCGCTCCAGGATCGCCAGAGGACTGTCCGCACCGAAACAGACCGTGAGCCACTCCTCGTCGACCTTGGTGTCGGTCGGGTCACCGTGGCCGGTCCACGTGTCCGCCAGCCCGAGGCTGATCGCCGTCGCGCCGTCGACCGGCAGACCGGTGAGAGCGACGTAGGCTCCCGCCGCACCGGCGCGCGCGAGGTACCAGAGCATCCCCACGTCGGGGAACAGGCCGATCTGGGTCTCCGGCATGGCGAGCTGGCTCGTCGCGTCCACGACCCGCCGCGAGCCGTGGGCCGAGACGCCCATGCCGCCGCCCATGGTGATCCCGGTCATCCGCGCCTCGTACGGCTTGGGGTAGCCCGCGATGAGGGCGTTCAGCGCGTACTCGCGGGAGAAGAAGTCGTACACCCCCGGGTCACCCGCGAGGGCCAGCTCGCGCAGCGCCCGGACATCGGCGCCCGAGCACAGCCCGCGCTCCCCCATTCCCGTCAGGACGACACTCTCGACCGCGTCGTCGCTCGCCCACCCCTCGAGCACTGTCGTGAGGTCGCCGATCATGCCGAGGCTCAAGGCGTTGATCGCCCGCGGCCGGTTCAGCACGATCCGGCCGACGCCGTCCTCGACGCCCGCCAGGACATCCCCGGTCGAGACAGGGAACACGCTCACAGCTCCTCCACCATGTCGAGGTCGCGCCGCCGTCGACGCTCGTGATGGATCACCTGCCACCCCAGCGGGATGATCGCGGCGATCCCCAGCGCCAGGGCGCCGTTGCGCCAGGCGAGGTTCACCGCCGAGTACGACAGCAGCACCATCGTCGTCCACAGCGCGATCCGCTGCACCCGCGCCGACGGGCTGGCGAGCGGCAGCAGCAGCGCCCCCCACAGCACGTACCAGGAATGCAGGGCGGGACCACCGAAGGCGACGAGCAGGTACGACCAGCTCAAGAACGACATCGGCTTCTTGCGCGCCGCCGTCACCGCCAGCAGCAGTACGCCGGCGACCGTGACGACGAGCCCGATCGTGCGCGCGAGCCGGATCGCGGCGTGCTGGCTGGAGTCGAGGTGGAAGTAGTTGAGCACCAGCTGGATGCCCTGCCCGATGACCGTCGACGGCGACACCGTGACGACCAGACCGGGCACGTTGACGGCGTTCAGCCAGCCGAACCCGAGGCCGCAGGCGACGGAGATGAGCGCGAACCCACCGATCGCGATCAGGCAGCTGACCACGACTCTGCCCACGGTGCGCAGCACGTCGCCGCGCCTCCAGGTGAGCAGGGGGTGGGTGAGCAGCGGCAGCGCGTACGCCGCGAGGAACGCCGGCTGTTTGATCGAGGCGGCGATGCCGACCACGACCGCACCGGCGACCCAGAGCCGAGGCTTCAGCGACAGCCACAGGGCGAGGACGACCAGACCCATCATCAGGGCGTCGTTGTGCATTCCGCCGATGAAGTCGATGACGAGCAACGGGTTGAGCGTGGCGAACCAGGCCGTGAGCTGCGGGTCCACGCGGAGGCGGTGCGCGATCCGCGGCAGCAGGATGACGATGAGCAGCACGCCGAGGAGCGCCGGGATGCGCATCAGCACGGTCGAGAGGTACGGATGCAGCCCCGACGCGACGACGATCAGCTCTTGGAGCCGAAGGCTGAGGGGTCCGTACGGGGCGGGCGTGAACCGCCACACCCAGGCCACCTGGTCGGCGAAGGCGCCGGGAAGGACGCCCGGCCCCGCCTCGTACGGGTTGACCTCGTTGACCAGCATCCAGCCCTGGGCGGAGTAGCTGTACGCGTCGTGGCTGAACGTCGGCGGGCCGAACAGCAGCGGCAGCGACCAGATCGCCAGCACCGCCCAGTGCTTCACGCCGGCGTAGACCGTCGGGCGCAGCTTGAACCAGCCGTCGACGAGCAGCCCGATGCCGACCAGCAGGATGAGGGTGCCGATGATCCGCACAGGGGTGGTGTCGAGGTGCGCGGCCCGCAGCGGACCCCACCAGGGCGAGTTCTGGGGCAGGTACGCGGGCGTCAGCGAGCCGAGAAGGATGAGGAACGTACCGAGCAGACCGATGCGGGTCGGGCCCAATCTGAACGCGGCGACGAGGTCGTCGACGACCCGCCGCAACTCCGCCTGCACCCGCCACCTCCGATCGGCCCCGCTCAGCCTACGGCCCGAGGGGCGCTCACGATGCCGGGACGGAGACGAGACGATGAGCTACCGTTCGAGCCGTGCGACGCGTCCTGGTACTGGCGGCCGCGGGCCTGCTCACCGCCTGCGGCTCGGCGACGTCGGCGCCCACGCCTGGGGTGTCCTCGGCGCCGCCCACCAGCGCGCCGGCGAGCTCGAGTCCGGCCACGGTGCAGGTCGAGACCCCCACCGCGACCTCGAAGGACTGGCAGGACATCGCGCCGGGCGTGTCCGTACGGCTGGACTCCGTCACGCTCACCAGCGGGGTACCGGCGCAGGTGACGACCGTACGGATGGCGCAGGCCGCGGGGCGGCTGCGGGTCGGCTACGCGCCGGGATCGCGGGCGCTCATCAGCGAGTGGGCGGCTGCCCATCCGACCGCGGTCGCGGTCATCAACGGCGGGTACTTCGACGACGCCGGTCGCACGACGTCCTTGCTCGTGAGCGATGGCGTGAGCGCGGGCCGCAGCTACGTCGGCTTCGGCGGCATGCTGAGCATGTCGAGCAAGGGCGTCGTGACGTTGCGGTCGCTCCGCGACCATCCGTACAGCAGCGCAGAGAAGCCCCGGCAGGCCATCCAGTCGTTCCCGATGCTCGTCATCGACGGTGCGGCCCCCGCGTTGCCGAACGACAACGGCCGGTACGGGCGGCGGTCGATCGTGGCCGTCGACGCCCAGTCGCGACTGCTGTTCATCACCGTCGAGGGTGGCTGGACGCTCCCGGAGACCGGCGCCTGGCTCGTCGGGTCGGGGCTGCAGATCCGTCAGGCGCTCAACCTCGACGGCGGCGGCTCGACGGGCATGGCTGTACAGGCGGGGTCGTACCGGCGGGTAGTCAACGCCTACACCTCGCTGCCCATCGTGCTCTGGGTCGAGGCGGCGTAGGGCCTGGTCGGCCCGGAAATGCGGTCGTGGTCGTGGCGTGTGCGCGGTTATCGTGCCAAGACACCGTCGAGAGGATGTCCGTGAGCAGGAAGCGCCCCACCTGGCCCGAGCTCCCCGCGCGTCTGCGGGAGATCATCGAGGAGCGCACCGGCGCGGTGACATCCTGGACGAGCCACGACGGCGGCTACTCCCCTGGTCCCGCGCTGACGCTGACCACCACCGACGAGCGGGTCTTCGTCAAGGCCGCCGACGCGGTCGAGCACCCGGTCTCCGCCGATCTGCACCGCCGGGAGGCGCGGGCGACAGCCCTCCTGCCGCCGAGCGTCCCCGCCCCCTCCCTGCGCTGGTCCGTCGACTCGGATGATGACTCCGACTGGGTCGTGCTCGCGTTCGACGCCGTTGAGGGTCGGTCGCCGCGTACGCCATGGTCCGCCGAGGACGTACGTGCGGTGACGGAGGTCGTCGAGAGGATCGCGGACATCCCAGCACCGGCGGCTCTGCCGGCGTTCAGCGACAGCATGACGTTCAACGGCTGGCGCACCCTCGCGGCGGACCCGCGCGGGCTCGACACGTACGACCCCTGGGCGCGCATGAACCTGGACCGGCTCGCGGCGATCGAACCGTCCTGGACAGAGGCGGTGGCCGGCGACGTGCTCGTACACCAGGACCTGCGGGGCGACAACGTGGTGCTGACGGAGTCCGGGGCTGTCGTGGTCGACTGGCCGTACGCGAGTCGGGGCGCGGCGTTCTGCGACCTGGCGGCATGGCTCCCGTCGCTGGCGCTCGAAGGCGGGCCCGCCCCAGAGCAGATGGTGTCGGGCACGCGCGTGGGGCGAGCGGCGGACCCGGACGCGCTGACCACGTTCGTGGTGGCGATGGCCGGCTACTTCGTCAGCGCGTCGCTGGAGGCGCCGCCGCCGGGGATCCCGCACGTCCGCGCGTTCCAGCGGGCGCAGGGCGAGGTCTGCCTCGACTGGCTGCAGATCCGAGGTCTGTAGCCTGCTGTTCATGCCCGAACTGGCCGTCACCGTCATCATCGTGTCCGACGAGATCGCGGGCGGCCGCGACGAGAACCGCGCCGGTCCGGTTGCTGTGGAGCTGCTCGCCGAGCATGGGGTCGCGGCCGAGGTGGTGGTCGTGCCGGATGAGGTCGAGGCGATAGCGGAGGCTGTACGGGCGGCGGCCGCGCGCGGCTCGAGGGTCGTCATGACCTGTGGCGGCACCGGTATCGGTCCTGGTGACGTGACTGTCGACGCCGTGGCTCCGCTGCTGGGGTACCAGGTGCCGGGCATCGCCGAGGAGATCCGTCGGCGGGGTGCGGCTCACGTCGCGTCGGCGCTGGTGTCCCGCGAGGTGGCCGGCGTGATCGCGTACGACCCACCCGTCTTCGTCCTCACCGCCCCCGGCTCCCGCGGCGGCGTCAGGGACGCGGTCTCGGTGGTCGGTCCGCTGCTCGCCCACATCGTCTCCCAGCTCGACGGAGCCGGTCACTACTGAGGTGTACGTGGGGTTGCTGGAGAGGTGCGAGCGTCGCTGCCCCTGCTGGCTGACCCATCGGGTGGCTGAGGGTTGGCCGGCGAAGCCCGCCACCGTCTCGAAGCCCCCGGCCCTTCGAGACGCAACGAACCTCCGGCCCGTTGCTCCTCAGGGATCCGGGTACCGACCCCTCCCCTCCCAACGCGCCAGATAGTGCACGACACGCGCGGTGGGTACGGCGTGGCGCGACACCAACTGCACTCTCGACGATCCGGCTGGCCTCGCCCCGACAGGTGCAGTAGGAGCTGGGACATCGGATCGGCCCGCGCTCGCCCGATCGGGTGGCTGAGGAGTTGGCCGGCGAAGCCCACCCACGTCTCGAAGCCCCCGACCGCCCCGCGGCTCGCCGAAAGCGCGGTTCGTGCCGCGACGCGCCGGTCCGACCGCGCGTGTCGTGCACTATCTGCGAGGGACCCAGGAAGCCAGTTCGTTGAGAGTGCAGTACGTGTCGGGACACGCCGCACCCGCCGGGCGTGTCGTGCACTATCTGCGAGGGAAGCCGGAAGCCAGCTCGTCGAGAGTGCAGTACGTGACGCGACACGCCGTACCCACCGCGCGTGTCGTGCACTATCTGAGCGAGAACCAGCCACTCACCCCACAGAGAGTGCAGTACGTGACACGACACGCCGTACCCACCGCGCGTGTCGTGCACTATCTGCGAGGGGCCAGCCACTCACCCCACAGAGAGTGCAGTACGTGACGCGACACGCCGTACCGACCGCGCGTGTCGTGCACTATCTGGGGCGGGCGAGACCACCTTCCGCGCCCTGACCGCGCCTCACACCGTCGTACGTACTCAGGTCAGGACTTCTTCACGGGTCCCGGGCGGGCGTACCTCCACCAGGCCAGGATCTCTTCGGGGCTCCCGGGCGGGCGTACCTCCACCAGGTCAGGATCTCTTCGGGGCTCCCGGGCGGGCGTACCTCCACCAGGTGATGCCCACGCAGATCACGGCCCAGACGATGCCGATCGCGTAGAAGACCGGGGGCGGCATGATCGTGAGGCCGACGCCGAACAGGAACGGGCCGAAGGCGGCGATGGCGCCGGTCCAGCCGATGACCCCGCCGGCCTGGCGGCGCTCGAAGATCATCGGCATCTGCTTGAACGTGGCCGCGTTCCCGATGCCGGTGAACAGGAAGATCGCGAGCATGCCCCACAGGAACTGGTTGAACCCACTCTGCAGCGACGCGGCGCTCGAGGTGTCCGGGGTCAGGGCAGGGATCGTGTACGCGATGGTGGCGACGAGCCCGATGCCGGAGATCAGCGTCCAGATGGCCCCGCCCATGCGGTCGGTGAGCGGCGAGAACAGCACCCTCGCGCCGGCGCCGATGAGCGGGCCGAGGAAGACGAACTTGACCGGATCCGGAACCGCGTACCCCGCGATGAGCAGCTTCGCCGTGGCACCCGCACCCTGCACGATCGCGGGGTTGCCCGCCCCGTACAGGTTGGACATCAGCAGGCCGAACTGCGCCGACAGGCCGGAGAAGGTGCCGAACGTCATGATGTACAGCACGGTCATCCACCACGTGTCCTGGTTGCGGAAGATGTCGAACTGCTGGCGGATGTTGGCTTTGATCGGTACGGACTTCAGCATCGTCCACGCGAGGATCGCGCCGACGATCATGAATGGGATGTAGAAGAAGGCGGCGTTCTGGTACCAGACGGTGACGTCCGGCTTGCCCGCCACCTTCATCTGCTGCGAGGCCCCCATGAAGCCGAACATCGCGAACCCGATCAGCCACGGCGTGAGCAGCTGAACGAGCGAGACGCCGAAGTTGCCGATGCCCGCCTGCAGACCGAGCGCCGTGCCCTGGAGCTTGCGGGGGAAGAAGTACGACGTCGACGGCATGAACCCCGAGAACGCGCCGCCGCCGATGCCGGCGAGGAAGGCGAGGGTGAGCAGCTCCCAGTACGGGGCGGTCGGGCTCTGCACGCGGACGCCCCAGCCGAGCACCGGGAAGATCAGAAGGAGTGTGGTCAGCGTGACCATCTTGCGGGTGCCGACGATGGGTGGCAGCACCATCCAGACCAGGCGCAGCAGACCGCCGGACAAGCCCGGGATCGCGGCCAGCCAGTACAGCTGGTCCTTCGTCCAGGAGTAGCCGATCGCGTTCAGCTTGGGCACCACGGCGCTCGGCAGGAACCACGCGACGAAGCACATGGTGAGCGTGAACGTGGTGACGCTCAGCGTCTTCCAGGCGAGCCCTGCCTTCCAGGTGGTCGCGTTCTCGGGGTCCCAGTCCGTCAGCCACTCGGAGCTGCGGGCGGGGACGGGGGCGGTGGTCATGCGTGTCCTCTCATCGTTGAGATGTGGTCTGTGTCGAAGTGGTCGGCGAGCTCGGGCGACCTCCCGTGGAGCATCGAGACGACCGTCAGGTGCATCCACACCGCGCACACAGCGGTGAGCAGGAACAGCACGAAGAACGTGCTCGTGGGGAAGCCGGTCCAGACCTTGGTGTAGGCGAACAGAGGGGGCAGTACGAAACCGCCGAGGCCACCGAGCATGCCCACCAGCCCACCGACGGAGCCGACGTTGTCCGGGAAGTACTCGGGGATGTGCTTGTACACCGCGGCCTTGCCGATGCCCATCGAGCAGCCGAGCAGGAACACCAGCAGCGTGAACGGCACGATCGTGATCGCGTAGCCGAGGTGTTCGGTCTGGGTGCCGTCCGCGTGGCTGATGACGACGTGCCCGTTGGGCATCATGAGGATGCCGGTGGTGACCAGCATGAGCGCGAACGTCGCGTACATCACCTTCCGCGCCCCGATCCGGTCGGAGATCATGCCGCCGACCGGCCGCAGCAGCGACGCGGGGAAGATGAAGACCGCGGTGAGTAGCGCCGCCTCGTACAGCGGGACGTGGAAGTTGTCGACGTAGTATTTGGGGAGCCAGGCGGACAGGGCGACGTACGCGCCGAACACGGCCACGTAGTAGAGGCTGAACCGCCACACCCGCAGGTGCTTCAGCGGCGCCAGCATCTCGCGCAGCGGCTTGCTCTCGGCCGCTTTCCGGTCATGGCGCGGCACGACGACCCACGTGATGACGGCCAGGGCCAGCAGCAGGACCGAGTAGATGACCGGCACGAGCCGCCAGCCGCCCTGGATGCCGAAGACGAACGTCGCACCGGCCGTACCGGCGATCAGCGGCGGGCCGATGAACTTGGTGACCGAAGCGCCGATGTTGCCCGCGCCGAACAGGCCGAGCGCGAAGCCTTGCCGCTCACGCCCCGACCAGGCGGCGTTCCACGAGATGCCGACGCTGAACAGGTTGCCCGCGAAGCCGACGAGGAAGGCGAGGACGAGCAGGATGCCGTACGAATGGGCCGTGGACACCAGGTACGCCGGCACCGCCGTCGCGGCCAGCATGACGATCGTCACCTTCCGGCCGCCGATCCGGTCGGCGAGGATGCCCGCCGGCAGGCGCCACATCGAGCCGTTCAGCACCGCCAGCGCGCTGACCCAGGAGAGCGCGACGTCGGAGAGCAGCAGCTCCTTCTGGATCTCGATGCCGAGGATGCCGAACATCAGCCAGACCGCGAACATCACCGTGAAGTCGATGGTCGACATGGCGAGGACGCGGTTCGCGCCGGGGGCTGTCGGATGGACCGGCGGTACGGCGTCGGCGCCGGGGTGAGGGGAGGGGTTCGCCACCTCGGTGGTCATCGATGTCCCTTGTCTCGGTCCGGTGTGCCGACGGGGTCCCAGCCGCGCACGCGACCTCGGGACGGCGTCGGAGGGAGAGGGTCGCGGCTGCGGTAGACGATGTATGGCCGGAACAGGTAGTGCAGCGGCACGGTGAACGCGTGCACCAGCCGGCTGAACGGCACGAGCGCGAACAGCGCCAGTCCGACGAGGATGTGGACCTGGAACTGCCAGGTGCTCGCGGCCATCGCGTTGACGTCCGGCTGGAACACGATCAGCGACCGGAACCAGACCGAGACTGTCTCGCGGTAGTTGTGCTCAGCGCCGCTCGGGGTGTGGCTGCCGGTGAGCGTCGCGATCATGCCGAAGACGATCGCCGAGACCAGCACGACGTACATGAGCTTGTCGTTGCGGGTGGTGGCGAGGAACACGGGCCCGGTCGTCCGTCGCCGATAGATCAGCAGGCCGATGCCGAGCAGCGTGGCGATGCCCGCGAGCGTGCCGAACCCCAGCGCGACCAGGTGGTACGTCTCCTGGCTGACGACCAGATCGGTCCACGCCTTCGGGATGAGCAGCCCCATGAGGTGGCCCATCAGCACGACGAACAGGCCGTAGTGGAACATCGGGGACGCGATCCGGAGCAGCCGCGACTCGTACAGCTGCGAGGACCTCGTGGTCCATCCGAACTGGTCGTAGCGGTAGCGCCAGATGGTGCCCGCGACGAGCGTCAGGGCGACGACGTACGGGAGCACACCCCACAGAAAGATCGGCATGTCAGCTCCTCGTCGTCAGGCTCAGGCCCACGAGCTCGACGGGCTGGACCTGCCCGAACCTCGCCTGTACGTCGGCGCGGGTCTGTGGTGACTCCCCCGGCAGCAGCGCGCAGACGGCCTCGACCACCCCGGCGTGGGGAAGGTGGTCAGCGGCCAGGCCGAGCCGGATCAGCTCGACGCTCGCGCGGAAGCGCTGCAGCAGCTCCAGGCCGCGCTCCGGGTCGACCGCGGTGAACTCCAGCACCATCGGCAGGTAGTCGGGCAGCTCGCCGTGCGTGTCGACCATCAGCCCCGAGTCCCGGTACACCTGCTTGATCTCGGCCAGCACGTTGCCGCGGCGACGGGTGTCGCCGTCGGTCCAGTACGTGAGGTGCAGCGCGTGCTTGCGGGAGAGGTCGAACTCGGCGACGTGGTACACCTGGCAGCGGGCCAGCCTCGATCCCGGGTCGCCGGTGCCGGCCGCCGGCGGGTTCCGCAGGTGCTCGACGAGCGGCGCGAACTGCGCGGCGACGGTCGTCCCGGCAAGGGCCGCTTCGACGAGGTCCAGCCCGTCGAGCAGCGCCTCGTCCGGATACGAGAGCAGCAGGGCAGCGCCCTGGCACACCGAGGAGATGCTCGCGTACCCGGACGAGTCCGCCACCGGCTCCGCGCGACGTGAGAACAGGGGGCTCATGACTCCGGCTCCTGGTTGCCGTCCCAGTTCAACATCCCCACGCGGTCGTGGAGGCTCGCCGATGAGGCGGCCGACTCGGCTTCCTGACGCTTCTTGAGCGCGGAGTACGTCTCGATCGCCACGGGGATCGGGCGTCCCGACGCCTCCCCGAACGGCCCCGACCCGTACATCCCCGGTCCGCCGTCGAAGTCCAGCGAGCAGGCCAGCTCCTCGAGGTTGTGGGCCTCCTCGTGGTGGGCCTTGGGGATGACGTAGCGGTCCTCGTACTTCGCGATCGCCAGCAGCCTGTACATCTGCTCGATCGCCTCCGGCGTCATCCCGACCGCCGCGGCCAGCTCCGCGTCGCGGCCGGTGCCCAGCGTGACGCCACGCATGTACGAGCGCATCGCCGCGAGCTTCTGCAGCACGCCCGTCACGATCTCGGTGTCGCCGGCCGTGAACAGCTCCGCGAGGTAGCTCACGGGGATCCGAAGCGCGTCGATGGCGCCGAACAGGTTGCCCGGCGCCTCGGCGTCATGGCCCTGGGCGCGCAGCAGGTCGACCACGGGCGACAGCGGCGGGATGTACCAGACCATCGGCATCGTGCGGTACTCCGGGTGCAGCGGCAGGGCGACCTTGAAGTGCTTGATCAGCGCGTACACCGGCGACCGCTGCGCGGCGGCGATCCAGTCCTCGGGCATCGCTGAGGCCCGAGCGACAGCCAGCACCTCAGGGTCGTGCGGGTCGAGGATGAGGCCCATCTGCGACTCGTACAGATCCTTGTCGTCCACGCTCGCTGCCTCGGTGACGGCGTCCGGGTCGTACAGCACGATGCCGACGTAGCGCAGTCGGCCGACGCAGGTCTCGGAGCACACCGTCGGCAGCCCGACCTCGAGGCGGGGGTAGCAGAACGTGCACTTCTCGGCCTTGCCGGAGCGGTGGTTGAAGTAGATCTTCTTGTA
>JAPUEI010000034.1 GCA_027492675.1 Propionibacteriaceae bacterium | reverse complement strand
CCTCACCGGACACCACCGCTACTTATCGAGAGGAACGACGGCACGCCTGGCGGGCTGTCCCGTAAGACCCGTCCGGTGAACTGTCCGGTGAAGGGAGGCTATATGACACACTGGGGAGCATGTCCCCCTTGAAGGTCGGCTATGCCCGAGTCTCCACCGACGAGCAGGACCTGACCGCGCAGCGTGACGGACTCGCGGCGTTCGGCGTCGATCCCAAGCGCATCTACGTCGATCACGGGCTCACGGGCCGCAACGCCGACCGTGAGGGACTGCGGCAGGCGCTGGCAGCGTGTCGGGACGGCGATACATTCGTGGTCACCAAGCTCGATCGGCTGGCGCGTTCGGTCCGTGATGCCCACCAGATCGCCGACGACCTCGCGGCGCGGGAAGTGAAGCTGAGCATCGCCGGATCGGTGTACGACCCGACCGACCCGATGGGGAAACTGTTGTTCAACGTGCTGGCGATGGTCGCCGAATTCGAAGCCGACCTCATCCGTGCCCGCACCCGCGAGGGGATGAAGGTCGCCAAGGCCAAGGGCCGGCTGCGCGGGAAGTCACCGAAACTCACCCCCCGGCAAGAAGCTCACCTCGTCCAGCTACATGCCGCCGACGAGCACACCGTGGGCGAGCTGGCCGAGCTGTTCAGCGTGGGCCGCTCCACGGTCTACCGCGCCCTTCAGCGCGCCGAGCGCGGGCGCGAGAACGCCTTGCAGTAGGTGCGTCGTGGACGCTCGAGCGCGGTGGCGAATCCTCAGGCTCCACGTCGAGGACCAGGTGCCCCTCGCGCGCTTAGCTCGCGAGACCGATGTTGGGCTGCGGACCCTGGAGCGCTGGCACGCCCGCTACCGCGCCGACGGCTACGCCGGACTGGAGACAGCCTCGCGAGCGGACACCGGCTCCCGCCGCCTTCCGCCCGACCTCGTCCACCTGATCGAGGGCCTGGCACTGAGCAAGCCGCGGCCGGCCATCGCCACCATCCACCGCAAAGTCACCGGCATCTGCGCCGCCCGGAGATGGCCGGTCCCCTCCTACTCGGTGGTCTGGGACATCGTGCGGACCCTGGATCCCGGCATGGTCACCCTCGCCCTGGAGGGCGCAGCGTCCTACCGCGACAAGCACGAGCTGGTGCTACGCCGGCAAGCAGAGCTGCCCAACGCGATGTGGCAATCCGATCACACCATGCTCGACATCCTGGTGGTGGGCACCGACGGCAAGCCCGCACGGCCATGGCTGACAACGATCCTCGACGACTGCTCCCGGGCGGTCTGCGGCTACACAGTCTTCCTGGGCGCACCGTCGGCGATGAGCACCGCCCTGGCGCTGCGCCAAGCGATCTGGCACAAGACCGACCCGGCCTGGCCGATGTGCGGCCTGCCCGACGTGCTCTACGTCGACCACGGCAGCGACTTCACCAGTGACCAGCTCGCCCACACCGCCGTCGACCTCCACATCCGACTGATCCACTCCACCGTCGCCCGACCCCAGGGACGGGGCAAGATCGAGCGGTTCTTCGGCACCATCAACACCGAGCTACTCGCCACCCTGCCCGGACACATCACCGAAGGGCACCCCTGGCCGACACCGAAACTGTCCCTGGCCGCCCTCGATAGCGCCCTGGAGGCGTTCGTGGCCACCTACAACGACCGCACGCACAGCGAGCTCGGAACCTCCCCGCGCAGCGCGTGGATCGCCGATGGCTGGCTGCCCCGAATGCCCGAGACCCTGGAAGACCTCGACAGACTGCTGTTGACCGTCGCCAAGACCCGCGTCGTGCGCCGCGATGGCATCCGCTTCCAGGGCCTGCGCTACGTCTCGCCAACTCTGGCCGGCTACGTCGGACGCTCGGTCGTGATCCGCTACGACCCCCGCGACATCACCGAAATCCGCGTCTTCGATCACGACGAATTCGTCTGCAAGGCCGTCAACCAAGAACACCACGACCAGAAGGTCAGCCTCAAGGAGATCCAGGCCGCGCGCAACGCCCGCCGCCGAGCGCTGCGAGCCGGCATCAACGAACGCATCGCCCTCGTGGCCGCACCTACCGAGACACCACGGATCACCGAAGCACCGACTCCGGCGCCGAGGTCGGCGTTGAAGATCTACAAGGAGGACCTCAGGTGAGCCAGCGCTTCATCGTCACCAAGGAGCACCGCCGCTTCACCGAGTTCGCCGACGCCGTGCGCCGCGGGCACACCATCGGTTTGTGCTTCGGATCAGCCGGCGTAGGAAAGACACTCTCCGCGCGCCGCTACGCACACTACGAGAAGGCTCACGACCTGCTGACCTACTGGGGGCCGCGCTCCGACAACGACGCCAAGATCTACGCCGCCTTGAACCGGAGCCGCACCGTGCTCTACACCCCCAGCGTGCTGACCACCCCGCGGACCCTGAAGGACGAGCTGACCCAAGCCATCACCCGCACCAACATGTGCATCGAGCAGCACCTCGTACCTCCCGGCACGGCCACTCCCGAGGCCTGGGGATGGCGACACGGCAGGAACTACGTGGAGCTGATCATCGTCGACGAGGCCGAACGACTGCGTCCCGCCGCTCTGGAACTGCTGCGCGATCGCTACGACCGCGACGACATCGCCCTGATCCTGATCGGCATGCCCGGCCTGGAGAAGCAGTTCAGCCACTACCCCCAGTTCTACAGCCG
>JAPUEI010000033.1:58903-101116 GCA_027492675.1 Propionibacteriaceae bacterium | reverse complement strand
AGCGCGATCTCGCCGAGCAGGAACGACCAGTGGTCGGGGAAGACCTTGCGCAGGTTGTGCTTGCCGAGCTTCGCCAGCCCGACGCGCTCGTCGAGCCACGTCGCGGGACCACCGAGGGCGGCCAGAGGCTCCTTGCCCTTGGGCGTCTCGACCTTGAGCGCGGGGGAGTCGGAGACGACAGTCGTCGGCCTGGCCATCAGCGGTCACCGTCCTTGTAGTCGTGCTGCGAGTCGCGCTCGAAGTAGCTGGGGCCCACGGGAACCGTGAAGTCGCTGCGCGCCACGAGGTAGCCATCAGCGTCGGTCGTGATGGGGAGCTGGGGGAGCGAGCGGGCCGCCGGACCGAAGACTACGACGCCGGAGTTGCCGAGATCGAAGGTCGACTGGTGGCACGGGCAGAGCAGGTGGTGCGTCTGCTGCTCCCACAGGCTGATCGGGCAGCCGACGTGCGTGCAGATCTTGGAGTAGCAGAGCACGCCGTTGACCTGCCAGTCCTTGCGGGACTCGGGGATCTTGATCGAGCTCGGGTCCATCCGCACGATGATGATCGCGGCCTTGGCCGTCGCGCGGGCCATCTCCGCCGGGTCGTGCTCGAGGTCCTTGATGTTCTCCGGGGCCGCGTTCACGAGTTCGCCCACGGCGAGGTCGGCCGCCTTGATGCGCTTGTACGTGACGTCAGTGACCAGATGTACGCCCTCGGCCCAGATCGTCTTCTCGATCGTCGCCGCGCGGGTGCCGGGGCCGGGCCAGGGGCCCATGTCGAGCAGCGTCACGAGCGCGGGCAATGCGAGCGCGGGCAGGGCGACCTTCAGCGAGGTGCCGATGAGCTTGCGTCGTCCGAGCTCGGTCTGTGCGATGCCGGTGTGGACATCCTCGAGCACCTCCTCGCGGTCGGCGGCGCTCGAGGTGGCCGGGTGGCGCTCCTCGCTGATCTCGTGGTCGCCCATGATGAGGCGCGCCCACTGCACCGCACCGATGCCGACCAGAAGGATCGCGAGGCCGCCCAACAGGCCGAACCAGATGTGCTGCGCCGGAGCGTGCAGGTCGGCGAAGTTGACCGTCCATGACTTCGGGACGAAGAAGTAGACGGCGACGAAGCCGAGAGCGAGCAGCGGTACGACGCCGAAGCACGCCGCGATCTGCCGCTCGGCGCGACGCGCCGACTCCTCGTCGACATCGGTCCAGCGCTCGACGTGCTCAGGGTGGCCCGGGTCGGGGACCGGGTGGTCGTGGATGACCTCGACGTCCGTGCTCATCGTGCGCGGGCTCCCTTCGAAGCGATCCACAGGGCGAATCCGACGAGACCGCCGATGCCGAAGAACCATGCCGCGAAGCCCTCGGTCACCGGGCCGATGCCGCCGAGCGTGTATCCCGCCTCGGGAGACTCGTTGAGCTGGCTGAGGTAGCCGATGATCGACTTCACATCGTCGTCGGACAGCTGTGAGGGGGAGAACACCGGCATGTTCTGCGGGCCGGTGCGCAGCGCCTCCCAGATCTCCTGGTTGGTCACACCTGTGCCGGTGAGCGGCGGGGCGTAGTTGCCGTTGGACAGCGCACCGCCCTTGCCCGCGTAGTTGTGGCACGCCGAGCAGTTGGTGCGGAAGAGCTCCCCGCCCTTGGCGACCTGCTCAGGGGTGAGCCCGCTGGGGTCGTACTGGCTCGCGTTCGGGATGGCAGGACCGGTGCCCATCGCCGCGACGTACGCGGCGACGGCCTGGATCTGCTCGGCGCTGAACGTGTTCTGGTTGCGGCTGGACTGCTGGGCCTGCTTGGCCATCGGCATGCGGCCACTGGACATCTGGAACGAGACGGCGGCGGCGCCGACGTTCTGGATGTTGGGACCGATCTGGGTGCCGTCGATCGTCACGCCTTGACCGTTCATGCCGTGGCACGACGAGCAGTTCGTCGTGAACAGGGCCTGGCCCGACGAGACCTCGGCCGGCAGAGGCGCGGCCTGGGAGACGGTCGGTGCGGCAATGGCCGACAGGCCGCCCATGAGGGTCAGCGCCACGGTGATGAGGGCTGCCCTGCGGGCGGGTGAACGGCGGGACCTGCGGGTTCGGCGTTCGCTCACTTGATGTACTCCAGCATGTAGATGGCGAAGAACAGGATGACCCAGATGACGTCGACGAAGTGCCAGTAGTACGAGACGACGATCGAGTTGACGAGCTGCTCACGGGTGAACGTGCGCGCCATGTACGTGCGGCCGATGAGCAGCAGGAACGCGATCAGACCACCCGTGACGTGGAGGGCGTGGAATCCGGTGGCGAGGAAGAACAGCGAGCCGTAGACGTTCGCGGAGATCGTGAGACCCTCGTGGAAGAGCGTGAAGTACTCCCAGACCTGGCCCGACACGAACACCGCGCCCATGACGAAGGTCAGCGTGTACCACTCGCGCATGCCCCACTTGAGCGGCTGGAACAGCGTGCCGACGCGGGAAGCCCGCTGGTGTTCGGCCGCGTGCACACCCAACTGGCAGGTGACCGAGCTGAGCACCAGGATCACCGTGTTGACGGCGGCGAACGGCACGTTGAGCAGGCTCGACCCGTACTGCCACAGGGACTGATGCCCGGGAACGGCGGCGGCGTTGGTGACGTTGCGGATCGTGAAGAACGCGGCGAACAGCGCCGCGAAGAACATCAACTCGCTCGCGAGCCACACGATCGTGCCCACCGCCACCATGTCCGGTCGGCCCGGCACGCCGTGCATGCGCGGCCGCGCGATGGGGTGCACTGCGCCCGTAGGCAGCGCGTCGGTCGTCTCGATAGTCGCCACGGCACATTATGAGCACAGGTCGACCCTCCGAGGCCACCTCGGCGCGACATGTTACGCCCTCGTGTTGTGGGGGCTGACACCGGGGTACCCCCTGGCATGATGTGGGCATGCCCGTCCTGCCACTGCACGCCGATCCCGGGAGCAGCGTGCAGCCTCTCACGTGGCTCGGCTTCCTCACCCGCTGGCAGTGGGACTGGGTGGCCGGTCCGATGCTGCTCGTGCTGACGGGCGCCTACCTCGCCGGAGTGCTCGTGCTGCGCCGCCGAGGCGATGCCTGGAGCGTGGCGCGGACCGGGTACTGGCTGGTGGGCATGGCGCAGCTGGCGTACGCGACCTTGGGCCCGCTCGGGGTGTACGACACGGTGCTGTTCAGCGTGCACATGGTCCAGCACATGATGCTGTCGATGACGATCCCCGTGGCCCTGGCTCAGGGCGCGCCCATGACGTTGGCGCTGCGGGCCATCAAGGGAGGGGTACGGAACGGGCTGCTGTGGCTGATCCACTCGCGCCTGGCCAAGGTGCTGCTGTTCCCGCCGCTCACCACCGGGGCCATGATCGTGATGCCGTTCGCGCTGTACCCGACCGGCCTGTACGACCTAACGCTGCGCAACAACACGTACCACGACCTGCTCCACATCTGGATGCTCGTCATGGGCAGCGCGTTCTTCATGCCGCTCGTGGGGCCGGACCCCACGCCATGGAAGGTGCCGTACCCGATCCGGATCCTGCTGTTCTTCCTCACCATGCCGTTCCACGCGTTCATCGGCACGATGCTCATGGGGTCCAAGACGCTCGTCGCGGAGAGCTGGTACCTGGCGTTCAACAGGACGTGGGGTCCCAGCCCGATGCAGGACCAGTACTACGCAGGGGCCATCCTGTGGGCCACCGGCGACCTCACGATGCTCGGAGTGATGTCCGCGCTGTTCCTCGGCTGGTACCGCGAGTCCCAGCGCGAAGCGCGCCGTGTGGACCGCCAGCTGGACCGCGAGGAGGCTCGCGCGCATGCCACCAGTGTCGGCGGCGCTACGATGCAGCCACTGCCAGCCGACGACGAGGATTGACGATGACTGCGACCGCCAAGGTGCTCCTGTACTCCGACGATAGGACCGTTCGTGAGCAGGTGCGTCTGGCGCTGGGCCGCCGCATCGCCGCCGATCTGCCCGAGCTCGAGGTCGTGGACACCGCGACGCAGCCCGCGGTGCTGAAGGCGCTCAGCGAGGGCACGTACGACCTGTGCATCTTCGACGGCGAGGCCGTGCCCTCCGGCGGCATGGGCGTCGCGAAGCAGGTCAAGGACGAGTACGCGAACTGCCCGCCGATCCTGCTGCTGGTCGCCCGGCCGCAGGACGCATGGCTCGCGACCTGGAGCGGCGCCGAGGCCATCGTGGGCTACCCGATCGACCCCGTACGGCTGCCGCAGACCGTCGCCGACCTGCTGCGGCACGCGGGCGTCGCCGCCAAGGCCTGAGCGTGTCGTCCTGGAGCGACCTCCTCACGCAGCTGGTCCGGGGCCAGGACCTCGAGGGGTCGGACGTCACCTGGGCGATGGACCAGATCCTCACCGGTGAGGCCACGCCCGTACAGGTCGCGGGTTTCATGGTGTCGCTGCGCGCCAAGGGCGAGACGGTCGCCGAGCTGACCGCGATGGCTTCCTCGATGCTCGACCACGCGACACCGATCACTGTCGACCGCGACGCAGTCGACATCGTCGGCTCTGGCGGCGACCGTGCGCACACCGTCAACGTGTCGACCATGGCCGCGATCGTGGCGGCCGCCGCGGGCGCGAAGGTCGTCAAGCACGGCAACAGGGCGGCGTCCTCGTCGTGCGGCACCGCGGACGTGCTGCAGGCGCTCGGCGTGCGGCTCGACGTGCCACCGGCCGCGCAGGCCGAGATCCTCGCCCAGACGGGGATCGTGTTCCTGTTCGCGCCGCTGTACCACTCGTCGCTTCGCCACGTGGCCTCTGCGCGCAGCGAGCTCGGGATCTCCACGACGTTCAACTTCCTGGGACCGCTGGCCAACCCTGCACGTCCCGTGGCGCAAGCTGTCGGCGTGGCCGACGCGCGCATGGCCGACCTCATGGCGGGCGTGCTGGCCGGCAGGGGGAGCCGCGGCATGGTGTTCCACGGCGACGACGGCCTCGATGAGCTCACCACGACGACGACCTCGCGCGTCTGGGTGCTCTCGGACGGGGAGAGCCGCGACGACGTGCTCGATCCGAGCGCGCTGGGGCTGGCCCCGGCGACGCGAGAGGACCTCGTCGGAGGCGATCCGGCGCACAACGCGGGCGTCGTCCGAGACCTGCTGTCCGGTACGCGCGGGCCGGTGCGCGACATCGTGCTGTTGAACGCCGCCGCGGCGCTGCTGGCCTACGCCGGGCCGGACGCGAGCCGTCCGATCGAGGCGCAGTTGGGGGAGCACCTGACCACGGCTGCCACGGCGATCGACTCGGGGGCTGCGGCGCGGCTCCTCGACGAGTGGGCCCGCCTGACTACCGCTGCGTGAGCAGGCCGAGGGCAAGCGCGAGGTACGGTCCGAGCACGATGCTGGGGCCGTACGCGTAGGGCAGGCTCTTCTTTCGTCTGAGCGCTGCCACCACGCCCCACACGGCCCCCACGAGCGCTCCGAGCACCAGCGCGGTGGTCGCCGTGGGGATCGACCGCCAGCCGGCCGCCATGCCCACCAGGATGCCAAGCCGCACGTCGGCGAACCCGAACATGCCGCGTCCCGTCAGGGCCGACACGGCGTAGACGACGCCGTACAGGCCGCCGATGATCGCCACGCCGATGGCGGCGCGGCCCATCCCGGGCCAGTCGCCGACCGACCACGCGGACCCGACGACCGCCAGTGCGGTCAGCGCCCATCCCACGTGCAGCCATCGTCGGGGGATCCAGGTCGTCAGGATGTCGACCACGCACGTCAGGGCGCCGACGACCGAGACCACGAGCCACGGGCCGACCCTGGACGGCTCGACGGTCAGCACGGCCACCGTGGCGAGGGCAGCGGCCCACAGGCCCGTCGCCACACCGACCCGGAGTGTCGCCAGCGATACGTACGGAACCTTGGTCTCGTCGGGATCCAGCTCGGGCTCGGGGGCCCGGCGAAGCAGCCAGGGAGCCAGGACGCCGGCCGCGATCCCGCAGACCACGACCATCACCGCTGCTGCGAGGATCCCTGACACGCTCGTCATCCTAAGGATTCCGGACTCACGCGGCCGCCTTCGCCTCCGTCTCGACGAGGATTCCCCTCTCAACACAGGCCAGCCGAAGCATCGCGCAGGTCACCAAGGAGCAGTCGACGCGGCCGGCCTCCAGCAGCTCGACGGTCTCCGGCTCCAGCGATAGCCAGTCCGCCAACTGCTCCACCGCGAGCCCGTGGGACAGGAGCGCCGACAAGTTCTCGCGGACGAACGCGGCCGGAACCCGCTCCGTACGCATCGCCTGCAGCTGATCTCGGGTCACGGCGAACAGTCGTCTGGCCGCATAGGGACTCAGACGGGGTCGTCGGCGCCCATCACGTCCGAACAGGAGCGTGCGCACCTGTTGTTGTGAGAGCTGGGCCACGATCGCCACCACCTGCCATGGCACGCCGGTGGCGGCCACGAGGTGCTGTACGTGGTAGCGGAAGGGGGCGGCGGACACCCACTGCGTGGGGAGCCTGCTCGCGTGGTCCATGGGGTACCTCCTCGATCGGTCACCCCCGTAAGCCGTTGGCGAGGCAGGTTTGTGAGTGAGGTCCGGAAGTTTCCGTCGGTTGTCAGCGATGTGATCCACCACGGGACAGCGAACGTCCTCGCGTAGAATCGGCCCGGGCGTGCATGCGCCCGGCAACCAAGGAGCCCTGATGGTGTCAGGACGTGTGGGTCGCGTGGCGCGTGCCGCGTTGCTCCTCGGCCTGGGTATTCAAGGTCTCGGCTCGCCGGTGGCGAGGACCGCACTGCGCGGCCCGATCCCTGACTGCGTGGAGGCGCCGCCCGTGGCCGCATGGGCGGGCACCGGCACCCGAATGCTCATGCTGAGTTCCGACTGCCCCCACGGCAGCTACGCTCCAGCCCCTTCGTACGGCGCTTTCACCCAGGCCACGTTGGCCGGCTCGCTGACCGCCACACTGCTCGGCCTCGTCGCCCTGCTGCTGGCCCTGGGCCTTCGGCTGCGTGTGCAACGTCGGCTGCGCGAGGTGCAGCACTGGTTCGCCCGGCGTGCCCGCATCGTGGCCGCTGCGGTCACCCTGCCGAGCATCCCGCGCCTCGTCCCCGTGGTCACAGCGAGCCCGGCGCGTCCTTCGCGAGTGGCCAGCAACCCGAACGTCCGCCGCGGTCCTCCGTCCTGCTCCTGCTGAGGACCCTCTCACCGAGCTCGATCGTCCTCGACTGTGCCCATCGAGCTGACCCAGACCACACGGACGTAAGGACTGCACCATGCCCAAGGACAAGAAGAAGGGCGCCTTCACAGGCGGCGCGAAGACCACCACCACAGCCACTGCCGCCTCGTCGAAGGCGAGCCAGCGAGAAGCCCTGCGCGAGCTCCAGGCTCGCGAGGCGCGCGAGAAGAAGGTGCGCGCCGCGGTCACGTACGGAGTCCTGGGCGTCGTCGTCCTCGCCCTCGTCGCCGGCGTCATCTGGCTCATCCCGATCCTGACCAAGAAGGCTCCGACCGCGGCGGCCGACGACACGTACGGCGTGTCCATCGGTCAGGCCGGGGCTCCGGTCACGATCGACATCTACCAGGACTACATGTGCCCGTACTGCGGGCAGTTCGAGCGCGCTCAGGCCGCCGATCTGAAGTACCTCGTCGACTCCGCCGAGGTCCGCGTGGTCATCCATGTGATGAACTTCCTCGACGACTCTTCCGACGGCGCCAAGTACTCGACCAGGGCCGCGAACGCGTTCCTCACGGTGGCGCTGAAGGAGCCCGACAAGGCCCTCGCGTTCAACAGCGCGCTGTACGCCAGCCAGCCCACGGAAGGCACGAAGGGTCTCACCGATGCGGAGATCGCCGCTCTGGCGACCAAGACCGGGGTCAGCGAGTCCCTCGCGGCGACGTTCGCCGCCCAGTCGCAGGTAGACCTCGTGCAGAAGTCGAACGACGCGTCCTTCAAGGCTGGGATTCAGAGCACGCCGACGGTCAAGATCAACGGCACCGTGTTCTCGCGCAACCTGTACACCTCCGGCTCGCTCAAGGCCGCCGTGGACAAGGCAGCTGGTAAATGACTGACCTCGTCGACCGGCTCCACACGTTCCGGCAGTCGAACGGGTGGATCTTCTCCACCATGCTGGTCTCCGCCTGCCTCAGCCTGCTCGCGTCGTTCGTGCTTTCGGTCGACGCCATCGACCTGGCCAAGGACCCCGGCGCGCAGCTGGCCTGCAACATCAACGCGGTGATCAGCTGCGGCACGGTCGGGGCGTCGTGGCAGGCGCACCTGCTGGGCTTTCCCAACGCATACCTCGGGATGGTCGCCGAGCCCGTGGTGATCACGATTGCCGTGGCCAGCCTCACGGGGGTCAGGTTCAGGCGGGGATTCATGCTCGCGGCCCAGATCGTCTACACGATCGGCGTGATCTTCGCGTACTGGCTGTTCTTCCAGGCGATGTACGTGATCGGCGCGCTCTGCCCGTGGTGCCTGCTGGTCACCTTGTCGACCACGCTGGTCTTCACGTCTCTCACCCACGTGAACATCAGGGACAACAATCTGTTCCTGTCCGAACGTGCGCACGCGGCAGCCAAGGCGGGCTTGAGGATGGGTCTGGACGCGCTCATCGTCATCGTGTGGCTCGCGGTGCTCGTGACCTGGGTGGTCGTCCACTACGGGTCGGCGCTGTTCTCCTGACCCCACAACGCGTACGGGCGGTGGCGGCCCGCAGGCCACCACCGCCCGTACGGTGTGTCAGATCTCTCAGCGCTGTGCGCGCGTGAAGCCGGCCGCCTGAGCCGCCTCCTCGCTGTTGAACCACACGTCGGCGATCGTTCGCTCGTAGCCACCGGACTCGGGCACGTGGTACTTCATCGAGCGGTCGTTGCCCTTGATGGTGTAGCCCTCAGGCGCCTCTGTGCCGATGTACGACCCTTCGCCGAACGACGTCGGCGCCTCGGCCTCGTCGGTCTCCTCGGGATCGTCCAGGTCGTCGTCCACGGGCTCCGGCTCGGGGTCCTTCGGCGTGGGCGTATCGGTGTACGTGTAGGCCGGGCTCGGCTCGTGCGGCGCCCACCCGGAGTCCTTGGACCCGAGGAAGGTCTTGATGGCCACACCGGCAGCCGCGAGCAGGGCACCGACGGCGGCGACCTTCAGGAAGGTCTTGCCCTTCGACTTCCGGGGGAGTTCGAGTTCGCCCTTCACGGCGGCCAGGGTGGCCTGGCCACGGCTCTCGATCTCGGCCGCGGCGTCGCGCGCGTCTTCGATCGCACCGGCCACGGCCGGGTGCTGGGCGGCCTCGTGGAGGAGCTCGATGAGCTTCGGGATCAGGTCGTTCTGCACCGCCTTCTGGGCCCTCTCGACGGAGGGTGTCACCTTGTCGAGGGCGTCGTTCAACTGCGGCTGTACGGCGTCGAGCGTGTCGGCGGCGTACTTGGCGGCGGCTGTGCGGGCTTCCTCTGCCCGCTTCTTGGCGTCCTCGGCCAGGGGGCCGACCCGTTCAGCTGCCTGCTCGAGGAGCGGCTGTATGCGCTCGATGGCGGCATCGAGGGCAGCGGCTCCCCGCTCAGCGGCCGTGTGAGTCGTCTCTGCGGCGGCTTCGCGCAAGGTCTGCTTGCGAAACATCATTGTCCTTCCGGATATCGGAAACGTCTCCTGGACAGGAGACCTGCACCCACCGTACCGGCCGAGTGGTAGACGTCCCAGGGCTCGTGGAAAGAGATGTCGGACTGCAGGTACGGTGGGGCCGCTGAAACTAACGGGAGGACACGCGTGAGCACTGCGACACTGCACACCAACAAGGGCGACATCGTCATCGAGCTCTTCGACACCAAGGCGCCGAAGACCGTGGCCAACTTCGTCGGCCTGGCGACTGGCACCAAGGAGTACCTCGACGCCACCACTGGCGCGAAGACCACCGGCAACTACTACGACGGCCTGGTCTTCCACCGGGTCATCGACGGCTTCATGATCCAGGGTGGCTGCCCGCAGGGCACGGGCCGCGGCGGCCCCGGCTACACGTTCGCCGACGAGTTCCACCCCGACCTGAGCTTCAACCGTCCGTACCTGCTGGCCATGGCGAACGCTGGCCCCGGCACGAACGGCTCGCAGTTCTTCGTCACCGTCGGACCGACGCCTCACCTCAACCGTCGCCACACCATCTTCGGCGAGGTGCTGGACGCGGCGAGCCAGAAGGTCGTCGACGCGATCGCCACGACCAAGGTCGACCGGAGCGACCGTCCGGTCGAGCCGGTGGTGATCGAGTCAGTCACCATCGCCTGAACCGCCGTCACACTCAGCGAGCCGCCTCCACCACGGGGGCGGCTCCGCTGCGTCCAGGCTGCGGAGACCTGGGTCAGGACCCGAGCGAGAACGCCGCCTCAAGGTCATGGCGTGAGTACGCACGGAAGGCGATATGGGTCTCGGTGCTGCGCACGCCGTCCACCTTGTTGAGGCGATCCGCAACGACGTCGGCCACCTCATCGTGGGAGCGCACGCGCACCAGCGCGATGAGATCGATGCGGCCGGTCACGGAGTAGACCTCCGTGACGCCCTCGATGTCCGCGATCGCGGTGGCCACCTCGGGGATGCGGTCGACGGCGGCTTCCACGAAGACAATCGCAGTGATCATGCGGGCATCCTAACCAGCCGCCACGGTGTGGCCGGGCGGACTCCGGCGAAACCAGTCACGAGTCGTACGGCTAGTGCCCATGCTCAGGCGCTCAGGCGTTCGAGCGTGCATCCCAGGTGTCGCGGCCACGACCAGCCGCCGTCGATCTCGATGATCCGGACGCCGTCGGACTCGAGCCAGTCCGCGATCCGCTCGGTCTCCTCGATCGTCGCCGCAGGCAAGGGCGGAACGGGCGGCGTCACGGACTGGGCAGACCTGGCCGCGCTCTCGGCCACGTCCCGGGCGTTGTCGCCGCGCGCCGCGATCTCCGCCGCCGCCAACCTGCCGTAGCGGATGACGTGGATCTCCCAGCCACCGCCCGACGGCCGCGCCGCGACGATCTCTGGGCACGCGGCGAGCGCGCTCACCCGGTGGTGGCGTCGGCTGCCTCCACGGAAGCTCTCCAGCCGGCGATGGACCGTCGCTGCCTCCTCGAACCGCTCCTCGGCCACCAGCCGCGTCAACCGGCGCTCGGCAGCGGCCACGACCTCGCGAACATCTCCGTCGAGGATGGCCTTGGCCGCGGCGGCCACCTCCTCGTACGCCGCCGCCCCCTCGCCGAGCTCGCACGGCGCACAGCAGTGGCCGAGCTCGGCGATGGCGCACGCGGGACGCGCGGTCCGTACGGACAGGCGCGCGCTGCACCGTCGTACAGGACACGCGTCGTAGATCGCCATCAGCGCCTCCTCGGCGCCGGCCCGCTGTCGGAACGGACCCAGGTAGCGGGCACCGTCGTCCAGCACGCGCGAGACCAGCGAGAACCGCGGGAACGCCTCGGTGGTCAGCTTGATCCAGGTGCCGCGCTCCGGGAACTTGCTGCGGCGGTTGTAGCGGGGGGAGTGGGCGGCGATGAGTCGCAGCTCCAGCACCTGGGCCTCGAGCTGGGTGCGGCACACCGTGGTCTCGACACCCGTGGCGACGCGCACCATCTCGTCGATGCGCGGCCGAGTCTCGGCGGCCGTGAAGTATGACCGCACCCGCTGCCGGAGGTTCTTCGACGTGCCGACGTACAGCACCTCCTTGCGGACGGCGTCGCCGTCTGGGCGTTCCGTCACGAAGCAGTACACGCCCGGCTTCTCGGGGACCCCTTGCGCCCACGTGCGGCGGGCCCGACGCGCCGGGTGGACCTTGCGGGTGCATTCGAGGAGGTCCTCCAGTGTGTGCACACCAAGGCTGCCGACCCTCTCGATGAGGCCGTGGAGGACATCGACGGTGGCGCGCGCGTCGGACAGCGCGCGGTGGTTCGGCTCCACCGAGGCGTGGAAGTGGCGCGCGAGCGTGGACAGCTTGTGGTTGGGCACCTCGTCGCGCATCATCACGCTGCGCGCCAGCCCGACCGTGTCGACCACCGGGGGAGAGGGCCAGGCGTAGCCGAGCTCGGCGCAGCCCCGCTTGAGGAACCCGACGTCGAAGCGGGCGTTGTGAGCCACGATCACGCTGCCCGCGGCGAACTCCAGGAACTGCGGCAGCACGTCCGCCAGCCGCGGCGCGCCGGCCACCATCGAGTTGGTGATGCCGGTGAGCACGGCGATGGCTGCGGGGATGTGGGTGTGCGGGTTCACGAGCGTCGAGAGCTCGCCGGTGACCTCGCCGCCTCGCACCCGTACGGCGCCGAACTCCGTGATCCGGCTGTCCTCGGCGCCGCCGGTGGTCTCGAGGTCGACCACGCAGAACGACACCTCTGACAGGTGGGTCCCCGACTCCACGAGGACGGGCTGGATCGACATGTTCTGCAGCGTTGCACGGCGGGCCGACAGTTTTCGTACGCCTGTCCGAGAAGAGTCCAGATCGACGTCCTGTAGATCGGCGTGCGGAAACTGTCAGTGCCCCCTGTCACCGTGAGGCCATGACCAAGTTGTGCATCGACTGCGACACATGCGCCGTTCGGGGACTCGCGTGCTCCGACTGCATCGTCTCCGCGATCCTCGGGGTTCCTGACGACGCGCTGAGCTTCGACGAGGCCGAGCAGGCGGCGATCGGCGCGCTGGCCGCGTCGGGGCTCGTGCCACCGCTGCGGCTCGTTCCGAAGCCGTCCTCGCCGCCTCGGAGGGCGCCGGGTGACGAGCTCTACCGTCTGTACGGCTGAGGCGAGCCTCAGCGAATCTCAGCATCCGGTAGCGCGATCCGGCGGGCATCCTGCCTAGTGAGGGCGCAGTTAGCCTTTCACGAAAGTGACAACGTCCGCAGTATTCGCGCCGATGGACTTGGAAACCCTGAGGAAGTCGTTTAGATTCTTCTCAGGCTTGGGGCCAGGAACCGGAGGTGGAAGCGCGTGAGTGGACTGCTGCGTAAGGCAGGGCTCGGTCTGATGACCGCGGTCCTCGCCGGGGCCATGATCTTCGCTGGTCCGGGTGTTGCGCACGCTGACCCCACCACCGTTGACGGCGCGAAGGCCCAGCTCGAGCAGCTCGAGCAGCAGCAGTCGGAGATCGACGCGCAGTACACCGAGGTGCAGACGAAGCTCCAGGCGAGCCAGAAGACCCTTGACCAGGCGCGGACCGACTCGACCACGCAGGTGGCCAAGGTCGCCTCCCTGAAGTCGCAGGTCAGCCAGATCGCGCTGCAGCAGTACCGCTCCAGCGGCATCGACACCACGACCCAGCTGCTCGTCACCGACGACGTACAGGCGTTCCTCAGTGGGCTGTCGACCATCAAGAAGGCCAACGACAACACCTCCGCGCTGCTCCAGGACTACCAGAGCGCCGTCGCCGACCTGGCCGATCTTCAGCAGTCGGCAGAGGCGCAGACGAAGCAGATCTCTGCCGAGGAAGCTAGCCTCGCCGACCTGAAGAAGCAGTCGGACGCCAAGGTCGACGCGGCGCAGGCCGTTCTCGATCGGCTCACCGAACAGCAGCGCAAGGAGCTGGCGGCCGCTCGTGCAGCCGCTGCCCAGCAGGCCACGCAGACAGACACCTCCCGCAGCGCGGCACGCACCACGACGACGGCGAGCGCGCCGGCGACCGGCGGCAGTGACCGTGCGCGCATCGCGTTGAACTTCGCGCTGTCGCAGGTCGGCAAGCCCTACGTACGTGGCGGCACCGGCCCCAACTCGTACGACTGCTCCGGCCTCACCAGCGCCGCTTACGCACAGGCCGGCATCGGTCTTCCCCGCACGTCGGGCGCCCAGTTCGGTGTCGGCACCCCGGTCAGCCTGGCGAACCTCGCCCCCGGCGACCTGGTGTTCTACTACTCCGGCATCAGCCACGTCGGCATCTACATCGGCAACGGCATGATCGTCCACGCCTCCAACCCGCGAACCGGTGTCACCACGGCGTCCGTGACGTCAATGCCGTTCATGGGCGGGCGCCGCGTCGCCTGACCCGAGGTCGGGCACATGACGACGCTGGTCGTCACCAACGACTTCCCTCCCCGCGTCGGTGGGATCGAGACCTTCGTCCGCCACGTCTGCCGGTTCGTTGATGACCGCGTCGTCGTCGTCACGCGCACCGAGGTCGATCAGGCAGCCACCCGCGCGTACGACGCTTCCTTGGCCTTCCCCGTACATCGCCTACCCGGCCCGCTGCTGCCCACCCCGGCCATGGGGCGTCGGGCGTCGGCCCTGATGAGCGAGTACGGGGCGTCCTCGGTCGTCTTCGGCGCCGCCGCCCCGCTGGCGTTGCTGGCCCCCCGCCTGCGGGCCGCAGGGGCCTCCCGCATCGTGGCCCTCACCCACGGCCACGAGGTCTGGTGGTCGCGCGTCCCCGGCGCACGCCAGGCCTTGCGCCGGATCGGGCAGGAGGTCGATGCGCTCGGGGTCATCTCCGCCTACACCCGCCTGTACATCGCCGACGCGCTGAGGCCCGTCGACCGCTCGAAGCTCGTTCTGCTGCCACCCCCCGTCGACCTCAGCGCGTTCACGCCCGCCACCGACCCGGTCGCCCGTACGGTGCTGGCCGCCGCCCGCTTCGTACCCCAGAAGGGCCTGGATCGGCTCCTCGCCGCCTGGCCGCGCGTCGTCGAGGCCATGCCCGACGCGCGGCTGCGGATCGCTGGCGACGGCCCGCAGGACGCGTCCTTGCGCCGACAGGCATCGCGGCTCCCCAGCGTGGAGATCCTGGGCGCTCGACAGCACCACGAGATGCCCGGCTTCCTGGCCGGGGGCAGCGTCTTCGTCTCGCCTGTACGGACCCGGTTGGGAGGGCTGTACGCGGAGGGGCTGGGCGTGGTCACGTGCGAGGCGGCAGCCTGCGGGCTGCCCGTGGTCGTCGGCTCCTCGGGCGGCGCGCCCGACACCGTCATCGATGGCGTCACGGGCTCGATCGTCGACGCCGAGGATCCCGCACAGCTGGCCGCGGCCATCGTCAGATGGCTCGGCGATCCCGACGCGGCAAGGGCAGCAGGCGTGGCGGGACGCGCGCACGTGGCCGAGCTCGTCGGTTCCGAGCAGGTCGCTCACAGGTTCCGCGACATGCTCACGACACCCATCTGAGGCCGGCCCCACCGTCGCTACAGTGGCGTCACCGAACCAGGACACCGGGGGGTGGCGCATGCTCAGCATCGGGGTCGACATCGGTGGCACAAAGGTGGCCGCCGGCGTCGTGACACGCTCGGGCGAGGTCCTCGAACGGGTCACCGTGCCGTCGCCGACCTCGAGTCCTGGCAGCGTCGAGGACGCGATCGTCGACGTCGTCGGCCAACTCCGCAGCACCTACGCGGTGGGCGCCGTCGGCATCGGCGCCGCAGGCTGGGTCGACTCCGAGCAGGCCCTGGTCCGCTTCTCGCCGCACCTCGCCTGGCGCAATGAGCCGCTGCGGGACAGCCTTCGTGGGCGCATCGACCTCCCGGTCATCGTCGACAACGACGCGAACGCGGCGGCCTGGGCCGAGTACCGCTTCGGCGCCGGCCGCGGCGCCCGGGTGATGGTCTGCATCACACTCGGCACAGGCATCGGCGGGGCTTTGGTGGTCGACGGTCGCGTCTTCCGCGGCACCTACGGCATGGCCGGCGAGTGGGGCCATATGACGGTCGTGCCCGACGGGGAGCGGTGCGCGTGCGGCAACAGAGGGTGCTGGGAGCAGTACGCGTCCGGCAACGCGCTCGTCCGGGAGGCGAACAGCCTGATCTCGTCTGGGGCGCCGCAGGCGATGGCCCTCGCCGGGGCCGCCGGACCTGACGGCATCACCGGACCCGACGTGACGGCCCTGGCCCTGGCCGGCGACCGTCCCGCGGTGGAACTCCTGGCCGATGTCGGCGCCTGGTTGGGCCGCGGCATGGCGAACCTCGCCGCCGCGCTCGACCCTGAGCTGTTCGTCGTCGGGGGAGGCGTGAGCGAGGCCGGGGGACTGCTCCTCAAGCCGGCGATCGACGCGTACGGGCGCTCTCTCACCGGACGCGGCTATCGGCCGGTCGCCAGGATCGCGCTGGCCCACTTCCGCAACGATGCGGGACTCATCGGTGCGGCCGACCTCGCACGGCATGCGATGTCGGAGCCGCCGGGGCTGATGTCGGTGTTCTGGCCGTGGAAGCGAACGAAGGTCCGGGCCGCGATCCGTCGGCGGCTACGCGACACAGTCGAGTAGCTGGTGCCCTGCGTCCGGAAGCCCTCGATGCACTAGACCCGCGCGCCGTTGTCGGGCCCGTGGTTCTTCGGGAGCCGTGTGAACAGCACGACCACCCCGGCGCACACCGACAGGAGCCCGACGGGCGTCCCCCACCAGCTCGAGAGGCGGCCCAGGACGACCCCGACGAGGATGACGATCCCGGCGACCACCGTGAGGATGCCCATCCAGGCGACCGTCGACGGCGACCGGGCGGGGGGCAGCGGTGGTGGTGGCACGAAGTCATCGTCTTCGGGTGGTGGCGCCCAGGATCGCGGTGCCGTCAGCTCGTACACCGTCCTGGTCGGCGGAGGGGGCAGCACGGGGTCGGGCTCGGTCTCGGCGAACGTGCTCTCGTCGATGTCCGCGGCGTCGAGGTCGGCCAGTTGGCGCGAGACGATGTCTCTGAACTGGTCGTCGACGTCGTCGCTCATCGCACCCGAGAGGCCAGGAACTCGGCGCAGCCGGCGAAGATCACTGGCGCGTCGTAGTCCAGCGTCGCCACGTGGTAGCTCTTCTCGAGCATGACTTCCTGCACCTCGTGGGAGCCGAGGTCGCGGATGATGAGGGCTGCCGACGACGGGTCGACGACATGGTCGGTGCGCGAGCGGAAGATCAGCGTCGGCGCGGTCACCTGAGCGAGGTGGCCGCGCACGGTCCGCCACAACCGGGTCAGTGACACGACGCCCTTGAGCGGCGTCCGCGCGTACGCCCCCTCCTCGACGCCGGGCATGGCGATGTCGTCGCCGATCGCCGGGATCGAGCGGAGAACCCGTGCCAGCACCGGCAGCACGAGGAAGCGGGGGTCTTTGGTGCCCACTGACGGGTTGACGAGCACGAGCGCCGAAACGGGACGGTGGGCCGCCAGCTCCAACGCGAGCGAGCCCCCCATCGAGAGCGCGCACACCGCGACCGAGTCGGTCTCGGCCGCGAGGGCGTCGAAGGCAGCCTCCACGGCGCCGTACCAGTCGGTCCAGTCGGTGCCCTCCATGTCCTCCCAGCGGGTGCCATGGCCGGGCAGCAGGGGAAGCTCCACGCGATAGCCGCGGGCTGCGAGGTCCTCGGCCCAGGGCCGCAGGGAACGAGGGGAACCGGTGAAGCCGTGGACGAGAAGTACCCCTTGCCGTCCGCTTCCGCCGGAGAACGGCTCCGCGCCGTCGAGGATGCCCGATGTGGTGGTCACGACGCCATGCTAGGCGCCACATCCGCCTGAGGGGGGCGCGTGCCGCTACAGTGCCCGAAGAGTCGAAAGGGTCATGGCTTTGCTGTACACGCTGTTCAAGTACGCGCTCTTCCGTCCCGTGTGCCTGGTGGTGTTCCGGCCATGGGTGGAGGGCGAGGAGAACATCCCCGCAACAGGGGGTGTCGTGCTGGCGGGCAACCACCTGTCCGCAGGTGACACGTTCCTGCTGCCGGCGATGATCACGCGCCGGATGACGTTCCCCGCGAAGGCCGAGCTGTTCCACCAGAAGGGCTTCGGGCGAGTTGTCGGCTGGTTCCTTCGCGCCGTCGGCCAGGTGCCCATGGACCGTTCCGGCGGTCGTGCGAGCGCCGACGGGCTCCGTCCGATCTACGACGTGCTGACCGACGGTGGTGTCGTCGGCATCTTCCCCGAAGGGACGAGGTCGCACGACGGCCGCCTCTACCGAGGTCGTACGGGCGTGGCGCGGCTCGCGCTCGGCGCCCGGGTGCCGGTGGTGCCGGTCGGTTTCGTGGGCACGCAGTTCCAGCCTGGTCTGTTCGGCATCCCCGTGATGAAGCGGCCCGGCATCCGCATCGGTGCCCCCCTGGACTTCTCCGAGCACTTCGGCGAGAGCGACGGCGCGGTGTACCGGCAGGTCACCGACCAGGTGATGGCGGCGATCGGAGAGCTGACCGGACAGGAGTACGTCCCCGTCTACAGCAACTCGGGTCGCGCCAGGCAACTGCCGGACGAGACGGCCGCCTGATGCCCCCGCGGGTCACATGCACCACGGGGAGGGAATCACCCGCCTCGCAGCTCCTGCTGTGGCCCCTGCTCCGAGTGCTCAGCTGGCTGCGGATCTCGTTGTGTCTCCATGCGCTCGCGGTGAACGCGGTGCGCTGGAAGGAGGTCGCGCATCCCGGGCTCCTCGTCGGAGCCATGATCTGGATGGTGACCTGGACCGCCCTGGCCGCCGTCTCGTACTCCCGACCCGCTCCTCGTCGCCGGAGCTTCCTCGTGGCCGACATCGTGGTGGCGCTGGTCCTGATGGGCCTGTCGAGCCCCATCCTGGGCGCCGGTCTGTTCACGCGTGACTACCTCGCGCTGCCCGTTTACTGGGCGATCTGTGCTCCACTGGCCGTCGCCACGGCCGAGGGCGCCTTCCGCGGGGCCATCGCCGGCGCGTTGGTGGGCGGGATCCTCGAGGTCGTCACGCCGGGGTTCGCGCCGATCCTGTGGAGCTGGGTGGTGGTGTACGCGCTGCTCGGCGCGGGCATCGGCGTGTTGGGCAATCTGCTGCTCGGGTCGATGGAGGAGCGCGACCGCGCGTTCGCGCAGACGGCCTCGGTGGGCGAGCGGGAGCGGCTCAACCGGATCGTGCACGACGGCGTACTCCAGGTTCTCGCCCTGATGGAGCGCGAAGGGCCGGGGCTCGGTCCGCGCGGCGTGACGTTGGCGTCGCTCGCGCGCGAGCAGGAGAGTCGGCTGCGGGTCATGCTGCAGGACCGCGACGTGGTGCTTCCGAAGAACGACGAGGTGGACATCACGGCGATGCTGGACCGTCACGAGAGCAGCACCATCACGGTGTCGGCCATGGCGGAGCGCGTCATCGTGTCCAGCCACCAGGCGCTCGAGATCGACGCCGTCGTCACCGAGATCCTCACCAACGTCTCCAAGCACGCGGGTCCGGAGGCGAGGGCGTGGGTCCTGCTGGAGCACGAGGGGCGCGAACTGATCATCTCCGTGCGCGACAACGGCCGCGGCGCTCATCCCGACGACCTCACGAAGGCGGGAGAACGCGGCCACGTGGGTGTACGGGACTCGGTGCTGGGACGGATCCGCGACCTCGGCGGCCAGGCAAGGGTGCGCGCCGCGCCGGGGCGTGGAGTTGACTGGGAGCTCCGGATTCCTGTCGAGTAGTCAATAGTCGAGACGAGGGGTTCGCATGACGGACACGGACGGCCCGAGGGTGATGCTGGTCGACGACCACCCGATGTGGATCGATGCGCTCTCGGGAGACCTCGAGGCCCACGGCTTCCGGATCGTCGCGACCGCCTCTACGGGCGACGAGGCGCTGCGGCGGGCCCGCGCGACCCGACCCGAGGTCATGGTGATGGACCTGCAGATCCCGGACCCCGACGGCGCGACCTGTACGGAGATCCTGCTGAAGGAGTTCCCGGAGATGCACGTGCTCGTGATCTCCGCGTCGGGGGAGCGCGACGACGTGCTGCGGGCGATCAAGGCCGGCGCGAAGGGCTACCTCGTGAAGTCGGCCACACCGGAGGAGCTGCTCGAGGGCGTCCGGCGTACGGCGGACGGCGACGCGGTCTTCACCCCCGGCCTCGCGGGTCTGGTGCTGGGCGAGTTCCGGCGCATGGTGTCCGACGCGGCCAAGCACAACGACTCGGGCCCGATCCTCACCACGCGCGAGACCGAGGTGCTGCGGCGGGTGGCGAAGGGCATGGCGTACCGGGAGATCGCCGACGAGCTGTACGTCTCGCACCGCACCGTGCAGAACCACGTGCAGAACGTGCTCCGCAAGCTGCAGCTGCACAACCGCGTCGAGCTCACGCTGTACGCGATCGAGCAGGGCTACTCGGGCGACGCGCAGGGCTGAGTGCTCGCTGTGCGGTTAGCCCCCAGCAGTGAGCGTCGCGGGCGGGTAGCCTGAGCGACCGTGACCGACCAGATCCCTTCCCTCGACGCGTTGCACGCCCTCAAGTGGGCCCAGCAGCCCGTCTATCGGGATCAGGCCCATCTCGCCAAGGTCGTCGGGTCGCTCCGCAAGCTGCCGCCGCTGGTGTTCGCCGGCGAGTGCGACGAGCTCCGCGGGCAGATCGCCGACGTCGCGGCGGGCAGGGCCTTCATCCTCCAGGGCGGCGACTGCGCCGAGACCTTCGACGGGGTCAACGCCGCCTCGATCCGTGGCCGACTGCGCGTGCTGCTGAGCATGGCCGTGGTCATGACGTACGCCGCCCAGGTGCCCGTGGTGAAGATCGGCCGGATCGCCGGACAGTTCGCCAAGCCCCGCTCGTCCGACATGGAGGTACGGGACGGGATCGAGCTGCCCGCGTACCGCGGTGACGCCGTCAACGGCTACGACTTCACCCCCGAGTCCCGAGAGCCGGACCCCGAGCGGCTGCTGGGCGTGTACAACGCGTCCGCCGCGACGCTCAACCTTGTCCGCGCCTTCGTCAAGGGCGGGTTCGCCGACCTGCGCAGCATGCACTCGTGGAACGCCGACTTCGTCCGGAACCTCAACGTGTCCGCGCGCTACGAGGCCCTCACCGACGAGATCGACCGCGCGCTGGCGTTCATGGTCGCGTGCGGCGTCCAGGACTCGGCCATCAGCACGGTCGACTTCTACGCCAGCCACGAGGCGCTGCTGCTCGACTACGAGCACGCGCTCACGCGCATCGACTCGCGCACGGGCCTCCCGTACGACGTCGGCGGCCACTTCATCTGGATCGGCGAGCGCACGCGCGACCTCGACGGCGCCCACGTCGAGCTCATCCGCAGGCTCCGGAACCCGATCGGCGTGAAGCTCGGCCCGGGGACGTCTCCGGCCACGGCGCTGGCCTTGGCGGACAAGCTGAACCCCGACCACGAGCCGGGTCGGCTGACGTTCATCACGCGCATGGGCAAGGACAAGGTGCGCGACGCGCTGCCGCCGATCATCGAGGCGGTGACCGCGAGCGAGCACCAGGTGGCATGGATCTGCGACCCGATGCACGGCAACACGTACTCGTCGTCCACGGGCTACAAGACGCGGTCGTTCGACGACGTGGTCTCGGAGCTCAACGGCTTCTTCGATGTGCACGAGGATCTCGGGACCTGGCCGGGAGGCGTGCACTTCGAGCTTACCGGCGACGACGTCACCGAGTGCGTGGGCGGGGCGATCGATGTCAGCGAGGCGCAGCTGGCCGACAGGTACGAGACGGTGTGCGACCCGCGTCTGAACCGCCAGCAGTCGCTCGAGCTGGCCTTCCTGGTCGCCGACCGGCTCGGCGCGAACGCCCTGCGGCGCCGCAATGCCGCGCCCGCGTTCTCTCCGATGGACTTCTAGAGGCGAGGGCCCACCATGATCGATCTGCGCAGTGACACGCTGACGCGTCCGACGCCCGGTATGCGTGCGGCCATGGCCGACGCCGAGGTCGGGGACGACGTCTACGGCGAGGACCCGACGATCCTGGCGCTCGAGCGGCGCGTCGCCGAGCTGCTCGGCCACGAGGCCGGCCTGTTCTGCCCCACGGGCAGCATGTGCAACCTGCTGGGGATCTGGCTGTTGGCCACGCCCGGCACCGAGGTGCTGTGCGACGTACAGGCTCACATCGTGCGGGCTGAGATGGCCGCGCACGCCTCCCTGCATGGGGTGACGACGCGAACGTTCGGGTCTGTACGAGGTCGGCTCGACCCCGACAGGGTCACCGAGATGCTCTCGATCGGTACGGGCCCGTTCCTCACCGAGACCTCGGTCGTCGAGGTGGAGAACACGCACAACTTCGGCGGCGGCACCGTCCAGTCGACCGATGCGTTGGCCGAGCTGAGGGCTCGCTGCACCGAGGTCGGTGTCGCGATCCACCTCGACGGCGCGCGGCTGGCCAACGCCCACGTGGCGACCGGTACGTCGTTCGCCGAGTACGGGTCGTACGCGGACACGGTCTCGCTCTGTCTCTCCAAGGGGCTGGGGGCTCCCGTCGGGTCGGTGCTGGTGGGCTCAGCCGACCGGATCGCTCGCGCCCGTATCCAGCGCAAGCGGCTGGGGGGCGGGTGGCGCCAGGCGGGCATCCTCGCTGCTGCTGGTCTGTACGCGCTGGACCACCACATCGAGCGTCTCGCCGACGACCACGACGCGGCGCGGGCGTTCGCCGCGGCAGTGGGCGAGTCGGCTCCCGATGCGGTGCGCGTGAGCGATGTCGAGACCAACATCGTCGTTATGGAGACCGGCGCGCGACCAGCTGCCGCCGTCGTCGCCGCAGCTCGCGACGCGGGTGTGGCCGTGTCCGCGGTCGGGGCCCACCACGTACGGGCCGTCACCCATCTCGACGTGACCCGAGACGACTCCGTACAGGCGGGTCGGGTGCTCGGAACCATCCTGGCGTCGGCCTGAGTCTCGGCCTCCGCCGTCTGGGACGGGTGCACCTCGGGGGCAATAGCGTGTGCGCAAGACCCCTCGGAGGACGCGTGATGGACGATCTCGATGACCCGTCGGCAGTGGCCGAAAATTCAACCGACGCTCGGATCGTGGGCTACTCGGACGAGTCCCGCCGCTACCGCCGGCCACTCGGTGGGTGGTGGTGGGCGGCGCTGGTCGGTGTGCCGGCCGTCCTCGCCCTGATCGGCGGGGCGATCTCACCCGCGAACACTGCAGCCCAGACGGTGGTGACGACCGGGGGCGTCGCCTCCCCTGCAGTCGCGACGTCCGCGGCAGCTACCTCCGCGAGCCCGTCGGCTCCGACGAGCGAGCACGGACTCCTCCGCACGGGGAGCACCGTGACGATCACGGGCGCCTACCCCGACGAGGCGACACGCCTCGCGGTCGTACAGGCGTTCAAGACGGCGGCGGGGACCGGACTCGTGGTCGTCGACAAGACCACCGTCGTCGCGGGCGCGGTGGGCGCGACGGTCGCGCAGGCTGCCGCCCTCGGAGCAGTCACCGCCAGCGTCACCGACTTCGCCATCAAGGCCACGGGGTCGACGCTGACCCTGACGGGTGCGGCCGTCGATGAGGCGTCGAAGGCGGCCGCGGAGAAGGCCGTCCAGGATGCGTTCCCCACGTACACCATCGCCAGCTCGATCACCGTGGCGCAGCCGGTCGGCTGCGCAGGCCTCGTCAGCCAGATCGCCCCGTACCTGCAGGGCCACAAGGTGGAGTTCAGCCCGGACTCGACTGAACTCACCGACGCGTCGAAGGCCGCCATCGTGCAGGTGGCGTCGCTGGTCAAGGCATGCGCCACCGCGAAGATCGCCCTCAACGGCTACACCGACAACCAGGGCGATGACTCGACGAGCCTGCCACTGAGCCAGGCGCGAGCCACGGCCGTACGGGACGCGCTGGTCGCAGCGGGCGTCTCCAACCAGATCACGGCGAAGGGGTTCGGCTCGGCCAACCCGGTCGGCGACAACACCACCGACGCTGGACGCGCGGCCAACCGCCGCGTCGAGATCGTCATTTCCTAACAGCGAGGCGGACGATGGACTTCCTGGTGAACTTCCTGTGGTACCTGCTGGCGTTCGTCGTCGGCGCGGCCGTGGTACGGCTCGTGCTGCGGTCGACGATCGAGGCGAAGGACGCCGACGAGGCCTTCGCCGACCTCGCCGAGGAGGCCGGGCGATGAACTGGTTCCTGATGGCGCTGTCGGCGATCCTGGGTGGGGTCGCGACGTGGCTCTGGTCGGTGCGGAAGGCCCATCGCAGGGTGCCGGTGTACGAGGCGGGCGCGGAACCGAAGCCGACCGCTGCCCCGGTGGCGGACGTGGGGTCGGCGACGGGCGGCGCGCCAGAGGAGGCCACCGAGGATGTGTCCACCGAGGAGTCGTCGGTGGAGAGCGTCGAGGTGGCGGGAGCGGCGCTGGCGGCAGCCGAGGAGGACTCCCCGGCGCTTCCCGGCGTCGACGAGCCGATGGCGGCGGTGAGCGTGCCGGAGGGTCCGTACGGGCCGGGCTCGGCGGCTCCCGGTCCCGACGGGTCCGGCCCCGACGGCTGGACGATCAAAGGCAACGCGGGCTCCGGGCTCTACCACGCGCTCGCGAGCCCGTACTTCACGCGGACGAAGGCCGAGGTGTGGTTCGAGACCGAGGAGGCCGCGGCTGCCGCCGGGTTCGCGCGCTGGGACAGCCGCCGCAAGAAGAAGGCCTGACTGTCTGAGGTCGATGGCAGGCTGACGCCATGGCTCAGGTGACGATCTCCGACGCCCAACGACGGGTGCGTCTGGGTCGGCGCCATGCGCTCGCCGCGCCTTGTCGACGTCGCGATGTCGTCGACGCGGCCCGCGCCGTGGTGGTGTTCCACGCGACCGAGGCGCCCTCGGTCCACCTGGCCGTCGCCGCCCGCACCGAGGGTGTGTCGGTCGCCGACGTGGACAGGTGCCTCTACCAGGACCGCGCGCTGGTCAAGCAGCTGGCCATGCGGCGCACCTTGTTCGCGTTCCCGCGGGACCTGCTGCCTGCTGCTCTCGGCAGCGCCGCGCCACGCGTCGGCGACGCCCTGCGGCGCCGGATCGAGACCGCGGTGGCGGCCCGTGGCGACGACCCCGTGGCCTGGCTCGACCACGCGCGCGCGAGGGTGCGGGAAGCACTGGCCGGGGGTCAGCTCTCCACGAGCGAGCTCCGTGCTGAGGTTCCCGAGCTCGACTTCCGGGTCGACGTGGGTTCCGGCAGGTGGGGACAGGCTGTGCAGGTCGCCCCCTGGGTTCTGGGGCTGCTCGGGCTGGAGGGCGTCGTGACGAGGGCGGACGCCGTGGGCGACTGGCGCAACCCGCGTCCTCGGTGGGCGCTGCAGGCCGAGTGGCTCGGGGGGTCTGTCACCCCGACGACCGCAGACGAGGGCTACGCCGAGCTCGTACGGCGGTGGCTGGAGCGATTCGGACCCGGCACCGTCGACGACATCGTGTGGTGGTTGGGCGGGACGAAGGCGGCTGTACGCGCGGCGCTCGGTCAACTCGCGGCCGTGGAGGTCCGTCTCGAGGGCGGCTCGTCGGGCTGGGTGCTTCCCGGCGACGAGATCGACGAGCCGGACCTGGAGCCGTGGGCCGCCCTCCTGCCCGCCCTCGACCCCACCACGATGGGGTGGAAGGAGCGCGGGTTCTACCTCGACCCGGTGGACCGCCCGTACCTCTTCGACACCAACGGCAACGCCGGGACGACCGCGTGGTGGAACGGTCGAATCGTCGGCTGCTGGGTGCAGGATCCAGACGGCGTCGTGCGAGTCGTGACCCGGAGCCCGCTCGACGCTGACGCGGAACGCGTCCTGGCCAGCGAAGCCGCACGGCTCACGGCATGGCTGGACGGCACTGTCGTGACAAGCATCTATGCATCGGTCCAGCAACGCAGCCAGCGACTTCCCTGATCACATGGCTGGTTCATGGGAAGGCGTGGCAGTGTGACCCCATGCGGATCACTCATCTCGGCCACGCGGCCGTCCTCGTCGAGGTGGCCAACAGGCGCCTGCTGCTGGATCCCGGCAACTTCTCCACCGAGTGGCACGGCCTGACGGATCTCGACGCGGTCATCGTCACTCATCAGCACGCCGACCACATCGACCCCGAGGAGGTCCCGGCGCTGCTCGCGGCGAATCCCGGGGCCCGGGTCTACGTGGAGCCCCACGTCCTGTCAGCCGTACCCCTGGAGGGCGCCACGGCCCTTGCCGCGGACGCGTCCGTCGAGTTCGGTGGAGTCACCATCTCGGCGGTTGGCGGCCTCCACGCGGTCATCCACCGCGACATCCCGCGCATCGGCAACGTGGGCATCGTCATCTCCGCCTCCGGAGAGCCCACCCTGTTCCACCCCGGCGACAGCCTCGCCGCGGTGCCGCAGGGCACGGACGTGGTGGCCATTCCTGCCTACGGACCGTGGGCGGCGATGGGGGAGACGATCGACTTCGTACGAGCCGTGGGTGCGCAACAGGGATTCCTCATCCACGACGGGTTGCTGAGCGACCGGGGGCGGAACCTCATCGCCAGCCGCGTCCCCGAGCTCACTGTGACGTCGCTCACCCGGCCGGCGGTAGGGGAGCCCTGGGATGTCGCCTGAGCTCCAGCCGGTCGCCCGCCCCACGTTCCTGGTCCTGGGGGCCGGCTCGCGGGGCACCATCTACGCCGGGCACCTCGCCGAGCATCCCGACGAGGGTGAGGTCGTCGGGATCGCCGAGCTCGACCCTGGCCGCCGCGCCGCCTTCGCGACTCGGCACGGGCTGCCGGCCGACCGCGCCTTCCCCGACTGGGCCACCGCGCTGGGGCAGGACCGGATGGCGGACGCTGTCATCGTCGCCACGCAGGATTCGGACCACGTCGCCGCGGCCCTGGCAGCCATCGCCAAGGGCTACCACGTGCTGCTCGAGAAGCCGATCGCGCCCACCGAGGCAGAGACCCGCCAGGTGATCGAGGCGGCCGACGAGGCAGGCGTCTTCCTGGCGGTCTGCCACGTGCTGCGCTACACGCCGCATACGGTCGCGCTGCGGAGGCTGCTCGCCGAGGGTGCGATCGGTACGGTCCACAGCATCGAGCACCTCGAACCCGTGGGCTGGTGGCACGATGCCCACTCGTTCGTCCGCGGGTCGTGGCGCAACGAGGCTGAGTCGAGCCCGATGCTGCTCGCCAAGTCCTGTCACGACCTCGACTGGCTGCTCATGATCGCCGGGTCCCCGTGCGTACGGATCTCGAGCTTCGGCTCGCTGTCCCACTTCACGCGGGCCAACCAGCCGGCAGGCGCCGCCGATCGCTGCCTGCAGTGCCCGAGCCACATCGAGCAGTCCTGCCCGTACAGCGCCTCCCGCATCTATCTGGGAGCCCTGGAACGCGGCGCGATCGAGTGGCCGATCTCGGTCATCACCTCGGACCCGACCCGCGCGGGTGTCATGGAGGCGCTCGAGCACGGGCCGTACGGGCGATGCGTCTACGCCTGCGACAACGATGTCGTCGATCACCAGGTGGTGGCGATGGAGTTCGCGAGCGGCTTGACCGCGACGTTCACCATGACGGCCTTCACCACGATGCGAGGGCGCAACACCAGGCTGTTCGGCAGCCACGGCGAGATCACGACAGACTCGCGCGTGATCACGATCGACGACTTCCGTACGGGGGAGCGGCGCGTCATCGACACGGAGATCGAGGCCGACTCGGGAGCCAGCGGTGGTCACGGTGGAGGCGACGGGGGACTGATCACGGCGTTCGCAGCCGCCCTGCGCACCGGCGATCCCGGTCTGGTCCGCAGCGGGGCCGACGAGAGTCTGCGCAGCCATCTCATGGTGTTCGCCGCCGAGCGCGCGCGTCGTCAGGGCACGGTGGAGCTCGTACCGCAGCACTGATCCCCGCTCCTCTGGCAACCCCACACCCCTACTGCGACGCCACACCCCACCGATCGGGTGTGGCGTCGCACATGGGGTGTGGGGTCGACGGATGGGGTGCGGGGTCGCACCTCAGAGACGATCGGCCTCCGGTCGCTGGTCGTCATCGATCACGCATGGGGTGTGGCATGGACGGCCGACCCCGCGCCCCACGCGAGGCGAGCGGTTGCCACAGATAACGATCGGATCACGTCGGACGATTGTGTTGACAGCCCTCGACGGACCTTCCTAGTATCTGAAATCGATTCCACTGAAATCGATTTCGCGCCGGGCAAGGTCGCCCGGGAGGAGGCAACGGTGCCAGAGCCAGCGATCGACCAGGCGGCAGGGACGCACGACCCGAACCTGCTGCTGCAGGCCGAAGGTGTGACCAAGACGTTCCCGGGCGTGAAGGCGCTGTCGGGGATGCGTCTGGACCTTCGCAAGGGTGAGGTGCTCGCCCTCGTCGGCGAGAACGGCGCCGGCAAGTCGACCCTGATGAAGCTCCTGACGGGCATCTACCCGATGGAGGAGGGGCAGTTCTGGCTCGGGGGCATGCCCCTCAACGCCAAGCACCCCAAGGAGGCGCAGGAGCGCGGCCTGGCGATCATCCACCAGGAGTTCAACCTGATGCCCGACCTGACAGTCGCGCAGAACATCTACATCGGGCGCGAGCCGCTGTCGGGGAGCTTCTTCCTCAAGCCGAAGGACCTCGACGCGAAGGCGCAGGAGCTGCTCGACCGCCTCGGGCTCCCTCTGGACCCCAGAGCAACGGTCGGCACGCTCACCGTGGCCAAGCAGCAGATGGTCGAGATCGCGAAGGCCCTGTCGTACAACGCGCGCGTCCTCATCATGGATGAGCCCACAGCCGCCCTGAACGACGCCGAGGTCGACACCCTCCACGACCTCATCCGCCGCTTCATCACCCCCGAGACGGGCGTCATCTACATCTCGCACCGCATGCCCGAGCTCAAGCGCATCGCCGACCGGGTGACCGTGATCCGCGATGGCCAGTACATCGACACGATGGACATGGCCTCGGCCACGATCGACCAGGTCATCTCCCGCATGGTCGGCCGAGCGATCGACACCAGCGCCCGGCCCGAGAACGTACGCGCCGACCGTCCGGTGCTCCTCTCGGTACAGAACCTGTCGACCAAGGAGCTCATCAAGGATGTGAGCTTCGAGCTGCACGAGGGCGAGATCCTCGGCTTCGCCGGGCTCATGGGCGCGGGCCGTACGGAGGTCGCTCGGGCCGTCGTCGGCGCCGATCCCCGCGCGTCGGGCACCATCACCCTCCGCGGCAAGGTCATCAACCCGCACCACGCCGCGGACGCCGCGAAGGCCGGCATCGGCTACCTGTCGGAGGACCGGAAGCGGTACGGGCTCATGCTCGGCCACTCTGTGTCGAGCAACATCGCGATCTCGTCGATCGCCGACAAGTTCTCGCGCCTCGGCTTCGTCGATGACCGCGCGATCAGCAAGGTCTCGGACGCCCAGCGCACCGCACTCCGCATCAAGACTCCGACCGTCGCGCAACTCGCCAAGAACCTGTCGGGTGGCAACCAGCAGAAGGTCGTCATCGCCCGCTGGCTGGTCAAGAACTGCGACGTGCTGATCTTCGACGAGCCGACCCGAGGCATCGACGTCGGTGCCAAGGACGAGATCTACCACCTGCTCAACCGACTCGCCGCCGAAGGCAAGTCGATCATCATGATCAGCTCCGAGCTGCCCGAAGTGCTGCGTCTGAGCCACCGCGTCGTCGTCATGGCGGAGGGCCGCGTCACCGGTGTTCTCTCCGCGGACGATGCCAGCCAGGAGTCGATCATGGCGCTGGCCACCCATCCTGACGCCGACCTTCCGACCACTCACCCTGCCGACCACGACCACGAGGACGCGCGATGACCAACAACACCACCCAGGCCCCGACCGTCGTCGACGTCGAGGGGGCAGGCAAGAGTCGGATCCAGTCGCTGCGTCAGCGGGTGCAGCAGCTCCTGGCCTTCGGCGGACTGCTCATCATCTTCCTCGTGTTCTCGCTCGTGAAGCCGGACATCTTCCCGACGTACGGCAACGTCACGGCCATCCTGTTCTCCGCGGTGGTGGTCGGACTGCTCTCGCTGGGCGCCACGCTGGTCATCATCACCGGCGGCATCGACCTGTCCGTCGGTACAGGCATGGCGCTGTGCGCCGTCATGTCGGCGACGTTCATCGTCACCTGGCACATCCCGGTGATCATCGGTGTGCCGATGGCGATCGTGTTCGGCGGCGTACTCGGCGCGGTCAACGGCTCCAACGTGGCATTCCTCAAGCTGCCGCCGTTCATCGCGACCCTGGCGATGATGCTCGTCGCGCAGGGTCTGGCGCTGGTCGTCTCGAACAAGGCGCCCATCTACTTCGACGATGCCTCCGGCTACCAGAAGATCTCGACCGGCACGCTCATCGACGACAACTTCCTCGCCGGCGTCCCGCTCCCGCGGAACTTCCCCAACGCCGTCATCGTCTTCGCGATCGCGGCGGTGATCGCCACGATCCTGTTGACCCGCACGCTGCTCGGCCGCTACGACCTGGCGATCGGGTCGAACGAGGAGGCCACGGCCCTGTCCGGGGTCAACGTCAAGAAGTGGCTCGTCATCATCTACGCCGCCGCGGGCCTGTTCACAGGTCTCGCCGGAGTGATGATCTCGGCCCGCCTCGGATCGGCCCAGCCCGCCACAGGCGCGGGGTACGAGCTCCAGGCCATCGCGGCCGTCGTCATCGGCGGTACGTCGTTGTCCGGAGGCAAGGGCTCGATTCTCGGCACCGTCATCGGCGCGCTCATCATCGCCGTCCTGAACAACGGTCTGCAGATCATCTCGGTGCCCCAGGAATGGCAGAACGTCATCCTCGGCATCGTCATCCTGCTCGCCGTGTACGCCGACCAGCTGCGCACCCGGCGCGGTGGGGTCCACTGACCAACCCACGAAGAACCAGCACCACCCAACGAAAGGAAAGCAATGCGTTCAGCGTCGAAGGTCTTTGCGGTGACAGCGATCGCCGCATCGATGGCCCTGGCTGCCTGTTCCACGGGCTCCACGGGCACTGCAGCCTCGTCCGGTGCAGCAGGCACCACCGCTGCCGGTGGCGGCCAGAAGTACATCGCCATCGTCTCCAAGGGCTTCCAGCACCAGTTCTGGCAGGCCGTGAAGAAGGGCGCCGAGCAGGAAGCCGCCAAGGACGGCGTCAAGGTGACGTTCGAGGGTCCCGCGAGCGAGAAGGAGGTGGAGGCGCAGATCACGATGCTGCAGAACGCTCTCGCCAAGAAGCCCGACGCCATCGCCTTCGCCGCTCTCGACAGCAAGGCCGCCTCTGGCCCGATCGCCTCCATCAAGTCGGCTGGCATCCCCATGGTCGCCTTCGACTCCGGCGTGGACTCCGACTACCCGGTCACCACCGCGTCGACGGACAACAAGGCCGCTGCGGCTGAGGGTGCCAAGCACATGTGCACGCTCATCGGCGGCACGGGCAAGGTCGCTCTGGTCGTCCATGACCAGACGTCGAAGTCCGGCACCGACCGTCGTGACGGCTTCATCGCCGGCATCAAGGCCAACTGCCCGAACGTCACGCTGCTCGATCCGCAGTACGGCGACGGCGACCAGGCCAAGTCCGCGGACATCACCAAGTCGATCATCGCGGCCAACCCTGACCTCAAGGGCATCTTCGGCTCCAACGAGGGCTCGGCCATCGGTGTCGTCAAGGGTGTCGAGGAGGCCAAGAAGACCGGTCTCGTGATCGTCGGCTTCGACTCCGGCAAGGCTCAGAAGGACGCCATCACCTCCGGTCTCATGGCCGGCGCCATCACCCAGAACCCTGTGGGCATGGGCGAGGAGACCGTGAAGGCCGCCATCAAGGCGATCAACAAGGAGACCCTGCCGAAGACGATCGACACCGGCTTCTACTGGTATGACAAGACCAACATCACCGACGCCAAGATTGCTGCGGTGCTGTACGACTGATCACACCACTCTCGGTGGGGCGCTCCGCCAGCGCCCCACCCCCAACCTCCGGAGGCCGACGTGCTCATCGCCCATGACCTGGGAACCTCAGGTGACAAGGCGTCACTGCACGCGCTCGACGGAACCCTGATCGCCTCGGCCACCGTGCCGTACGCCACCACGTACGGCACGGCAGGCGAGGTCGAGCAGAACCCCGAGGACTGGTGGGCGGCGGTCGTCGACTCGACCCGCCAGCTGCTCGCCGCGAAGGGCACCGACCCGTCGCAGGTCACGGGCATGTGCGTGGGCGGCACGATGATGTGCGTCGTGCTCGTCGATGCCGCCGGGTCCCCGCTCCGCCCGGCCCTGATCTGGGCCGACCAGCGGGCCGCCGCCGAAGCGGCCGAGCTCGAGGCGAAGATCGGTGATGACGACGGCTACCGACTGACCGGCAATCGGCTCGCCGCCACGTACAACCTCCCCAAGCTCATGTGGCTCCAGCGGCACGAGCCCGCCGTGGTCGCCCGCGCGTACCGCGCCATCGGCCACAAGGACTACGTCAACGCCCGCCTGACGGGCATCATCGCGACCGACGTCTCCGACGCCAGCTCCACGGCGATGTACGACATCTCCCAGAACACCTGGTCCGACCGCCTGATCGCCGCCAGCGGCGTCGAGTCGCGCCTCATGCCCTTGGTCGTGGACAGCACCAGGGTGCTCGGACCGCTCACGCGCGCCGCCGCGTCCGAGCTCGGCCTCACGACCGCCACCCGCGTGGTGGCCGGTGGGGGCGACGGCCCGATGGCCGCGGCGGGCGCAGGCTGCGTCACCCCGGATCAGAGCGGCTACGTCTGTCTCGGCACGTCGGCGTGGTACTCGCGCACGACCCGTACCCCCGTCCTTGACCCGCTACGCCGTTCGTTCACGCTGACCCACGTGGTGCCCGGCCTGTACGTGCCGACGGCGACCACCCAGGCCGGTGCCGGCACGCTCGAGTGGCTCCGCGACACGATCGCCCCCGGAACGAGCATCGCCGACCTCGTCGCGGAGGGGCTGGGCGCGGAGGCCGCGTCGACGGGCCTGTTCTTCCTGCCGTACCTCACCGGTGAGCGCACGCCCTGGTGGAACCCGCTGGCCACCGGCGTGATGGCCGGGCTGCGGCGTCACCACGGTCGCGCCGAGCTCGTACGGGCCACGCTCGAGGGGGTCGCCTTCGGTCTGGCGCTGTGCATGGAGCCGCTCGTGCTCCCCGACGAACCCGTCGACCTGGTCGGTGGGGGAGCCGCCAGCGACGGCTGGCTGCAGCTGTTCGCCGACGTCTGGGAACGGCCCGTACGCCGTCGTTCCGTCACCGCCGGCGCCACGAGTCTCGGCGTGGCGATCACCGGGCTGGTCGGCCTCGGGAACCTCTCGTTCGGCGACGCCCCCACGCTGTCGACGGTCGAGCGCGAAGTGCTCCCGTCGGCGCGAGCCGCCGAATACCGAGACCACCGCGAACGGTTTGTCGCGGCGTACCTCGCTGCCTCACCCTGGTTCCAGGGGGCGAGCACATGACGACGATCTATGACGTCGCCGAGCGCGCGGGCGTGAGCCCGGCAACGGTGTCACGGGTGTTCAACGGGACGAAGGTGTCGCCGGAGAAGGCCGAGGCCGTACGGGCGGCGGCGACTGCTCTCGGATTCGTACCCAACGGCAACGCTCGGCGCCTCCGGATGGGTTCCTCGCAGATCATCGCGGTGCTCATCCCTGACATCGAGAACTCCTTCTTCACCGCGCTGACAAGGGGTGTCACCGACATCGCGCGCGCGGCCGGCTACTCGGTGATGCTCGGCAACACCGACGAGGACCCGTCGCTCGAGGCCGAGCTGATGGCCGCCTCCATCGGCGACGTGGCCGGCATCATCGTCGCTCCGACGAGCGTCGAAGCGGACTACTCGTTGGCGCTCGCCCGAGGCGTGCCCGTCGTCGCCATCGACCGCGACGCGCCGCAGAGCAAGGTGGACGTCGTCGTGGCCGACAACGTCGCCGGCGCCCAGGACGCGGCCGAGCGGATGTTCGCCATGGGCTTCTCGCGCGTGGCCTGCATCTCAGGACCCCATCACGTCATGACCGCCGACCTCCGTGTCGAGGGGTGGAAGAAGGCGTGGGCCGCCAAGTACGGCACGCAGCCTCCCGAGGAGCTGTGCCTTCGGGCCCCCTACACCGTGGACGGCGGCGACAGTGCCACCCGGGACCTGCTGGCTCTTCCCGAGCCGCCCGACGCGATCTTCGCTGCGAACAACAAGCTGGCGGTCGGCGTCGTACGTCACCTCCTCGGTGTCGGACGCGACCTCACTCACACCGGTGTGGTGTCGTTGGGGGAGCTCCCGCTCACCCTGTACCTCCCGCGGGGCCTCGTCGTCACCCATCTGCCCGCCCGTGAGCTCGGGACGCGCGCCGCCGAGCTTCTCCTGGAGCGGATTCGGGGCTACTCGGGAGATCCGCGGCGAGAGGTCGTCGCCACCGTCGTCACCCACGACCAGCACGCCTTCGCGATGGCCCCCTCGGGGATACGCGCAGACAAGAAACAGAAAGTAAGGAGCACGAACCCATGACGTACGCATTCCCGACCGTGGCAGAGCGGCCCGTCGCGGAGCCCAAGACGGTCTACACGGTGGCCAGTGGCGACCTGCGTCTGACCACGAACGTGAAGACCTGGGCGATGCAGCAGCAGGTGGAGGCGGAGTTCGCCGCAGCCCTGGCTGACCTCGGCTGGTCGGTCACCCGCGCCCACGGCGTCGACCCTGTGACGGGTCACGGCTTCATCGACAACCAGCGCAAGGGCATGGACGTCTTCTCGACGATCCCGCTCGACGCGCCGCTGGTGGTCGTCGAGGCCGTGTGGCAGTACAGCCACCACGTGCTCGCGGGCCTGCGCGACCACACCGGTCCGATCCTCGTCGTGGCGAACTTCGCCGGCGACTTCCCGGGCCTGGTCGGACTGCTCAACCTCACGGGCTCGATGACGAAGGCCGGGATCAAGCACTCGTCGCTGTGGAGCAAGGACTTCACCGACGACTGGGCGCGTGAGCAGCTCAAGATCTGGCTGGAGACGGGCGAGATCGTGCACGACCAGTCGCACGTACGGGACCTGCCGGCGCTTCCGGAGTCCGACGAGAAGGCCCTCGGCCAGGCGCTCGCCGAGGAACTGCGCACCAACAAGGCGATCCTCGCGGTGTTCGACGAGGGCTGCATGGGCATGTACAACGCGATCTTCGACGACGAGCTCATCAACCCGTCGGGCATCTACAAGGAGCGCCTGTCGCAGTCGGCGCTGGTGGCCGAGATGAACAAGGTCACCGACGAGGAGGCCGACGCCGTACGGAGGTGGCTGGACGCGAAGGGCATGACCTTCCACGTCGACAACGCCGGCGACTGGAAGGAATGCCTCACCGACGACCAGCTGGCGAGCCAGTTCAAGATGTACATCGCTGCCGTACGCATCGCGCACGACTTCGGCGCCGACGTCGTTGGCATCCAGTACCAGCAGGGGCTGAAGGACCTCGTCCCCGCGTCGGACCTGGCCGAGGGCCTGCTCAACAACGTCGACCGGCCGCCGGTGTACAGCCGGGACGGACACCACGAGCTCTATGCGGGCAAGGCGCTGCCGCACTTCAACGAGGTCGACGAGGGTGTCGCGGTCGACGCGCTGATCACGAACCGCGTCTGGACGGCGATGGACCTCGACCCGGCGACCACCCTGCACGACGTGCGCTGGGGCGACGACTGGGACGGCGACTTCGTGTGGGTGCTAGAGATCTCCGGCTCGGTGCCGGCGTCGCACCTCGGCGGGTACGAGAACGCGCACAGCTACCGGCAGTCGTACTACTTCTTCCCACTGGGCGGCGGCACGCTGGCCGGCGTCTCGAAGCCGGGCGAGATCGTGTGGAGCCGCGTGTTCCTCATGGACAACGAGCTGCACGTCGACCTCGGTCGTGGCACGTGCATCGAGATGCCTGAGGCGGAGGTACAGCGTCGCCTGAACGCCACCAACCCCGAGTGGCCGATCATGAACGCGATCCTGCACGGCGTCTCCCGCGACCAGCTGATGGCTCGCCACAAGGCGAACCACCTCAACGTCGCGTACGCACCGGATGCCGCCACCGCGGACAAGGCGCTCGTGGCCAAGGCGGCCATGTTCGAGGCGATGGGCCTGCACGTCCACCTCTGCGGTGACGTGCTGAAGGGGATCTGATGCTGTACGGACCGATGCTCCATCCGGAGCTGCTGCGGGTGCTGGCGTCGGCCGGCCACGGCGCCAAGATCCTCCTCGCTGACGGCAACTACCCGCACGCCGTGTGGGTCTCGCCGCGGGCCGAGCGGATCGCCCTGAACCTGGCTCCGGGGCTGCTCACCGTCGACCAGGTGCTTGAGGTCCTCAAGCAGACGATTCCCATCGAGGCGGCCGCGATCATGGTCCCGGTGCCCAGCCCGGATGCGCCGACGCACATCCCCGCCCATGACGGCTACCGGGCCTCGCTGCCCGGCATCCCGTTCGACGAGGTGCCGAGGTTCGGGTTCTACGACCTCGCGAAGACCGACGACGTCTTCTGCGTGGTCGCCACCGCCGATCAGAGGCTGTACGCGAACCTGCTGCTCACCGTCGGCGTCCGTCAGCCCGGGGAGTAGGTCTGCACGAGATCGCGCGGGGATCGGCTCACGAGCCGGTCCCCGTTCGCGTGCGCGCTGGTCAGCGCAGGTCGAGAGTGAGCGGGTTGGAGGGGTAGCCGAGGCGCTGCCAGACCGGCACCGGGACGCGCTCGAAGAACTCGGACGCGAAGGTCTCGCACCACTGGGCGAGCTGCGGCGTGGGGGGCGCGGTCAGGAGGAACCACATGCCGTAGTCCTGCACGGCGAACGCCGGCGGCTCGAGCTGGGAGAGCCAGCCGAGCATCGGCCGGAGCACGTCGCCACCGAAGGCGGGGTCGTCCGCGTAGCACTGATGGTGCTTCTCGAACTCGGGGGCGAACATCATGAACGGCTTGCCGGCGCCGCGCCAGTCGAGACCGAGGTGTCCGAAGGCGAACGGCAGCCGCACGTACACGATGTGCTCGGCGTGGGTCTGCGTCGTGGTGGTCGTGCCGTCGTAGCTCGTGGTCTCGTACGAGTGGGTGAATGCGACTGCCTGCAGCCCTTCGCCGGGCGCCATCGCGATCACGCCGGTGGCGCGATGGTTGGTGCCGCCCTTCGTCGCGGGCCCTACGGCAAGCAGTCGGTCGTCGCGCTCGACGTACAGCGCGCCCGGGTAGCCGAAGAAGCCCAGTCCGGGCTCGCGCGGGATCTCGAACCGCCGCAGGGCCTCGTTGCCGCTGATCGTCGCGGCCACCATCGCCATGTCCTCGCAGTAGTCGTGTAGCGCCTGGGGGTCGAGCGGCACTTGCACAGCCGTCAACGAGTCGCCGTCGATCGCCAGGTCGAGCGCCCGGTGGCGGGCGAACTCCCGGATCGCCATGAGCGACCCGTCGAGCACGGCCTGTCCATACGCGGCGTCGGCGGCGACCACCAGCAACCCGACCTGGTTGGGGATCTCGACGCCGGCGATGCCGGCACGCGGATTGTCGGGCAGGGAGACGAAGAACGGGGGGAGAGAGTGGGCCAGGCGGAGCGTCGCCACGCCCGCGTACTCGTCGTACGCGCTGGAGGTGTAGTTGAAGCCCTGGTACGGAATGCGCGCCGATGTGACGCCCACCGTGTGCTCGGTGACGCGCCGTTCGACCCCGAAGCCGAACGGGGGACAGCGCAGACCGTCGAGGGGCGAGAGGGCGGGTTGGGTCATGAGGGCCAGGCTAGTCAGCCGACCAGCAGCGTGATCGTCGAGCCCTCGGCGACCATCGTGCCCGCGGCCGGATCCGTACCGTAGGCGAGCCCGAACGCGATGCCGCCGGACACGATCGACTTGCTCGTGACCTGGAAGCCGGCCGCTTGCAAGGTCGTCGTGGCATCGGCCTTCGACTTTCCGCGCACCGTCGGTACGGCGACCATCACCGGGCCCTTCGACACGACGATCGAGATCGCGTCGCTCTTCTTGCCGGTGCCGCTGTTCGGGGACTGCGAGATCACCAGTCCCGCGGCGACGGTCTTGGAGTTCTGCTGCGTGGCGGTCACGGTGAAGCCGGCGGCCTGGAGTTCCTTGGTCGCCTGGTCGCCCGACTTGCCCTCGTAGTTGGCGATGGTGATCGGCGTCGGGCCCTTCGAGACGACGAAGTCGACCGTCGCGCCACGCTTGAGCTTGGCGCCCGGCTCGACCGACGACGAGACGACAGAGCCGGCGGGTACGGACTCGTCGTACGCCTCCGCGACCGTCCCGACCGCGAGGTTCGCCTTGGTGAGAGCGGTCACCGCGTCAGCCCGGGGGAGCCCGACGATCTTGGGGGCGTCGAAGCGCTCGGGTCCTTGGGAGATGACGAGCGACACGGACCCGTCGCGCAGGATGCGGCCTCCGGCGACGGGGTCTGTACGGATGACGCGTCCGGCGGCGACATCCTCGGAGTACTCCTTGGTCGTCGTCACACCGAGCACCGCCGTCTGCAGCGCGGCGCGGGCGTCCTGTTCGGACAGGCCCGCGAGGACCGGCGTCGACGTCCAGCGAGCCTCGGCGAAGTAGTACCAGGTGCCGCCACCACCGCCGAGCCCGAGCAGCAGCACGAGCACCAGGGCCACCATGCCGCGGCGGCGACGGTGCACCTTGGCCTGCGACACCCTGACCAGCGGCCGTACCGGGGAGATCCGGGGCGTGGGGATGTGCTCGGTCTCGTACGAACTGATGCTGTTCTCGACGTCCACCGGCGAGACGGGGGTGGACTGTCGCCGGCTCTCGGCGCGCGGCACGAACCGCCACGACGACGGCTCCGTCGGCGTCTTGGCGCGCAGCAGCACGGTCTTGGCGTCGGGACGAACGGGGCTCACCGGAGACGCGGGGGTCGGGTCGGCGACATCGGCCTCGGGGCCGGCACCGAGACGTACAGCCAGGGTGGCGTCGTCCGCCGGACCCTGGAGCAGGGCCTTGCGCGCCTTGGCGACGCGCAGGTGCATCGCGTGGCCGTTGACGGGGCGCTCGGCGGGAGTGCGCTTGGTGCACGCCTCGACGAGGGCGTCCACATAGTCGGGGATGTGGGTCCGGTGACGTCCGAGGGAGGAGGGCGGCGGGACGTCGGCGTGGACGTGGGCGTACGCCACCTGGATTGGCGTCTCGCCCGTGTGCGGCTTGCGTCCGGTGAGCAGCTCGAACAGCACGACCCCGGCTGAGTACACGTCGGAGCGGCTCGTCGCGCGACCAGAGGTGACCAGTTCCGGGGGGATGTACGAGACGGTGCCGATCAGCAGCCCCTGCGTCGCGGTCACGGTCTGCCCGGTGACGGCCTTGGCCAGACCGAAGTCGGCCACCTTGACCACACCGCGGTCGGAGATCAGCACGTTCTCAGGCTTCACATCGCAGTGGACCAGGCCCACGTCATGCGCCGCGGCAAGGGCCTTCACGACCGGCTCGATGTACGACAGGGCCTTCTCGGGCGCCATCGGGGCTTCCTTGGCGATGATCTGCCGCAGCGTGCGGCCCTCCACGTACTCCATGACGATGTACGGGCGTCCGCGGTCGCTGCCCTGGTCGAACACGGCCACGATGTTGGGGTGGGAGAGCCTGGCTGCGGCGCGCGCCTCGCGGTCGAACTTGCGGGCGAAGTCGACGTCATCGCCGAGTCCCTCATGCATGACCTTCACCGCGACGACGCGGTCGAGGCGGGTGTCCAGAGCCCGGTACACCGTCGCCATTCCGCCGCGCGCCAGCTTCTCGACCAGCTGGTACCGGTCGCCGAAGACGTGCCCGACCAACGGGTCGCCGACGGGCGTGACGGTGCTCACATTCGCTCCAGACACGGTTGGGGAAGTTAAAGCCGTGCGATGGCTGTTCTCGAGCATAGGAGCGGCTCCCCAGCCGGGCCTCGCAACGCGCCGAGCGGTGGGCGTTTCTGCTATCCCAGAGCGCGTCCGATCCTGTCCATCAGGAGCTCGGGGCGCACCATCGCCTCCCTGCCCATCCAGCGCAGCACCCGGTGGTCTGTCTCGCGGACGGCGTCCTCGCGGATCTTCTCCTCGATGAGGATGCGCGGGTCGGTGTACTTCAGCCCACCGTCGCATTCGCCGACCAGCCGCTGCTCGCGCCACAAGAAGTCGGGGAACACGATCCCGATCCTCGTCGCCAAGGGCGCCTGGAACAGTGGCATCGGCAGCCCGGACAGGTTGAGGTGCCCGGCTGTGAGCGACTCGGCCGGTGACTCCCGGGCGGGGTCAGCCTTGCTGATGGCGTCTGCCAGTGCCCCTCTCGGCCGGCCCACGGCCGCGCTCAGTAGCTCGCGCGCCGCGTGGGCGTACTTCGGGTTCGAGAAGTCCTTGCGATGGGCGTTCGCGACCATGGCGGCCACCAGACGGCGGGCCACGTCGTCGAGGATGACGAGCGCCTCGGGCAGTGTCAGTCGGGCGGCCAGATCGACGGCGGTGCGGGCTGTCGAGGTGACCGCGTAGCCGTGGGGGTCGCGGACGACGTCGATCGGGCGGAGGCTTCGCTCGTACACCTCGGCGTCCGGCGACCTCGGTCCGCGCAAGGAGCTCTCCGGCTGCGTGAGGCTGGGAGGCGAGGAGTGCCATGCCGCGAAGCCCGGGGTGGGCAGACCCCAGGTCAACGCGGCCGATTGGTGGCTGAGCACCGCCCGGGGGTTCGCCACCTGGATCGCATGCGCCGTCACGAGATGCTGCTCGGCCGGGTCGTCGGGCCACGCGTCAGCGCTGACGTAGACGCCGCGGCGCAAGCGTAGGAGGCGGCCGATACGGAGATGGGTCGCGATCATCTCGTCGGTGACTCCCATCGCGGCGAGCATCGACCGCGTGGCAGGTTCTGTGGGGAGGATCCATGGCTTGGGGGTGCGCATCTCACCAGACTGGCGCGGGAGACGCTGTCTCTGCTCGAGTTGTCCACAGGGCCGGCGTACTCCGACGTTGTCCGGGTTATGGGGCGACTGAGGATGCCGCGCCGGGTGAGTCTCGACGGTGCAAGGGTTATCGACCCCTACTGACCAGTCATAGCCCATGCAACGTCGGAGTCCGCCGGAGGCGACTGTGCCGACCCAGGCATAACCCGGGGTCCGTCGGGATTCGGCTTCTCTCTGCCGCTGAGTTCACCTCCGCGGCCACGGCTCCACTCCGCACCCGTACGATGGCGGGCGTGACGGCTCTCATGGGACTCGGCGCCAAACTCCGCCTCGCTCGCACGCTCGTGATCGTGGATACGCACCACGACGACATCCCGACCTTCGTGTCGGCCCTCCTCGACGCGGGGGCGGACATCATCCAGTTCCGCGACCCGGACGCGCCGCTCGCGGTCGTCGGCACCGCGGTCCTCACCGCCCAGCAGATCGCCATGCCGCGCAACAAGCTCGTGGCCGTCACCGGGGACCTGGTCCTCGCCAGGGCGGTCATGGCCGATGTGCTCGTGGGCGGTCCCAGCCTGGATCCTGGGTTGGCCCACGCACGGATGCACGAGTATGCGCTCGTCGGAGCCCCGGTGTACGACCCGGCGTCCTGCTACGGCGTCTCGTCCGACCACCACGTCGATTTCGCGCTCGTCGGGCCAGTCCACCTTCCCGAGGGCTCACCGGTCGCCGCGCCCGGTCTCGACCTCGTCCGTGCCGCCGCCGGCGCCATGCCCGCCGGTGACGCCGCCGGAACGCCGTGGTTCGCGGTCGGTGGGCTCACTGCAGGCAACGTCTCCGAGGTGATCGCGGTCGGAGCGCGTCGGGTCGGCGTCGTCGTCGAGGGCGAGGGGGACCTCCCCGCAGTGACCGCCATCTCCACGACACTCGGCAAGGCCTGGGAAGGCGATCCCGACCTGCACGACTTCGCGTTCCGGGTGCTCAGCGGCGGGAGCCTCTGATCAGCCGGAGGGCCCGCGCCACGATCACCGTGGTCCTCGGCGTCGCCGTGGTGCTGGGGTACGTCGTCTGGACCCTGGCCAGGAACGAGCCGATGACCGCGCAGGCGCCCGCCACCTCGACGAGGACGTCCACGACGACGGCCAAGCCGTCGCAGGGCATCGACCCCGACACCAAGTTGCCCTGGATCGACGTGGCCGACCTGCCCAGCCAGGGACGACAGGTTCTCGCGCTGATCGACAAGGGCGGCCCCTACCCGTACAGCCAGGATGGCGGCACCTTCAGCAACGCCGAGAAGCTGCTCCCGCTCAAGGCCAAGGGCTTCTACACCGAGTACACGGTGAGGCTCCCCGGATCGAGCGACCGCGGCCCCGTACGCATCATCATGGGTGGCCAGGGGCTGTGGTTCTTCTGGACCGCCGACCACTACGCGAGCTTCTCGAGGATCCGCCGATGAAGGGCCTGTTGACACCGCCGCTGCGCGCGGGCGTGTACGAGGTCGTGGACGCTGCCGACCTCGTCCAGCGGCTGCGGCACGCGGGCTGGCACGTCGGCACCGTCGACCTGGCCGACGCGCGGAAGGCGGTCGGCGAGATCGGGCATGAGCTCGGGTTCCCCAGCTACTACGGGCGGAACCTCGACGCCCTCAACGACAGCCTGAGCGATCTGGTGCGGGCGACGGCGCTGGTCGTACGGGTGCCGAGCACGCTCGATCCGTACGCCGCGGCGATGCTCGACGTGCTCACCGACGCCGCGGACCAGGGCGCTGTGATGCCGTTCGCCCTGGTCCGTGTGACCGGGGCGTCGCGGCCCTAGGCTGCCTGCATGACGTTCGATCCGCAGCAGCCGCTCGGGGCCGACTTCCGTGAGGCCGTGAGCGCCGCGGTGTCCGCCTTCCTCGAAGGCCAGCGCAGGCGGCTCGAGGGCATCGGCCGCGAGGTCCGCCC
>JAPUEI010000033.1:0-58803 GCA_027492675.1 Propionibacteriaceae bacterium | reverse complement strand
GAGGTGGCTCGGAGGCCTTCGGGCGGGCGGGCGCCATCCTGCTCGGTGATCTGCTGCTCATGTGGTCGGCCGAGATGTGGGGCAGCTCCGGGCTGCCGACCGAGGCCATCGAGCGTGCTCGCCCGTACCTCGACGCCGTCCGTACGGAGGTCACCGTCGGTCAGTACCTCGACATGGTGGCCCAGGTCGCCGTCACCGACCCCAGCAGCGCGCTCGACCGCGCCGGCCGGGTGCTCGAGTACAAGTCGGCTCGGTACACCGTCATGCGCCCCTCGCAGCTCGGCGCGGCGCTCGGCGGGGGAACGCAGGAGCTGATCGACGGGCTCGGACGATACGGGTCGCCGCTGGGCCGCGCGTTCCAGCTGCGCGACGACGTGCTGGGTGTGTTCGGCGACGAGGCGGTCACGGGCAAGCCCGCCGGCGACGACCTCCGCGAAGGCAAGCGCACCGTCCTCGTGGCGCACGCGATGGCGCAGGCGTCGTCCGCGGCGGCCGACCGGCTCGACTCGCTGCTCGGCGACCCGCGCCTCGATGCATCCGGCATCGCCGAGGCTCGCGAGATCATCGTCAGCAGTGGCGCGCTCGACCGCGTCGAGAAGGCCATCGCCGCCGAGCTCGCGGCGAGCATGTCCGCGCTGGCCGCGACGGAGATGGACGACCACGCCCGTACAGCCTTCGCCTCCCTGGCACAGCTGGCCACCCATCGCGTGGCCTGACGCTCCTCGGGAACGCGTCAGGGCGCCGGAGAACAGCGGCTAAGGTGTCGCCTCGTGAGCCCTGACCCGACCGTCGCCGACCTGCTGCGGGCGGACGCGACCACGTACTCCTTCGAGTTCTTCCCCCCGAAGTCGCCCGAGGACGCGGAGAAGCTCTGGCAGACCCTCGACACGCTGCAGCCGCTGGCGCCGGACTTCGTCTCGGTGACGTACGGAGCGAACGGCTCCAACCGCGACCGGACGCTCGCGATCACCGAGCGCATGGCCCGAGAGTCGAGCCTGCGCACGGTCGGGCACCTGACGTGCGCCTCGCAGAGCCGCGCCGACCTCGTGGCGGCGATCGAGGACTACAAGGCCGCCGGCGTGCACCACGTGCTGGCCATCCGCGGTGACATGCCCGGCGGTCCGACCGAGCCCTGGGTGCGTCACGCCGAGGGCCTGGCGAACGCGACCGAGCTGGTGCGTCTGGTGAAGCAGACCGGCGACTTCTGCGTCGGCGTCGGCGCCTTCCCGGACCCCCACCCGCAGGCCAAGGACGCGGCGCTCGATGCGCGCCTGCTCGTCGAGAAGGCCGAGGCCGGCGCCGAGTTCGCGATCACGCAACTGTTCTTCCGCCCCGAGTCGTACCTCTCACTGGTCCAGCGCGTCCGCGACCTCGGCTGCGACATCCCGATCGTCGCCGGCATCATGCCGATCACCCAGATCAGCCAGGTGCAGCGCTTCGCGGAGTTCTCCGGGGCCGCGCTTCCCGACGACGTCGTGTCCCGCCTGATGGCGGTCGCCGACGACCCGAAGGCGGTACGGCAGGTGGGCGTGCAGATCGCGACCGAGCTCTCGCTCGCGGTGCTCGACGGCGGCGCCCCCGGACTGCACTTCTACACGCAGAACCGGTCACTCGCGACGCGCGCGATCCTGCAGCGGGTCAGGGCCGCGCGGGCCTGATCGGCCCTGTGGACAACTCGAGCGGAGAGTCTGCCCCAACGGGCAGCCTTGATCCATGCGCACCCCCATGCCGTGGACCCTTCCCAGTCAGCCTGCCGCGAGGGAGCATCTGTACGCCGCGGGCGTGACCGATGCGATGATCCGGACCCAGATTGCCGCCGGCCGGCTGGTCAGGGTCCGTACTGGCGTCTTCCTCAGCGCGGAAGCCTGGCCGGACACCGACGACGGTCAGCACCTCGTCAGGGCCCACGCCGAACAGGTCATGAACCCCGGCTCCGTGATCAGCCATGCATCCGCTGCTGCGGTCTGGGGGCTTCCCACGCCTGGCTTCGGCGCGTGGCACGACGAGCCGGTGACCCTCACCAGGCCGAGGACGTCGCATCGTTCGCGAAGCTCCACCGCGACGTGGCACTCCGCGGATCTCCCAGCAACGTGCATCGGACGGGATCCGGAGGGTTACCCGGTCACGTCCCTGCCCAGGACCGCGGCGGATCTGGCCGCAGAGCTCCCCCTTCCGGAGGCGCTGGTCCTCCTCGACGCGGCCGGTCGCATGATGTGCGCGTCATACGTCGGGGGGCGCGCTCGCCGGTCCGACTATGTGAGCCCCCGGCTGGTACAGGCCGCCCGCACCTCACTGGTGACCTCAGCAGCCCCTCGCGACAGGCTGACTCTTCGGACGAGGATCGACGCCGTCGAGCCGTGCCGGGAGTCTCCGGCGGAGTCCCTGACTGCAGGGCATCTCCTGCTCTCCGGACTTCCGATGCCACAGTTCCAGACCCCGCTGCACACTCCCGCCGGACTCATCTACCCGGACTTCTTCTGGCCCGAGGCGAACCTCATTGGCGAGTGCGATGGCGCGATGAAGTACGAGAACGCCCGGGCGTACGTGGACGAGAAGGAGCGTGAGCAGCTGCTCAGAGACCTCGGCTACCGCATCGTCAGGTGGTTGGCGAAGGAGATCATGACCCGGCCCTGGGACGTGATGGCGCGGATCGGGCACGCGCTGGGCGTGTAGGGCCTCAAGATCGTGGCTTTGCGCTCAGGTGGATCCGCTGGGCGGGGGGTCCGCCTACAGGATGGTGGTTCTGAAGGCTCTCGGGCGCCTCATAACCACGCACTCGAGGCGATTCGGGCCCGGCCGGGTCCTGGTAGTCCTGATAACCCCGTGGTCGAGGCGGTACACCGGCTCAGGGCCGCCACGCCCCCGTACCGCCGACGTCGAGCGTCACCAGGCGCTGGGTCGCGCGGGTGAGCGCCACGTACAGCACCCTCTCGCCACCGGGCGACTCGGCGACGATGGCGTCCGGGTCGACGACGAGGACCCCGTCGTGCTCGAGTCCCTTGGCCTCCAGCGCGGTGAGCACGACCAGGCGGCCGTCGGCGGACAGCACGGGATCGGCGGCGACCACCGCTCGTACCTGCGCCAGCCGGCTCGGTGACGCGATCGCGGCGACCGTGCCCTCGAGCGAGCCCAGCAGGGTCGCCAGCTCGCGCGCGACCGCCTCGGCGAACATCTCCGTCGGGGTCTGCGTGAGCAGCGGCTCCACGCCGGTCTCGCGGACGGCTACGGGCAGGTCGGCCTCCGGGAAGCTGTGCACGATGTAGGCGCTGGCGAGGTCGAAGACTTCGGCGGGGGAGCGGTAATTGGTGCTCAGCCTGTACGTGCGGCTGGGCGACGTGCCGATCAGGTCATCCAGGGCGCGGCGGTTCTCGTCGACGTCAGGCCACGACGACTGCGCCGGGTCACCGACGATCGTCCACGACGCCTGCGGGCCGCGGCGGCGCAGCATCCGCCACTGCATGGGCGTGATGTCCTGGGCCTCGTCGATGAGCACGTGCGCGTACGTCGAGTGCGGCTCGTCGGTGTCGATGTCGCGGGTCTCCGTGAGCCGCTCGCCGATCGTGACCAGCTCGCTCGTCTCGCCGCCCTCGATGAACACGTCCTGCTCGATCTCCTCGGGAAGCGATCCGAGCAGGTGGACGAGCTCGTCGAGCAGGGCGACGTCGGAGACGGACCAGCCGTCGAGCGCGTACGAGGCGGAGACGGCTGTACGGGCGTCGCCGATGAGGTCGTCGCCGGCCACGCGCGCCATCAGGTCCGGGTCGGACAAGCGGCGCAGGCCGTCGACAGCGGTCACCGGGGGCCACCAGCTGGCGAGCAGCTGCCGGTACGGGTTCGATGACCGCACGAGGTCGTCGAACTCCTCGTACCCGGAGACGTCGAGCACCTCCGACCCCTTCTGCCACAGGGCGGAGACGAGGCCCTCCTCGGCCGCGTGACGACCTCGGTTGTACGGGTGGCGCGTGAGCACCTGCCGCCGGATCCTGCCCAGCTCGTCAGGCGTCAGCCGCATCGGCTCGCCCTTGACGGTCACCAGGAGGCCGCCCGTCGGTACGTCACCCAGCTCGGCGACCAGCCGCCGCAGCACAGGCATCATGCGCAGCGAGCCCTTGGCCACGGCCGCGGTGGCGTCGTCGACGCGGGTCGCCTCGACCGGCAGCACGTCGGAGATCACCTGGCCCAGCGACCGCAGCGTGACCGTGTCCTCGCCGAGGCTCGGCAGCACGCGGTCGATGTAGTTCATGAACACCGACGACGGCCCCACCACGAGCACGCCGCCGTTCTCGAACCGGCGACGATTGGAGTAGAGGAGGTAGGCCGTGCGGTGCAGGCCCACGACGGTCTTGCCGGTGCCGGGACCGCCGGCGATCACCGTCACGCCTGCGTACGGGGCGCGGATGGCCTCGTCCTGCTCAGCCTGGATGGTCGCGACGATGTCGCGCATCTGGTGGCCGCGGGCGCGGCTGAGCGCGGCCATGAGGGCGCCCTCGCCGATCACGGCCATGTCTTCGGGAGCCGCTTCCGCGTTGAGCAGGTCGTCCTCGATGCCGACGACGATCTCGTTGCGGCAGCGGAGCACGCGGCGTCGTACGACGTCCATCGGTTCCGCCGGCGTCGCGCGGTAGAAGGGCTCCGCGGCGCGGGCGCGCCAGTCGATCACCAGCGGCTCGAACTCCTGGTCTCGCACGCCGATGCGGCCGATGTAGCGCGTCTCCCTGTCGACGAGGTCGAGCTTCCCGAAGACCAGCCCCTCGTGCTCGGCGTCGAGCACCGCCAGCCGCCGCGCGGCTTGGAACGCGAAGGCGTCGCGCTCGAACAGGGCGGTGCCGTCCTCCTCTCGCACGTACCTCTCACGGTCCGACGCGAACAGCGACGCACCCTCGGCCGCGACCGAGCGCGCGGAGCGGGTGGCGTGCTGCAACTGCGCGTACACGGAGTCGACATGGGACTGTTCGACAGCCAGCTCTTCAGCCAGCCTCGCGGTGGTGGTCGCCACGGCCCTCCCTCATCCCCCGGGTCCAGAATCCCTAGGGGCCCAGACAGAACGACCATTCTACGCCGCTCGCGGTGGCCCTCATGACCGGTTCCCACGAGCCCGCATTCCTGCCAGGGAAAGATTCCGCGGACCTCCGCCCGCACAACCCTTGGTGCGCCCGCACAACCCCCGTGACACGCTGTGGCGACGTCAAGGCTGTGCGCGCGGCGGTTCAGGGGCGGTACGCCTTGTTGCTGGGGCGGATGTCGTCGCCGGTAAGCCGTTCGTGGACGCGGTAGGTGGCCAGCGCCCCGCTCAGCAGGCGGGCCCAGGGTTCGGTGCCGCCGATGCTGCCCGACCCCGCGTACCAGACCCCATGCTCCTCGAGCGGATGGAAGGCGCCGACCGTGGCCGCGCCGCGCCAGCGCAGGCCTGCCGCGTCGGGGGCGCCGGTGGAGACGACCGACCGAGCGGGGAGCGTCCACGTGGTGGTCGCGCCCGAGGGGCTGTGCTGTACGAGCTCGAGCGGGCCGTCCGTCGCCGGACCCTCGACCGTCGTCGACAGCGGTGCCTCCACGGGGACGCGCCGGGTGCCGAGCCGGAACGGTCCGATCCGGCGGGGGACCGCGACCATGGCCGGTGGGGCGCCGGTGAGCGTCGCGTGCTCGGCATGGCCGACGGCGCTGATGACGGCCGCGGCCTCCAGCTGCCCGGTGTCGCTCGTGATGCCGTCAGGGGAGATGGCCGTTGCGGTGGCCCCCCAGCGCACGTCGACGCCCCGGTCGGCCGCGCGTCGTAGCAGCAGCCCGTACAGCACCTCGGACGGCTGCGGCACCCCGTCGCGCGCGACCACCCAGCGGCCGAACAGCCGCTCGACGGAGAGCCGGGAGAGCAGCCAGTACGGGGTTTCGGCCGGGTCGGAGCCGAGGCGCACGGCCACGGACCGTACGAGCTCGGCGACGCGCTCGTCGGGCATGCGCCGGGCCTCGGACTCGACGGTGCGCCGGTCGGCGAACAGCGGCGAGGAGAGGTCGGCCTCGGCCTCGAGACCAGCACGCCGTACGAGCTGCCAGGTGTCGTCGGCCTCATCGACGAGGTCGCGCCAGGCGGCTGCCGCGCGGGGGCCGGCCAGCCTCGCCAGCGCCTCGTGCTGAGGGCCGCGGTCCGTCGGCAGGTCAACCGTCGAGGAGTCGGAGAACAGGTGGCGGGTCGGCGGCGCCGGGATGAGCTCGTAGCCCTCGAGGGCCAGCGCCGCGTCGAGGATCCGGCCCGACTTGCGGAACACGTCGCGCCACGCGGCGGGCAGGTCGACGACCGGGGAGCGCGACCACGGCGCCGTACTCGCACCTGCCGCGCGGTCGACGACGACGACGTGGTGGCCGACGCGGGCGAGTCGTACGGCCGAGGCCAACCCTGACAGCGACGCGCCGACGACGACGACCGGGCGATCCGGCGTCGCAGCCAGTGGGTGCGCTCGGGTCACGCGGCCTCGGAGGCGGTGTCGCGCGCCATCCAGCGGCGCAGCGCTCGCCAGCCCTTCTTGATCCGGCTGAGCGCGAACCAGAGCACGACGAAGCCGACGATCATGATGATGCCGGCGATCACCGCCGCCGCCACCGGGTAGGCCACTGCAAGGGCGACCACGCCGGTCACAGCGACGTTCTCGCCGAGCGAGACGCCGATGTTGGTCACGGGTTCGGGAGAGGTGTTGACCGCCAGCCGCAGGCCGGCCTTCGTGAGGTGGCTGAGCAGGGCGGTGACGCCGCCCACCGCGGCCAGGGTGATCGTCGGCAGGTCGCCGTTCGCGCCACCCATGAGGGCGCCGATGAGCGCGCCGGCGACGGGGCGGACGACGGTGGAGATGGTGTCCCAGATGGAGTCGACGTACGGGATCTTGTCGGCCACGAACTCGACGAGCGTGAGCACTCCCATGACGATCAGGACGTCGGTGCGCTGGAAGCCTTCGGGAACACCGCCGGTGTGGGCGAATCGGCCGAGCAGGCCGAGGAGCAGCACGGTGGCGTAGGCGTTGAGACCACTGGCCCAACCGCTGGCGAACGCGAGGGGGAGGAGTTGCACGCGCCCAGGGTAGGGGATCGGCTAATAGCGCGTTGTGGTGATCCGTCTACGGCTGGCGTGGTCTGGGTGCGTGCATCGCCAGGCACCGGGATCTAGACACACCGGGTCATGTGACGGGTTCCGGCGACGCCGCGGGGTGCGCGCCAGGCGACACCGCAACGGGGCACCTAGTGCAGGAGCCCCGCGATGTTGCCGAGCTTGGTGTAGAGGTTGCCGGTCGAGCCGCCGAACGCGGTGATGGCGGTCATGGCGACGACGACGACCAGGGCGAGCATCAGCCCGTACTCGACGGCGGTGGCTCCGCGCCGGGTGTCGCCCAGGCGAGAGGCGACGGCCACGTGGAGGCGCATCAGCAGTGCGCTCATGGGGTTCCTCCCGTCGAAGACGTCGCAGGGGTGCGCCGTCTGTGTTGGGGGTCATCACACAGGATCTCGACGGCCTGCGGACAGGGGATGAACGATCTCTCACGCCGGTGGCCGGGCGGTGTTGACGAACTGTCCGAGGGCGGGGTTATAGTTGTTTCTGTTCGAACAGCAGTTCGATTGTGCGGCTGGGGAAGGCCGCCATCGCCCTGTTCGACATGCCGGGACGGCCCCGGTGCGACGGTCCTCGACCCCCGTCGTGCCGGGGCTTCCCCACTCGGGTCGAGAACGAGTTGACGAACAGACCTGTGGGGAGCGACCGATGCGCAGATACGACGAACCGATCCACGTGAAGCGTGGGGAGCCCACCGCTGCCCCGGAGCAGTTCGTGTGGCGGGGCCGGCTGTGGCTGGTGCGTGACGTCGTCACCCGATGGCTGGAGACCGGCGCCTGGTGGGACTCGCCCCTGGTCAGGTCGGCGCGCGGCGACGATGTCGGCGAGGCGCTGCCCGGCGACGACACCGACCTGCTCGCCGAGCACGAGGTCTGGCGGGTGCTCGCGGCGGCCGGCGCGTCCGGCAGCCCGGGGGTGTACGAGCTGGATCATGCCCGGGGCACCGGCGGCTGGCGGCTTCGCGCCGTCGTGGACTGAGGTCGTGCGATGGCTGTCGAAGCTCTGCCCATCACCCATCTGTCCATCACCGAGACGATGTCGCCCATGACCGGTCCGCAGGGGTCCGGCCCCGAGATCCCGCCCTACCTTGCCGACCTGCGACGGGCGGAGTCCGCGCTGCTGTCCGCCGAGCTGAGCCCCGGCCCTGCCGGTCGCTACCTGGCCGCCCACCTCGCGGCGATGCGCACCGCGGTGACGGTCCTCGCCGTGCGCGCGAGACCGCGCCGCACCAGCACCGGTGGTCCCGCCGACGTGTGGCAGGTGCTCGCCCGGTTGGCGCCGGAGTACGGGGAGTGGGCCGCCTTCTTCGCCGCGGGTCGCCAGAAGTGGCTGCTGGTCCAGTCCGGGGCCTACACGCTGGTCACCGAACGCGAGGCCGACGACCTGCTGCGCGACGCCCAGGAGTTCTATGACCTGGTCTCCCGCCGGTTGGCGAACGCGTGGCGCCAGCAGCGCTCGCGACGGGAGTCGGGATCGGCATGAGCTCCTTCGTCCACCTCAGGGTGGCGTCGGGATACTCGCTGCAGTACGGGGCGTCGCACCCGTCGGCGCTGGTGTCCCGCGCCGCCGACCTGGGCTTCGACACGCTGGGCCTCACCGACAGGGACGGTCTGTACGGGGCGGTGCGGTTCGCGAAGTCCTGCCTCGCCGCGGGCATCGCCCCGGTCCTCGGGGTCGACCTCGCCGTACCGATGCCCGCGCCGACGGGTGCACGTGGTGCACGGACGCCTGTACGAGGGGGACAGCTGCGCGACGCCCGCCACCCACGGGTCGTCGTGACGGCCAGGTCGAAGGCGGGCTGGGCTGCGCTGTGCCGCCTGGTGTCGGCGGTCCACCTGCACGGCGAGCGTGGCGCACCCGTCGCGACCCTCGACCAGATCGCGCAGGCCGCGTCGAGCGGCGACCTCCTTGTGCAGCTCGGCGCCGACTCGGTGCTGGGCCTCGCGGCGGCGGTCGGGCGCGTCGAGGACGCCACCGCGGAGCTTGGCCGGTGGCGCCACGCGCTGCCGGAGGGGACGCTGGTCATCGCGGCGACCTGCCACGACGTGCCCGGCACCGGGCCCGCCTCTGAGCTACAGGCGGCCCGGCTGGTGGCGTTGGCCGACGAGCACCGACTGCCGGTGGTGCTCACCAACGCCGTGCGCATGGCTGAGCGTCATCAGGCGATGACGACCGACGTGCTCGACGCGGCGCGACGGCTCGTGCCGCTCGACCTGCGCAACGTCGACCGCCGCAACGCCGAGGGCTACCTCAAGGGCACCGAGGCGATGGAGGAGGTGGCCACGCGCGTGTCGGCGAGGGCCGGGCGCCCGTCGGCCGACCGCCTGCTCGGGCAGACCCGCGACATCGGGAACCAGTGCGCTCTCGACCCGCGCGCCGACATCGGGCTGGGCGAGATCCACCTGCCCGAGCTCGAGGTGCTCGGCGTGGGTGGTGGTCAGGTCGAGGCGATCCGGGCGCTACGAGGACGTTGCGAGTCGGGGATGGGAACGCTGTACCCGGGTGCCGACTCCGAGATCTCCCGGCGCCTCGACGAGGAGCTCGCGGTCATCGAGCACCTCGGCTTCGCCTCGTACTTCCTCACCGTCGCCGACGTCGTTGGTCTGGTCCGCGACCTGGGCATCCGCTGCGCTGCCCGAGGATCGGGCGCCGGCAGCCTGGTCAACTACCTGCTGGGCGTCTCCGGCGTGGATCCGATCCGCTACAACCTCATCCTCGAGCGGTTCCTGTCGCCGCTGCGCCAGGCGCTGCCCGACATCGATCTCGACGTCGAGTCGGCCCGCCGCACCGAGGTCTACGACGCGATCCTGGCCACGTTCGGGGGTGAGCGGGTGGCGTGCGTGGCGATGCTCGACACGTACAGGGTGCGTCACGCCGTACGAGACGTGGGTGCTGCGCTCTCGTTGCCCCCGGCGGAGGTCGACGCGATCGCCAAGACGTTCCCGCACATCCGTGCCCGCGACGCCCGCAACGCGTTGCGCGACCTGCCGGAGCTGCGCGCCGCCGGCCTCGGGGAACGCCGGCTGAACGTGCTGTTCGACCTCGTCGAGTCGCTCGACGGGCTGCCGCGCCACGTCGCGCTCCACCCGTGCGGGGTGCTGCTCAGCGACGCCACCCTGCTCGACCGCACCCCGGTCGAGGCGAGCTTCGGCGGCTACCCGATGAGCCAGTTCGACAAGGACGACGTCGAGGACATCGGGCTGCTGAAGCTCGACGTGCTGGGCATCCGGATGCAGTCGTCGTTCGCGCACGCGCTGGAGCAGATCGAGCGTACGGAGGGCGGACGGCCCGACATCGACACGCTGGCGCCGTTCGACGACCCGGCGACGTACGACATGATCGCCAAGGCCGCGACGCTCGGCTGCTTCCAGATCGAGTCGCCCGGACAACGCGAGCTCGTCGCGAAGTTCTCGCCGGAGACGTTCGACGACATCATCATCGACATCTCGCTGTTCCGGCCCGGGCCGGTGAAGTCCGACATGATCACCCCATTCCTCGAAGCCCGACAAGGGTGGAAGGAACCGTTCTATCCCCATCCCGATGTCGTGCCAGTGCTCGAGGAGACCTGCGGGGTCGTCGTGTTCCACGAGCAGATCATCAAGCTGATCGCGGTGACGACCGGCTGCAGCTACGCGCAGGGCGACGAGGCGCGCCGAGCGCTCGGCGACACCGAGGGCCAGCAGACGATCCAGCGCTGGTTCGTCCCCCGCGCGCTCAGTCGCGGCTACTCCCCGGAGCTCGTCGAGCGGCTGTGGGAGATCCTCACCTCGTTCGCGTCGTTCGGCTTCTGCAAGGCCCACGCGGCGGCGTTCGCGCTGCCCACCTACCAGTCGGCCTGGCTCAAGGCCCACTATCCGGCCCACTTCCTCGCAGGGGTGCTCACCCACGACCCCGGCATGTACCCCAAGCGCCTGCTGTTCGACGAGGCCCGCCGGCTCGGGGTCGCGATCCTCGGCCTCGACGTCAACACGAGCGAGAGCGGCTACCGCGTGGAGCGGCTCGACGTGGGCGACGCGCTGCAATCCGTACCGGCGCCGGCGACTCCGCCGGGCCGTCGCATGGAGGCGCCGCCGCTGGCCGACCGGAGGGGGCTCGAGGCCCGGCTCGGTCCGGGTGCAGGGCTGCCCGACGGACGACCATGGGGCATCTGGTCGTCGCTCGCCGACGTCACCGGCATCTCGGCCGCGGAGGTCCAGCGGATCGTCACCGCCCGCCCGTACAGCTCGCTGACCGACTTCTGGAACCGCGCCTCGGTCTCGCAGCCGGTCGTGGAGCGGCTGATCCTCGCGGGTGGGTTCGACCACCTGTACGGGATCGGCCGGTCGCTGCCCGTCGGCGACCGGGCGCGGGTCACGCGGCGCGACCTGCTGCTGTCGCTGGCCGACCTCGCGCGGATGGCCAAGGTCGACGCGCGGGCGTCGCGGGCCAGGGGAGTGAGGGCGTCCGTACGGAAGCCGCGGCTGGTGTCCGACGACCCGCGCGACCTGGCCAAGCGCCAGTCGCAGACCGCGGCGCCGGTCGGCACGCTCGAGGTGCAGCAGGCGCTCGACTTCGCGACCGACGCCATTGACGTACCGGCGTCAGGTCTTCCCGAGATGACCGACGTGGAGCGGGTCACCGCCGAGCTCGGCATCCTCGGCATCGACGTGTCGAGCCACGTCGTCGCGCGTCACACGCGACTGTTCGCCGCGCTCGGGGTGACACCGGCGGCCGACCTGCTGAGCGTGCGGAACAACCGCGAGGTGCTCGTCGGTGGTGTGAAAGTGGCGACGCAGACGCCGGCTGTACGGTCGGGGCGCCGGGTCATCTTCCTCACCCTCGACGACACGACGGGACTGAGTGACTCGACGTTCTTCGAGGACGTGCAGGGCCCGTACGCGGCGACGGTCTTCGGCGCCTGGCTGCTCGTCGTCAGGGGGGTCATGAAGCGCACCGGGCCGCGTGGTCGGTCGCTACGTGCCACGGCCGCGTGGGACCTCACCGTGTTGCAGGCCGCGTGGGACGCCGAGCTGGACCGTACGGGCAGCGAGGACGCCGCGCTGGCCGCGGTGGAGCAGCTCATGGCCGTCGTGCCGGCCGGCTACAGCCTGGTCGGCGAGCTGCTCGAGGAGACTCCCAGGGCCGACGCGGCGGTCGCCGATGCCCAGGAGCACGGCCGGGCCGGGGGCATGGGTCGTCGCCGGGTGCTCGTGCATGCCAGTGGCGCGGTCCACTCCCCGTACGCGGACGTGAAGCCCAGCGGTCTGTCCCCGGCCGACGCGCCGCGCAAGCTGTGGCACTCGAGCCCGCACAGCTCGGGACGGTGAGCCGTGCCGTTCGGGTGGGGTGTGGGCACGAGTGTGTACGAAGGGCCGCAGGCGGCCGGGCACGTCGTCATGCACGTCGACATGGACTGCTTCTACGCCTCGGTCGAACTGCGCCGGCGTCCGGACCTGGTCGGCCTCCCGGTGTTCGTCGGCGGGGCGACGCGCGGGGTGGTGCTGTCGTGCACGTACGAGGCGCGCTCATTCGGCGTGAAGAGCGGCATGCCGACGACCACCGCGCGCCGCCTGTGCCCGCAGCTGATCGCGATCTCGCCCGACTTCGACACGTACACCGAGGTCTCCAAAGGCATCGTGGCGATCTTCGAGACGGTCTCGGCCCACGTCGAGCAGATCAGCATCGACGAGGCGTTCTGCGACATCTCGGGGGCGCTGGCCACGTTCTCGACGCCGCGCGAGGTGGGCGAGCGCGTGCGGTCGCTGGTCGCCGACGAGCAGGGCATCGCGTGCTCGGTGGGCATCGGACCCTCGAAGTTCGTCGCCAAACTGGCGTCGAAGCAGGCGAAGCCCGACGGGCTGTGCGCCGTGGAGCCCGACGACGTCATCGCGTTCCTGCACCCGCTGCCGGTCGAGGCGCTGTGGGGCGTGGGGGAGGCGACGACCGGCAAGCTCCACCAGCTGGGGCTGCGGACGGTGGCCGACCTCGCATACGTACCGAAGTCGACCCTCCAACGCGCGTTCGGCCCTCATCAGGGCGCGCTGCTCGCCGACCTCGCGTGGGGTCGCGACACGCGCAAGGTCGTCGCGACCACGACCAGGGAGCGCAGCATCGGGTCGGGTGAGACGTTCGGGCGCGACACCGACGACCCGGCGAGGGTACGGGTCGAGCTGCTCCGGATGGCCGACCGCACCGCGTCCCGGGTGAGGGCCGCCGGCATGGTCGGCCGGACGGTGACGCTCGGGCTGCGGCTGAGCGACTTCACGGACCTGACACGTACAGTGACGCTGCCGAGCCCCACCGATGTCACCGGCGAGATCCACGCCGCGGTGGTCAGGCTGTTCGACGGCCTGGCGCTGCAGCGGGCGAGGATCCGCAAGGTGAGCGTGCGGCTCGAGGGCCTCGTCGACCGCGACGCCGCGTACCAGCAGTTCCCCCTCGACACCCCCGACCGTGGCTGGCGCGAGGCCGAAGAGGCGATGGACCGCGCCATCGTCCGCTTCGGCCCCCACGCGGTCCAGCGCGCGACGCTGACACGGCATGTACCGACGATCACCCAGGCCGGCCTGCAAGACGCGTGACGTACGGGCAGGGCCTTCACCCGCTCGCCTTCGTCCCGGCACCCGCCCGCCTTCGTCCACGTACCCGCTTGCCTTCGTCCACGTACCCGTCCCTCGGTCCCCGCCCCGGCAAGCTCAGATAGTGCACGACACGCCCGGTCGCTCCGGCGTGGCGCGGCATCAACTGCACTTCCTATGAGTCGGAACTCGAACGAGGGAGTCGGAGTACGTGCGTCGTGCAGTTCGTGTCGCGCCGCGCCGTCTCAACCGGCGTGTCGTGCACCATCTGGGGGCGAGGTATCGGGGCTCGCCGACACCTGTTTGGTTGGGAGTGCAGTTGGTGTCGCGACACGCCGCGCTGACCGGGCGTGTCGTGCACTATCTGCGTGAAGGGCATCGGGGCTCGCCGACGCCTGCTGGTTGGGAGTGCAGTTGGTGTCGCGACACGCCGCGCTGACCGGGCGTGTCGTGCACTATCTGGCGGGACGGGGTGGCGGCCGCGACGGGACGTGTCGTGCACCATCTGGCGGGACGGGACGGGACGGGACGGGACTGGACGCGACGGGGCGGACGAGACGAGACGCGCGCTGTCGTGAGACGGCGGTGAGGACAGGGGTCAGGCCAGCGCCTTCTCCACCGTGGCCTCGAGGTCACCCCAGGACTTCACGAACTTCTCGACGCCCTCGTTCTCCAGGGTCACGAAGACATCGGACATGTCCACACCCGCCGCGCTGAGCGCCCGCATCGTCTCCGCCGCCACGAGGCCGGTGTCCACGACCGGGGCGCCGATCGCGCCGTGGTCCGCGTACGCCATCAGCGTCTTCTCCGGCATCGTGTTCACGACGTTCGGGGCGACGAGGCTCGACACGTACAGGGTGTCCGGGTAGTCGGGGTTCTTCACGCCGGTCGATGCCCACAGCGCGCGCTGCGCACGGGCGCCCTTCGACTCCAGCGCCGCGAACCGCTCACCGGTGAAGGCGGTCTGGTACGCGGCGTACGCCAGCTGCGCGTTCGCGATCGCGGCCTTCCCCTTCAATGCCACCGCGTCACCGCCCAGCGCATCGAGCCGCTTGTCGACCTCGGTGTCGATGCGCGAGACGAACACCGACGCCACCGAATGGATGCGGCTCAGGTCGAAGCCGGAGGCGGCGGCCTGCTCCAGCCCGTACAGGTAGGCGTCGATGACCTCGAGGTAGCGCTCCACGCTGAAGATCAGCGTGACGTTCACGCTGATGCCCGCGGCGATGGTCGCCGAGATCGCCGGCAGGCCCTGCTTCGTGGCCGGGATCTTGATGAGTACGTTCTCGCGGCCCACCCGCTCGTGGAGCTCACGCGCCTGCGCGATCGTCGCGTCGGTCTGCAGCGCGAGCCCCGGCTCGACTTCGATCGACACCCGCCCGTTCTCCCCGCCGGTCGCCCGATACGTCTCGGCGAAGACGTCGCACGCGTCCCGGACGTCGTCGGTCGTGAGCTTGCGGATCGCTTCTGCCACAGGGATCTTCTCGGTACGGAGCGCGCTCAGCAGGTCGCCGTACACGTCGCCGTGAGAGATCGCCTCGGCGAAGATCGTGGGGTTGGTCGTCACGCCGACCACCGAGTAGTCGCGGATCAGCCCTTCGAGGTTGCCGCTGGTCAGCCGCGACCGGGAAAGGTCGTCGAGCCAGACCGAGACTCCGGCCTCGGAGAGTGTCTGCAGACGTGCGTTCATGCCGGGCTCCTTGTCGTGTCTCGATGAAGAGTACGTCGGTGTCCCAGGTCCCGCCGGGACACGGAGCCGTGACTGTTCACCAACCGGCTGGTGTCAGCCGTTCCGCTTGACCGTTCCGCGACCTAGACTGAGCCTGTTCACGCAATGAGGAGGTGACCATGGCCCTTTCCGAGAAAGAGCAGGAACTGCTCGCTCAGATGGAGGCCGCCCTCGCAGCGGAGGACCCGAAGCTCGCCAGCACGCTCCGTGGCTCGTCGCCGCGCGCGGTGCATCGCCGCCGCGCCACGCTTGCAGGGCTCGGCTTCGTCGCCGGCATCGGTGTCCTGATCGCAGGCATGAGCATTCACTGGTCCATCAGCGTGCTCGGGTTCATCCTCATGGTGGGTTCGACCATCGTCGCGCTGACCTCTTGGAGCCAGGCCGCAGGCCCGCGTCCTCCTCGCCCACACGATGCCCAGGACTTCCTGCAACGACTCGAGGACCAGTGGCGTCACAAGGACGACACCACGGAGTGAGCTCAGGTCCCGCTCCACTAGCGTGATCTTGTGCCCTTCCCACTCGACGCTCGCGTCCGCTCCACTGTCCGCGCCGACCTCCACGGCGCCTCGGGCTATGCGATCCAGCCCAGCGCCGGGCTCATCAAGCTTGACGCCATGGAGAACCCGTACACGCTTCCCGACCACCTCCAGCGCGAGCTGGGCGTCCGGCTGGGCCAGGTGGCGGTCAACCGCTACCCGATCGGAAAGGCCGAGCTCGCCGCACGCCTGTCCGAGCATTTCGAGGTTCCGTCGGGCAGCGCCGTGGTGCTCGGCAACGGATCCGACGAGCTGATCGACATCCTCTCGACCGCGTGCGCGGCGCCCGGTGCCTCGGTGCTCGCGCCCGTGCCGGGCTTCGTGATGTACGAGCTGTCCGCGAGCCTGCGCGGCCTCACCTTCACCGGCGTCCCGCTCACCGACGACTTCGCGCTGGACGCCGCGGCCATGGTGGCGGCGATCGAGCGGACCCGGCCAGCCCTCACGTACATCGCCCATCCGAACAACCCGACAGCCAACCTCTTCGACCCCGACGCGATCGCACAGGTCGTCGCCGCCGTGGGGGAGCAGGGCGGTTTCGTGGTCATCGACGAGGCGTACCAGCCCTTCTCCTGCGACACCTGGATGCCGCGGCTCGTCGACCACGACCATGTCCTGGTGCTTCGCACGCTGTCGAAGTTCGGCCTCGCCGGCGCGCGCATCGGCTACCTCGCGGGCCCGCCCGCCGTCGTCTCACGGCTCCAGGCGTGCGCACCTCCGTACAACATCAGCTCGCTCGACGCGGAGGCCGCGTTGTTCGCGCTCGATCACGCCGACGAGTACGCGAGGCAGGCGGAGCTCATCGTCGCCGAACGTGAGCGGCTGCTCGGCGCGCTCACGCAGATCCCTGGCCTGGAGGTCTTCCCCAGCCAGGCGAACATGATCCTGGTCCGGGTCGCCGACTCCGCGGCCGTCTTCGGTGGACTCGTCCAGAGAGGCGTGCTCGTCAAGCACGTGGCCGGCCTGCATCCGCTGCTCACCGGTTGCCTGCGACTGACGGTCGGCACCGTCGAGGAGAACGCGGCCCTGCTCCGGGCGCTGGCCGAGAGCGTGGCCGAGCTCGGCTGAGCGTCAGCGCGTGCCTGCGCCCACCGGACGCTTGTACGCCTCGTCGCCCTCGGTGGCCTCACGTACAGGCGGCTGCGACGGCGCGGGACTCTGCTTCGGCGCGGTCGCCTTCCGCCACCACAGCCGAGCTCTGTACACCAGGGACGGCGGCAGGACGATCTGTTCGATGCGGCGGTACCACGGCCGGGACGAGTGGATCCCCGCCAGCACCTCGTCAACCTGGACACGGAGATCGGCCACGTCGTCGTACACCTCGGCATAGCGCGACCGCTCCACCGCCGTCACGACCCCGGTGAGGGAGTCCTTCACCGTCTCGTCGGGGATGCGGGCCTCAAGCACCCCGGCGATCTGGCGCGGGGTGCCTCGCGGCCATCGATGCCCGACGTCGATCCAGGTGTCGCGCACCTCGAGCCACGCGTTGGCGGCCGCGTCGTACGGATCGGTGGCCGGGCCGAGTCTCGACCTGCGCACGGTGCGTCGCAGAATGGTCGGCGCCAGCAGGAGCAGCAGCACTACGACAGCGACGGCGCCGATCATCAGCCACGTCCGCCACTGAGCGGCAGCCGTCACCTGGCCGGCCGTCTGGGTGTCCGGCGCCTTGTCGATCTCGCTCGGCTGCGCGCTCGGCTTCGTGGAGACGCTGATGCTCGGCTCGGCGACCGCGCTCGTGGACGTGGAGGGCTGGTTCGGCGCCACCACGGTCCACGACGGCGGTACGGCGACCGACGGGGTCGGCTCGAACCGGACCCAGCCCTGACCCTCGAAGTACAGCTCGGGCCAGGCGTGCATGTCGTGGCTGGTGACCAGCCAGGTGTCGCCGGACTTCGTGCCGGGCAGGAAGCCGATGGCGACGCGCGACGGGATCCCGGCGATGCGCGACATCAGGGCCATCGCCGCCGCGAACTGCACGCAGTAGCCGGTCTTCGACGTGAACAGGAAGTCCGCCAGCGCGGTGAAGCTCGATTGGCCGTTGGCGCCCTGGACCGAGTACGAGAACTGTGACGAGCGCAGGTACGCCTGGATGGCCGCCGCGCGCAGCGCCGGCTCCGGGATGCCGTCGGTCAACTGCTTGGTGAGGTTGATGATCGACGTGGGCACGTCGGGGGAGACGTCCCGGGTCATCGTCTGGCCGTCGGGGATGCCGACCGCCGCGGCGGACAGGGCTGCGCCATCAGGCTCCACGTCCCAGCTCTCGACCGTGTACGTCAGTCCCTCCGTCGCCCGCCCCCGGTTGCTGCCGGTCGCGATGACCATGAGCGAGGCGGGATCGTACGACCACTCGCCGGACGCGTTCTGTGCGCGCGGCGCGTACGGCACGGGCAGGTACATGGACCGCAGATCGTCGATCTGCACCTTCGTCACCCGTGAGCCGCCGGCAGGCATCGTGGCGAGGCCGGGCACGGCGCCCAGCGCTCCCTGCTTCAGCGTCACCTGCGACTGCGCCCAGCCCTCGGCGGTGAGCACGGGCAGCGTCGCCAGCCGGAGGTAGACGCCGGTCGGCTTGCTCGTCGTGTACGAGAGGACCTGACGGTTCGTGCCCTGTTCGAGGTTCTTCCGCAGGTCGAGTTGCGGGTCCACCATCTCGATCGGCCCGGACCCGTTCGGCCGCAGCGACGTGAGGAACGTCGGCGACAGTGTCGGCAGCAGCAGGCCGAGCACGATCGCGCCGACCAGCGCGGGTGTGGCGACGACCGCGCCCAGACGCCAGATGCCGCGGGAGCCCTTGACCTGGCTCGCGCTGTCGTGGCTGAGGTTGCGCGTCCAGCGGCGGTCGCTGTTCAGGCCATCGGCGAACAGGATCGCGAGGTAGCCGACCACCACGACGACGAAGGACACCGGGTTGACGTCCGTACGCAGCGCGATCGCGGGGATGAGGTACAGCGTGAGCAGGGGAGCGAGCGTCCAGGCCGGCTTCTCGAGCGTGTCGGCGATGATGCCGGCCACGTAGAACAGCACCACCACGATGAGCATGAGGATGATCCGCGCCCCGGGATTGGGCGACATGGGGGCTGACTCCGTACGGATGTGGTCGTAGCCGTCGCGCAGCAGTGGCACCAGCCGTCCGAACCAGGGGACCGTCGACGGGCCCGGTCCGATGGCCAGCGAGATGGCCAGAGCCGTGGCCAGCAGCAGCTGGATCGCGTTCACGACCGGCTTGGCGAGCCGCAGGCGGTCACCGATGACGGCCACCGCACCGAGCAGGGCGACCATCAGCCAGGCCGGGTAGAGGTAGCCGGGGTCGCTCGTGAGCGGCAGCAGCGTGAACGCGCCGATCGCGCCGGCGAGGGTGACGGCGAGCCAGATCCTGTCAGTGGTGCGCATCAGACGTACTCTCCGACCCGGTCGAGGTTCGTCCATGCGTCCACGACCTCCGTGCCCGCTTCGACCTCGATGACGCGCCAGCCGGCACTGCGCAGCCGGTCGAGGGCCGCTCGATGATCGTCGTACTGCTCGGGGGTGCTGCGCTCGCTGCGTGAGGTGAACGTGTCGGCGTCGACCACGAACGCGAAGCACCGCGCGCGGTTGCGCTGGGCGCCGAGCACGACCTCGACGTCACCGGGCGTCATGCGACCGAGCACGGCCACCATGAGCTGGCCGCGTTGGGTGAGGGCCGCGTGCTCGACCGTACGGTTGAGGGTCGCTCGTGGAGACAGCGTGACGTCGGTCATCGCGTCGATGATCTGCTGGCGGGTGACCGTGGCCTGCGCCCCGCGCTCGCCGGTGACCATCGCGCCGCCCGCGTCGAACAGGTCGACCCGGAAGCCGGCGTCCACGAAGTGGAGGGCGATCGACGCCGCGGCCGAGACGGCCCACTCGAACGAGCTGCCTCGCCCGCGTCCCGCGTGCGAGGCCGAGCGGGAGTCGAGGATGACCGTGGCCGTGGGGTCCCACGCCTGCTCCTCGCGACGCACGAAGAGCTCGCCGCGACGGGCGGTCGTCCGCCAGTGGATGCGCCGCACGTCGTCGCCGGAACGGTACTCCCGGACCAGCACGTCGTCGGCCCCGATGACGCCGGCCTTCTGCGGCATGGTGTCGCCGGTCGAGCCGCCACCACTGGCCGTACGCATCATCGGCAGGGGCACCACGCGAGGCGTGATCTGTACCTCGGTGGTCGCGCTGAACCGTCTGTCCAGCTTCACCAGGTGGAACGGGTCCGTCGCCCGTACGGTCAGCGGCCCTGTACGGAACCGGCCCCGCATCAGGCCAGCCATCGGGTACGTGATCTCGCGGCGCCACTCGCCGGCGAACCGGTGGACGGTGAATCGTGGAGGGCGCCCGAGACCGCGGGGCACCTCGTCCTCGAACTGGAGCAGACCCGTCGGCAGCTGACCGGACTTCGTCACGATCAGCTCACCGGACAGCCGCTCACCGACCACTGCTTCGGGCGGGTTGATGCGCCGCTCACACGTGAGTCGCAAGCGGCTGCGCGCCACCACGACCACGGCGACCAGGGGAAGCAGGAACAGGAACAGCCCGAACCACAGCACGTCGCGCTGGCCGAGCAGGATCCCGCCGAGCAGCAGCACGACCCCGACGACCGCGAAGACCTTGCCTCGCAGTGTCAGCAGAAGCCACGGGTTGTAGCGCATGCTGCCTACCTCTTGTCCGGGACCGGGGCCGACTGCACCGCCTTCGTGATGATCTCCGAGACCGACCGCCGGGCCAGCTGGGCCTCGGTGGACGGAAGAACACGATGCGCCAGTACGGCCACGGCCAGGTCGGCGACGTCATCGGGAAGCACGTAGTCGCGACCCGACAGGGCCGCCTTCGCGCGGCTCGCCCTCAGCAGCTGGAGGCTCGCACGCGGCGAGGCGCCGAGGCGGAGGTCACGGCTCTGGCGGGTCGCCGAGACGACGTCGATGAGGTACTTCTTCACCGCCGGCGCCACGTACACCTCGCGCACCGCGGCGATCAGCGCCTGGATGGTGGCCGCGTCGGTCACCGGCTTCATCACGCTCAGAGGGTCGGAGGACCCGTGCGTGTCGAGCATCTCGATCTCGGCGGCGACCGTGGGGTAGCCCATCTCGATCCGCGCCATGAAGCGATCGCGCTGGGCCTCGGGCAGTGGGTACGTGCCCTCCATCTCGATGGGGTTCTGCGTCGCGATCACCATGAACGGGGCGCTGAGCACGTGGGTGACGCCGTCGACGGTGACCTGGCGCTCCTCCATGGACTCGAGCATGGCCGACTGCGTCTTGGGTGATGCCCGGTTGATCTCGTCGCCGACGACGATGTTGGCGAAGATGCCGCCGGGCTTGAACTCGAAGGCCGTGCTCTGCTGGTTGAACACCGACACGCCGGTGACGTCGCTGGGCAGAAGGTCCGGGGTGAACTGGATGCGCCGCACGGTGCAGTCGATGGAGCGCCCGAGCGCTTTGGCGAGCATCGTCTTGCCGACGCCGGGCACGTCCTCGAGCAGAAGGTGCCCTTCCGCGAGCAGAACGACCATGGCCATGTCGATCGAGCCACGCTTGCCCTCGATGACCGCCTCGATGGCTCCCCGCACCCTTCCCATGACGTCCAGCACGTCCGCGAGTGACCGTCGTTCGACCACGTTCTGCTCCTTGCGATGTCGTCGGCTTCCGTCGAAACCCTACGCGAGTCCCCCGAAGGCCCGCACCGAAGCGTGTCATTCCAGGGGTTCTTGGCACCACGGGCGGGGGAGGGCGTGGGGAGACATGGGGCAGAAACATGGCCCAAGTGGGGGAAAATGGGTTACTGTGGGTCGCGGTGGAGGAAGTGGGATCCATCGTGGAGGACAAAGGAGGGACGCGACACATGGCCAGACGGCTGGGTGGGACGTTCTTCCCGAAGCTCGACGACAAGGGCCGACTGACTCTTCCGGCCAAGTTCAGAGAGCACTTCGCCGCCGGCGTGGTGGTGACCCGCGTGCAGGAAGGGTGTCTGGCGGTCTACGACGAGGAGACCTTCGACAACCTCAATGCCCGGTTCGAAGCCCGCGCCACCAGTGAGGCCGATGTCCGCGCCTTCCAGCGTTGGGTGAACTCCGGGTCTCACGACGATGTCCCGGATCGGCAGGGTCGGGTGTCCGTCCCTGTCCACCTGCGGGAGTTCGCCGGCCTCGACCGAGACGTGGTCGTCGTCGGAGCCGGTGACCGGGTCGAGATCTGGGAGCCGGAACGGTGGCAGCGGCAGTCCGCTGCGCTGGACGACGTGTTCAGGACATAGCCGCTCACGAGCGGCTCGAACGAGATGGAAGGCCCCGTGCCTTCTGGCTTCGGTCCGACGATCCGCACCCTGGTGCACCTTCCCCGGTGCCAGGAGGCGATCACGGATCGAAACCAGTGGACACGGAGCAGCACACGAGACGGGGGTCGAGATGGTGGGACTGCGCGACACCCACGTACCGGTCCTGGCTGAGCGCGTTCTTGACCTCCTGGCCCCGGCCCTGGAGGCACCGGGATCGGTGTACGTCGACGGCACCCTCGGTCTCGGCGGGCACGCCCGCATGGTGCTCGACCGTTGCCCCAACGCCCGGCTGATCGGGATCGACCGCGACCCGCACGCCCTGGCCATCGCCGGGGAGCGGCTCAGCGGCTTCGGCGACCGCGTGCAGCTCGTACAGGCCGTGTACGACGAACTGCCCGAGGTGCTCTCGGATGCCGGCACCCCTCACGTCCAGGCGATCCTTCTCGACCTCGGTCTGTCCTCGTTGCAGATCGACCACACCGAGCGCGGCTTCGCCTACTCGGTCGACTCGCCGCTCGACATGCGCATGTCGCCCGATGACCCGAGCAGTGCAGCCGACCTCGTGAACACCCTCGACAGGCGCGAGCTCACCCGCATCCTTCGCGTGTACGGGGAGGAGCGGTTCGCCGACCGCATCGCCGGCCGGATCGTCACCGAGCGTGAGCGCGAGCCGTTCACCACGTCCGCACGGCTGGTCGACACGATCGCTGCGGCCATCCCGGCTGCGGCGCGGGCCACCGGTGGGCATCCTGCCAAACGGTCCTTCCAGGCGCTCCGGATCGCGGTGAACCGGGAGCTGGACGCCCTCGAGGGCGTGATGCCGGCCGCGGTCGCCGCCCTCGCGATGGACGGACGGATCGCCGTTCTGGCCTACCACTCGCTCGAGGACCGCATCGTCAAGGACACCTTGCGCGTGGCCTCCACCGACCGTGCTCCCCGCAACCTGCCGGTGGTGCCGCCTGGGTACGGACCGGAACTCCGCCTGCTCACCAGGGGCGCCGAACGACCGACCGACAGCGAGACCGCTGAGAACCCACGCGCGGCCTCGGCCCGGCTACGCGCCGCGATCAGAATCCAGGAGGCAGCGTGAGCGCACTCGCCGCACCACGGCAGCAGACGACCGAGACCGAGTCCCCGCTCCGGTCGGTGCCCGCGCGCGTCTCCGGACTGGGGCGTGGGCCGTTCCTGCTCATCCTCGCCGGCGTGCTCGCCGGTGGGCTGGTCCTGCTGCTCATGCTCCAGACCGCCGTGCAGGAGCAGTCCTTCGAGGTGCGGCAGCTGCAGACCAAGGCGACTGAGCTGGGCTACAAGCAGGCCCAGCTCGAGGCCGAGGTCCAGCAGAAGTCGACCCCCGCGGAGATCGCTCGGCAGGCCTCGTCCCTGGGCATGGTGCCCAACCCCTACGGCGTCTACATCGACGTGCGCACCGGCAGCGTCATCGGCGCCGAGAAGCCCGTTCGGGGCAACGAGGTCCCGTACATCACCTACAAGACGAACGAGCAGATAGCCGCGGAGAAGCAGACGCCTGCGCCGCAGACGCCAGCACCCGGAGACGGTGGCGACGGGACGAACCAGTGACCGAGCGCACCGTGACCTCCCGGCGACCGGCGTCCGCTGTTCGCAGCACGCGCCCCGTGTCGCGGCCCAGCGCGCGGCCGGCGACGCGTCGCCCGCGCGAGCTGCGACTTCCCGTCGGCTCACCCAAGAACCGCCTCAGGGCGGCCATGGTCGTGCTGGGCCTCGTGTCGACGCTGCTCGCCTCGCGAGCGATCGTCGTCCAAGGCCTCGACAGCGCCTCGTACGCCACGAAGGCCGCCGCCCAGATGAGCGTCTCGAGGACCATCGTCGCCAACCGCGGCACGATCACTGACCGGTACGGCGAGGTGCTCGCCTCCAGCCAGCCTGCGGTGAAGATCGTCGCCGACCCCACGCAGATCGCGACGAACGGCAAGCTGCCGAGCGCGATGACGACCAAGGACCGTGAGAAGGCCGCCGGCGCGCCGCTCGCGATCGCCGACGTGCTCGTCAAGTACCTGGGCGGCGACGAGGCCAGCTACGTCAAGCAGCTGACCACGCCGAACACGAAGTACGTGGTCATCGCCAAGCAGGTCCAGGCGTACACGTACCTCGAGATCGCCGACGATCTCTCAAGCGCCGGCTACGTCGGTCTGTACCGCGAGACCGCGGCTGTCCGTACGTATCCGAACGGCACGCTGGCCTCGAACATCCTCGGCTTCGTCAAGGAGAACGACTCCGGCGTCGGCCAGGTCGGCGCGGGCGGGCTGGAGTACCTCTACAACTCGCAGCTGGCGGGTGTCGCGGGGTCGGAGGCGTACGAGACGTCGCCGAACGGCAGGATCCCCACCGGCCAGAACGTGCTGGTGCCCGCGCAGGACGGCGTGACGTACACGCTGACGATCGACGCGGGACTGCAGTACATGGTCGAACGGCGTCTGCAGGAGACCGTCGACCAGGCGCAGGCCACGTCCGGCATCGCCATCGTCATGAACGTCAAGACCGGCGAGCTGCTGAGCATGGCCAACTACCCGACGTTCGACTCCAACTCGCCCGGCACCGCCGAGGCGGCCAACCTCGGCAACCGGGCCGTGACGGATGCCTACGAGCCGGGCTCGGTCCAGAAGGTTCTCACCATGGCCGCGCTCACCGACTCCGGTGTGATCACGCCGGACACCAAGGTCGTCGTCCCCAAGGAGATCCTGTCCGGCGGCAAGCCGATCAAGGACGCGTTCGCCCACCAGACCATCAACCTCACCGCCCGTGGTGTGGTGGCCAACTCGTCCAACATCGGCACGGTGCTGCTGACCCGCCAGATGGACAAGGCGAAGCTGGTCGCCTACCTGCAGTCGTTCGGGCTGGGCTCCACCACCGGCATCGGCCTCCCGGCCGAGGCGGCAGGCTCGATCCCCACGACGTCGGTCGCCGACAACACCCGGGACCAGATCTCCTTCGGCCAGGGCCTCTCGGTCACCGCGATCCAGGAGGCTGCCGCCGTGGCCGGCATCGTTAACGACGGCGTCTACAACAGCCCCACGATCATCAAGTCGGCGACGACCACCCAGGGCAAGGCCGTGACCGTACCCCAGTCGACATCGCGTCGGGTCATCTCCAGCCAGTCGTCGCAGATGGTGCTCGACATGATGGAGTCGGTGGTCGCGAGCAAGGTGGGCGCGTCCCGCTTCCCGATCGAGGGCTACCGCACGGCCGCCAAGTCCGGCACGGCCGAGCGCATCGACCCCACGTGCAAGTGCTATTCCGGCTACGTGGCCTCGTTCGTGGGCGTCGCGCCGGTCGAGGACCCGCAGATCCTGGTGTACATCGTCGTCGACAGGCCGCAGGGTCAGTACCAGGGATCGCAGGTCGCTGCACCGGCGTACAAGGACATCATGCGCGTCGCGCTGCAGCGGTACGGCGTGCTGCCGAGCACCATGGCTGCTCCTGTGAAGCCGATCGAGTGGTGACGAGCCTCCGACCTCTGGCCTCGCAGGACCGGTAGCGTGGCCGGCGTGACTGTCGAACCGGCCCTGCTCCCCGTGCGTCCATCGCACCTGGTGGGAGCCGATCTGGCCGACCTCGTCGAGGGCGCACCGAGCATCCGCGTCACCGGGGTGTCGATCTCGTCGCGTGCCGTCTGTACGGGTGACCTGTACGTCGCCCTGCCCGGTGCCACGACCCACGGTGCCCGGTACGCGGCGGCCGCGGTCGAGGCGGGCGCGGCGGCCGTCATCACCGACGAGGCCGGTGTCGCGCTGATCGGCGAGGTGAGCGTGCCGGTCGTGACCGTGGTCGACCCCCGAGGAGCCGTGGGAGCCTGGGCAGCCGCGGTGTACGGATGGCCGGCGAGCAAGGTGCAGACGTACGGGATCACCGGCACGAACGGCAAGACCACCACGCTGTACCTGCTGGCGGCGGCGCTGAAGGCTGCGGGACGTACGGTCGCGACCATCGGCACCATCGGCGCCCAGGTGGACGGCGTGACGATCCCGATGAACCGCACGACGGTGACGACGCCCGAGTCGCCGGACCTGCAGGCGCTGCTCGCGCTGATGGTCGAGCGAGGGGCCGACACGGTCGTCATGGAGGTCTCCAGCCACGCGCTGGCGATGCATCGCGTCGACGCCGTGCCCTTCGACGTCGCGGCCTTCACGAACCTCGGGTGGGACCATCGCGACTTCCACCCGACGCAGGAGGACTACTTCGAGGCCAAGGCGCGGCTGTTCCTCCCGGGTCAGGCGAGAAGCGCGGTCGTCGCCCTCGTCGACGAGTGGGGCGAGCAGCTCGCCGACCGTGTTCGTGCCGCGGGCATCCCGCTGCTCACGACGGGTGAGGGCGGTGACGTACGGGCGACCTCCGTCGAGCGCCTGCCTGACGGCTCCCAGCTCGTCACCGTGGACCTCGTCGGAGAGCAGCGTGCTGTACGGATGGGACTGCCGGGCGACCACAACGTACGGAACCTGGTCACGGCGCTCGCCATGCTCCGCGCCGGATCCGTACCCCTCGACGCTGCCGTGGCGGGCTTCGCCGACGTCACGATCCCCGGGCGCCTGGAGCGGGTCGACCTCGGAGACGACGCACCTGTGGTGTACGTCGACTTCGCCCACACGCCGCAGGCTGTCGAGGCGGCCCTCGCCGCGGTGAATGCCGCGCGGACCATCTGCGTGCTGGGCTGCGGCGGGGACCGCGACCACGGCAAGCGCGGGCCCATGGGCGCCGTCGCGGTGCAGGGCAGCGACCTCGTCGTCGTCACCGACGACAACCCGCGCACCGAGGACCCCGAGCTCATCCGCGAGGCGATCCTCGAGGGGGCGCGGCGCGCGCGGGCGAACGCCGAATCCGACAGCCGGGCCGCGCGGTGCGAGATCGTCGATGGTGGCGACCGGCGCAGCGCCATCAGGTCCGCCTTGGTGGCAGCGCGTCCGGGAGACGTTCTCGCCATCCTCGGCAAGGGGCACGAGCACGGCCAGGAGATGCGGGGTAGCGTGACCACGTTCAACGACGCCGACGTGGTCCGCGAGGAGTGGGGCCACCTGCGAGGAGGAAACCCGACGTGGACCTGACGAGCGTCGCCGCGATCGCGCGTACGGTCTCGGGGCAGGTCATCGGTGACTCCGACGCACCTGTCGGTCCGGACGTCGTCGTCGACTCCCGGCTGGTGACCGAGGGTGCGCTGTTCGTCGCCCTCCCTGGCGAGCGTGTCGACGGTCATGACTACGTCGCCACCGCCGCCGCCTCCGGGGCCGCCGCTGCCCTCGTCTCGGTGCCGCAGGGGTCCAGCCTCCCGCAGATCCAGGTCGCCGACCCGGTGGCAGCGCTCGCCGCGTTGGCCCGCACCCAGGTGGACGCGGCCAAGGAGAGAGGTCTCCGTACGGTCGCGATCACGGGGTCGTCGGGCAAGACGAGCACCAAGGACCTCCTGGCCCAGGTGTTGGAAGCCGCGGGGGAGACCGTGGCGCCGCGGGGCTCCTTCAACAACGAGATCGGCACCCCGCTCACCGCGCTCAAGATCAGCCCGAGCACCCGATTCCTCGTGGCCGAGATGGGCGCACGGGGCCCGGGCCACATCCGCAGCCTCACCGGGATCGTCCCGCCCGACGTGGGTGTCGTGTGCAACGTCGGGACGGCCCACCTGGGTGAGTTCGGCAGCGTCGAGGGCATCGCGCAGGCCAAGGGGGAACTCGTCGAGGCGGTCCCGGCCGGCGGCTGGGCGGTGCTGAACGCCGACGATCCGCGGGTGCTGGCGATGGCGTCGAGGACCACCGCCCAGGTGATGTTGGTGTCCGCGACCGGTGACCCCGGATCCGAGCACGCCGTGTGGGCCGAGGAGGTCCACGCCGACGCCGCCGAGCGGTACGGGTTCGAGCTGCGCGCGACGGCACAGCAGCCCCAGCCCGTACAACTGCTGGTGACCGGTCGGCACATGGTCGCGAACGCGCTCTGCGCAGCCGGTGCCGCGGTCGCGCTGGGCCTTCCGCTCGACCTGGTGGCCCGCGCACTGTCCGGTGCTACGAGCCGATCGGTGTGGCGGATGGACGTCCGCGACCGGGCGGACGGCGTGACGGTCGTCAACGACGCGTACAACGCCAATCCCGACTCCATGCGCGCCGCGCTCGACACGGTCTCGCGGATGGCGGCACGCCGTAGGCAGACCATTCCTGGCGCGAGGCTGTACGCCGTGCTCGGCGACATGCTCGAACTCGGACCCGATGCCGCCGAGGAGCACACGGCGATCGGGCGGCACGCCGCAGAGTCGGGGGTGGACCTCGTCCTGGCGGTGGGTGACCACGCGGACGACCTCGTGGCTGGCGCAGCCGCCGCGGGGACCGCGGGCCGCAGCCTCGGATCCAAGGACCTGGCTGTTTCGGAGCTCGCGCTCTCGCCGGGAGACGTCGTGCTCGTCAAGGCATCGAGGGGCGTCGGTCTCGAGACCGTCGCGGCAGAACTTCTGGGGGCCGAATGCTGAACATCCTCACGTCCGGGGCGATCGCGATGACGATCACCCTGTTCGGAACCCGGTTCCTGATCAGGTTCCTGTCCCGACGGGGGTACGGACAGTTCATCCGCGACGACGGTCCCACGGAGCACCACACGAAGCGCGGCACCCCGACGATGGGCGGCATCATCATCGTCTTCGCCACGGTCGTGGGCTACTTCGGCTCGCACCTCATCTTCTGGCGACCCCCCTCCGTCTCCGGCCTGCTGGCGATGTTCTTGTTCATCGGGATCGCGTTCGTCGGCTTCCTCGACGACTGGACCAAGATCTCCCGCGCCCGCTCACTGGGGCTCAACGCCAAGGCGAAGCTCATCCTGCAGGCCGTGTTCGGTGGCGCGTTCGCCGTGCTCAGCCTGATGTTCCCCGACAGCCGCGGCGTGACGCCCGCGTCGAGCGCGATCTCGTTCCTCCGCGACATTCCTGTGCTCACGCTGCCGGTCGTCCTGGCGGTCGTGTGGATGGTGTTCATCATCGCCGCCTTCTCCAACGGCGCGAACCTGACCGATGGTCTGGACGGCATGCTGGCCGGTGTGGCATCGATGGTGTTCGCCGCGTACGTCATCCTCAACGTCTGGCAGTCGGGCCAGTGGTGCGGGCGCTCCTCGACGGTCGGGCCGCGCTGCTACGACGTCCGCAACCCGTCCGACCTGGCGATCTTCGCCATCGCCATCGCGGGTGCCCTCTTCGGCTTCCTGTGGTGGAACGCCAACCCGGCCAAGATCTTCATGGGCGACACAGGCTCGCTCGCCATCGGGGCCGCGTTCGCCGCGCTGGCCATCATGAGCCGTACCGAGCTGCTGAGCGCCGTGATCGGCGCCGTGTTCGTGCTCGAGAGCGTGTCTGTCGTGACACAGGTCGGCTGGTTCAAGCTCACCAAGGGCAAACGACTGTGGAAGATGGCGCCGGTGCATCACACGTTCGAGGCGATGGGCTGGGGTGAGATCACCGTCGTCGTGAGGATGTGGATCCTGTGCGGGCTCGCCGTGGCCGCCGGCATGGGCCTGTTCTACACGGAGTGGGTGGCCGCTCAGTGATCGACTGGATCTCGCGTGCCGACGGCCGGTCGCCGTGGCACGAAGCGGTGGTGCTCGTGCTCGGGCTGGGCCGGTCGGGGATCGCCGCTGCCGATGCCATGCTGTCGCGCGGCGCGGCGGTGGTCGTTGTCGAGTCGTCCACGACGATGAGCGAGGCCGCCACCATGATCGAGGTGCTGGGCGCGACGGTGCTCACCGGACCGGACGCACCCACGACAGTGCCGGACGGAATCGACCTGGTCGTCACGTCGCCCGGCGCGCGGCCTTCGTCACCGCTGCTCGCCGACGCCCGGCGGCGCGGTGTCCCGGTCTGGGGCGACATCGAGCTCGCCTGGCGGCTGCAGCAGCCCGACCATGTGGTCCCGTGGCTGGCGGTCACGGGCACCAACGGCAAGACCACCACCACGCAGATGCTCGAGTCGATCCTGCTGGCGGCCGGTCACAAGGCGGCGGCCGTCGGCAACATCGGCCGACCGGTCCTCGAGGCGATGGCCGCCGACGACGAGTACGACGTGTACGCGGTCGAGCTGTCGAGCTTCCAACTGCACTGGACGCACTCGCTGGCGCTCCACTCCGCCGCCGTACTGAACGTCGAGCAGGACCACCTGGAGTGGTACGCCGACAGCGCCGACTGGTCGACCCACGCCGACCCGATGGAGGCGTACGCGGCCGACAAGGCGCTGATCTACGAGCGCGTCACCGGATCCTGCGTGTACAACGTCGACGCTCCTGCCACCGAGCGACTCGTCGAGGAGGCCGAGGTCACCGAGGGTGCCCGGGCGATCGGGTTCACGCTCGGCACGCCGGCCGTCTCGATGCTCGGCGTGGTCGACGACCTGCTGGTCGACCGAGCCTTCATTCCGCAGCGGCGCGACTCGGCGATCGAGATCGCGAAGGTCTCCGACGTCGTGCCGGCCGCTCCGCACAACATCGCCAACGCGCTCGCAGCCGCCGCGTTGGCCCGCTCGTTCGGCGTATCGCCCGCGGCGGTGGCGAAGGGGCTGCGCGACCTCACCATCGGCGGTCACCGGATCCAGACCGTGGCGACCATCGACGGGGTCACCTGGGTCGACGACTCGAAGGCCACCAACCCGCACGCTGCGGAGAGCTCGCTGCGAGCCTTCACCGACGTCGTGTGGATCGCTGGCGGGCAGGCCAAGAACACGTCGTTCGACGACCTGGCCGAGCGTCACAAAGACCGCTTGCGGGGGGTCGTGCTGCTCGGCGTGGACCGCCGCCAGATCGCCGATACGCTCGCCCGACACGCGCCGGATGTCCCCCTGATCGTGGTGGACAGACAGGACACTGGGGCGATGGACGAGGTCGTACGCGCTGCGCGATCGCTGGCGAAGCCGGGGGACACCGTCCTCCTGGCGCCCGGCTGTGCGTCCAAGGACATGTGGTCCGGCTACGACGCCAGGGGTGACGCATTCGCCGAGGCGGTCAGATCCCTCCCACCCGGAACGGCCTGAGGTCCTCCATGACAGTCCTCTCTTCCCCTAGGACGGTCCGCCCCGATTCCCCAGTTCGCAGCAAGGGACTGATCCGGCACGCGCTCGACACCCCGCTGGCCAGCCTGTACCTCGTGCTGTCCGCGGCCGGGCTGCTCATCGGCCTCGGCGTGCTCATGGTGCTGTCGGCCTCGAGCGTGTACGCCGAGGTGAACTTCGCCGACCCGTACTACTTCGTGAAGCGCCAGGTGATGTTCCTGGCGATCGGCCTGGGGGTCGCGTGGGTGCTGTCACGGCTGTCGCCGAAGACGCTGCGCAGCGCCTCCTGGCCCGGGCTGATCATCACCCTCATCTTGCTGATGCTCACCTTCACGCCGCTGGGCGTCACCGTGAACGGCAACCGGAACTGGGTGCAGTTCGGGTTCGCGTGGACCCGGCTGCAGCCCTCGGAGTTCGCCAAGCTCGCGATCGTCGTCTGGGGCGCTGATCAGCTCACCCGCAAGGAGAAGCTGCTCGATCGGCCGAAGGAGCTCGTCCCGTACCTCATGGTCACCGGGCTGGTCGTCGGTCTCGTGCTGCTCCAGAAGGACGTCGGCACGGCGATGGTGCTGGCCATGATGATCGGCTTCGTGCTGTTCCTCGCTGGCACGCCGCTGCGGCTGCTGGGCGCTGCGGCTGCGGGCGCCGGCGTACTGATCGTGAGCATGGTCGCCATCTCTCCGAACCGGATGGGCCGCATCATCGGCTTCCTCAACCCCTCTGCCGACCTCGAGGGCATCAATGCGCAGCCGCTCCGGGCGATGTACGCGCTCGCGTCGGGCGGCTGGTGGGGTGTGGGTCTGGGCCAGTCCAAGCAGAAGTGGGGCATGCTCGTCGAGGCCCACAGCGACTACGTCTTCGCGGTGATCGGCGAGGAGCTCGGGCTCGTCGGCACCATCGTGGTGATCGGGCTGTTCGCGGTGCTGGTCGCCACGGCCTTCCGGATCGCGGGGCGCTCCGACTCGTCGTTCACCCGTCACGTCGCGGGCGGCGTCGGCGTGTGGTTCCTCGTCCAGGCCTCGCTGAACATCGCTGTCGTGCTCCGGCTGCTGCCGGTCGTCGGCGTCACGCTCCCGTTCGTCTCGTACGGTGGATCCAGCCTCCTCGCAACGCTCGGGGCGGTCGGGCTACTCGTCTGGTGTGCGCGTCAGGAGCCGGCAGCACGTAAGGTGCTGGCGCGTCGTCGCGGTGCCAGCAAGGCACGGGTGACGGCGGTCGTCGACGGACGCTAGGAGATTGTCGTGGTGAGCATCGTCCTCGCAGGTGGCGGGACAGCGGGTCACATCTCGCCGATGGTGGCGACCGCGGAGGCGCTGAAGGCGGCCGATCCCGAGGTCACGCTGACCTGCGTCGGCACGCCCAAGGGCATCGAGTCGACCGTGGTGCCCGCGGCCGGCCTCGACCTCACGATGGTCGCGGCCGTTCCCCTGCCTCGCCGCCTGGGCGTCGACCTGATCACGCTGCCTGGTCGCCTCATCGGTGCCGTGCTCGTCGCTCGCCGGATCCTCTCCAAGCACAAGGCGCGGGCGGTGGTGGGCTTCGGCGGGTACGCGTCGTTGCCGGTGTACCTGGCGGCCCGCACGATGCGGATCCCGGTCATCGTCCACGAGCAGAACGCCCTTCCTGGCGTCGCCAACCGAGTCGCGGCGAGGTTCGCCTCCCGGGTGTGCGTCTCCTTCCCCAACACGACACTGCCCACGCAGGAGTACGTGGGGCTGCCGGTGCGCTCGTCGATCTCGACGCTCGACCGCGCCGCGCTCCGTGCTGAGGCGCGCCGTACGTTCGGGCTGCCCGCCGCCGGACCCGTACTGCTCGTCAGTGGGGGCTCGCAGGGAGCGGCCAGCATCAACAGGGCCGTGGACGCCGCGATGTCGGAGATCCTCGCGGCCGGGGTCTCGATCCTCCACGTGCTCGGCCCCAAGAACATGAGCGCCACGACCATGGCGCGGACGGACGTCGGGGCAGGATCGGTGTACGAGCCGGTCGCCTACGTCGACCGCATGGAGCTCGCCTACGCCGCTGCCGACCTCATGCTCGGCAGGTCGGGGGCAGGCACCGTCGTCGAGACGGCTGTCGTCGGGCTGCCCGGCGTGTTCGTGCCTCTGCCCCACGGCAACGGTGAGCAGGCTCGCAACGCCGCGCCGTTGGTTGAGGCGGGCGGCTGCGTGATCGTTCCGGACCGTGAGCTCACCGGAGAGCGTCTCTGCCACGAGGTGCTGCCCCTCATCACCGACCCGGCCAGGCTCGCCCGCATGACCGAGGCCGGCCACGGCCTCGTACCCAGCGACGCTGCGGCCAGGCTGGCCGCCATCGTGCTGGGGGAGGCGCGACGATGACCCTGCTCGAGCCGATCCCGGTCCTTCCCGCCGACGCCGTGGGTCCCGTCCACTTCATCGCCATCGGCGGTGCGGGCATGAGCGGCATCGCCCAGCTCTACGCCGACCGCGGCATCGAGGTCAGCGGGTCCGACCAGGCCGACTCCACCGCGTTGCGACGGCTGGCGGCGCAAGGGATCCGTACGTTCGTCGGCCACCGTGCCGAGCAGATCGGCAACGCCCGTACGGTCATCGTGTCGAGTGCTGTCAAGGAGTCCAACCCCGAGTTGGCAGCGGCGCGCGACAAGGGCTTGCTGGTCTGGCACCGCAGCGCCGCGCTGGCCGCGCTGATGATCGGTCGCACCGGCATCTCCGTCGCGGGCACCCACGGCAAGACGACGACCTCCGCGATGGCGGCCACGATGCTCAGCGCCGCCGGCGCCGATCCGTCGTACGTCGTCGGCGCCCCCCTGCAGTCGTCAGGCGCCAGCGCGCACCTCGGCGCTGGTGCGACGTTCGTCGTCGAGGCCGACGAGTCGGACGGCAGCTTCCGCCAGTACCCCACGACGGTCGCCGTGGTGACCAACATCGAGGCCGACCACCTCGACAACTGGGGCACCCCGGAGGCGTACGCGGCGGGGTTCGTGCAGTTCTGCTCCGCGCCGTCGGTCGCCACCGTCGTCCTGGACGCGGATGATCCCGGGTGTCGGCGACTGGCAGACGCCCTCGAGGGTGGGCCGGCGACCGTCGTCACCGTGGGCGAGAGCGAGGGCGCCACCGTACGGCTGAGCGATGTCGACAGCAGCGGCGCTGTGGCTGCCGCCGCGCTGACGTGGCCCGGCGGTACAGGCGTGCTGCGACTCGGGGTGCTCGGCCGTCACAACCTCCACAACGCCGCCGCGGCCTTCGCCGTCGGACTGCAGCTGGGCCTGGACCCGGACCTGCTCCTCGAGGGCGCGCTCACCTTCGGCGGCACCGAGCGTCGGTTCCAGCTCGTCGGTGAGGTCGGCGGAGTCCGCGTCATCGACGACTACGCGCACCACCCGACCGAGATCCAGGCGACGCTCAAGGCTGCGCGCGCTGCCGCCGGCACGGGACGGGTCGTGGCGTGCTTCCAGCCCCATCTGTACAGCCGCACGCGCGATTTCGCGGACGCCTTCGGTGAAGCCCTCGCCGCTGCTGATGTGGTGGTCGTGACCGACATCTACGCGGCGCGCGAGCAGCCCATGGACGGCGTCACCAGCGAGCTCGTCGTGACGGCCGCTCGCCGCGCCGGGGCGCCGGTGACGTACGTGCCCGCGCTCGCCGACGTACCGGCTGCCGTGGCCACCCTCGTGCAGGACGGCGACCTCGTGCTGACCCTGGGTGCCGGTGACATCACCACCGCAGGCCCGGCGCTCGTCGCGCTCCTCGAGGCGGGACGTGGCTGACCGTCGTCCGGCCGACGCCTCGGTCCGGCTCGCCCAGAAGCGTCGGCAGCGACTGCGTCGGCGAGTGCTGCGCGCCGTCGTCGCGTTCGCCGTGGTGGGAGTGGTCGCCGCGGCGGTGTGGGTCGTGGGCTTCTCCCAGGCGCTCGCCGCCACGACCGTCACCGTGACGGGCACCTCGGTGCTGACTGCCGCCGATGTCACGGCGGCGGCGCAGGTCCCACTGGGGACGCCCCTCATCAGGCTCGATACCGACGCCATCGCCAAGCGGGTCAGGTCGCTCAAGCCGGTGGCTGCCGTGTCGGTGACTCGGTCGCTGCCGAACCGGGTCACGATCGCGGTCACCGAGCGCAAGGCCGTCTATGCGGTCTCGTCGAGTGCCGGCTTCGACCTCGTCGACGCCTCGGGCGTCCCGTACACCTCCGTCGGCGACGTGCCCCAAGGGCTGATGGTCGCCAACATCACCGGGGACAGCGACCGCCTGCGGCGCGATGTGGCCACCGTGGTGGCCGCGCTGCCGACGGTGCTGCGCGACCGCGCGGTGCTCGTCACGGCGACGTCCCCCGACAGCATCGTCCTCGAGCTCCGTGGAGGAGCAGAGGTGGTCTGGGGGAGCGCGGAGAACTCCGACGAGAAGGCAACAGTGATCGCTGCGCTGCTGACGGTTTCGGCGAGGGTCTACGACGTGAGTTCCCCGAGCCACCCCACGACCAGGTCGTGAGGGACGGATCGGTCTGAAGACCCTTAACCACAGGTCGAGGGATGCGGCGAGTCGCTGTGCCCAACATGGCAAAGCCCTGTCCACTCTCGTAGCCTGGCCGCACGGGGGACCGGCGTGGCCCCTGTGCTCCGATTGAGACCGAGCGAGGCTTGCAGTGGCAACGGCATCCCAGAACTACCTGGCCATCATCAAGGTCGTCGGCGTGGGCGGAGGCGGCGTCAACGCCGTCAACCGCATGATCGAGGCCGGTTTGCGTGGGGTCGAGTTCATCGCCGTCAACACCGATGCGCAGGCGCTTCTCATGAGCGACGCCGACGTGAAGCTCGACATCGGCCGCGATCTCACCCGTGGGCTCGGCGCGGGCGCCGACCCCGACAAGGGCCGCCAGGCCGCCGAGGACCACGCCGACGAGATCGAGGAAGTGCTCAAGGGCGCCGACATGGTCTTCGTGACCGCGGGTGAAGGCGGCGGTACGGGCACGGGCGGTGCGCCGATCGTGGCGCGGATCGCACGCTCGCTCGGAGCGCTCACCATCGGCGTCGTCACCCGGCCGTTCAGCTTCGAGGGGCGTCGTCGCTCGAACCAGGCGGAGAGCGGCATCTCGAACCTCCGCGACGAGGTCGACACCCTCATCGTCATCCCCAACGACAAGCTTCTCGAGATGACCGACCACCAGGTCGCGATCCTCGACGCGTTCCGTCAGGCCGATCAGGTGCTCATGCAGGGCGTCTCCGGCATCACGGACCTGATCACCACTCCGGGCCTGATCAACCTCGACTTCGCCGACGTGAAGGCCGTCATGTCCAACGCCGGCTCGGCGCTCATGGGCATCGGCAGCGCCCGCGGCGAGGACCGCGCCCGTGCCGCCGCGGAGATGGCGGTCTCGTCGCCGCTCCTCGAGGCCAGCATCGAGGGCGCCCACGGCGTCCTGCTGTCCATCGCGGGCGGCTCCGACCTCGGTCTGCACGAGGTCTCCGACGCAGCGAACCTCATCGAGGCCGCAGCGCACGAGGAGGCCAACATCATCTTCGGCACGGTCATCGACGACGCGCTCGGCGACGAGGTCCGGGTCACCGTGATCGCGGCCGGCTTCGATGGCGGTCTGCCGCCGAAGCGGCAGCCGAACACGCCGCTGTCGCGTCAGCAGGCCCCCCGCAGCGCCGCGCCGGTCGTTCCGGCGACCCCCGCTCCGGAGCCGGTCGTCGCTGAGCCGGCCCGCGGTGGTGGCGACGAGCTGGACGTCCCCGACTTCATGCGCTGACGGCGGGCTTCCCGCCTCGTGTTCGTCTCGTTGCTCGAGCCGTCGTCGAACGGCGGCGTCGGCATCGCGTTCACCGACCGGCTGGGGGGAATGAGCAGAGGGTCGTACGGCCCTCTCAACCTCGGCCGTACGGACGTCGACGACCCAGCGGCGGTGGTCGCGAACTTCGCGCTGGTACGTGACCGGCTCGGTGTGTCCCGCGCCGCCACCCTCCATCAGGTGCATTCGGCCGACGTGCTCGTGGTCGATGAGGCGTCGTACCCCGTGGGCCGACCAGGTGGCGAGCTCGGCGCATCCCTGCCCGGTGGCCTGAGCCTTCCCGAGGCCGACGCCATGGCGACCCGACTGCTCGACGTCGCGCTGTGCATCCGGGTCGCGGACTGCGTGCCCGTGCTGTTCGCCGACAGCGACGCCGGCGTGGTGGCGGCCGCCCACGCGGGTCGCGTCGGGCTGGCCGCGGGCGTGATCGGGGCCACCGTCGCCGCCATGCGCGACCTCGGCGCGACGACGATCCGGGCCTGGATCGGACCGCACGTCTGCGGGCGGTGCTACGAGGTGCCTGCGGCGATGGCCCACGAGGTCGTGGGCGTCGTTCCCGAGACGCGTTCGACGACCAGGCTCGGCACACCGGCCCTCGACCTGGGGGCCGGGTGCGAGGCCGAGCTGGCGCGAGCCGGTGTGCCGTCCGTCCGAGTGGGCGGCTGCACGGTCGAGGATCCCACCCTGCACTCGCACCGCCGTGACGGGGCGGGAGCAGGTCGACTGGGCGCCCTGGTCTGGCTCGCGCGCGAGACCTGAGGGTCGCCGACTGCGTGTCGGCACCCGCCTCCACGGATCGGGAGGGCTAGCGGGTTAGCCTCGGCGGGTAGGCGTACAGGAGGTCTCTTTCATGGCGGACTTGTTCAAGCGCGGCGCTGCCTGGCTCGGGCTTGTCACCGACAATCGGTACGACGACCACGGCGAGCTGATCGAGGAAGACGTCACCGAGTCGATCGACGGTGACCTGGTGGAGTACACCGCGAGCGTGACGGCCCTTCCGAGCCGTCGCCCGGTGACGCCGGAGCCGGCCGACCTCTCCCGGATCGTGACTGTCCACCCGAAGACGTTCAACGACGCCAAGACGATTGGGGAGAGCTTCCGCGACGGCTTCCCGGTGATCATGAACCTCACCGAGATGGAGGACTTCGACGCCAAGCGGTTGGTCGACTTCTCGGCCGGACTGATCTTCGGTCTCCGCGGAACCTTCGAGAAGGTCACCAACAAGGTCTTCCTGCTCAGCCCTCCCGAGGTCACCGTCACCGCCGAGGACCGCGAGCGCATTGCGGGCGGTTTCTACAACCAGAGCTGACAGGCTCCGGCTCGGCGCACCAGGCCAAGTCTCGACCTGTAGTGCAGAAGATCCGTACTGATCGGGGACTTGCCCGGTCTGACCTTGGTGCCCGTCTCAGCGCTGCTATAGCCTGAACACGCCGGACACGGGGGTCGACCCTGCCCCGGTTCCTGGCGCACAGCCCCGATACGAGTCTCATTCAGAGGTGCACAGATGACGATGACGCTGGACGAGGTCCGCAAGACCCGGTTCCACATGTCCCGCCGTAATGGCTACGAGGTGACCGATGTGGACATCTTCGTCGACAAGGTCGAGGCCACCCTGACGACGATCACCGAGCAGAACGAGCATCTCCGTCGTCAGCTCGAGGCCGCCCAGGCCGGTGGCGCGAGCCCCGAACTGCAGGCTGAGGTCGACCGTCTGCGCGCCGAGGTTCAGCGCCTGCGTCGCGGCGCCGACGAGGCAGCTTCGCTGCAGGTCGAGAAGGAGCGTCTCCAGGCCGAGCTCGACCAGGCTCGGGCGGGTGCGGGCGACTCCGGTCTCGTCGAGGAGAACCAGCACCTTCGCCAGGTCGTCGACCAGCTGCATCGTGCGGCCGGCGAGCAGAACGACATCGCCGCCGAGAACGAGCGTCTTCGTGGCCAGGTCGCCGAGCTCCAGTCGCGCCCGGTCGCTACGGGCGACGCCTCCGGTCCCACGCACATCGTCGTCACGACCAGCTCCGACGCCAGCGCGGCCGTCATCAAGCTCGTGCAGCTCGCCACCGAGCAGGCCGAGTCGCTGGTGCAGGACGCCCAGTCCGACGCGCAGAAGCGCCGGGCCGAGGCCGACGAGCACGTGGCCCGGGTCACCAGCGAGGCCGAGGCTCTCGCGCAGAAGGTGACCGTGGAGTCGCAGACCGCAGCGCAGCAGCTCACGCAGGAGTCGCAGACCGAGGCTCAGCGCATCCTCGACGAGGCTGCCCAGAAGGCCCACGAGTCGACCACCGACGCGCGCACCAGGGCCGATCGGGTCGAGTCCGAGGCTCGGGTCAACGCCGAGAAGTTGGTCCAGGAGGCCGAGGCGCGTGCGTCGTCGGTCGAGCGGGAGGCCAACAACCGCCGCAGCGAGCTGTTCTCCGCACTGGAGAAGGAGCGCGACGCGCTGTCCACGCACGTGGGCGGGCTGCGCGACTTCGAGGCCACGTACCGCGACTCGCTGGTGAGCCACCTGTCCGGTCTGGTCGAAGATCTGAAGAACCGTACCTTCGAGCCGGCGAACGCCCCCGTCATCGGGCAGGCCGCGTCGAAGGACGGCAACGGGTCCCAGACGCCGCGTCTGGACGCCCTGCTGACCAACCACGACTGACAGCTAGTACGCAGGGAACGGACCCCTTCGGGGGTCCGTTTCGTCGTTCCGGGGTGGCGCGTCACGACCCCCTTGCCAGGCCGTGTATGGTTCGCGTCCTGACGACACCTGCGTGAGAGGGTGAGATATGGCAACGGCTCGACGTACGGGCACCGCACCGGATCTTGAGGCCGAGGCTTTGGCCATGCCGGTGGCTGAGGGCGAGGACCCTTGGACCCCCGAGGAGCTCGCGGAAGTTCGCGCCGAGCTGGTGGATGAGGTCGCTCGCATGGAGCGCGCCATCGTGATCGCGGAGGCAGAGCTCGAGGAGCTCCTGCGCGATGGCGGCGACGGTGCTGGTCGTGATCCTGCCGATGTCGGTTCGAGCAACTTCGAGCGCGACCAGGAGATGTCCCTCGCAGCGAACGCGCGAGAGATGCTGGAGCAGAGCCAGCTGGCGCTGCGGCTGTTCGACGAGCGCCAGTACGGCGTGTGCGAGATGTGCGGCACGCCCATCGGCAAGGGCCGTCTGCAGGTGTTCCCGCGCGCGACGATGTGCGTGAAGTGCAAGCAACGCGAGGAACGGCGATAGCCGGTCGAGGCGTCATCGGCCAGAAGGCTGCGCGACGCCTGATCGCTGCGGTGGCCCTGGGCGGACTGGCTCTCGACCTGCTCACCAAGACGCTCGCCGTCGCCAACCTCGACCCGCAGCATCCCACGCGGCTGCTGGGTGGACTGGTGAAGTTCCAGCTCATCCGCAACCCCGGCGCCGCGTTCAGCATGGGCGAGAACGCGACCATCCTCTTCGCGCTGCTGGCCGTGGCCGCGCTCGTGGTCGTCGGGATCTGGATGGTGCCGAAAGTGGCCGTCAGATCCTGGGCGATCGCCACTGGGCTGCTCCTGGCCGGCATCGCGGGCAACCTCACCGACCGTCTGTTCCGCGCCCCAGGGGTGCTCCGCGGGCACGTCGTGGACTTCATCCAGCTGCCGTACTTCCAGGCGATCTTCAACGTGGCCGACATGTGTCTCACGTTCGCTGCCGCCACGATCCTCGTGATCTCCCTGACCTCGGGCACCACCATGAGCGGTGCACCCATGGCAGGGAAGGGCGGCGGGACGTCGAAGGTCTCCACCGAGACCACCGTGGGGGAGACGCCCGAGGCATGAGCGTCCACCTCGTCCCCGACGGACTGGACGGTGAGCGGCTCGACGTGGCGGCGTCGCGGATGACGGGCCTCAGCCGCTCGCGCATCGAATCCCTGATTGCCGACGGGCTCGTACGTCTGGATGGCCGCATCGCGGCGAAGTCCGACAGGGTGCGGGGTGGAGTGATGCTCGAGGTCGAGGAGGCCCGGCCAGCGGTCGTGTCGGTCGTCCCACAGCGAGTCGCCGGGATCGACATCGTGCATGACGACGCCGACATCGTGGTCGTCGACAAGCCCGCCGGAGTCGCGGCCCACCCCAGCCTCGGCTGGGACGGGCCGTCCGTCGTTGAGCACCTGGCGGCTGCCGGGTTCCGGATCTCCACCTCCGGCGCGCAGGAGCGGCAAGGGATCGTCCAACGGCTCGACGTGGGCACCTCGGGACTCATGGTGGTCGCCAAGAGCGAGATCGCCTACACCCGGCTCAAGGACGCCTTCCGCCAGCGGACGGTGTCGAAGACGTACCACGCTCTCGTCCAGGGCCATCCGGACCCCTTCGAGGGCACGATCGAAGCGCCCATCGCCCGCGACCCCAACCACGACTGGAAGATGGCGATCGTCACCGGCGGTCGGCATTCGGTGACGCACTACTCGACGCTCGAGGCGCATCGGGCGGCCAGCCTGCTCGAGATTCACCTCGAGACCGGCCGTACGCACCAGATCCGCGTGCACATGGCCGCACTGCACCACCCGTGCGTCGGTGACCCCCTGTACGGCGCCGACCCGGTGCTCGCCGAGAAGCTGGGCCTCATCCGGCAGTGGCTGCATGCCGTCGAGCTCTCGTTCGTTCACCCCACGCGCGGAGAACTCGTCACGTTCACCAGCCCGTACCCTGACGACCTTCGGAAAGCGCTGGACGTGGTCCGCTCCTGGTGACGCTGGGCAGTAGGGTTTCTGTCGTGCGGAGAGCCAAGATCGTATGTACGCTCGGGCCGGCGACGTCCGGTGAACGGATGGATGCCCTCATCGAGGCCGGCATGAACATCGCCCGGCTGAACATGAGCCATGGGGACTATGCCGAGCATGGAGAGCGCTTGGCGGAGGTACGCCGGGCGGCTGAGGCTGCAGGGCGGCCGATCGCCGTCTTCGCGGATCTGCAGGGCCCGAAGATCCGTCTCGGTCGCTTCGAGCACGGCCCGGTCACGCTGGTCAACGGTGCGACGTTCACGATCACCGTCGACGACATCCTGGGCGACGAGAACCGCTGCTCGACCACGTTCAAGGGCCTTCCGGGTGACGTCTCCCCGGGGGAGGCCATCCTCATCGACGACGGGCGCATCGAGCTCCGCGCCACGGAGGTCACCGAGACCGACGTCGTGTGCGAGGTGGTCGTCGGCGGCCCGGTCAGCAACAACAAGGGCATCAACCTTCCCGGCGTGGCCGTGAGCGTGCCCGCTCTGTCCGACAAGGACGAGGAGGACCTGCGCTGGGCCCTGCGCCAGGGCGTCGACATGGTCGCGCTCTCGTTCGTCCGCAGTGGCAACGACGTCGTGGCCGTCCACAAGATCATGGACGAGGAGGGGCGCCGCGTCCCCGTCATCGCCAAGATCGAGAAGCCGCAGGCAGTCGACAACCTCGACGACATCATCGACGCGTTCGACGCGTTCATGGTGGCGCGCGGCGATCTCGGCGTGGAGCTTCCCCTCGAGGACGTCCCACTCGTGCAGAAGCGCATCATCCGCGCGGCCCGCACCTGGGCGAAGCCGGTCATCGTCGCGACGCAGATGCTCGAGTCGATGATCTCGGCGCCGCGCCCGACGCGCGCCGAGGCCTCGGACGTCGCGAACGCCGTGCTCGACGGCGCCGACGCGGTCATGCTGTCAGGTGAGACGTCCGTCGGTGCGTACCCGGTCGAGACCGTGTCCGTGATGTCGCGGATCATCGTCTCGGTCGAGGAGCACGGCTTCGCCTCGATCAACGAGATCGACTGGGACCCGCACACCACCGGTGGAGTCGTCGCCATGGCCGCGGCGGAGGTCGCGAACCGGGTCGGTGCCCGCTATCTGGTGGCGTTCTCGAAGTCCGGCGACACGGCCAGGCGGCTCTCACGCCTGCGTTCGGAGATCCCGATCCTGTGCTTCACGCCGTCGCTCGAGACGCAGCGTGAGCTGTCGCTCGCCTGGGGCGTGACCACGTTCATCACCAAGGAGCACATGGACTTCCATGAGCTCATCGAGGAGGTGGACGTGATCGTCGCCGCCGAGAAGCTGTGCGAACGGCGTGACCGCCTGGTCGTGGTGTACGGATCGCCGATGGGCATCTCTGGCAAGACGAACGCCTTGCAGGTGCACCGTCACTACCCGCGCGACGCCTGGGACCAGGCCTGACGCTCGGGCGAGTGCCCGGGAGGGGAGTCGAACCCCTATGCCCTTGCGGGCAGACGGGTTTGAGCCGTCCGCGTATGCCATTCCGCCACCCGGGCCTGTCGGCCCGGCTGAGATTCTGCCACACCTGACCGGGTGGATGTCGGTCAGGATGCGGCGATGGCGAGAACTCTGGTGACTAGTGCCAGAATGTCTGGCGTGACAGACGCCAGCACCAGTTCGCCCGCCCGTCGGGTACTCGTCGCCGAGGACGAGGCGCTCATCAGACTCGACCTCGTCGAACTCCTCACCGAAGAGGGCATGACCGTCGTCGGTCAGGCCTCCAACGGGGAGGAGGCCGTGGAGATGGCACGCCAGCTCCGGCCCGACGTCGTCGTCATGGACGTCAAGATGCCGAAGCTCGACGGCATCAGCGCCGCCGAGATCATCGCCGAGGAGCGGATCGCCCCGGTGGTGATCCTCACGGCGTTCTCGCAGCGTGAGCTGGTCGAGCGGGCCAGCGAGGCCGGGGCGATGGCGTACGTCGTGAAGCCGTTCGATGCCTCCGACATCGTGCCGGCGATCGAGATCGCCGCCGCGCGCTTCGCCCAGATCGTCGCCGTCGAGGCCGAGGTCACCGACCTGCAGGAGCGACTGGCCTCCCGTAAGGCCGTGGATCAGGCCAAGGGCCTGCTCCAGGAGTCGCTGGGTCTGTCGGAGGCCGAGGCCTTCCGCTGGATCCAGAAGACGGCCATGGACCTGCGCAAGTCGATGCGCGAGGTCGCCGAGGGCGTCGTCGACCACCACAAGTCGGGCAAGGGCGCCAAGCCGAAGCTCTGAGGCCTCGGAGGCGACAGCCGCTACAGCGTCCCCTGCCGCAGCTGGCAGGTGATGCGGGCGGTGGTGAGGCGGTGGCCCTGGTCGTCGCTCACGACGATCTCGTACGTCACGGTCTTCGACCCCAGGTACAGGGGTCTGGCCACGCCCGTCACCCAGCCCGTGCGAGCGGAGCGGTGGTGGGTGGCGTTGATGTCGACGCCGACGGGCAGGAGTCCGCGCTCGCGGCCGTACGCATAGGCGGCGATCGAACCGAGCCCCTCCGCCAGGGCGCAGGTGGCGCCGCCGTGGAGGATGCCGGCGATCTGGGTGTTGCCCTCGACCGGCATCCGGCCTCGCGTCTCGTCGGCGGTGAGCTTCTCGATGACAACCCCGAGCCGCTCCTCGAGCGGGCTCACCATGGTCGTCAGCCAGTCAGGAAGATCAGTGGTCATCCCCGTACTGTGACAGACGGGTGGTGAAGAGAGGTTGTGTCAGTGCTGCCGGATAGAGTCACCGCCATGGCGAGCGACACCGTGGAACGGCCCCGGCTGCTGCTGATCGACGGCCACTCGATCGCGTACAGAGCCTTTTTCGCGCTGCCGGTCGAGAACTTCTCCACGTCGACCGGTCAGCACACCAACGCGGTGTACGGGTTCACGTCGATGCTGATCAACGTGCTGCGCGACGAGCAGCCGACACACCTCGCGGTGGCGTTCGACGTGTCGAGGCAGACGTTCCGCACGGAGCTGTACGCGGCGTACAAGGGCAACCGCTCCGCCTCGCCACCGGAGTTCTCTGGGCAGGTCGCGCTGGTCAAGGAGGTGCTCGACGCGCTCAACGTCGTCCACGTCGAGCGCGACGGCTACGAGGCCGACGACATCATCGCGACGCTGACGACGGAGGCCGTGGCGGAGGGGCTCGACGTGCTGATCTGTACGGGGGACCGCGACGCGCTGCAGCTGGTCAGCGACCACGTGACGGTGCTGTACCCGCGCAAGGGCGTCTCCGACCTGGCGCGCATGACGCCCCAGGCCGTCCAGGAGAAATACTTCGTGACCCCGGAGAGCTACCCGGACCTCGCGGCCCTGGTCGGCGAGACCAGCGACAACCTCCCGGGCGTTCCGGGGGTGGGGCCGAAGACGGCCGCGAAGTGGCTGGGTCTGTACGGCGGGCTCGAGAACCTGATGCGGTCGGCGGCCGACGTTCCGGGCAAGGCGGGGGAGTCCTTCCGCGAGCACCTCGACGACGTCGCCACCAATCGGCGCGTCAACGCGCTGCTGCGCGACATGGAGCTGCCCGTACGACCGGGCGACCTGGTCCGTCAGCACTGGGACCGGGACGCGGTGCACCGGCTGTTCGATGGCTTGGAGTTCCGTGTGCTCCGCGAGCGGCTGTTCGAGTCGCTGCCCGCGGAGGAGGTGACCGCCGAGGGTGGGTTCGAGATCGTGGGCGACCTGCTGGGGCCCGACGCCCTGCGGGGGTGGCTCGATGAGCACGGCACCGGCGTGCTGACCGGCATCGAGCCGGTGGGCCACTGGGGTGCCGGCAGGGGCGATGTGACGGCGCTGGCGTTGGCGAGCACGGACGGTGCCGCCGCGTACATCGATGTGACCCGGCTGAGCCCTGACGACGACGCCGCGCTGGCGGCCTGGCTCGCCGATCCGAGCCGGCCGAAGGCGATCCACGACGCCAAGGGTCCGCTGCTCGCCATCTGGGCGCGCGGGTGGGACCTCGACGGGCTGGAGAGCGACACGCAGGTCGCGGCCTACCTGCTGCGACCTGACCAGCGGACGTACGACCTCGGCGACCTCGCGCTGCGGCACCTCAAGCGGGAGCTGCGCGCGGAGATCGCCCTGGCGACCGGTGCCGACGCCGACGACCAGCTGATGCTCGACTTCGGTGACGAGCCGACTGATTCCACCGAGGCGGCGCAGGCGGCCATGCTGCGTGCCCGCGCGGTGATCGACCTCGCCGAGGCGCTGCGGGTCGAGCTCGACGCCCAGGGCGAGACGAGTCTGGTCCGCGACGTCGAGCTGCCGCTGTTGCGCACGCTGGCCACGATGGAACGCACGGGCATCGCCGTCGACGGAGACCTGCTGGACCAGTTGTGGCGCGGCTTCGACGACCGCGTCTCCAGCGCGGCCGCGTCGGCGTACGAGGTCATCGGCAAGCAGATCAACCTCGGCTCGCCCAAACAGCTTCAGGTCGTGCTGTTCGACGAGCTCCACATGCCGAAGACCCGCAAGCTGAAGAGCGGCTACACCACCGACGCCGATGCGCTGGAAGGGCTGTACGCGAAGACCGGCCACCCGTTCCTCGCCCACCTGCTCGAGCATCGCGACGCCATCCGGCTGCGCCAGACGGTCGAGGGGCTGCAGAAGTCGGTGGCCGATGACGGGCGCGTCCACACCACCTACGTACAGACGATCGCCGCGACCGGCCGCCTGAGCTCGACGGACCCCAATCTGCAGAACATCCCTGTACGGACGGAGGCCGGCCGACGGATCCGTGAGGCGTTCGTCGTCGGCGCTGGCTACGAGACGCTCGTGACGGCCGACTACAGCCAGATCGAGATGCGGATCATGGCCCACGCGTCCCACGACGAGGGCCTCATCGAGGCGTTCCGGTCGGGACGTGACTTCCACACCGTGATGGCCGCCCGTGTCTTCGGAGTCGCTCCCGAGTCGGTCTCGATCACCGAGCGCGCGCGGATCAAGGCGATGAACTACGGCCTGGCGTACGGGCTGAGCGCCTTTGGTCTGTCACAGCAGCTGGGCATCGAGACCTCAGAGGCCCGCGTGCTCATGGATGAGTACTTCGAGCAGTTCGGCGGCGTGCGCGACTACCTGCACGGCGTCGTCGCCGAGGCGCGCAAGACGGGCTACACCGAGACCCTCCTCGGTCGGCGGCGCTACCTGCCCGACCTCGGGTCCTCCAACCGTCAGCGACGCGAGATGGCCGAGCGGATGGCGCTCAATGCGCCCATCCAGGGGTCGGCCGCCGACATCATCAAGGTGGCCATGCTCGATGTCGAGTCGGGGCTGCAGCAGCAGGGGCTCGCGAGTCGCATGCTCCTCCAGGTGCACGACGAGCTCGTGCTCGAGGTCGCGCCGGGAGAGCGTGAGCAGGTGGAGACCCTGGTCAGGGACAAGATGTCCGGCGCGATGGCCCTCGACGTGCCGCTCGACGTCTCCGTGGGTGTGGGGAGATCCTGGTACGAGGCGGCCCACTGATGGTCATCCCCCTGGATGAGCTGGTGGCTGTGGACGACTCAGCCGTCCCTCTGCTGAGACAGTGGCTCGAGGCGTCGACGGTCGACGTGACGGCCCTGCCCGTGGAGCCCGCCCGCCGCGACGCCTGCCTGACCGACTTGCAGGTCACGTTGCGCTCGGTGCTCGGCGCCGTGGCGTACGAGACCGGTGGCCTGGTCATCGACCACGGATGGCTGCGACTTCTCGGTGGCGGCCACGGGGTGCTGCCGTCGCTGGCGGAGGCCAACGGCCTCGACGACCCGGACACGGCCGAGGCCCCCGACTACGTGGTCCTTGGCTGGGACGTGGTCGGCGGGGTGTTCGCGCTCGACGGGGGAGCGCTACGCGGTGTCCGGGGCCACGTCTGCTACTTCTCGCCTGACGCGCTGCAGTGGGAGGACCTCGACGTCGGCCACGCGGACTTCGTCCGATGGGCCCTCACAGGCGGTGTCGAGACGTTCGCGGAGGACCTCCGGTGGGCCAGCTGGGCGCAGGATGCTGCGGCCGTGGCCCTCGATGCGGTCTACCTCAGCGACCCTCCTCTGTGGACGGCTGCTGGCCAGGAAGTGGACGCCGCTGAGCGACGGATGACGAGCGTCGACGACCTGCTGGCAAGGCATGCCGAGGCGGCTGTGGCGCTCGCGGCGGAGATCGACGTCTCGGATTGACCGTGTCGAGCGCTCACAGGTAGGCTCGCGGGTGCGCTGTGACCTGCGTGGCTTCGGCATGGAGTAGGTCGCGCTCGTGATGGTCGGTCTCGAACCCGCACTCGAAACGAGGGTCGCGGCGTGCCACTACTCGCACCACCCATCAATCGGAGTCCCACCTTTATGACCTCCACCTACGAGGCGCCGCAGGTCGCCATCGACGATCTGGGCTCGCCCGAGGCTTTCCTCGCCGCGGTAGACGCGACCATCAAGTACTTCAACGACGGTGACATCGTCACCGGCACCGTCGTCAAGGTCGACAGGGACGAAGTCCTTCTCGACATCGGTTACAAGACCGAAGGTGTCATTCCCTCCAAGGAACTCTCCATCAAGCACGACGTGGACCCGTTCGACGTGGTCAAGGTCGGCGATGAGATCGAGGCCCTCGTCCAGCAGAAGGAGGACAAGGAGGGTCGCCTGATCCTGTCCAAGAAGCGGGCTCAGTACGAGCGCGCCTGGGGCACGATCGAGAAGGTCAAGGAGGCCGACGGCGTCGTCACCGGCCGCGTCATCGAGGTCGTCAAGGGCGGCCTGATCATCGACATCGGCCTGCGCGGCTTCCTGCCGGCGTCGCTGGTGGAGATGCGTCGCGTCCGCGACCTGCTGCCGTACGTCGGTCAGGAGCTCGAGGCGAAGATCATCGAGCTCGACAAGAACCGCAACAACGTGGTGCTGTCGCGTCGGGCGTGGCTCGAGCAGACGCAGTCCGAGGTTCGCCAGAACTTCCTCACGCAGCTCAAGGCCGGCCAGATCCGCAAGGGTGTCGTGTCGAGCATCGTCAACTTCGGCGCGTTCGTCGATCTCGGCGGCGTCGACGGCCTGGTGCACGTCTCCGAGCTCAGCTGGAAGCACATCGACCACCCGTCCGAGGTCGTCGAGGTCGGCCAGGAGGTCACGGTCGAGGTGCTGACCGTCGAGCTCGACCGCGAGCGTGTCTCGCTGTCGCTCAAGGCGACGCAGGAAGATCCGTGGCAGACGTTCGCGCGTACGCACCAGATCGGCCAGATCGTCCCGGGCAAGGTCACCAAGCTCGTGCCGTTCGGCTCCTTCGTGCGTGTCGAGGAGGGCATCGAGGGCCTGGTCCACGTGTCCGAGCTCGCCGAGCGTCACGTCGAGATCCCCGAGCAGGTCGTCGCGGTGAACGACGATGTCATGGTCAAGATCATCGACATCGACCTGCAGCGTCGTCGCATCTCGCTCTCGCTGAAGCAGGCGAACGAGGGCATCGACATCGCGGCCGACGACTTCGATCCCGCGCTGTACGGCATGACCGCGTCCTACGACGAGGCCGGCAACTACATCTACCCCGAGGGCTTCGATCCGGAGACCAACGAGTGGAAGCCGGGCTACGAGGAGCAGCAGCGCGCCTGGGAGCAGCAGTACGCCGAGGCGCACGCTCGCTGGGAGGCGCACAAGAAGCAGGCGGAGGAGGCCGAGCAGGCCGAGACCACTGCGGCTGTCGAGGCCAGCACGACCGCGACGTACGCATCCGGTTCCGCGGCTCCCGCCGAGGGCTCGCTGGCGTCCGACGAGGCGCTGCAGGCCCTTCGCGAGAAGCTGACCGGCGGCAACAGCTGAACACCATCACCACGACGATGGGCTCCCGCTCCGGCGGGGGCCCATCGTTGGTTGTCGGCCTGACGGGCGGGATCGCGTCTGGCAAGAGCAGCGTCGCGGCGCTGCTCGCCGCGCGGGGCGCCGTGATCATCGACGCGGACGTACTCGCCCGTGAGGTGGTCGCGCCCGGCACGCCGCTTCTGGCGCAGGTGGCGGCCCGGTTCGGAGATGTGCTCGCGGCCGACGGCTCGCTCGACCGCGCAGCCCTGGGCAGGATCGTGTTCGCCGACCTGGAGGCGCGGCGCGATCTGGAGGCCATGATCCATCCCGCGGTACGGCGACGCGCTGCCGAGCTGGAGGCGCAGGCCCCCGACGGTTCGGTGGTCGTACACGTGATTCCGCTGCTCGTCGAGACGGGTCAGCAGGACAGGTTCGACCGCGTCGTCGTCGTGGACGTCGACCCGGACACCCAGTTGCGCAGGCTTCGAGACCGCGATCAGGCCGACATCCCCGCCGCGCAGGCCCGGATCTCGGCGCAGGCGACCCGCGAGCAGCGCCTCGCGGCGGCCGACATCGTCATCGACAACTCCGGGTCACCAGCCGACCTGGACGGCCGTGTCGACGCGCTCTGGGAACGACTCAGGTCGGACTCGCAGCCGGAGCCCGTTCCCCCCATCTGACACGTTGGCATCTTCCCAGCGACCCTGGGATACGCCACCCTGTGCGTAGGCCATGTGTGTCCGGCCGACGACGTCCAGAAAGGGACCAGAGTGGAATGCCCGCGCTGCAACACCTCCCTGCCTGAAGTGGCGCACTTCTGCCACGCCTGTGGCAACGACCTTCAGAGCTCCGACGGGGCCCGCAAGTCATCCTTCGCCGTGAAGCCCGACGAGCCGGTGGCCTCGTTCGCGCTCATCTCCACGATCATGCCGCGAGGCGTCGTGGCCCGCCCGAACACGTACAGGCTGGCCCTCGAGATCACTCTCGCTCTGGTGGCGCTCACGGCCATCGTCGGGGCCGTGCCGATTGCCGTGATGATCGCGGCCTTCGCGGTTCCGGTCGTCTACATCGTCTACCTCTACGACGTGAACCTCTGGGAGGACGAGCCCGTCACCGTCACCGGGGCGGCGTTCCTGCTCACCCTGGTGCTGTCGATCGGGTGGACGATCGCGTGGCTCGCGATGAGCGGCAGCTCCGTTCTACCGCACCTCGTGCCTGGACTCGGCGGTCCTACAGTGCTCGGCTTCCTCGTGGCCGGTCTGCTGGCCCCCGTGGTCGGCGAGGTCATCCGTCAGGTCGGCCCGCTGTTCCTCGCCAGCCGCCCCAAGTTCGACGACCTCATGGACGGCCTCACGTTCGGCGTCATCTCCGGTGTCGCGTTCGCGACCGGCGACACGCTGGTCAAGCACTGGCCGCTGATCACCGGCGGCTTCTCGTCGGGGAACGACGGTGGGTCCTGGCTCGCGCTGCTGGTGCTCGAGGGCTTCGTCAAGCCGCTCGTGCTCGGCACGGCGACCGGCATCGCGTGCGCGGAGTTCTCCGGGCTGGGCGAGGGCTATGACGGTTTCACCAACCGCTACTTCCGCGGGCTCGGCGAGGCCATGCTGGCGTCGGTGCTCTACTTCGGCGGCACCTACCTGCTGAGCTTCCTCCCGAACCCTGTCGTGGGCACGGTCCTCAGCATCGTGTACGGGCTGGTGCTGCTCGCCGTCCTGCTGATCCGGGTCCGTACGGTGCTGCACAAGGGGCTGCTGGAGGCGGCTCTCGAGTCGCAGGCCCGCAATGCCGGAGTGGGCCCCGATGGCACGCTCGCGTTCTGCAGCCGCTGTGAGATGCCTCTGCTGCCCGGCGCGGCGTTCTGTGGAAACTGCGGGACCACGGTGATGCTCGGCTCCCATCAGGCAGCCACGGAGCTCGTCGGGGCCGCGGTCACGACCGATCCACCACCTCAGGAACCGGCGGCCGACACCGACACGACGAGCGCTGAGGAGGGTCAGGCATGAGCCAGGGTCCTTGGGGTCCGCAGAACCCCCAGCAGCCGCCCCAGCCGTACGGCGCTCCTCAGCCCGGCTACGCGCCCCAGCCTCAGGGCTTCGGCCAGCCGCCGCAGCCCCAGGGCTTCGGCCAGCCGCCTGCCCACCCGCAGGGCTTCGGCCAGCCGAACCCGTACGGAGCCCCACAGGGCTACGGCGCCCCGAATGCGTACAACCCGGCGGGCGCGTACGGCGGGGGCTTCCGGCCGGGTACGTACCCCACCGGCCCCTCGGCCCCGAAGGGCGGCAGCTCGGCGAAGATCCTGATCATCGTCGTGGCCGTGGTCGTCGTGCTGGGCCTCATCGGTGGCGCGGTCGCGCTGCTCGGCAACAAGGAGACCCCGGCGGGTCCGACGGTCGTGCAGACGACGCCCACCCGGGGCGGCTCGACCGCACCGACCACCCAGGCCACTACCGCCACCACGAAGGCGACGACGTCGCCCACGAAGACGGCGACGGGTGCCACAGGCGGCGCGGTCCAGCTCAGCAACGGGTTGTCGGTCACCCCGGCCGACGGCTGGTCGGTGAAGGACACCAGCAACGGCACCGTGCTGCTCACCAACGGCACCGCGGACTACTACGCCATCCCCGTCACGGGCGCCTCAGGTTCGACGACCGGGGTCGAGGTGGTGGACAAGTACATCGCCAACATCTCCGCCAAGCTCACGAACGCCACGAAGGACAGCACCGACGCGGTCGATGTGAGCCCGGCCCTCTCTGTGGCCGAGGGCGGCATCAAGGGTACGTACTCGTCCTCGAGCGGCTCGGGCAAGCTCGGCCTGGCAGTCATCGGGTCCGTGCGCGTGTCTGACGGGGTCGCCTTCCTCGGCGTGCTGATGTACGACGCGGGCGCGGACTCGTCCGCGTTGAAGGATCCGTACACGCAGATGACCTTGTCGATCCTGAAGTCGCAGGTGAGCTAAGAGGTCCGGTTGCGGGGCGGTCCGACCGCCCCGCAACCGCTCCACAAAAACTGTCGGCGCCACCACGTACCCTCACCTCTATGCGTCCAGCAGATCAGGTCCAGCGGCGGGTGGCGCCGTTCCGTGTCCACGCGGACTTCGAGCCAGGTGGCGACCAGCCGGCGGCGATCGCCGAGCTGGAGCGTCGTGTGCTCGACGGCGAGAACGATGTCGTGCTGTTGGGCGCCACCGGCACGGGCAAGACGGCGACCGTCGCCTGGCTGGCTGAGCGGCTGCAGCGGCCCATGCTCGTCATGCAGCCGAACAAGACGCTGGCCGCGCAGTTCGCCAATGAGCTGCGCCAGTTCTTCCCCGACAATGCGGTCGAGTACTTCGTGTCCTACTACGACTACTACCAGCCTGAGGCCTACATCCCTCAGACGGACACGTACATCGAGAAGGACTCCTCGCTCAACGAGGAGGTCGAGCGCCTGCGGCACAAGGCGACCTACTCCCTGCTCACCCGGCGCGACGTCATCGTGGTCGCCACGGTGTCCGCCATCTACGGACTCGGCACCCCGGAGGAGTACGTGCAGAGCGCGGTCCGGCTGCGCGTCGGCGAAGAGCCTGGGCGCGACTCCATGCTGCGGAGGCTGGTCGACATCCAATACGTGCGCAACGACGTGGCTGGCACCCGTGGCACGTTCCGGGTGCGCGGCGATACCGTCGAGGTCTTCCCGATGTACGAGGAGCTGGCCTGGCGGATCGAGTTCTTCGGTGACGAGATCGAGGCGCTGTCGACGCTCAACCCGGTCACCGGCGACGTGGTGTCGAACGACACCGAGCTGCTCGTGTTCCCGGCGACCCATTACTCGGCCGGGGCGAACCGCATGGAGCGGGCGATCTCGACGATCGAGGCGGAGCTCGAGGTGCGGCTGGCCGAGCTGGAGGCGGACCAGCGGCTGCTGGAGGCGCAGCGGCTGCGCATGCGGACGACGTACGACATCGAGATGATGCGTCAGATCGGCAGCTGCTCCGGCATCGAGAACTACTCGCGCCACATCGACGCGCGCGAGCCCGGCACCGCCCCGAATTGTCTGCTCGACTACTTCCCGGAGGACTTCCTGCTGGTCGTCGACGAGTCGCACGTGACGATCCCGCAGATCGGCGGCATGTACGAAGGGGACATGTCCCGCAAGCGGATGCTGGTCGAGCACGGGTTCCGTCTCCCGAGCGCCATGGACAACCGGCCACTGCGGTGGGAGGAGTTCGTGGAGCGGATCGGGCAGACGGTGTACCTGTCGGCCACGCCTGGACCGTACGAGATGGCGAAGTCCGACGGGTATGTCGAGCAACTGATCCGGCCGACCGGTCTGGTGGACCCCGAGATCGTCCTCAAGCCGACCAAGGGCCAGATCGACGATCTGATGGGTGAGATCCGTCTGCGGACCGACCGCAACGAGCGCGTCCTCGTGACGACGCTGACCAAGAAGATGGCCGAGGACCTCACCGACTATCTGCTCGGCAACGGCGTTCGTACGCGCTATCTCCACTCGGAAGTGGACACCTTGAGGCGCATCGAGCTGCTGCGGGAGCTGCGTCTGGGAGAGTACGACGTGCTGGTCGGCATCAACCTCCTGCGGGAGGGCCTTGACCTGCCCGAGGTGTCGCTCGTCGCGATCCTTGACGCCGACAAGGAGGGTTTCCTCCGCAGCGGCCGGAGCCTCATCCAGACCATCGGCCGCGCGGCCCGCAACGTGGGCGGCCAGGTCCACATGTACGCCGACGCGATCACGCCGTCCATGCAGCTGGCCATCGACGAGACCAACCGGCGGCGCGAGAAGCAGGTGGCGTACAACAAGGCCCACGGCATCGACCCCCAGCCGCTGCGGAAGAAGATCGCCGACATCACCGACATGCTGGCGCGCGAGGACGCCGACACCGAGGGCCTGCTGGCTCGCAGCGGCGGACGTGGCGGTCGACGTCAGGCACCGGTGCCGGCGTTGTCCGAGCGTGCAGCGAAGCGCGACCTCAGCGGACTGCCGGCGGGTGAACTGGCCGATCTGGTCACCGAGCTCACGGATCAGATGCACGCCATGGCTGCCGAGCTGCAGTTCGAGGCTGCGGCCCGCCTTCGAGACGAGATCTCCGACCTGAAGAAGGAACTGCGCCAGATGCTGGAGGCCACGCGCTGACGGCCGGTCATGACCTCCCCCGAGTGGCCGTCTAGACTGGGGGTGCTCACAGGAGGGGAGTACTCCCACCAGCGTTGCGTCGTCAACACACCGCAGATGCGGTCGGCGCCTCGGTCGGACACACCGATGGAAGAGACCTCCCGAGCCATTCGGCACGCCTGAAAGGTCTCCTTGGATGCACGTCACTCCGCTTGCCTGGATCATCACGATCGTCGCGCTGCTCGCGGTCCTCGCCCTGGACGTCTTCGTCATCGGCCGACGGCCTCACGAACCATCGACCACAGAGAGCGCCCGGGCGATCATCTTCTTCGTCGGCGCCGCCCTGTTGTTCGCCGCGGGACTGTTCTGGGTGAGCGGGCCTCGCTACGGAGGCGAGTTCCTCGCCGGGTGGCTGACCGAGTACTCACTGTCGGTCGACAACCTGTTCATCTTCCTGATCATCATGAGCAAGCTCCAGGTTCCCAGGCATCTGCAGCAGTACGCGCTTCTCGTGGGCATCATCCTCGCCCTGGTCTTCAGGGGCGCCTTCATCGCTCTGGGCGCCGGCTTCATCGCGCTCTTCGCCGGGGCGTTCTTCGTCTTCGGTGCGCTCCTGATCTACACCGCGATCGGCCTCGCCAAGGACTACTTCGAGAAGGACACCGAGGAGGAGGCGACCGACAACTGGCTGACCCGTGCGGTCAAGCGTCGGCTGCGCTTCACGGAGAACTTCCACGGCACGCACCTCCGCGCCGAGGAGGACGGTCGCCGATCGTGGACGCCGATGTTCATGGTTATCGTGGCGCTCGGTAGCGCCGACCTGCTGTTCGCGCTCGACTCGATCCCGGCCATCTACGGGCTCACGAACGAGGCGTACCTCGTCCTCACGGCCAACGTGTTCGCGCTCATGGGGCTGCGGCAGCTCTACTTCCTGCTGGGCAACCTGCTGCGCAAGCTCGTCTACCTGTCGCTGGGTCTGTCGGTGATCCTCGCGTTCATCGGCGTGAAGCTCATCCTGCATGCGATGCACGAGTACCACTTCGACACCAGGTTGGGCTTCAGCGGCGAGATCCCCTTGGGCATCTCGCTCGGGGTGATCGTGGGGACGCTGCTGGTGACGACGGTCGCGAGCCTGATCGCCTCGCGTCGTACGCCCACGGCGGTCTGAGTCAGCGCAACGAGCCGATGCTCACGTGGTCCGCGCCGGAGACGGCGGTGCGGGGGAGTCGGCCGGTGAGCCAGCCGAGCAGGTTGGCGTCCGTGCCGGAGACTTCAGAGGTTCCCGGACCCGATCCGATCCGGTGGAACCCTCCGCTGGTGCTCAGCAGCGTGAACCCGGGCCCGGTCGCGAGGTCTCGCCGACGAGCGATGTTCCACGCCAGCAGCCATTGCGCCATCTGAAGGTCGAGGTCGACGAAGCCGAAACCGCAGTCGAGGTCCACGTGGTGGAGGACGACCTCGTTGAGGCGCATCAGCGGCAGGTCGGCCACCGTGAGGCCGTCAAGCGTGCCGGTGAGGGGGATGGTCCACGATGCGGTGGGGATCTGGCTGAAGGCCTCGTTGAGCAGACCAGCCGACGTGTCGAGGTCGATCTGGATCTCCAGCGGGGTGCGACGGGCCCCCGCCTCGAGGTCCCGGACGATGTCGTCGTCCTCGAGCACGGGCTGGTCGTCGATCGCGGCCAGGTACTGGCGGAGCACATCAGCATTGCGGGCCACATGGGTCGCGAGGTGGGCTCGCGTCCATCCAGGAAGGGGGGTGGGACTGTGCCAGTCGGCCTCGGAGATCGCGATCGTGTCGCCGAGTAGCCGCTGAGTAGCGGCCATCTTGAGGCGTCGCACCTCGTTGGGGTCGGCGTCGGCAACGATCATGGGACCAACCTAGGGCCCAAGGACCGGAGTCGGCACCCTGGCACCGAGATCGGCCGCTCAGTTTTGTCAGAGGTCACCCGTACGATGTCGGGCGTGATGGACAGACTCGTTGTCAGGGGCGCTCGGGAGCACAATCTCAAGAACGTTTCGCTGGACCTTCCCCGGGATGCGCTGATCGTGTTCACGGGTCTTTCGGGTTCCGGGAAGTCATCCTTGGCCTTCGACACGATCTTCGCCGAGGGGCAGCGTCGCTACGTCGAGTCGCTGTCGGCCTACGCGAGGCAGTTCATCGGCCAGATGGACAAGCCGGCGGTGGACTTCATCGAAGGCCTGTCCCCGGCGGTCTCCATCGACCAGAAGTCGACCTCGCGCAACCCGCGCTCGACGGTCGGCACGATCACCGAGGTCTACGACTACCTCCGCCTGCTGTTCGCCCGCGCAGGTCGGCCGCACTGCCCCGAGTGTGGCGAGCTGATCGCGCGCCAGACCCCTCAGCAGATCGTGGACAGGCTGCTGGCACTGCCCGAGGGCACCCGGTTCCAGGTGCTGGCGCCCGTCATCCGAGGCCGCAAGGGTGAGTACCACGAGCTGTTCGGCGAGCTCGCGGCGGAGGGCTTCGCGCGCGTACGAGTCGACGGAGAGGTGCACCAGCTGACGGCGCCGCCCACGCTGGACAAGCAGAAGAAGCACTCGATCGACGTCCTCGTCGACCGCCTGGTGGTCAAGGCGTCGATGAAGCAGCGGCTCACCGACTCGGTGGAGACCGCGCTGCGATTGGCGCAGGGCATCGTGTCGATCGACTTCGTCGACGAGCCCGAGGGCAGCGTCACGCGCGAGCGCCGCTACTCCGAGAAGCTCGCCTGCCCGAACGAGCACGACATCTCCGTCGAGGAGCTCGAACCCCGTCAGTTCTCGTTCAACGGTCCGTGGGGCGCGTGTCCCGTCTGCTCCGGCCTGGGCACCACGATGGAGGTCGACCCCGAGCTCGTCGTGCCCGACACCACGATGAGCATCGCGGAGAACGCCATCTCGGTGTGGGCCTCGCCGACGGTGGCCGGCTACTTCCAGAACCTGCTCGCGGGCATCGCGGAGACGGAGAACTTCTCGCTCACCACGCCGTTCCGGGAGCTGACGCCGAAGGTGCAGCAGTTGGTCATGCTGGGTGTGCACGACCCCGTCTACGTGCGGCACAGGAACCGCTACGGACGCGTCCGCACCTACACGGCGAAGTACGAGGGGGCGATCCCGTACATCAAGCGCCGGCATGCCGAAGCCGAGAGCGACGTGGCCAGGGAGCGCTACGCGGAGTACATGCGCGAGATCCCGTGCGGTGCCTGCAAGGGGGCCCGGCTCAAGCCCACGACCCTCGCCGTGACGGTGGGCGGCAAGAACATCGCTCAGATCGCCGAGCTCTCGATCGACGACGCCGCGGCGTTCCTCGGCAGCCTGGAGCTCACGGACCGTGAGGCGCAGATCGCCGAGCGGGTGCTCAAGGAGATCCAAGAGCGGCTGCGGTTCCTGCTCGACGTGGGTCTGGACTACCTCAGCCTGTCCCGGCCCGCCGCGACACTGTCCGGCGGCGAAGCGCAGCGGATCCGGCTCGCGACGCAGATCGGGTCGGGACTGGTGGGCGTGCTGTACGTGCTGGACGAGCCGTCGATCGGGCTCCACCAACGCGACAACCGCCGCCTCATCGACACGCTGGTGCGCCTGCGCAACCTCGGCAACACGCTGATCGTTGTCGAGCACGACGAGGACACGATCCGTACCGCCGACTGGGCCGTGGACATCGGCCCGGGAGCGGGGGAGCACGGCGGCGAGGTGATCGTCTCCGGCCCCGTGAGCGAGCTGATGGCCAGCAAGGAGTCTCTGACCGGCGCGTACCTCTCCGGTCGACGGTCGATCCCACTGCCCGCCGCACGTCGGGCGGCGACGGGTCGTGCGGTGACGATCGTCGAGGCGCGCGAGAACAACCTCAAAGAGGTCACGGTGTCCTTCCCCCTGGGGCAGCTGATCTCGGTGACGGGCGTGTCCGGCTCCGGCAAGTCGACCCTGGTCAACGGCATCCTGTACGCCGCCCTGGCCCGACGGATCTACAACTCCAAGCACCTGCCGGGACGCCACACCCGCATCGAGGGCTACCACGAGATCGACAAGATCATCCACGTCGACCAGTCGCCCATCGGCCGCACCCCACGGTCGAACCCCGCCACGTACACCGGTGTCTTCGACCGCATCCGCTCGCTGTTCGCGGAGACGCCGGAGGCGAAGGTGCGCGGCTATCAGCCGGGGCGATTCTCGTTCAACGTCAAGGGCGGGCGCTGCGAGAACTGCTCGGGCGACGGCACGATCAAGATCGAGATGAACTTCCTGCCGGACGT
>JAPUEI010000032.1:17909-21029 GCA_027492675.1 Propionibacteriaceae bacterium | reverse complement strand
GGGCCGTCGGAGATGAGGATCGGGTGCTTGGTGAACCAGCCACGCGGGATCTTCTCGGCCGTGAACCCCGCCTGCGTCGTCTGGGTGCGAGCGCGCAGCACCTGCCGGGCGGTGCTCAGTGATCGGATCCGCCAGACGTGGCCGTCGTGCTGGATCCGGGGCGCGTCGGGCTCGCCGGGCTTCGTCGCGCGCCGCTTGGTGGGCTCGTCGGCCATGCTGGGCCCTTCGTGGGTCTCATTGTCGAGACGCTGGTCGTCCTCTAAAGTCTATACAAACATTGGACAAACACGACACGTACAGCGTCAGGGAGGTACTCGGTGGGCGATCGGTGGCAGTACCTGGCGCTGATGGGCGCCTGTCTCCTCCTCACCTTGCCACTGGAGTTCGTGCTGCGGGCCCGCGTGTACCGCCGGCCGGTGCGCCTGGTGCTGGCGCTGCTGCCCACGATCGTGGTCTTCGTCGTGTGGGACGTCGTCGGCATCCTGCGCCACCACTGGTCGTACAGCCCGCGCTTCACGACCGGCGTCATGCTCGGGGTGATGCCGCTGGAGGAGCTCGTGTTCTTCGTGGTGATCCCGATCTGCGGCCTGCTGACGTACGAGGCGGTCGGCTACGTGCTGCGGCGACGGAAGGGCGAGCGTGCCTGAGTACCCGCTGTTCACCGTCGTCGCGATCGTCGCCGTCGTGGTCGTCGAGCTCGCCTGGTTCCGTACCGGCATCTTCCGTACGGCGCAGTACTGGCTCGCGATCGCCATCACGTTCTTCTTCCAGTCGTTGGTCGACGGCTGGCTCACCAAGCTCTCCGACCCGATCGTCATCTACAACCCGGCGCAGCAGTCCGGGCTCCGGTTCCCGTGGGACATCCCGATCGAGGACTTCGGATTCGGCTGGGCGATGGTGACGCTGACAATCCTCGTGTGGCTGCGGCTCGGTCGAAGGTCTGCGGCATGACGACGTCGGCGGCGTTCGACCGGGGCGCGTCCCGCTACGACCTGCTGGTCGGGCTCGACCCGGGCTACCACCGCGAGCTGCGGCGGGCGGCCCGGGCGCTGATCGCGCGGGTCGGCCGGCGGCCCGGACTGCGACTGGTCGATCTGGCGTGCGGTACGGGCGCGTCGACGCGGGCCCTCGTCGCGGCGGCGCCGGAAGGTACGGAGGTGCTCGGGCTCGACGCCTCGTACGGCATGCTCGAGCAGGCGGACCGTCGGACCTGGCCGGAGTCGGTGACGTTCGCCCACGCGGTGGCCGGCGAGCTCGATGTCGCGGCGCTGGGCCGCGGCTCCCGCGATGGCATCCTCACCTGCTACCTGTTCCGCAACGTCCCCGTACATCTGCGTGACCGAGCCGTGGCTGAGGTGTACGAGCTGCTGGCGCCCGGCGGCTGGCTGGTCGTGCAGGAGTACTCCGTCACGGGCAACCGTCGCGCGCGGCTCGTGTGGGACGCCGTCTGCCGCGCGATCATCATCCCGCTGGGCATCGTGGTCGACCGCAACCGCGATCTGTACGAGTACCTGTGGCGCAGCGTCATCCAGTTCGACACCGTCACGCGGTTCGCAGATCGCCTAGTCGCGGCGGGTTTCACCGACGTGGCGCACCGCACAGCGACCGGCTGGCAGCGCGGCATCCTGCACACGATCGTCGCCCGCAAACTCGAGGAGACCCGATGAGCGAGACCCTGCCCGGGCGCGACCGCCGGGCTGTACGTCATGCCGGCCCGTCCGGCGCGGCCCGCGTCGAGACGCCCCGCTCCGTCGCCGTGATCGGCGGAGGGATCGCCGGGATCGCCGCCGCCACCGTGCTGGCCGAACGCGGAGTCCGCGTCACGCTGTACGAGAAGGGCGACCGCCTCGGCGGCCGGGTCGCGTCCTGGCCGCTGGGCGACGGCCGCACGATGAGCCGCGGCTTCCACGCGTTCTTCCGCCAGTACTACAACCTCCGCGCGCTGCTGAAGCGTACGGATCCGGCGCTGAGCCGCCTCGTACCCATCTCCGACTACCCGCTGCAGCGGCCCGACGGGCTGCGCGACTCGTTCACGAACCTGCCCAAGACGCCGCCCTGGTCGGTGATGGAGTTCGTCCGCTCGAGTCCCAGCTTCACCGTGCGCACGCTGGCGAAGGTCAACGTGAAGGCCGCGCTGGAGCTGCTGCAGGTGAGATTCCCGGGCACGTACGACGACTACGACGGCGAGTCAGCCGCCGCATTCCTTGACCGGCTCCGGTTCCCGCCCGCGGCGCGCGACCTCGCGCTCGAGGTGTTCGCGAGGTCGTTCTTCGCCGACCCCCGGGAGTTCAGCGCCGGCGAGCTCGTCGCGATGTTCCACACGTACTTCATGGGCTCCGCCGAGGGGCTGCTGTTCGACGTGCCGAACGACGAGTACGAGTCCAGCCTGTGGGGCCCGTTGGGTGAGTACCTGCGGGGACTGGATGTCGATGTACGAGTGGGGGCCGACGTCTGGGCCCTGGAGGTCGACGACACGGGCGCGCGGGTGACGTACGGCGGGGGCACGGATCCGTACGACGCCATCGTGCTCGCCACCGACCCGCGCGCGGCGAGAGCGCTGATCGCCGGGATCGGCACCGCGCCGCAACGCTGGGCCGAACAGGTGGCCGCGACGTACAACGCACCACCTTTCGTCGTCGTACGGCTGTGGCTGAGCGGCCTGGTGCACCCGACGCGGCCCGCGTTCCTGGGCACGTCGGGGTACGGGCCGCTGGACAACGTCTCCGTCCTCGAACGTTTCGAGGCCGGTGCCGCGGCGTGGTCGGACGCGCACGGAGGCTCGGTCGTCGAGCTGCACGCCTACGCGGCCCCGGTCGACACCGTCAGTGAACCGGCGGCAGCCGATGCGGTCGTCGCCCAGCTGGAGGCCGAGCTCGAGCGGGTCTTCCCCGAGACCGCACGCATGGACGTCCTCGAGCGCGAGGTGCTCGTCCGGGACGACTGCACGCTCATCGGCCCGGACGCCTGGCACGAGCGCCCGGCCGTCGTCACGCCCCTGGACCGTCTCGTACTCGCCGGCGACTGGGTCCGCTGCGGCTACCCGGTCGCCCTCATGGAACGCGCCGCGACAACGGGCTTCTTGGCGGCGAACGCGCTGCTCACCGGCTGGGGCACCCAGGG
>JAPUEI010000032.1:0-17809 GCA_027492675.1 Propionibacteriaceae bacterium | reverse complement strand
GCACTCAAGGTCTCTCGGCAAAGGGTCCAAAGTCTCTCGCCAGGGCTCTGGAAGTCCCTCGGCAACGGTGTGATTGTCTCTCGGTAAGACTTAGGCGGGGAGGGCCTGCGAGCGGCGGGCAGGCATGGTGAGCCGGGGCGGGCCGGCGACGACCGTGCGTACAGCGACGGCGAGCTTCTCTCTTCCGGGTACGCGGTGGCGGCCGCTGAAGACGTCGTAGTCCGCGGCCTCGATGCGGTCGAGGATCCGGCTGTACAGCACCAGCGCCGTCGCGACGCACCTCCGCGACGCGGGCGGGAGCATCGCCAACCCGGGCAGCGCCTCCTCGTACAGACCCCTGTTGCGTTCCACCTGCTCGGCCATGAACGCGCGCCACTCGGGGGTGACGCGCCGCAGCCACGGGTCCGCGCCGTGACGCGCGAGGTCGTCCTGCGGCAGGTACACGCGGCCGCGGTCGAGGTCCTCGCCCACATCGCGCAGGAAGTTCGTGAGCTGGAACGCGTTGCCGAGCGCGCGGGCCGGGGCCTGGGCAGCCGGGGTGTACGGCTCCAGCACGGGCAGCATCATCTCCCCGATCACCGCGGCCGAGCCCTCCATGTACCCCATCCGCAGCTCGTCCCAGGTCTCCCAGGTGGTACGGGACAGGTCCAGGGCCATCGCGTCGAAGAACCGGTCGAAGCACTCGGGGCTGGTCCCGCGCCGCCGGATGCTGTCCACGACCGCGGCCATCACCGGCTCCTCGCTGGTGCCCGACTCGAGTGCCGAGAAGAACAGCCTCCGGAACGCGGTCAACCGCTCCGCCTCCGTCCCGGACACGGGCACGGACAGGTCCACCTTGTCCGGCTCGTCCACGATGTCGTCGGCAAGGCGGCACAGCGCGTACACCGCGTACACGTCACGGCGCTGGCGCTTCGGCAGCAGCAGCGCGCCCCAGTAGTACGTCGTCCCGTACTCGCGGGTGAGCTCGGCACAGCGCCGGTAGCCCGCCTCCAGCAGCGCGCTCATCGCAGCACCTCCGTGACCCGCTCGGCGGCGAGCTTTCCCGACACCATGACCATCGGGATGCCCACGCCCGGCGTCGTGCCAGACCCAGCGAACACCAGCCCCGGCACCCGGCGATCGACGTTCTTCGGCCGGAACGGACCCGTCTGGGCGAACGTGTGGGCGAGCGAGAACGGCGTGCCGGCCGCCATCCCCTGAGCCATCCAGTCGTCCGGTGTGACAAGGGCTTCCGTCACGATGTCGGTGCCGTAACCGGCGTCTCCGAGGAACCCGAACAGCCGGTCGCGGAACGCCGCCCGTTCCCGGTCCCAGGAGATCCGGCCGACCTGCAGGTTGGGCACCGGCTCCAGCACGTACACCGTCTGGTGCCCGGACGGCGCGGCCTCGGGGTCGTGGATCGACGGTACGGCGACGTAGCGGGACGGGTCGGCCATCACCCGGCCGCGATCCATCAGGTCGACGAACGCCTCGTCCCACGCCCGTCCGAAGTGGATGTTGTGGTGGCCGGCGCCCTCGGGGAGCCGGTCCCCGCGCAGCCCGACGTGCCAGACGACCGCAGACGGGGAGTACTGACCTCGGCGCGCCACCCGGGGCGCCTCCACGCCGGGAAGCAGATGCTCGTACGCCACGGGCAGGTCGGCGGTGACGACCACCGCGTCGGCCGCGATCCGCTCGCCGCCCTCGAGGACCACGCCGCACGCCCGCCCGCTCGGCGCACGGTCGACGCGCTCCACCCGTGCCCCGTACCGGAACCGCACCCCCGCGTCCTCGGCCGCGCTGGCCATCGCCCGCGGCACCGCGTGCATCCCGCCTTCCGGGAACCACACGCCCTCGATGGAGTCCATGTACGTGATGACGGCGTACAAGGCCAGGGCCTTGCTCGGCGCCAGACCGGCGTACATCGCCTGGAAGCTGAACACCCGCCGCAGCCGCTCGTCGTCGAAGCGACGCGCCACCTCGGGCCCGAGCCGACCGAATGCGCCCAAGCGCAGCAGCTCGAGGCCGGCGCGCGGGGAGCGCAGAAGGCTCAGCGGGGAGTTGAAGTTGGCGTCGATGAAGTGCGGCAGCTCGACGTCGCACAGGCGCTTCAACCACGCCACGTACCGATCGAAGGCAGCGGCATCCTTGGTCCCGCACTCGCGCAGGATCTCGTCGCGCATCAGCTCATGACCAGGACGTACGAGCAGGCGCGAGCCGTCGGCGAAGAAGGCGTGGTAGGCGGGGTCGAGCTTGGTCAGCTGCACGTAGTCGGCGACCGTCGCGCCGACCGCGGCGAACGCCTCCTCCAGCAGGCTGACCATCGTGAAGACGACCGGTCCGGTGTCGAAGCGGAAGCCGTCCTGGGTGAGACTCCCGTTGCGGCCGCCGGGGATGTCCTGCGCCTCGACCACGGTCACGCGGTAGCCGGCCCCGGCCAGGTGCAGCGCTGCGCTCAGTCCGGACAGACCCGCACCGACGATCGCGACCGAGCCGACGTCGCGGCCGCGGGACCGCCGGGCCACGTCTGTACGTTCCGCCAGGCTCATGCGTCTCGCCACGCGATCGCCCGTGCCGCCGCGCGGATGCCCTCGGTGCCCGCCTTCGTGAGCTCGGACTCCTCGAGGCACCGCGCCGCGGAGAAGTACTCCGCACTGATCAGCTGCTCCAGCGCCTCGTCGACCCCCGCCTCCTGCATCGCGGTCGCCAACGCCGCGATGTCGCCGCGGCTCACATCCGGAGTGCCGAGACGAGCGAGGAGGTACGCGGCGTGGCCCTCCAGCCGACTCCTCGCGAGCGTCAGCAGCACGGTCGCCTTCGCCTCCAGCAGGTCGTCGCCAGCAGGTTTCCCCGTCAGTTCGGGGTCTCCCCAGACCCCGAGGAAGTCGTCGCGCAGCGCGAACGCCCGGCCGATGTGCTCGCCGCAGCGGAGTAGCGAGGCGACCACGGCCGGCGTCGCGCCCGCAGCCAGCGCGCCCAGCTCGAGGGGACGCTCGATGGAGTACCGGCCGGACTTGAGCCGGGCCACGTGCTCGGCGTGAGCGAGGTCGCGCCGTCCCGAGGCCGCGCCCGTGAGATCGGCCCGCTGACCCGCGACGAGCTCGACGCACAACGCGTACCAGACGCTCCGCAGCGTCTTCGGCAGGCCGTCGGCGATCCGGTCGGCGAGGGTGTGCGACAGGTCACCAAGGAGTACGGCGATGTTCTGGCCGAACAGCACCGGGTCCCCGTAGGCCTCGGCGGCCGCATGCCAGGACGATGCCTCCACGTGGGCCGAGGGCCGACCGCGACGCGAGGTCGACTCGTCCATCACATCGTCGTGGATGAGCGCGAACAGGTGCAGGGCCTCGAGGGCGGCGGCGGCGCGGATGAGATGGGCGTAACCCGCCGATCCGGTCGCTCCGCCAGCGGCGACGAAGCCCCAGTAGCTCATGGAGACGCGGAGTCGCTTGCCGCGACCGACGAGCAACTCGCCTAGCCAGGCCGGAAGGTCCAGCGCGAGGACATCGACGCCCATGCCGTTGGCGTACCGGTCCCATTCAGCGATGAGCGCGTTCACCTCGGTGAGGAGGAGGTCGTCGACGTCGCGACAGACAGCGGCCACGTCCGGGACGGTGGCGGACGAGGGCGAGACGGCGGGTGTCTTCGGTACGAGCAGCGGCACCTGCAGCGCGGCCCACGGGCTGTAGACGTGCGGCGTCGACGTGATGGCCGCGGCGAACCGCTCCCACGGCACCCACGCCCACTCGGCGACCTCGTCAGGATCGGGCTCGGGGTCGGCGTCGGTGACGTAGCCGGCGAACACCGGACAGATCTCGTTCTCGACGATTCCGGAGGCGTCCACGGCGCTGTAGCGGAAGTCGGGCAGAAGGGGTACGAGCGGGCCGACGGTCAGCCCGAGCTCCTCCTTGATGCGGCGGCGGGCCGCGTCGCCGAGCGACTCGGCCGGGCGCGGGTGGCCGCAGCAGGAGTTCGTCCATACGCCCGGCCAGGTCTTCTTGCCGAGCGCGCGCCGCGTGAGCAACACCTCTCCGCGGGCGTTGAACAGGTACGTGGAGAACGCGAGGTGCAGCGGGGTCTGCGCGGTGTGCACCTCGGTGCGCGAGGCGACGCCGACAGGGTCACCGGCATCGTTGACCAGGACGACGTCGTCGCCGACGACGCCGTCAGAGGAATGCCGGGTCTTGTGTCTCAAGGCCATGACGTCCGTCCAATGTTTGTATAAGGTTGTACCAAAGTACGTGCGGGCCCTGTACCCGTCAAGTATCTGTTCAACCCTTGTCTAACCTTGGGCATTCCTCGATTCGGGAGTTCGCGCGTGTACACGGTCAAACAGGTGTCGTCGCTGACGGGAGTCTCAGAGGCGACCCTGCGCGTGTGGGAGCGTCGCTACAAGGTCGTCGAGCCGTCGAGATCGTCCTCGGGGTACCGCCAGTACGACGACGAGCAGGTCGCCGTACTGCGCGCGATGGTGGCGCTCATGAGCAGCGGAGTGCCGGCATCGACGGCGGCCGAGACCGTACGCACCACCGGCACGGACTGGACCGGCAGAGACGGGATGCCTGAGCTGCCCACCCTCGTCGAGGCGGCCATCACGGCCGATCCGCAGGAGCTCGACGCCGTCCTCACCACGGCGTTCGCCGGTGACTCGTTCGAGGCGGTGGTCGACGCCTGGCTGCCGGTGGCGTTGCGCCAGCTCGGCGAGGCATGGGAGGCGGGCGCGATCAGCGTCGCCCAGGAGCATTTCGCCAGCTTCGCCGTACTGCGGCACCTGGCGACCCAGTTCGAGATGGCCGACCCGGGCGACGGCGTACCCGTCCTCGTGGGTCTGGCTCAGGGCGGACGGCATGAGCTCATGCTCCTGGCGTTCGCCGTCTGCCTTCGGCGTCGGGGCGTGAACGCGATCTACCTCGGCGCCGATGTGCCGGTGGAGGACTGGGAGGGCATGGCCCTCCTCGCCGGAGCTCGGGCCGCGGTGATCGGCGTCCATCTCGGGGACGAGGTGGAGGCGGCGCAGAACGTCGTCGACCGCCTGTCCGCGCTTCGACCGCCGGTGACGGTACGCGTGGGCGGCAGTCTCCGGCACGAGATCCAGCGGGCTCGGCCGCTGGAGGACGCCGTCTCGTCCGCCGCTGGGTCACTGGCCCGGGAGCTACGAGCCGGAGCGGCGTGATGCCCGCCCGACACCCTGACAGGGGTTGGTCAGCGGAGTAGCGTCCCAGGCATGGCCATGGGGTTCCGTACAGCACGCAGGTCCGCAGCCACGATCATCGGCGTCGCCATGGCGACCTTGGCCGTGTCCGGCTGCAGCCTCTTCAGTCCGCAGAGTCCGTCGACGACCAGTGCCGGCTCCGCGCCCGTCACCACGTCCACAGGGGCTCCGACCTCGGCAGCCACGAGCGCGGCGACGACGACGAGCGCGGCCGCGACGACCTCGGCGCCCGCCGGTCCGCAGCCGTGCGCCAGCGCACAGCTCAAGGCGTCACTCGGAGCGGGAGGCGGGGGCGGGGCCGGTCACGACTATCCGTACCTCGTGCTCACCAACGCCGGCAGCGTCCCGTGCACGGTGACCGGCTACCCGGGCGTCTCCTTCGTCCATGGCGGCAACGGCACCCAGCTCGGAGCCCCGGCCGACCGTGAGGCGGCTGGCGTCCCCGTGACGACGATCACGCTCGCGGCCGGGCAGGCCGCCCACGCACAACTGAGCATCGCGCAGGCCGGGAACTACGACGCGGCCACGTGCCAGCCGACCGCGATCGACGGGATCCGCGTCTTCCCGCCCGACCAGACGGCGGCGCTCTTCGTGGCGACCACCGCCTACACCGGGTGCGCGAACGCGTCCGTCAAGCTCCTGCTCGTACGTCCCCTGCAGGCCGGGGCCGCTTAGGCCTGGTCGATGCGGACGAGGTTCCCGGACGGATCTCGAACGGCACCGTCACGGGCGCCCCACGGCTGCGTGGCCGGTTCGGCGACGATCTCAGCACCCGCCTTCTCGAGGGCGACGAAGAGCCCGTCGAGGTCAGCCGTGCGGAAGTGGACTGCGTTGAACGCGCCCTTCGCGACGAGACGCGCGACGACCTCGACGTCCTCGGGTGAGCCCTGGACGTAGTTCGACAGCACCAGCTGAACGTCGGGCTGGGAGGGTGCCCCCACGGTGATCCAGCGGTAGTCGCCCTTGGCGACGTCGTTGAGGACCTGGAGGCCGAGGACGTCGCGGTAGAACGCGAGCGCCTTGTCGGGATCGTTGACGGTGACGAAGCAGCGGGCGACGGTGATGTCCATGGGCCTCACGCTAAGGCCGCGCGGCGACCAGCGCTTCTCAGATCCTGCTCGGTCGCGCCACCTCTTTGACGACGCAGCTCGGGAGCCCGGCCAGGTCGGAATGGTCGCGGCGGCGGAAGGCCGTCGGCGTCTCGCCGACCAGCTCGGTGAAACGCGCGCTGAATGACCCCAACGACGTACAGCCGACGGCCATGCAGGCATCGGTGACCGAGAGCCCGCGCTGCAGCAGCGACGTGGCGCGCTCGATGCGGCGGGTCATGAGGTACGCGTACGGGGTCTCTCCGTACGCGATCCGGAACTGGCGCGAGAAGTGGGCGGGTGACATGTACGCGGCGCGGGCGATCTGTGCGACGTCCAGCGCGGAGGCGTACTCGCGATCCATGTGGTCGCGGGCACGCCGCAACAGCGCGAGGGTCTCGAGGTCCTGTGCGGCCACACGGCAAGGGTAACTGGCCGCCTGGACGCCACTCTCGGTCCACCGTCGAAGAAGTCAGCCGGACTACAGTCCTTGGCATGGGAACTCGGGGGCATCGGTGATGAACGTGCGGACGGACCTCCTGCTGGCAGTCCTGCGCGACACGCTCGCGGCGACGGTGAACTTCATCATGCTGAGCACCGCGAACCAGGAGGTGTACGACCCGGCGGAGCTCCACCTCGGAGACTCGGCGCTGGTCGTCGACAAGGCCGCGCACCAGATCTTCCAGGCGAACCTGCTGGCTCACCCCGGCACGGCGAAGCTGGACATCGTCCCCACCGTCGTGGGCGAGGAGCACCCGTACCTGCCCTCCGACATCGCCGACGGCCAGCTGCTCGTGCTGCTCGATCCGGCCGACGGCTCCAACCAGTGGCGCTGCCAGCGAGCGGGCTGGTGTACGGCGGGCATCGTCGTGCAGCGGGTGGGCGAGGGCTGGCGCTTCGAGACGGCGTTCAGCGCGTCACCGGACGGCCGGCTCTTCCTGCTGCGCGACGACGGCGCCGTACTCATCGGCTCGACGCACAACGCGATCATGGCCCCGTTCCGTGGCCCGACCGCGCCGAACCCGACGAAGGAGCACATCGTCGCCGCGAACGCGTACAAGCACCTCGCGCGTCACCTCGTGGCGCCGGTGTTCGACGCGTTGGGCGATGACTGGTTCTGCCTCACGTTCGCGGGGAACCCGGCGGTGATGAACCTGCTGACGTACGACACGGACGTCGTCTTCAACCCCAACCCGTCGAGCGTCTGGGACACGGCCGCGGTCATCATCGCCGCTCACACCTCGGCGGTCGTGGGCAGCATCGACGGCCGCCTATGGTCGCCGGAGGAGCTCGTCGAGCTGTTCGGCAGCCGCGTCGACCTCGACCCCGCGACCTGCCAGTTCGTTCCCCCGTACGTGGCCGCGAAGACCGAGGAGCTGTACCGCGAGGTCGTCACGGCGATCCAGGAGGGTCTCGCGTCCGACTGACCTCGAGCCGCGAGTCAGACGACGAGGTCGTCGAAGTCCGGGTTGTCGAGGGACTGGTCCATGGTGAGGGCCGGGAAGGACTCCGGCGGGAAGCTGACGACCTTGGCTGGCACGCCGGCGACCGTCGTGTGCGGGGGGACGTCCTTGAGTACGACGCTGCCCGCGCCGATCTTCGCGCCCTCGCCCACCTTGATGTTGCCCAACACCTTCGCGCCGGCGCCGATCATCACGCCGCGCCCGATCTTGGGGTGGCGGTCGCCGCCCTGCCGGCCCGTACCGCCGAGGGTCACCTCGTGCAGCATCGAGAAGTCGTCCTCGATCACCGCGGTCGCGCCGATGACCACGCTGGTCGCGTGGTCGAACATGATCCCCTTGCCGATCCGGGCACCCGGATGGATGTCGACGGCGAACGCCTCCGAGATCCGGCTCTGCAGGTACAGCGCGAGCGGCTCGTGGTTGTGGGTCCAGTAGTAGTGCCCGATCCGGTACGCCTGGATCGCGTGGAATCCCTTGAAGTACAGCAGCGGCTGCGAGTACCCCCGCGTCGCCGGGTCGCGCGACAGCACGGCCTGCAGGTCGGCGATGACTGCCGCGCCGATGGACGGGTCGCTCGCGAACGCCTCGGCCGCCAGGTCGCGCAGTGACATGGCTGACAGGCCGTGGCCGTCGAGCTTGCCGGCGATGAGGGTGCCGAGGGCCGAATCGAGCGACTCGTGCCTCAGGATCGCCTCGTGCAAGAAGCCTGCGAGAGCCGGTTCGACCGCGGCGTCGCGCGCAGCCTCGCGTCGAATCTCGTCCCAGACCAGGGGATCAGCAACAGGGTCGGTCATGAGGTTTCTCCGTGGTGAGCAGTAGGTGTGTGTACGCGGGCGGGGTCACGCCCGAGGACACAACGCGCTGCTCACACGCCGCAGCGCGACGTGACGGCGCGACGCGCGTGCGTACACGGCCCCTTCTCGGTTGCCGTACGGCTTGACCATCGCGCCTCCTTCGCTCATCACCTCAACGCGGCGGAGACCGCCGTGATTCCTCAGTCCTCCGCGAGGGTGATCTCGAGGCCACCCAACATCGTCGCGGACAGGTTGTACAAGAACGAGAACACCGTGGCCAGCGCGGTGAAGATCACCACGTCGATCGCGCCGATGAGCGCGGCCAGACCGGTCGCCCGCTTGGTGTTGATGTACGTGGTGATGTCGAAGACGCCCGTGTCCGTCGGCGACGCCAGGACGTCCTTCACGACCGAGTTGACCGCGGCGAAGAGGCCGGTCGCTTCGACGACACTCATCAAGACGTAGACGGCGACCACGAAGATGATGCCCCCGGCGATGCCGAACAGCAGCGAGGTCTTCATCACCGACCACGGGTCGATGCGGGAGATGCGCAGACGGGCCCTGCGCGTACGTCGTACTCGCGGCCTCGGCTTCCCCGTCACCGGGTCGGGTTCGCTGGCGCTCGCGCTGGACGCCGCCGACTGCGCGGACTGAGCCACCTTCTCGGCGACGGCGGACGCGGCAGCGGTCGCGGCGGCCACTCCGGCCTTCGCACGCTCGAACACCGACGGCGTGGCCCCCGGGTCAAGCGGGGCGGCTACCGGCTCAGGAGCGGCGGGCGCGGCGAGCCGCGGCCGGGTCGGGAACTCGTCGATGACCGGATCGGCCGCAGCAGCGGCGGGAAGCCTGTACGGCGAGGCCTGCGGGAGGTGAGCTGGAGGAGCGTACGGCTCGGGGGTGCGCGAGGTCGGAGCACCGATTCCGGACATCGGCGCCGGCGGTGCGTCGACGGTCGGCTTGCGGGTCGACGCGGAGCGCGGGGAGCGCGGCGCGCCGGCTGGACGCGGACGCGTGGTCCGCGTGCTTCTCACGACCGTCTGGTCGAACTCGGAGCCATCACCACCGGAGGGCATGGGAGTCGACGAGCTGGGGTTCTCCGCTGGGGCAGCGGGGTCGAACGACCACCGCCCTGAGTCGGGTGTGCCTTCACTCACCGTTCGGCCTCCTCCGGCCAGTCATACATGCGTCTGCCCCACCGTACCGGACCCGTTACCCGCTCCCGTAACTTCTCCACACGTGCTTCAGCCTTCCCGCGGGCGTCCACCCACGCGAAGTCCTCATGCCGGCTTCACAGTTCCTTCATCCCACCGCAGGAGTCTGATGCCGACAGATGGAGGGAACCGTGCCGACCACACCCACCCGACCGGGACACAAGCTCACGCGCGCGCAGTCGCGCCTACGGCAGATGGCACGCCTCAAGGGCACGCGCCGCCTCGTACAGCTCGCGTTCGCTGGGTGGATCCTGGTCGCCGCCGTACGGCATCAGCTCGCGCCCATCGGAGGCGAGACCGCGTCCGTTGACGCCCTGTGTCCGTTCGGTGGTGTGGAGACGCTGGTCACCTGGGTCACGACCGGCCACTTCATCAGCAAGACCCACCCGTCGAACCTCATCCTGGGACTCGCGGTCCTGGCCGCGACCCTCCTGGTGGGCAACGTGTTCTGTGGCTGGATCTGTCCGTTCGGTGCGGTGCAGGACGCGTTGTCGTGGCTCAAGCGGAAGGCGCACCTGCCGGAGGTCACCCTGCCGGCCGCGTGGGACAAGGCGCTGCGCTGGGGCCGCTTCGTCGTACTGGCCATCGTCATCTACGCCAGCGTGTCGACCGCGAAGCTCTGGTTCGCCGGCTACGACCCGTACGTCACCCTCTTCGGCCTGGGCTGGCTCTTCGAGTTCAACGCCTCGACCATGTGGGTCTCCCTCACGCTGCTCGCGATAGTCCTCGGTGGGTCGTTGGTCATCGACCGGTTCTGGTGCCGCTACCTGTGCCCGCTCGGAGCGGTCTTCTCGATCACCAGCCGATTCAGCCTGCTGAGGATCCGCCGCTCCAGCCAGGCCTGTACGAGCTGCACCGTGTGCGATCGGCCGTGTCCCGTGGGCATCGAGCCGAGCAAGGCCATGCCATTCGTGAGTACGGACTGCATCGGCTGCCTGGACTGCGTCGCCGCGTGCCCGGTCAAGGGCGCGCTGCGGGTCGAGGGTCCGGTGCTCCTCGGCCTCCCCGTGCGCCCGGAAGCCATCCGGCCCTCCGGTCGTCAGCGTGTCGGCTCCGGGACGAAGGCCGCGTCATGAGTCGCCTCGCCTGGTTGACCCCTGTCGTGTTCGTCGCCGTCATGCTCGGCGGTGTCGGCATCGCCCAGCTCACCGGCTCCTGGGTGACGTCCGGCAGAGCGGTGGTCGCCACGGGCCAGCTCAGCGTCGACGACGTGAAGGGATCGATGAGCCTGCAGACGGCGGCCGACGGGCTCGCGATGCCGTACGAGGACCTGGTCACGCTCGTCGGCCCAGCCGACCGCACGGTGCTCACCCCGGCAACCCTGTTCAAGGACCTCGAGGCGCTGGTGCCGGGTTTCGAGCTCTCGGCGTTCCGCGAGACGCTGCGCGCGTACCTGGCCGATCGTACGAACGGGTCGACTCAGACTCCGACACTCACGCCGTCGCCCACGACGACCGCGTCCCCGGTGGCGTCCGCGACACCGACTCACACGGGTACCCCGACGGGTACGGGCACAGGCCGGCGCAGCCGATGACCGCGGAGAGCGGCCAGCCTGTACGAGACTGCGGCTGAAGACGGGAGAATGCGGCCATGGCTCGTGTGCTGGTGGTCGACGACGAGACGCAGATCCGTGTGGTGCTGCGCGCCTACCTCGAACGGGAGGGCTGGCAGGTCGACGAGGCCGCAACCGGTGCGGAGGCTGTGGAGCGCATGGGGTCGTTCCGCCCCGACCTCGTGCTGTTGGACATCGGCCTCCCAGACCTGGACGGCCTTGAGGTCCTGCGTCGGATCCGTACGACCTCCGAGGTGTACGTCGTCCTCGTCACCGCGCGGGCCGATGAGGTCGATCTGCTTGTCGGGCTGAACGTCGGCGCGGACGACTACATCACCAAGCCGTTCAGTCCCCGCGAAGTGGTCGCTCGCACGAAGGCGGTGCTGCGCCGCGGGCGGGCCGTCGTCGAGGCGCCGACCCCCACGAGCAGCGCGTGGCTGTTCCAGGACCTGTCGATCGATCCCGACCGTCGAGAGGTACGGGTGGGCGGCGCTCTCGTCGAGCTGTCGGCGCTGGAGTTCGATCTGCTCGCCGCCCTGGCGTCCTCCCCGGGTCGGGTGTTCTCGCGGGCGCAGCTTCTCGAGCGGGTGTGGGGGTATGCCTTCTTCGGCGACGAGCGCGTCGTCGACGTCCACGTCCGCAACCTGCGTCGCGCGTTGGACGACGACGCTGCGTCGCCGTCGATCATCGGGACGGTCCGCGGAGTCGGCTACAAGTTCCTCAAGGAGCAGTCGTGAGACGTCTCGTGGTCCGCTTCATGCTGTCGCACCTCGTCGTCGCGATCGTCGGTGGCGCGGTCACGTTCGCGGTGGTTCTCGCCCTCGCCCCGCGACTGTTCGACGAACAGATGGGCATGGGGCAAGGTCCCGGGATGGGCGGCGGTCAGGGGGGTGGCTTCGGCCAGTCCCTGCGTGCCTCCTTCGCGTCCGCTGTGACGAACTCGCTCGTTCTCGGGACCTTGACGGGCGCCGTTGTCGCCGCGCTGGCGGGGGCGCTACTCGCGCGTCAGCTGCTGCGGCCGCTGTCGCGGGTCGGCACCGCCGTGGGCGAGCTCGCGCGGGGCAACTATGCGCATCGCGTGCCCGTACCGCGGGAGACCGAGCTCGCGTCGCTGGTGTTGGACGTCAACGCGCTCGCCGGTGAGCTCGAGGCCACCGAGTCGCGGCGGCTGCACCTGCTCAGCGAGGTCGCCCACGAGATGCGTACTCCCTTGACCGTCATCGACGGCTACGTCGAGGGGATGATCGACGGCGTGCTCCCCACCGAGCCGGAGCAGCTGGGACAGGTGAGCGCCGAGGTACGGCGTCTCCGCCGGCTCAGCGACGACCTCTCGGCTCTGTCGCGGGCCGAGGAGGGCCGCCTCAACCTGGCTCCGACCGTCGTCCAGCTCGACGATCTCGCTTCGGCAGTGGTCGATCGACTGCGCACACAGGCGGAGGACGCCGGACTCACGCTCTCGGTGCTGCCTGGCGCCGGCACCGTACGGATCGATGCGGACCGGACCGTGCAGGTGCTCACCAACCTCGTCGGGAACGCGATCCGTGCGACGGCGCCGGGTGGACGGATCACGATCTGGGGGGGCCACCGAGAGGGCAGGTCCGTACTGACGGTCACCGACACTGGCCAGGGCCTCGCGGCGGCCGACGTGGAGAGGATCTTCGAGCGCTTCTATCGGGTGCCCAGCACGGCTCCGTCCTCGGACGGCTCGGGCATCGGACTGACCGTCTCCCGCGCGTACATGCGCGCTCAAGGCGGCGACCTCATCGCCTCCTCGCCGGGACTCGGCCAGGGCTCCACGTTCACCGCAACGTTCCCCCGCTGAGCTCGCGCTCGGGGAGAGACTTCAGCCCCTCCGGAAGAGAACCGCGCGAAGGGCCGGGAGCGTGCTCCCGGCCCTTCGTTGGTGCGTGGTTCAGCGGTACGTGCAGTCGCCGTTCGCCATCCCCCCACCGGCACCCATCCGGCTGCCGTTGACGCCATTGCCCCCGCCGTAGCCGTTGCCGGCGCCAGGGGTAGCCGTGGTGTTCGGCATCCGCTGCATACCGGTCCCGTGAGTCGTGACGACACCGTTGCTGGCGTCCGTGAACGACTGCAGGTGCATTTCCGACCCCCGCTCCAGGTTGGCGTAGACACGGTCGATGTCAGCGGCGTCCGTCGCCGCCATGGCCTTCTTGAGGTCGGCGATGTCCTGGTTCTCCACCGCGACGCCGACGGCGTACGCGTCCTTGAGCGAGGTCTTCGCCTTGGCCCACAGCGTGTCGTACAGCTTCTGCAGCTCGGGGTCGCTGTACGTGCCGGCCGCCTTGCCTACCGACGGATCAGCCACGCCGTACCGCGCGAGAAGCACGCCGACCGAGTCGTAGTGGCGCTGCTCGCTGACCGTGATCATGCTGAACGGAGCAGCGTTGTCGTACTGCTTGGCGATCGCGGCGTAGAGGTCGCGGGCCAGGCGCTCCTCGTCTCGCATGTGCGTCAGGTCGGCGGCCACTGCGGCGCTGACGGTGGCGTCGGTCGGCGCGAAGACCGGACTGGCGACGGCTGTCCAGGCACCTCCGAGGAGCGCGAGGGCTCCGGCGCCGATGGCTGCGGAACGGATCAAAGAAGTGCGGTTCATCGTTGTTGTCCTCTCGAATGGGTCATGCACTGTCAGTGAACGCTGACCGTGTGAAGCGTCGGAGGGCCGATGTGTGAAGGTTCCGTGATGCCCGGCGGCTGGACTTCATGGAGAGGACAGATACCCTGGGGGGTATGACTTACGAGCCCGCCGGTACCGACCTCCGCGCACGCGTGGCCGCGATCCCGCGCGTCGATGCGGTGAAGCCCGTGAACGGTCTGGCCCGGTGGAAGGCGACTTGGTCGCTGCGCCACACGGTGACGCTCCTGGTGGCTGCGCCGGCGATGGCGGCTCTGTACGTGATGGCTGTCGGGTCGGTGTCCGCCGGTGTCCTGGTCGCTGTGATCGCAGCCGGTGTGCTGGCCGGCGCCGTGGTGGCCAGCTACGTACCGGCTGCCGGGCAGTCGCTGCGCTCGGTCTTCTCCGGTTCATGCGCCCTCGTGCCGGCGCTGGCCGTCCCCGCTGTCACCGTGCTGCTGTCGCAGGGCACGACGACCAGCCTCGTGTTCACCCTCGCGATCCTCACGCTGTCGGTGGTCCGGCGCGCGACCAGCCCGGACGCCTGCTGACGTCAGGCGATCCGCGTTCTCGTACCACCGATGACGCGAACCCCCTGTTACGGGAGCGCGCCGCCGATCTGCGGTACGAGAACGCGGACTCCGTTCAGCACCCGAGGTCGGTCATGACCGTCGCGAGACCGGCGAACGTCGCGATCTGCGCGTCGCCGGCGCCCTGGTCGGCGGCATCACCGATCGCGACGGTGTACATGCCGGCTGCAGCACCCGCCTCCACCCCCGCCACGGCGTCCTCCACGACGACGCACCGCGCCGGATCGACGCCCAGGAACTCGGCGGCCTTGAGGAAGACCTCGGGATCCGGCTTGGAGCGCGTGATGTTCGTGCCGTCGGAGATCGCGTCGAAGTACGTCCCCAGCCCGATCCGCTCGAGGATGAACTTCGCGTTCTTGCTCGACGAGCCGATCGCGAGCTTGAGCCCGCGGGACCGCAGGTCGTCCAGCGTCACTCGCACAGACGGGTCGAGATCCGCCGGCGACATGTCCGCGAGCATCACCCGGTAGCGATCGTTCTTGATCGTCGCGAGCTCCAGCTTGCGCTCGTCCGAGAGCGGCTCCCCGTCGTACGTCTCGAGCATGATCTCGAGCGACTCCATCCGGCTGACCCCGCGTAGTCGGTTGTTGACCGTCTCGTCGAAGGCGATTCCGAGGTCGTCGGCCACGCTCTTCCAGCCGCGGTAGTGGTACTTGTCGGTGTGGCAGATCACACCGTCGAGATCGAAGACGACGGCGTCGTACGGGGTCGTGGTCACAGTCGAGTGTCCCACTTCCCGCAGAACGGGTCGACGGGGCTGACGCCCTTGAACTCCGAGCGCCCGACCAGCTTCTCGACGATCACATCGAGGACGTGGTCGTTGGAGTTGTACGTGTTGATGAAGGTCTTCACGCGCGGGATATCGATGAGGTGGTAGGGGTTCTCCAGCGAGATGAACACCGTCGGGATGCTCGCGAGGTAGTGCGGGCAGTTGGCGCCCATGGGCTGCGCCCACTCGATCCGTACGCTGGTCTGGTTGCTCTTCGTCGAGAGGTTGGCGACGTAGACGATCGCGTCGTACACCCCGATGAAGTCGCTGGTCTTGTCGACCTCGCCCTCGATGAAGTTGCGCGGGCGGAAGTCCTCGACCTCGAAGCCCTCGGCGACGAGCTTCTCCCGGATGATCTGGCAGGCGCCCTGCCGCACGCCGTACGCGACACCCTCGCCGGCCTCGATCGGGATGAACAGGAGCTTCTTGTACTTCTCGGGCGTCAGGGGGAGGACGCCTGCCTCCTCCTTGACCAGGGTGATCGCCTTGTCGGCGCAGTCAGCGGCCCAGGCCTGGTGCTCGGCCGAGCCGACGACAGCCATCGCGGCCTCGACGCTCGGTGCCTCACGCTGCGTGAGCTTGAGCGCGGCCTTGAGGCCGAGTACGCGGGCGACTGCAGCGTCGAGGCGCCCAGCCGAGATCGTGCCGTCGGCGACACCGGCCATCATGAACCCGAAGTCCTCGCCAAGGTTCCGTGTGAACAGGAACACATCCGCGCCCGCGGCGATCGACGCAGGTACGGCCTTCTCGCGCGGCATCGGGATGGTGAAGCCGGCCATCGTGGTGGCGTCGGTGACGATCAGCCCGTTGAAGCCCAGCTTGCCGCGCAGCAGGTCACCCATGATCTCGGGCGCGAGCGTCGCCGGCTTGATGTCCGCCTCGGCCTGCTCAGGACGGAAGTGACGCGAGTACGCGGGCTGCATGATGTGTCCGACCATCACGGTCATCGCGCCGGCGTCGATGCTCGCCCGGTACGCCTCCCCGTACGTCGCGTCCCAGTCCTCGACCGACATGTCGTTGATGCTCGTCACGAGGTGCTGGTCGCGCTCGTCGCGGCCGTCGCCGGGGAAGTGCTTGATGGACGCGGCGACACCGTGCGACTGGACCGCCTCGACGTACGCCACGCCCATGTTCTTGACCCGCTCCGGGTCGGAGCCGAATGTACGGATGTTGGTGATCGGGTTGCGGAAGTTGTAGTCGATGTCGATGATCGGCGCGAACGCCCAGTTGGCGCCAACTGCCGCGCCCTCGGATCCGCAGACCTCGCCCAGCTTCGCGGCCATCGCTACATCGGCGGTCGCGCCGACCGACAGCGGCGACCCGAGGAAGGTGCCCTCGGCCACGATGCCGTTCGCGCCCTTCTCGAGGTTCGCAGCGACGAGCATGGGGATGGAGACCTTGCGCCGCAGCAGGTTCGCGAAGCCGACGGCCTCCTCCACGCTGGACGGCCGGAACATCACACCGCCAGGGGTACAGACGCTCAGCGTCGCGTCGAGCGCCTCCTCGGCGAAGCTCACGGCGATGCCGCAGAACAGTTGCCCGACCTTGTCCTCGGTCGACATCCCTGCGAGCGTGGACTCGACCCACGCGATGCCCTGGTCGTCGAGGTTGAACGGGGCCTGCCTCATCGAGTCGAGGACGGATGGGTACTGCTCAATGCTCATGGGTCGCTCTTTCGGGTCCGACGCCTCGCCGATGAGGCCGTCGGAGACGATCGTCGCACAAAAATGTTGGGTTCTCAATGTTTTCAGATCGATCCCCGGCTACTGTTCGCCCCATGAAACGCGGTGAGTACGCCAAGACGGCCGAGCGGCGGCGCATGATCATCGACACGGCGATGCAGGTCTTCGCCGAGTCCGGCTTTCGGGGCGCGTCCGTACGCGAGATCGCGGCTCGCGTGGGCATGACCGACACGGGGGTGCTGCACCATTTCGGCGGCAAGGTGAAGCTGCTGTTGGAGGTCATCAAGGCGAAGGAGGCCGAGGACGGCGCCCGTGTCGCCGACCCCTTCGGGCGGCGCCTGGTGTCCCGCAACGCCGAGCGCGGTGGGACCGTACGGCTGTTCACGACGTTGAGCGCCGAGGCGACCGACCCCGAGCATCCGGCGCACGTCCACTTCGTTGAGCGCTACGCCAGCATCCGTCGCTACGAGGCAGCGCGATTCGCGGCGATGGCGGCCGCCGGTGAGCTGCCGGCCGACATCGACCCAGCGATGGCGGCTCGCCTGGTGATCGCCGTCATGGACGGCCTGCAGATCCAGTGGCTGCTCGACCCGAGCATGGACATGAACGAGGCCTACACCGACTTCATCACCCGCTACTTCGGCCCGGTAGCCCTCGAGAACTGACCGGGACGCCTGCGCACATGCCGAGGGTGGGGGGGGCCACGCGGCGGACCCCCACCGGGGGTGTTGGTGGAGGGGCCGGCCCGCCGCACCCGCCCCACACCTCCGCGCCCGCCGCGGTCCTGGAGCAAGCGGCGCACGGCCGTCATGTCGCCGCGCGGAACGCGGCCTTTGG
>JAPUEI010000031.1 GCA_027492675.1 Propionibacteriaceae bacterium | reverse complement strand
CCCGACCAGTACCAGACCTCTCCTCGAGGGGTACCAGACCTCTCCTCGAGGGGTATGAAACCTCTCCCCGACCAGTACCAAACCTCTCCCCGAGGAGTACCAGACCTCTCCCCGAGAGGTATGAAACCTCTCCTCGAGGGGTACGAAACCTCTCCCCGAGGGTGACGGCGCGGGGACGTGGCGGGTACGGGTCAGCGGGACCACCGCGGGGCGGGGAGGTCGAGCGCCCTGCCCAGGGCGTCGAGGTAGTCCTTGCGCGGGATCTCGATCGCGCCCAGGCTCTCGAGGTGGCCGGTGAGCCACTGCACGTCCAGCAGGCGTGGGATGCCGTCACCGGCGAGGATTCGCACGAGTCCCATGAGGGCCACCTTCGAGGCGTCGCGGCCGTGCTCGGGATCGTGGAACATCGATTCGCCGGCGAACAGGCCGCCCAGGCTGACCCCGTACAGCCCTCCGACCAGTCTGCCGTCGCGGTCCCAGGTCTCGACCGAGTGCACGATCCCAGCGCGGTGCAGCTGCCCGTACACCTCCGCGATCTCGGCGTCGATCCAGCCGCCCTCGCGCGACGCGTCGGCACATCCCGCCAGTACGCCGGCGAAGTCCTCGTCGACGGTCACCTCGTAGCGCTTCGCCGACTTGGCCAGCGACCGCGTCACGCGGAGCTCGTCGAGCGGCAGCACGGCACGCAGGACCGGCGACCACCACGCCATGTGTGCGGTGAAGCTCGCGTGGCTCAGGGGCATCGGGAAGACCCCCGCCCGGTACGCCTCCAGCACCAGCGGCGCGCTGAACTCGTCCGACAGCGCCACGAGGTCGGCGTCGGGCCAGTCTTCCTCGGGTCCGAACGCGTGGGACAGCGGCACGCCTCACATCGTGCCACCTGGCCCGGACGTTGCCGGGGATGAACGTCTCGCACGGGTTGGGGCGACCTGCGTAACCTGGTGCTGCACGGCTACGAGAGGCATTTTCCATGGCGACCACCGCCCGCGACGTCGGCAAGGCCATCGCGACCATCCCCGGCAAGGTCGGACCCACCGCGGGCAGCGCGTTGCTACGCCTGGTCGACGCGGCGATCGACGGTGTCTACACGCTGCCGAGCGCCAAGATCTCCGCGGCCCGCGCGCTGCAGCGCAAGGTCGACGCCGACGAGGCCGTCGAGTGGCTGATCACCACGCACATCGCCATGGCGTCCGCGCAGGGCTTCGCGACGAACGTGGGCGGACTGGTCACCGCGATCGTCGCCACCCCGGCGAACGTGACGGGCATCGTCGTCATCCAGGTACGGCTCGTGGCGTGCATCGCCCACCTCCGGGGGTACGACATCGACGACCGCCGCGTCCGTACGGCCATGCTGATGTGCCTGCTCGGCGATGACGACCTGGCTCGCCAGATCGAGTCCGGCCGGCTGCCGACGAGCCCGATGGCTGTGGCGACCGCGCCGATGGCGGACGCCGACCTCGACGTCAAGGTCGCTGAGCGGATCGTCGCCGACGTGCTGACCAACGTGGGCGGCAAGCGGCTGTCGTCGCTGGTGCTGCGCAAGATCCCGCTCATCGGCGGTGGCATCGGCGCGGTCTCCGACGGCTACGGCACCCACATCATCGGCCAGTGCGCGAAGAACCAGCTTCCCAGCCGTCGAGGAGCTGCCGCAGGTCGATGACGGTCGGGCACGACGCCGTACCGCCGCGGCCGCGGTCGAACCACACCGCGGACAGCCCTGCACGCAGCGCACCCTCGACGTCGTTGAGGAGGTCGTCACCGACCATGACCGTACGGGCAGTGGCCACGCCCAACCCCGTACAGGCGGCCTCGAACGCCCTCGCGTCCGGTTTCGGCGCCACCAGCTCCGATGATGCGAACAGGGGGAGGCCGTCGAGCCCGAGCAACCTCAGCTTGCGGGTCTGCATCGCGGCGTGGCCGTTGGTCAGGACGCCCACGGGCACCCGGTCGGCGATCGCCAGCACCACGTCGCGGGCGTGCGGCACCGGACGCCAGGCGGCTTCCATGTGGCCCACGTACGTCTCGTACACCTCGTCCAACTCGACGTCCTCGACGGTGCCGAGGTGGGGCCAGAACGCCCGCAACCTCGCCCGACGCTGCTCGCCGAACGTCAGCTCCCCGGCGGAGTAGCGGCGAAAATGGGTGTCCTCCAGAGCCTGCCACTCGGCGAGGTGCTCCTTCGGCCGCGCCGGGTCCCTCTCGGCCAGCCAGGCCAGAAACCCGGCGTCCCGCGCAGCGGTGTAGTCGAGGAGCGTGTCGTCGAGGTCGAACAGCACCCCGGCCGCATCCCCCAGTACGCTCACGCCCGTCAGCCTAGGCTTCTTGGTCCGTTCGCGGGCCGAGTCGCCTGGTCCGGGCTAGTCCCGTGGTCTGATCTGGGTCAGCCGCCGGTGCGAATATGGCCCCCCGGGCTGGCTTCCCGACTTCCTGTGACGTAACTTTGTCATACGGCGACACGAGCCGCGCGGATCAGCGAACGGACCACCTATCCGATCCCCGCGCCTGTGGTTGGTGGCGCTAAGGCTTCGACCGGTCCATCCCCCGGCTCCCGGACGAAGCGCCAGAGGGCCGAACCCCATCGGGAACGGCCCTCTCGCATGTCCGGGGGACGGATCAGGTGGGCCGCCAGCGGATAGGTGCTTCTCCCCCGAGGGCTCACTCGTACAGTCGGGTGACCCTCGGGGTGAGGAGGCACGTGACCTCGTACGGGATCGTTCCCATCACCTGCGCGACGTCGGTCGCGGTGATCGTCTCCTGGCCCTGGGCGCCGATGGCCACGGCCTCGTCGCCGACCTCGACCACGTCGTCGCCGAGGTCCAGCATCGACTGATCCATGCAGACGCGGCCGACGACTGGGTACCGACGCCCGCGCACGAGCATCTCCCCGCGGTTGGAGTTGAGCCGGCTGAACCCGTCGGCGTAGCCGATGGGCACCGTGGCGATGGTGGTCTCCCGGGGGGCCGTCCAGGTCCGCCCGTAGCCAACCGTCTCTCCGGCCCGGACTCGCTTCACGAACGACACCCGCGACAGCAGCGACAGGCCACCGAGGAGATCGACGGTACGGGGCGTGCTGGGGTCCGGGTAGTGCCCGTACGCCATGACGCCGGGGCGCACCATCGTGCCCCAGGAGCGGGGATGAGCGAGGACGCCACCCGAGTTCGCGGCGTGGACCCAGGGAAGGCGACGCCCGATCGCCGCGGTCACCTCGTCGACGGCGCGTTCGAACACGACCAGCTGGGACTCGGTGAACGCGTCCTGGGCGGGCTCGTCGCTGACCGGCAGGTGGGTGAAGATGCCGGTGAGCCGCACGTGGGGCAGTTCCTCGGCGAGGCGGGCGAGCGCGGCGGCGCCGCCGGGTTCGACCCCGATCCGGCGCATGCCGGTGTCGACCTTGATGTGGACGTCGACGACACGCTCCTGCGCGGCGGCAGCCCGCTCGGCCGCTCGTACGGTCTCGTCATCGACCACGGTCAGCACGAGCCGCGCGCCGACGGCCATGGACAGCTCCTCGTCGAACGCCTGCGACAGCTTGAGGATCGGCAGCGTGATGCCCGCCTGGCGCAGGGCCACACCCTCGGGGACCGTGGCCACACCCAGCCAGTCCGCGGCCCCGGCCTGCTCGACCGCGCGTCCGACGGCGACCGCGCCGTGCCCGTACGCATCCGCCTTGATGGCGAGCAGCACGGCCGTGTCGCCGACTCGGGCCCTGATCGCCTCCAGGTTGGCGACGATGTGATCGAGGTGGACCCGCGCGTGCGTCGCGTACAGCATGTCTCCATTTGTAGCCCATCGGCGGCGGGTCGTCGGTCCGGGTTCACGCCCGGCCGCGCAGAATGGGCGCATGCGTGCCGTACCCGCAGCGCTCGTCGCCGCCACCGTCCTCGTGCTGGCGTCGTGCGCCCGCAGCGCACCACCAGGTGTGACGATCGACTCGGCCGCGCCCGAGGCCTCCTCCACCACCACGTGGAAGTCGGAGGCACCTGTCACCCTCGAGGTCGGCAAGTCCACGGACCTGTCTCAGACCCGCGGCTTGGCGAAAGCCGTTGTCACCGTGGAGTCGATCACCGAGAACGCTCCCTGCGCCAGCGGGCTCGTGAAGCCCAAGAACGGCCAGTTCATCGCCGTCACGCTCAGCGCCAACCGCGTGGACACCAGTGAGGGCTTCGCGATGGCGGTGTACGACTGGGGCACGCTCGACGGGTCCGGCAAGACCGTCGACGGCAAGGTCGCCGTGACGACGGGCCTGTGCATTCAGGACGGCACCGCGCTCAAGCTCGACTGGGACACCTCCGGGCGTGCCGCGGGAACGCTGCTCATCGACGCTCCTACGACGGTGACGGCCATCGTCGCCACGAACTCCATGGTCAGCCCTCCGGTGACGGTCACGCTGACGATGCCCGCGCGCTGAGCGCCACCGTCGATAGGGTCCCGGTGTGACGACACGGGTGGCGATCTTCGACCTCGGAATGGTGCTGGCCTCACCGACAGGGCTGTACGAGGGGTTGTCCGAGCTCCTCGGCACCAACCCCGACGCCGTACAGCACGGGTTCTGGGGGGCGCACCGCCATGCGTACGACGAGGGTGGCACCGACCTCGCGTTCTGGCAGGCGGCGCTGCCGCTGATACCGGGGGCGCACGTGGCCGACCTGGAGGCGACCCTGCCGCGGCTGGTCGACGCCGACACCAATGGCTGGCGGGCGATCCGTCCCGGAGCGCGCGCGATCCTCACCGAGCTGCAGGGTCGTGAGGTGCCGACGTACGTGCTGTCGAACGCGCCCGCGCACTTCGCCGAGAGCTCGGCCACGTTCGACTGGCGCCATCTGGTGACGCGCTTCTTCTTCAGCGGTCTGCTCGGCGTCGCGAAGCCGGATCCCGGGATCTACGCGGCCGTCGAGGACGCGCTACGGCTGACCGGCGACGAGCTCTGGTTCATCGATGACAAGCAGATGAACGTCGACGCCGCGCACGCCAGGGGATGGCACGCGCACCTGTGGACCGACGACATCGACACCCGCGCATGGCTCGTCGGAGAAGGCTTCCTGGACTGACCCGGACGCGCCATCATCGGCGTACCGTGGAAGTGAGCCGACGAGGCCGTCGACTCGTGGGAGGTCATTCGATGTTCGCGTCTCAGCTGGAGCACATGGCTAACGGGCAGGGCTTCATCGCGGCCCTCGACCAGAGCGGTGGCAGCACCCCGAAGGCACTTGAGCTGTATGGGATCGGGCCCGACTCGTACTCGGGCGACGACCAGATGTACGACCTCGTCCACGCCATGAGGGAACGGATCGTCACGAGCCCGGTGTTCACCGGCTCCCGGATCCTCGGCGCGATCCTGTTCGAGAAGACCCTGGACCGTACGTTCGGCGGCCAGTCCGCCGCGGACTACCTGTGGCTCGGCAAGCGCGTCGTGCCGTTCCTCAAGGTCGACAAGGGGCTGTGCGACGAGGAGCACGGCGTACGGCTGATGAAGCCGATCCCCGACCTCGACGCGCTGCTCGGGCGGGCGCGCGCCGCCCATGTGTTCGGGACGAAGATGCGCTCGGTCATCCGGTCGGCCGACCCCGACGGGATCGCGGCGATCGTGGCCCAGCAGTTCGAGCTGGGCGCCCGGATCGCGGCCGCCGGACTCGTGCCGATCCTCGAGCCGGAGATCGACATCTCAGCGCCCGACAAGGGCGACTGCGAGCAGATCCTGCTCGACCAGATCGGCCGGCACCTGCTCTCGGACACCCTCGAAGGACCGGTCATGTTCAAGGTGACGATCCCCGAGATCGACGGCTTCTACACCCCGCTGATCGAGCACCCCGAGGTCGTACGGGTCGTGGCGCTGTCCGGTGGGTACAGCCGGGCCGAGGCCAACGAACGGCTCGCCCGGAACCCGAAGCTCATCGCCAGCTTCTCCCGCGCGCTCACCGAGGGCCTGCACGTCGACATGACCGCCGAGGAGTTCGACCACGCCCTCGACGCCTCGATCACGTCGATCTACGAGGCGTCGACAGCGTAGACGTGGGTCAGCGGTCGGCGGTGGCCCCCCAGATCTTGGTGAGGTAGTCCTTCATCGAGCGATCGGAGGAGAAGAAGCCGGAGCGGGCGACGTTGAGAATCGCGGAGCGTGTCCACTGCTCCTCGTCGGCGTACGCCTTCTCGACCTTCGCCTGGGCGTCCATGTACGCCTGGTAGTCAGCCAGCGCCATGAACCTGTCCTGGTAGAGCAGGTTGCTCACGACCGTCTCGAATGCGGTGCGGTCACCACCGGAGAACGCGCCCGACGAGATCAAGTCGATCGCGCTCTTCAGGTCGGCGTTGCTCTCGTAGTACTCGGACGGGCGGTAGCCGGCCAGCTGCAGGTCGGACACCTCGGGCTCGGTCATGCCGAACAGGAAGAAGTTGTCGTCGCCCACGAGCTTGCGGATCTCGACGTTCGCGCCGTCGTCCGTGCCGACCGTGAGGGCGCCGTTGAGGGCGAACTTCATGTTGCCCGTGCCGGACGCCTCCATGCCCGCGAGCGAGATCTGCTCGGACAGGTCGGCCGCCGGGATGAGCTTCTCGGCCAGGGTGACGTTGTAGTTGGCCGGGAACGCGACCTTGATCTTGCCCTGCACGCGCTTGTCGGCGTTGATCGTCGCCGCCACGCAGTTGATGAGGTAGATCGTCTCCTTGGCCATCTTGTAGCCCGGCGCCGCCTTCGCGCCGAAGACGACCGTACGGGGCGTGAACGCGGCCGGGTCGATATGGCCGTTCACCAGCTTGTCGTACAGCGTCACGATGTGGAGCAGCTTGAGCGACTGCCGCTTGTACTCGTGGAGCCGCTTCACCATCACATCGAGCAGGTTGCCCTCAGGCAGATCGATGCCGTCGCGGGCCCGCAGCAGGTCGTACAGGCGGGTCTTGTTGCGTGCCTTCACGTCGCGGAACGCCTTGCGGAAGTCCTCGTCCTCGGCGTACGGCTCGAGCTCCTCGAGACGCTCCAGGTCCGTCACCCAGCCGACACCGAGGGCGTCGGTGATGATCTCGCTGAGGGCCGGGTTGGCCAGGCGTACGAAACGGCGCGGGGTGACACCGTTCGTCACGTTCGTGAACTTGCCGGGGAAGTGGCTCGAGAAGTCAGGGAGCACCTTCTCGGCGAGCAGCTGCGAGTGCAACGCCGCGACGCCGTTCACCTTGACGCCGGCGACGGTGGCGAGGAACGCCATCCGTACGGACCGCTCCGGGTAGTCGGTGACGATCGACATGCGGCGGGCGCGGAGCTCGTCGTCGGGGTAGGCCGCGCGGACCTCCTCGAGGAACTCGTCGTTGATCCGGAAGATGATCTCCAGGTGGCGCGGCAGCAGGCGACCCAGCAGGTCGACCGGCCACATCTCGAGCGCCTCGGGAAGCAGCGTGTGACACGTGTACGCGAAGCACTGCTTCGTGACCGCCCACGCCTCGTCCCACTCGAACTTCTTCTCGTCGACGAGGATCCGCATCAGCTCCGGCACCGCGATCACGGGGTGCGTGTCGTTGAGCTGGAAGATGATCCGCTCGGGCAGATGGTGGAGGTCGAAGTCCTCCTCCAGCATCTGCTCGATGAAGTCGCGCAGCGAGCAGGCGACGAAGAAGTACTGCTGCTGCAGGCGCAGCTCCTTGCCCTGCGGCGTCGAGTCCTCCGGGTACAGCACCTTGGTGATGTTCTCGGCGAACGTCTGCGCCCGTACGGCCTCGGCGTAGTCACCGGAGTTGAAGATGGCCAGGTCGAACGCCTTCGTGGCCTGCGCGCTCCACAGCCGCAGCGTGTTCACGCGGCCGTTCTGGTAGCCCGGAACCATGTAGTTGTACGGGATGCCGAGCACGTTCCACGACGGCAGCCACCGGGTGCGCTCGACGCCGTTGTCGTCGTACGTCTCCGTCGTGCCGCCGAAATCGACCTGCACCGCCGCCTCGGGGTGCGGGAACTCCCACGGGCCCCCGAGCGCGAGCCAGGTGTCCGGCTGCTCCACCTGGCGGTTGTCGACGAAGGTCTGCCGGAAGATGCCGTACTCGTAGCGGATGCCGTAGCCGATGCACGGCACGCTCATCGTCGCCAGCGAGTCGATGAAGCACGCGGCCAGACGTCCGAGGCCGCCGTTGCCCAGACCCGGCTCGACCTCCTGGGCGCGCAGCGAGGCGAGCTCGATGCCGCAGGAGGTGAGGGCCTTGTCGGCGATGTCACCGAGGTCGGTCGCGAGCAGCGCGTTGCCGAGCTGCCGCCCGAGCAGGTACTCCGCGGAGAGGTAGCCGACCGTCTTCGCCTTGGACATCCGGTTGTGGCGCAGCGTCTCGAGCCAACGGGCCGTGAGGTAGTGGCGGACCGTACGGGCGAGCGCGAGGTACTGATCGTTGACCGTGGAGCCCGACAGCGTGACGCCGAGGCTGAAGTTCAGGGTGTGCAGGAACTCCTTCACGAACCCGTCGACCGAATGCGGCGGGGACGTGACAGGCGCCTGGGCGATGGGATGCGTCGGCGGGAACGCCGGTCCGACCCGGCGCGTTTCCGTGGTCGGTGACTCATCTGCGTGGATCGAGGTTTGATCGTTCATGGCGATCTCGCCGTCCAAGGACTCAGCACTCATTCGGACACCGTAGCCTGCCCGTGTTTCCGCCGGGAATCAGTGGAAAGACTGTCCACATCTCGGTTGGAGGGGTATCGGGAGAGGTTCTGTGGCATGAGGGGCGCGAGTCACGGAACGCGCCGGGCGAGGGTCACCTCAGCCCTGACCGCACGAGGCGCCCGCCCGCCACGAGCAGCCACACGAGCCAGCAGACGAGTCCGCCGAGCGCGACGACCATCAGTGCAGAGCCGTTGGCGATCGCCATGCTGCCGACTCCCGCTGCGAGCAGGAGGCATGCGCCCCCCACACCGAGCACTCGCAGCCAGGCAGGCGTCAACCCGCTCGCGTGCGCGGCAAGTGCCACGCCGATGAGAGTTGCCCCGAGCATGGGCATCGTCAGTGCGAAGGCCGCCGCGTGCACGTGCCAGACCAGCTCGAAGGCAGACGACGGTTCGCCGCGCCCGCCGGCCGAGAGCGCGAGCCCCATCTGCAGGACATTCACGAGGACGAACCCGGCCGACTCGGCCGCGCCCGCAGCGACAGCGAGGCGCGCCCAGCCGACGCCTGCCCCTCCACGCTGCTCGATGAGGTTGTGCAGTCCCGCGACAAACACGAGGAGCAGCACCAGGTAGACGGCCACCAGACCGGATGCGATCGCGACCGCGTTGACGTTCGCCGCGTAGTACGCCTGCACCTCCGTGATCGGCGCGCCGTAGCTTGCAGCGCCGGTTGCCGCCAGCACGATGTTCTCCACCACCATGGCCACCGCCACGGCGATCGCTGCCGCGCCGACGAACCAGCGGCGGTCGAGCCAGCTGCCGGCCCACGTGGAGGTGGTGCTCTGCAGTGAGGTCATGTCGTTCTCCATCGATCGGTTGCGGTCCTACGACGAGGTCCAGCCCTCGACGTTTACGGTGTAAAGGAGGCTAGTTTTCACCGTAAGGATGGGGCAATGGCCCGCGACAGGAGTCAGGGATGAACCCGGGACAACCCACAGCGCGCGGTTCGCTGTCGGTTCAGCGCATCGTCGATGAGGCGATGCAGCTTGCCGACGACGCGGGCCTGGCGGGTCTGTCGATGCGGACTCTCGGGCGACGTCTCGGCGTGGAGGGCATGGCGCTCTACCACCACTTCGTGAACAAGGAGGCCCTGTTGGACGCTCTCGTCGACCAGGTCTTCCGCGAGATCATCCTGCCCGAGGATGCGGACTGGCACGCCGGGCTGCGCGCGAGCTCGGTGTCGGAGCGGCTGGTCTTGAGGCGGCACCCGTGGGCCATCGGGCTGGTGGAGTCCCGCACGGCGCCGGGGCCGATCATGCTCGCACACCAAGACCACGTCGTCGGCTATCTGCGGGAGCGCGGCTTCTCTCTGCGGGCTGCGGCCCAGATCCTCGCCTTCCGGGATGCCTATGTCTACGGCTTCGTCCTTCAGGAGATGGCCCTGCCGGCGGATCCCACCCCGGTCGTCGGGGCCGTGCGGTCTCATGCCCCGGCAACTCCGTATCCCCACCTCGAGGCTCTCATCTCCGAGGTCATCGATGACGGGTACACCTTCGGCGACGAGTTTGAGATCGGCCTCGATCTGCTCCTCAACGGCATCGAGGCCCTGCGAGGCTGAAGAAGGGTCGGCATCCGACCGCGACCTCCCGCGAGTGCGACCTCTCCCGGAGCCGCATGCCACCATGGGTCTGTGACCTCGAGTACGCGTGACCCCATCAGCGCTGGAGCGCGCGCGTGACAGAGCTCCCCACCATGGCGTGCTACCGCCATCCCGGCGTCGCGACGGGCATCGTCTGCACGAGATGCCGCCGTCCCATCTGCCCGGCGTGCATGGTCGACGCGGCCGTCGGCTTCCAGTGCCCCGAGTGCACCAAGGAAGGTGCGCGACAGACCCGGCAGGACCAGCTCCCGTACGGCGGCTCGGTCGTCCGGGACCCCCGACTGACGACGTACGTGATCGTGGCCATCAACGTCGTCGTCTACCTGATCAGCGGGGTCAACGGGCTCGCGGACAAGCTGGCCCTCGCGCCACGGGGCATGTGCCTGGACGCGACCGACCCCAACTCCTACTACCCGGGCGCCCTGCAGCACGCGTGTGTCGCGGCCGGCAACCACTGGGTCGACGGTGTGGCCAGCGGCGCCTGGTGGCAGGTCGTGACCTCGGTGTTCACGCACCTCACGCTCATCCACATCGCGCTGAACATGTTTTCCCTGATCGTCATCGGCCCCTCGATCGAGCGGGTTCTGGGCCGCGCGCGGTTCCTCGCCATCTACGCGGTGTCCGGACTCGCCGGCTCGGCATTCGTGATGTGGCTGACGAACCCCGAGTCATCGACCGTCGGCGCGTCCGGCGCGATCTTCGGGCTGATGGGGGCGCTGCTGCTGCTCGCGTACAAGGCCAAGGGCAACTACCAGCAGGTCCTCATCATCATCGGCGTGAACATCGCGTACACCGTCCTAAACGTCGGCACGATCTCCTGGCAGGGCCACTTCGGCGGTCTGCTGGGCGGCATCGTCGCAACGTGGCTCGTCGCCTGGGCACCGCGGAAGAACCGCGCGGCGGTCCAGTGGGTGGCACTGGCCGCCGAAGCGGTGATCTGCGTGGCGCTGATCGCTGTACGAGCCGCGCAGCTGGCCTGACGCGGTTCTTCCGCCGGACGGGGCGGCTACGCAACCTCAGCGAGCGCGCCCCAGGCCAGCACGCACAGCGCAGCGGCCGAGTCCGCGAGGATCTCGTCGTTGAACGTCGTGTACGCCGAGTGGTTGCCCGGTGCGACCGCGGCCTCCGCCGGGTCGGCCGGCCCGGCCGCGACGAACAGGTAGGCACCGGGGACCTCGTCGAGCACGAACGAGAAGTCCTCCGACCCCATGAACGGCTCTGGGGCGCTGATCAGCCGGTCCGCACCGAAGACCTCACCGAGCACCTCCAGCACCCACTCGGCGCGCGCCGGATCGTTGACGGTCACCGGGTACAGGTGGTGCAACTCGGTCGTCGCCGTACAGCCGTGAGCAGCCGCGATGCCGTCCGCCAGCTTCGGCATGTCCACATCAAGCTGCGCGAGGCTGGCGCTCGACAGGGTGCGGACCGTGGCGCCGAGCTTCGCCTCGGACGGGATGACGTTGACCGCCTTGCCCGCGCTCAGCTGCGTCACCGTGATGACCACCGGGTCGAAGACGCTGATCCGCCGCGTCACGTACGCCTGGATGGCCGCGACGATCTCGGTCAGCACCGGCACCGGGTCGACGCTGCCCTGCGGCATCGAGCCGTGACCGCCCTTGCCATGGACCGTGATCTCGAGGACGTTCGAGCTGCCCATGAACGTGCCGGGACGGGTGACCATCTTGCCGTACGGCTCGCCTGACCCCATCACGTGGAGCCCGTACGCACCGATCGGCCGCTTCCCGGCGACGTCGAGCAGCCCCTCGTCGAGCATGACCTTCGCGCCACCCGCGCCCTCCTCGCCGGGCTGGAACATGAAGATCACCGTTCCCGGAAGGTTCTCCTTGTGGGCGCAGAGTAGCCGCGCCGCCCCGATCATCCCCGTGGTGTGCAGGTCGTGCCCGCAGGCGTGCATGTTCCCGTTCGTGGACGCGTACGGCAGCCCCGTGGCCTCCACGATCGGCAACCCGTCCATGTCGCCGCGGATGAGCACCACCGGACCGTCCGCCGGACCCCGCAGCACGCCCACCACGGACGTGCAGTCCGTGCCCAGCGTGATCTCCAGCGGCAGGCCCTCCAGCGCCTTCACGACGTACGCCTGGGTCTTCGGGGTGTCGTTGCCCAACTCGGGGAACGTGTGGAGTTCGCGACGAATCGACTGCAGCTCACCGAGCATCGCAGCGGACTCGGACAGGAAGTTGGGGACGGTCATGGCAGGTCGAGCTCCTTCAGGTTGGTGTGTTCTAGACGGTGCGGCGGCCGGACTGCCAGACGCCGGTGATGCGGTCGCTGATCCCGACCAGACTCGAGTCCGGGCCCAGCGGGGTGTCGACGATGACGAGATCAGCGATGTAGCCGTCCGTGATGCGGCCCAGCTGGTCTCCGAGGTCCATCAGCTCGGCCGCGACCGAGGTGGTCGCAGCCAGTACGGCCGTCGTCGACATTCCGACATCGGCCAGGAGCACGAGCTCGTCGAGGTTGTGGCCGTGGTCGCCGACGCCAGAGTCCGTACCCATGGCCACCTTGACGCCCGCCGCGACGGCAATCGCCACGTTCTTCCGGTGGTCCTCGGCGACCCTGGCGGCCTTGTCCTTGATGTTCTGCGGCAGGGGCATGCCGTTCTCGGCCATGCGGAGCACCTCGACGGGCGCGATCAGGGTCGGTACGAGGTAGCGGTTGTTGGCGATCATGAACTCGATGCACTCACTATCGAGGTAGACGCCGTGCTCGATCGAGCGCACGCCTGCCCGCAGCGCCGCCATGATCCCGGAGGCCGCCATCGCGTGCGCCAGCACGTACTTGCCCTGCCGTTCGGCTTCCTCGACGATGACCCGGATCTCCGGCTCGGTGAACTGCGGGTGCCGCGGGTCGTCCGTCGGCGACAGCACGCCACCGGTGGCGGAGATCTTGATGTGGTCGGCGCCGGCCTGCAGGATCGTCCGTACCGTCTTGCGGACCTCCTCGACCCCGTCGGCCACCCCCAAGGGACGTCCCGGGATCGCGAGGTTGAGGGTCGGCGCCCGAAGCCCCGAGGCCATCAGCGAGTCCCCGTGGCCGCCGGTCTGCGACATCATCGACACGGCGATCCGCATCCGGGGGCCCGGGACGAGCCCCTCCGCGACCGCCGTCTTCATGCCGAGATCGACCCCGGCCGCATCACGTACCGTCGTGATCCCCGTCGCCACCGTGGCCGCCGCGTTGGCCACCGACTCGTAGAACATGGCGGTGTACGGACGCGCCAGGCTGGCGAGGTTCCCGAACCTCGAGCTGATGAGGTGGACGTGCGCGTCGAAGAATCCCGGCAACAGGGTCGAGCCGGCGCAGTCGACGATCTCTGCCGATGCGTACTCCTCGAGCGCTGCGAGACCTGGGCCGACGGCGACGATGTGCCCATCGGCGACCACCACGTCGGTCGGGCCGCTCAGGAACGACACACCGTCGAAGACCGTCGCCGAGGTGAACACCGTGAGCGCCGCCGCGGTGGCGGCCGGGACGAGCCCGACCGCCATCGGAGACCTTGGCTGGCTGCTCATGCTGCGCCGAACTGCCAGGCCTCGACGTTCGCCATCATGCCGCTCCAGAAGGCCGGCGCGCCGCCCACCTTGAGCGGCTTCTGCTTGGCGGACACCTCGTAGTTCGAGTAGAGCGTGAGCACGGGGAGCTCGTCCTGCCAGATCGCCTGGAGCTCCTTGTAGATCGGCGTCCGCGCCGCCTGGCCGACGGTCTGCTTGCCCTTGGCGAGCAGCTCACTGTTGCGGTCCGTCTTCCACGACGTGAAGTTGTACGTCGCGCCCGGCCCGTACACGCTGGTCACGTCCGGATCCATGGTGAGCGTCAGGCCGATGAGCACGAGGTCGTAGTTGTGCTTGCCGGCCATCGAGAACGCGGTCGGGAAGTCGTACTTCGACCCCTTCACGTTGAGGCCGATCGCCTTGAGGTTCTCCATGATGATGTCGGCCGACGCCTCGCGCACCGAGTTGCCGGTCGGGATCACGAAGTTGATCTCCTTCGACGTGTCCCACCCGGATGCCGCCAGCAGCGACTTGGCCTTCTCCGGGTCGTACGCGATCGGCGTGAGGCCCTTGTCGAGGTACGGGTTGACGCTGGAGAACGGGCCGTCGATGACCTCTCCGTTGCCCTTGAGCAGCTGGGACACGATCTGAGGCCGGTTGATCGCGTGGGCGATCGCCTGCCGGACCCGCTTGTCGGTGAACGTCAGCGTGTTGAAGTACATCGTCTGGAAGCCGATCGACGGGTTGATGCTGGTCGCCACGCCGGACAGGCCCTTGACGGTCTCCATGTCGCCGAACGGGATGTTGCCGATGCCGCCGCCGGAGTTCATCGTGATCGTGCCGGCGCTCAGCTCGCCGGCCAGGTTCGCCGCGGGCATGATCTTCATGACCACGTTCGAGATCTTGGGCTTGCCGGCGTAGTACGTCGGGTTCGCCTCGTACTCGATGCTCGTGTCCTTGGTGAACTTGGTGATCTTGTACGCGCCGGAGAAGACCGTCGGGCCCTTGACGCCGTAGTCGCTCTTGGCCAGACCCTCGGGCGCGATGTCCTTGAGCGTGTGCTTGGGGAGGATGAGGACCTTGGTGCCGATCATCTCCATGATGTAGTTGTTGTCGACGACTGACGCCGTCTTGAACGTCACCGTCGTGTCGTCGACCTTCTTCAGCGCCGGGATCTCGGTCCCCGAGGCGAGCTTCCCGGTCGCGGGGCTCACCCCGTCGAGCGTGGTCAGGTACGTCGACGTGCCCATCGCCGCCTTCGGGTTGGCCATCGTGTTGAACGTGAACACGATGTCGTCGGCGGTGATCGGCTGACCGTCGGACCAGGTCGCGCCGGAGCGGAGCTTGATCGTCCAGTTGATGTTGTCCGTGCTCTCGATCGACTGCGCGATCCGCGGGACGAACTTCAGCGGCTCAGACTGGTCGAGCAGCGGGTCCAGCGTGAAGCGCAAGGCCCACGTCGCGGCGATGTCCGACGCGGTGAAGACGTTGAGGCCGGACGGCGTGTTCACCGTGCCGATGGTCAGCAGCTGGTCGGCCGCGACGGACTCGGCGTCGCTGGAGCTGCTGCAGGAGGACAGGACCCAAGCGCCCGCCATGGCGGGGACGCCGGCGAAGAGCAGTCCACGCCGGGACAGTGAGACGGTCATGGTGAGTGTTCCTTTCGGTGGTGGATCAGGATCGGGATTCGATGGAGTCGCGCAGGCCGTCGCCCATGAAGTTGATGCTCAGGACGGCGACGAGGATCATCAGGCCGGCGGGGACCCACAACCAGGGTTGGGTCGAGAGCACGGTGATGGACTGGGCCTCGGTCAGCATGTTTCCCCAGCTCGCTGTCGGCGGGCGGACGCCCAGCCCCAGGAAGCTGAGAGACGACTCGAGGATGATGGCGCTGGCAACGCCGAACGTGGCGTTGACGATGATGCCCGACAGGCAGTTGGGCAGGATGTGGCCGAAGAGGATCCTCGGCGTGTGGAAACCTAGGGAGACCCCGGCTTTGACGTAGTCCAGTTGCTTGATCGACAGCACACTTCCTCGGACGAGCCGGGCGACCGTGGGCCACCCGAGCACGCCGATGACCAAGATGATGTTGGTGAGGCTCGGGCCGAGCACGGCGACCAGCGCGAGGATCACCATGAGGTACGGGAAGCTCATGAAGATGTCGGTGACCCGCATCACGACCATGTCGACCCAGCCGCCGACGTACCCGGCGATGAGCCCGAGCACGACGCCGATCACCACGTACACCGCGACCGCACCCACGCCCACGGAGATCGACACCCGCGCCCCGAAGATCAGGCGGCTCAGGACATCGCGGCCCGTACGGTCCGTACCCAGCAGATGCGCCGCCGTCGGGTGCTCCTCGAAGACGGGGAAGATCCGGTACGGGTCGTACGGCGAGATCAGCGGCGCGAAGATGGCCATCAGCACGATGAGCACGAAGATGACCGTGCCGATGACGGCGGGGACGTGCCGGCGGTAGCGGCGCCAGATGAGCTGGGCCTGGGACTCGTGGCGCATCGGCGCGGCGCCGCCGTCTGCCGCTCGCGCGGCGAGCTGTGTGGTCACGGCACTCTCCTTCACGAGTAGCTGATTCGCGGGTCGACGAGGCCGTACGCCACGTCGGTGCAGATGTTGACGACCACGATCGCGACAGCCGCGAGGAGGTTGACCCCCATCAGGACGGCGTAGTCGCGCTGCGAGATCGCGTTGATGGCCAGCTGTCCGAGGCCGGGCCACTGGAAGACCTGCTCGGTCACGACGGCGCCGCTGACGAGGGCCGCGACGTCCATGCCGATGATCGTGATGATGGGGATGAGGGCGTTGCGCAGGCCGTGCTTGCTGACGACGGTCCAGGCACCGAGGCCCTTGGCGCGAGCCGTCCGGATGTAGTCCTGACCCATCGCGTCCACCATGCTCGCCCGGACGTAGCGGATCATGTTGCCCGCGATGCCCGCGGACAGGACGATCACCGGCAGGATCAGGTGCCGCACCTGGTCGACGAAGCCGCCACCGCGGCCGATCGTCCGCAGGCCACCGGGCGGCACCCACTTGAGGACGACCGCGAACACGTAGATCAGCGCGAGTCCCAGGAAGAAGTGGGGCACAGAGATGCCGAGGAACGACGCCCCGACGATGCCGTAGTCGGTCGGCTTGTTCTTGTGACGGGCGGCGACGATGCCGAGCGGGATCGCGACGAGATACGCGACCACGAGCGCGGTCACCATGAGCGTGAGCGTCGGGCCGACGCGCTGGCCGATGAGCGTCGAGACCGCTTGACCGGACCCGTACGACACACCGAGGTTGCCGTGGAGCAGCTGGGTGAGCCACTTCCAGTACTGGACGATGATCGGCTTGTCGAGGCCCATCTGCTGGCGCAGCAGCTCCTGCGACTCCGGCGTGGCGTCGGGGGTGATGTACAGGTCGGCCGGCGATCCGGGCGCGAGCTGGATGATGAAGTAGTTGATGACCGTGACCCCGAACAGGATCGGGACCGCGAGCAGGAGCCTGCGGATGACGTACGAGATCATGCGACCGCTCCCTTGGTACGAAGGCCTGGTCCCGTGCCCTCGGCGAGCGGGAAGTGGCAGGCGAAGCTGTGCGCCGAGGTGCCTTGCGACACCGGCGCCTCGACCGAGCAGATGTCCTTCGCGGAGGGGCAGCGGGTGTGGAAGACGCAGCCGCTCGGCGGGTTCGCGGGGCTCGGCACCTCGCCTTCGATGACGACCCGCTGCCGCCGGTCTCGTACCGTCGGGTCAGGTACGGGGTAGGCGTTGAGCAGGACCTCGGTGTACGGGTGGCGCGGATTCGCGAACAGCTCGGTGGTGCTGGCCGACTCGACGATGTGCCCCAGGTACATCACGAGGATGCGGTCGCTGATGTACTTCACGGCGCCGAGGCCGTGGGTGATGAAGATGTAGGCCAGGTCGAGGTCGGCCTGGAGATCCTTGAGCAGGTTGAGCACCTGGGCCTGGATCGACACGTCGAGCGCCGACACCGGCTCATCGCAGATGAGGAGCTTCGGACTGGTCGTGAGGGCTCGGGCGACCACGACCCGCTGCCGCTGACCGCCCGAGAGCTCGTGGGGGTAGCGGTAGGCGAACTGCTCGGTGAGGCCCACCGTCTTGAGGGTGTCGGCGACCAGGGCCCGCACCTCGTCGCGTCGTCGCGCCAGGTGATGGACGACGATCGGCTCGGCCAGGAGGTCTCCGACACGCTTCTGCGGGTTCAGCGCGGAGAACGGGTCCTGGAAGACCATCTGCATGTCGCGGCGCAGGCGGCGGAACTCACCCTCCGCCATCGCCGTGATGTCGCGGCCGAGGAAGTCGACGCGCCCGGAGGTGATCTTCTCGAGGCGGATGAGCGCTCGGCCCGTGCTGGACTTGCCGCAGCCGGACTCGCCCACGATGCCGACCGTCTCACCCGGGGCGACGTCGAAGCTCACCCCGTTGACGGCCTTCACGTGACCGACCGTGCGCGCGAAGACCCCCTTGCGGATGGGGTAGTGGATCGTGAGGTCCCGTACGGACAGCAGCGGGTCGTTGGGACGTAGGGCGACAGCCTGCTCGATCCTCATGCGAGGGCCTCCGGGTTGGGCGTGGTCGACCCGGGCTCGAACAGGTGACACCGGACCGAGTGGCCCGGTACGACCTCGACGAGCGCCGGCTGCTCGGCGACGCACTTCGCCGTGGCGAAGGCGCAGCGGGTGTGGAACCGGCAGCCCGCGGGCATGTCGGCCAGGCTGGGGACGACGCCGGGGATCGACTCCAACCGCGTGTCGGCCGGCGCTTCGACCCGAGGGATCGACGCCATCAAGCCCACGGTGTACGGGTGGAGGGGCGTCGCGAACAACGTCATGACGTCGGTCTGCTCGACGACCTGACCCGCGTACATCATCACGACGTGGTCGGCCATCTCCGCGACGACGCCAAGGTCGTGGGTGATGAGGATGACCGCCGTGTTGGAGTCGCGGCTCAGCTCGCGCATCAGCTCGAGGATCTGCGCCTGGATCGTGACGTCGAGCGCGGTCGTCGGTTCGTCGGCGATGAGCAGCTTCGGGACGCAGCTCAGCGCGATGGCGATCATCACGCGCTGGCGCATGCCGCCGGAGAGCTGGTGGGGGTACTCGCCGAGGACGGCCTCCGGCCGCGGGATGCCGACCTTCGTGAGCATCTCGACCGCGAGCTCGCGAGCCGCCTGCTTGTCGAGTCCCAGGTGAAGCCGCGGCCCCTCCATCAGCTGGTCGCCGATCTTGAGCACGGGGTTCAGCGAGGTCATCGGCTCCTGGAAGACCATCGCGATGTCGTTGCCACGCACGGCGCGCCGCTTGTCCTCGCTGAGCGTGGCGAGGTCCGTACCGCCGAAGTCGAGCGTCCCCTTCACGCGAGCGTTCGACGCCAGCAAGCCCATCAACGTGAGGCTCGTGACGGACTTGCCGCAGCCGGACTCACCGACAAGGCACAGCGTCTGCCCCTGCTCCACGACGAAAGACACGTCCTCCACTGCGGCGAGTACACCTCGGTCGGTACGGAACTCGACGTTGAGGTCTTTGACCTCCAATAGCTTTTCCGCCATGCGTGGTTTCACCTCGCTACATTTCTCGGATTTGCCCGTTTGGGCGCGCCGAAGTCGAATAGAGAAGGGGGTTGTCGCGCAAGAAGCTGCCAGCCCGATTCGCTGCGCCGCGTTGCTCGGAAGCATGCTCCGCGTACGTAACGCCAATGTTGCGATTCGTTGCGGGCATGTCAGCGGTGTGTTACGGGAGTGTGACGAGATCGCCTCCCACGCGCGCGCGAAGGAGAGCAGTTTGAAAGGTCACGAAATGGCTACTTTTTGTCGTACGGATAGTTGGCGCACCTGGCCCAGGAGGGGGAATAGGGTCCTGGTGACACGACCACGAGGAGTCCCTATGACGCTGTTGGCGCACGCCGCTGAGATGACCCCGGAGCTCGTCGCTCTGCGACGCTCCCTCCACCAGATCCCTGAGGTCGGGCTCGACCTGCCCCTCACCCAGAAGGCGATCCTTGCGGCGCTCGACGGGCTGCCGTACGAGATCCACTGTGGGCAGCGGACGACCTCGGTGGTCGCGGTGCTGCGCGGACCTGCGGACGGTCCGGTCGTCCTGCTGCGCGCCGACATGGACGGGCTCGCCGTGGCCGAGGAGACAGGGCTCGACTACGCCTCGACGAACGGCGCGATGCACGCGTGTGGCCACGACCTGCACATGACCGGCCTCGTGGGTGCGGCCCGGCTGCTGGCCGCACACGCCGATGAGCTGGCCGGCACGGTCGTGCTCATGTTCCAGCCCGGCGAGGAAGGACACGCCGGAGCGCGGGTCATGATCGACGAGGGGCTGCTCGACATCGTCGGCCGGACACCGGACGCGGCGTACGCGATCCACGTGTGGGCGTCGGTGAAGCGGGGACTCTTCGTCACTCGACCCGGCGCGATCATGGCGAGCGCGAACGACTTCACGGTGACGATCAACGGTACGGCGGCGCACGGATCGGTCCCGTACACCGGCCTGGACCCCGTTCCGATCGCCGCCGAGGTGATCCTCGGCTTGCAGTCCCTCGTCACGCGGCAGATCGACGTCTTCGACCCGGTCGTGCTGTCGGTGGCACGCATGAGCGCGGGCGGACCGGTCAACGCCGTGCCGCCACGGGCAACGCTCGAAGGCGGAGTTCGCACGCTGTCGACGGCCGCGATCGATCACCTCGAGATGGCGATTCCGCGACTGGCTGACGGCATCGCGGCGGCGTACGGGGCGACGGCGACGACCGCGTTCCACCGGCAGTACCCGGTGACGATCAACGACCGCGCGGAGGCCGACTTCACGGTCCGTACGCTGCGGTCGCTGTTCGGCGACGACCGGGTCGATGTGCCGGAGACCCCGATGATGGGCTCGGAGGACTTCTCGTTCGTGTTGGAGAAGGTGCCCGGCGCGTTCATCCTCCTCGGGGCGCAGCCGCCCGAGGTTCCCGACGAGGGCTGCCCGACGAACCACTCGAGCCTCGTGCGGTTCGACGACTCCGTGGTGGCTGACCAGGCGGTACTCCTCGCGACGCTGGCGATCGACCGGCTGCGGGAACTCGCGGGCTGAGCCCTTGAACGTCACGTCTTCCGGGCCGCGCGCGTCACCTGTCGCCCACGGAAATGCCCTCAGATGAGGACTCCAAATGTGTTGTGACTGAGGAACTCAACAGTGCTCTTCGCGCGCATTCTGTGGCGTACGTACCACGGGTGAGCTATGACGTCACAGTGGCCCTCATGGAGGATTCTTGGGAGGGAATTATCGCGTCGGCATCGACGATTCTTCAGGATGGGCTTCTCGACGCCTTCCGGGAT
>JAPUEI010000030.1 GCA_027492675.1 Propionibacteriaceae bacterium | reverse complement strand
GTGGGGTGTGGCGTCGAGGGCGAGGCGCCTCCCGATCAGTAGCCGATGGCCTTCAGGGTCGTACGGATCGCGGCCGCGGACGTGTTGAGCATCGTGATCTCGTGGGCGTCCATGGGGAACTCGAAGACGCGCTCGATGCCGGTCGGGCCCACCAGGCTCGGCACGGACAAGGCCACGCCGGAGACGCCCCGGTAGTCGGTCAGCACGCTCGACAGCGGCCAGATCTTGCGCTGGTCACCGAGGATCGCCTCGACCAACCGCGCTCCGGCAAGGCCAATCGCGTTGTTGGTGGCGCCCTTGCCCTCGATGATCGAGTACGCGGCGTGGACGGTGTCGTACGCGATCGTCGCCAGCGCCTCCTCGGTGAAGACCCTCGTGCCGTCCGGATCGGTCCAGTCGCGGATCGGGATCTGCGCGATCGACGCCGACGACCAGATGGGGAACTCGGAGTCGCCGTGCTCGCCGAACATCGCCGCGTGCACGTTGGACAGCGAGACACCCGCGCGCTGCGCGATGGCCCAGCGCAGCCGGGAGGTGTCGAGGAGCGTGCCGGTGGACAGCACCTGCCCGTACGGCAGTCCGCTCACCTTCTGGGCCACGACCGTCAGCACATCGCACGGGTTCGTCACGAGCACCAATACGGCGTGGGGCGCCTGCTCGAGGAGCTTGGGGATGAGGTCGGTCATGATCGAGGCGTTGACCCCGGCCAGCTCGAGCCGCGTCTGGCCCGGCTTCTGGCGGGCGCCGGCGGTGACGATGATCACCGAGGAGTCCTTGGCGACCTCGATGTCGGCGCCTCCCGTGACGATGGTGGTCGGCGTGAACTGGGTGCCGTGCGCCAGGTCGCGCACCTCGGCCTCCACGCGCTTGGCGTCGATGTCGTACAGCGCGATCTGCCGCGCCGAGCCCCGGATCAGTGAGGCGTACGCGATGGACGTGCCGACGGAGCCCGCACCCACCACCGTGAGCTTTGAGTTCGCGAGATTCTGGCTGGTGGCTGATGCGGGGCTCATGGCATCAACCCTACGGGTGGCCGCGGGCGCCCCGACATCCAGGAGGGGCGCCCGCGAGTGCTCAGGCCGCCCAGCGGGGGTCGCGGCCCGTCCAGGCCACGAGCCGCTCGTACGGCGTCGCATGGGGCCCGACCTCGACGACCGGTCCGAACGGGATCTCTGGGCCGCGGGGCTCGGCGGGCACCTTCTCCATGTATGCCGGCAGCGCCGCCGTCGCCAGCGAGTCGTCGAGCAGGTCGAGCCGTCCGATGGCCGACGCGAGGTCCCAGGAGTGGACCGAGAGCTCGCCGATGTACGAGGCGGCGGCCGAGGCGCCCGGCACCGTGCCCCAGGGGACGGTCACCTCGCGGGTGAGGATGGCGTCGTCGGCGAGAACCGCGTCGGTCTCCGCCCGGCCGGCGTCCCAGTCCGCCACCCACTCGGTCGACTCCATCTCGCGCGGCACCGACCAGAACGGCTGCCCGTTCAGCACGGCACCGATGCGCCGTACGACCGCCTGCAGGTGCCCGATGAGCTGGCTCACGTCGTACTCGTCGCAGGGAGTCGGCAGGTGCGCCTGCTCCGGCCCAACCACGGCGATCAACGTGCCTACCTGATCCATGGCCTTGTCGAGCGGGGGTCGAGGATCGAATCCGGTCATGCGTGTTCTCCTTCGTGTGGGGCGCCTGTTCTACGCCGATGACCCCAGTCCATCGGGCATACATGACATCTCATGTCATGTTTCTCAGAGATCTTCTGATGAGCAAGCCGTCACCCTCGCGGAGGGATCCGACCCACGGAGCTACGGTCACAGAGTGCAACCTCACATTCGCGCACGGATCCTGCTCGCAGCGGGGAGCGTTGTCGCCGTGATCAGCGCGGCGGTGTTCGTACTGGCCCCCAGAAGGCAACTGGGCTTCGGGTGGTACGCCAACGCCCCGGTGATCAACTCCCCCGCCGTCTGGTACTTCCTGGACCTCGATCCGGCCCGCCGATGGGCGGTCGTGCTCGGCATCTTGGGCCTCGTCGTGGCCAGTGGGGCAGCAGGCTTCCTGTGGGGTCGGCAGCGCAACTAGCGCCCCGGTCGCCTGTCGTCGATCGACGCGCTGAACACGAGAATCCTGATCCCCTCGACATTTCACGACACGATGTGTCAGGTTCTTAGGACAGACTGGCCGCATGCGCGCCGACCGTCTCCTCCGATTGCTGATGCTCCTGCAGCGGCATCGACGGGTGACCGCGTCCTGGCTCGCGGAGGAGTTGGAGGTCAGCGAACGCACCGTCCTGCGCGACATGGAGGCGCTGTCGGCGGCGGGCGTGCCCGTCTACACCGAGCGCGGGCGCCATGGCGGGTGCGTGCTGCTCGACGACTTCACCACCGAGGCCACGGGGATCACGCCCGCTGAGGCGCAGGCGTTGTACGCGTGGTCGTCGCGCGACGCGGTGGCTGACCTCGGTCTCGGGCCAGCCCTGACCTCGGCGCTCACCAAGATCGCAGCGACCGCACCGAGCGGGGCGCTCGCCGACGCGGAGGCGCTCGGCACCGTGGTGCACTCCGACCGGCGCGGCTGGTACGCCGCGAGCGAGGACGTGCCGTGGCTGCCGACGCTGCGTGAGGCCACGTCGGCGAAGCGCCGCGCGACGATCACGTACGTCTCCGCCGGCAGCGACTCACCCGCCGAGCGCACGATCGACCCCATCGGCTTGGTCGACAGCGCCGGCCGCTGGTACCTCGTGGCGGAGCGTGACGGCGAGCTCCGTACGTACCGCGTCTC
>JAPUEI010000029.1 GCA_027492675.1 Propionibacteriaceae bacterium | reverse complement strand
TACCCCTCGAGGAGAGGTCTGGTACCCCTCGAGGAGAGGTCTGGTACTGGTCGGGGAGAGGTTTGGTACCTGCCGGAGGGTTGGGGTCTCTCCCGCAGGTGAACGGAACCTCTCCCCGAGGGGTACGAGACCTCTCCCCGAGGGGCATAGGGTCTCTCCCGCAGGTGCACAAGACCTCTCCCGCAGGGATCTGAAACCTCTCCCCGAGGGGTACAGGACCTCTCCCCGAGGGGGTACAGGACCTCTCCCCGAGGGGTACGAGACCTCTCCCCGAGGGGTACAGGACCTCTCCCCGAGGGGTACAGAACCTCTCCTCGACGGAAGTGCCGAGGTTCGGCTGGGCCTGGGTGGGCGGGGCGACTACTTGAGCAGCTTGGAGAGTCGGCGGTCGGCCAGGGGCTTGCCGCCGGTCTGACAGCCAGGGCAGTACTGCAGGGACGAGTCGGCGAAGGAGACCTCCGCGACGGTCGTGCCGCACACGGGACAGGGCAGGCCTGTACGACCGTGGACTGCCAGGTTGCTGCGCTTCCCGTCCTTGAGCTCGGACGGCTTCAACCCGTCAGCGCGGTCGATCGCCGACTGCAGCTGGTCGTGCATCGCCGCGAGCAGCGTGTCCCGTTCCGTGTCGCTCAGGCCCGAGGCCGGCTTGAACGGGCTGAGCCGGGCGGCGTGCAGGATCTCGTCGGAGTAGGCGTTCCCGATGCCCGCGAGCACCTTCTGGTCGCGCAGCACGCCCTTGATCTGGGCCCGGCCGGCGGTCGTGAGGATCGCGTCCAGCTCGGCGCGCCCGAAGCCCTCGGCCAGGGGATCCGGCCCCAGAGCTGCGATGCCGGGTACATCGGTGAGCGAGCCCACCACGTACACCGCCAGGTGCTTTCTCGTGCCGGCCTCCGTGAGGTCGAAGCCAGCCCCGCTGCCGACCCCGACGCGCAGCGCCAGCGGGCTCTTGCCGGGGCGAGCCGGTCCGGCCGGCACGGTGTCGTACCAGCGCAGCCACCCCGCACGCGCCAGGTGGAACACCAGCCAGGCGCCGTCCTGACCCATGCCGAGGAACTTGCCCCGCCGCTCGACGCGCTCGATCTCGAGGCCGAGCAGCGCGGTCGTCGGCAACGCCACGGTCTTCAATGCGCTGAGGGACGCGATCTCGACGCGCTCGAAGAAGGTCCCGCTGAGCCGTGGCGAGAGCCAGCGGGCGAGAGCCTCGACCTCGGGCATCTCGGGCATGGCTACCTGGTCAGGTCGTTGCGGGACCTGCTCGTCCCCCAGACGTCCTGGTCCTCCTCGAGCCAGGTCTCCTCGCCCTCGGACTCGGAGTCGTCCTTCTTGCGGACGTTGCGGCCACCCATCGGGAACGCCTGCCCACCGAGGCTGGTGAGAGGCATGTTGCTCTCGACCCCGCCTGCCAGGCCTGCGCCCGCAACGCCGCGTCCCATGGAGCCCATCTGGAATGAAGGGTTCGAGCCCGAGAGGCCCGCGATGCCGGCCCCGGTGCCCGACAGGCCGGTGATCTTGAGCCCGTTGCCCTTGCCACCCTTGTTCGAGGGCGCACCGACGCCACCGAAGCCCGCAGGCGGCATCATGCCCATGCCGCCACCGATGCCGGCGGCCGAGGTGCCGGTCGCGGCGCCGCCGAGGCTGAGACCGCCGGAGCCGGCGCCGTACGAGCTGAACGTGCCGCCCGCCGCGCCTCCCATGCCGACGCTGGTGTAGCCGCCGACGCCGTCGAAGCCCTCACTGCCTGCCGCCGAGGTGCCTTCCGGCATCCACTTCGACGAGCCGCCGTGCTGACCCGAGCCGCCACCCGATCCAACCGAGCCGGCTCCGGGTGCGGTGTAGCCGTCGCCGTAGGCCGCCGGGTCGCCCGCCGGGGTGCCCGTGACGCTTCCGGGGACCGTCGGCAGTCCGCCGGGCGTGCCGGAGCCAGCGCCGGTCGTCGAGTTCTTGACCGTGAACTCGGGGTCGGTCGCGGTGGACTGACGAGGGATGAAGTCGATGAGCGCGATCTCGACCTGATCGGCCGCCTTGGAGACGATGCCGTGGGGCGAGGTGTTGAGCGCCTGGTACTCCATCCAGACGTCGAACTGGTGCACCTGCGCCGAGACCGCACCGTGGTAGACGGCCGGCATCGGCTTGGTCTGCTTCTGGGTCTGGGCCCAGCTCTGGGCGCTGATCGTCTTCACGACGTGGCCGGAGCCCGTCTTGATGTCGTAGTCCGCGTTCGCCTGCGCCGAGTTGTAGTGGTTCAGCGTGGCCACCGGGTCGACGATGAGGGTGCCGTCGAACAGTGAGCCGACAAGGTAGTTCACGAGGTCGAGCTTCTTCTGCTCCACGTGCCAGGTGGTGTCCTGGTCCCACGGCACGACGGCTCCTTGGGCGGCCTCGACGGCGTCCTCGACGCGCTGCTGGACGCCCAGCAGCGACGTGGCCAGGGCACGCGCCGCAGCCTCGATGCGGAGCAGTGGCGCGATGACCTCGAGCTCGATGGAGCGCGCGTACGTCTCCGCGCCCGCGCCCGACCAGCCGCCCGTGGTGACGAGCGCGCCGAGCTTGGCCTTGACCAGGTCGGCGTCCGCGCCGGCCTTGTCGGCGACCGCGATCCAGCGCTTGACCACGCTGTCGAGGTCGTTGGGGTTCGCGGTGGCGATGACGTGGAGCGTGTCGCGCTGCGTACGGGTGCCGTGGCCTGCGTAGGTCATCTCAGACCTCCTTGCTCGTGCCGATCAAGGACGTGATGGCCCCCGCGCCAGAAGCGTTGAGGTCTTCGAGGTCGCGGTACTGGCTGGCGAGGCTCGACGTGGCGGCGACCAGCTTGTCACCGCGCAGCCCGAGCGCCGCGGTGTAGTCGCGGTGGGTCGTCGCCGCCTTGCGGTAGCGATCGAGTGCGGCCGGGCTCTTGTCGTACTCACCGAGGTCAGGGGCCGAGATCAGGGCTGTCATCTCCGTGGCCATAGCGTCGATGTCGCTGGTGATGGCGCTGAGCACCTTCGAGAACGCGTCGATGTCACCTGGACTGACAGAGACGGACGAGGCTCGGACTGTGGTGGCGTCGTTAGCGTCGAGCATGAGGCTCCCTTTCACGCACAGGCACGGGGGGTGACTGGAGGTATGGAACACACAATAAGCGGGGAAGGTGCCACATAGACATCCTTCGATGACGAGACATCGTCATGCCGCTGGACAAGCCGGAACGCCGGTGGCGCGCCCGGTGCGGGGCGCGCCCCCGGCGCAGAGATCAACGGCTCAGGACCACGAGGGCTGGATCTTGCGCGCGGTGCGGGCGTAGTTCTCGGTGATCGGGCTCAGGACCTGGCCGGACTTCTGGATGACCTCCTGCATGTGGCGGGCGGCCTTGTCCCAGGTGGCCTTCGCGGTCGAGTAGGCGGAGCGCGCGGCGCCGTCCCACTTGGCCAGCGAGCCCTGAAGTTGGGAGTCGAGGGTGTCGAGGTGATCGGTCAGGGCCTTGTGGGCCGAGTTGAGGTCAGAGATGCCCTCCTGCATCGCAGCGGCATTGACGGCGGTGAAGTCGCTCATTGGTGTTCTCCTGGTGAGTCTGCGAGTGGGTGGGCGGGGTCAGCCGTTGAGGAGCGCAGTGATGGCGTTGCTCGCCGCCTGCTGATCTGACTCGTTCTGGCTGTAGGTCGTCTGCGAGCCGACGAGCTTCTCGTGGATGTTCTCGAGCTGCTGCTGGACGACGCCGAACTGGGCGTCGAAGTCCTGGTAGGCCCGCAGGAAGGCGTTGGCCGCGTTGCCCTGCCAGCGGCCCATCAGATTCTGGATCTGGTTGCCGAGGTTCTGCTGGGTCTGGTGGATCTGGCCAGCCTTCTCCTCGATCTGCTGCGCGGCCTTGGCCATTTCTGCGCGATCAACAGTGGTGTTGCCCGACATGGTTCCTCCATCAGGTTTCGGGGATCGTCCCCGGCGTTCAGTCGAATGTCTGCAGGTCCGATCCCTCGGTGCTGCGGGTTGGTGAACCAGACACTAGGCGCGTCGAGGGTCACCTTTCTGATGTTGTGTGAACATTCGCGACCAAGTTGAGCGCGGCTACCCGAGGGCCTGGGTGAGGGTACTCAGGGACCCCCTCGGACGGGCCTGGGTGACCCGCCGACGACCTCACGCCAAGCGGTTCGCGTGCTCGTGGTCGAGCGCCACTCCGGCAGGCAGACCATCGGGGATGAGGGCCAGCAGAGAGGGCTGTACGACGCCCACGACCGGCGCGGACTCGTACCCCAGCCAGGTGCGCGTCTCCAGGTCCGGGATGCCGTACTTGTGGCCCTGCCAGACCAGGAAGGTGGCCCCGTCGGGGAGGGTGCCGGCCGACTGCAGGAGCGCGCCGCCGCCGGGAGTCGTGGTGACCCTGTCGTACGCGCTGATCGCCGGCGTGACGTCGTCGGAGGTCGGGCCCGCCACCGTGTCGCCGATCGTGATCTTGGGCGGGCTGTCACCGCTGTACGTCGCGCACACCGTCGTCCTCGTGAGGTCTGAGGAGTTCACGGTCACCTGACCCATCGGCAGGCCCGGCGTGGCCGAGTTCTGGTGCTCCTCGCTGCGATTGTTGGCGACGGTCTCGCGAGTGGCCGCCGACGGCGTCGGGTTGTTGACCATGGCATCGAGGTAGCTGATCGCGGAGTAGCCGTCGGGCAGCTGGAGGTAGTACTCCCAGGTGCTCTTGTCCGTCTGGTCGCCGGTGTAGACGATGTCGCCGACGAGGTTGACGCCGTGGATCGCCTTGTTGCCCTTGGGGCCGGTGTACTTCGCGATCTCCTGCCCTTGTGGCAGCGAGCGCAGGAACGCCTCGGAACCCTTGAGGGCTGTGGCGTTGCCCAGCAGGGACTTGTCGGGCACCAGGTGGGCGATGCCGTTCACGACCAGGTACGTCTTGTCGCCGACCGAGAGTCCGATGGCCGCGTCGGACGTCGCGGCCGGCGCCTTCGCGTCGAGCACGGTGTAGCGCTGGGACTTGCCGGTGATCGGCAGAGAACAGACGCGCAACGGGAACGCCGTCATCGTCGAGGCCGCGGGGAGTTGCGAAGGAGCGTCCACGATCCCGTACCGGGCTCCTCTGGGAGCGGAGGCCAGTGATTCGGTCGTGGCCTTCTTGATCGGCCCACCCTTGGTGATGAGGCGTGCCGAGGTGATGTTCGTGACCGGATTGAGGGTCTTGCCGTCGGGGGTGACGAAGACGACGCCGGACTCGGTGTCGATGACGATGGTGTTGGCCTCGGCCCAATCGGGGGTGGCGGGGTGCTTGAGCAGGCCGTACAGGGCGAAGATGCCGAGGATCACGGCGGCGATGAGGATCGAGACGAACGTCGCGATCCCCAGCCGACGGAGCGGGGGTATCGGGTTGTCGGGGTCGCGATCGACGAGGGCGGCCACCAGTCGCTGCTGCGTGAAGGCGTGAGCCTTGAGCAGCTCCTTGCGCTGGGCCATGTACATACCTCCGGCCACTGGGATGTCGGACTTGGGCTCATTGTGGCAGGCGAGCGGGTTAGCAGCCGGGGACCTCGCGTACGGCAGGTCGCGGATGCCACCTCGTCGGGCGGCCCGGTTCACCCGCCTGTCTGGCAGAGTGTGGCTCGGGCGCCGACTCGTGGGCGCAGGAGGGAGCGGCGTATGCCTCGGGACACCGACGTCGTCCGGTCGCCCCGTGCCGGGCTCTCCCGCCTGGCGATGGCCTGGGCCGTGCTGCTCGAGATCGCGCTGCTCGTCGTCATCCTGCTGGTCCTGGCCCGCCTGTACGTCTGGGCGGCACTCGTGGCCATCCTGGTCATCGGGTTGAGCATCCCGATCAAGGGCCACCCGGCGATGGTCTGGCTGAGGCGCTGGGTCGGGTACGCGCGCCGCTCGCCCTCGACCCGTGTGCCGGCCGAGCTGCCGGCCGATCTCGTACCCCTGGCTGAATGGATGCCGGGTCTCACCGTGACGCAGACCTCTCTCGGCCGCGGCGGCGAGCTCGGGCTGATCGCCGACGGGGAGGCCTGGACCGCCGTGCTGGCGCTGGCCTCGGACGACGAACTGCTGGCCGACAAGGGCGAGGCCATCGACCTCGACGCGCTCAGCGGGCTCACCAGGCAGGACGACATCGTGTTCGCCGGCGTACAGGTGGTCACGTACACCGTCCCGGCGCCGACGACCGTGCTGCTGGGCGCCGGCTCGAAGGCGGCCGCGGCGTACCGCGAGATCACGGCGGGGTCGCCGCCGCCGACCATGCGACGTACGTGGTTGTGCCTGCGCCTCGACCCGCGCCTGTGCCTGGAGGCCGTCGCGCGGCGCGGTGCGAGCAACGACGGCGTTTACGCGACCTTGCGGTTCGGCCTGCACCGCGTGCAGACCGTGCTCAAGCGGCAGGGCATCGTCACTCGGGCGTTGGCGCCCATCGAGCTGTACGAGGTGTTGTCGCTGGTCGCAGGCTCCGGGCCCGAGGGCGGCGACGAGCGCAGCGCCGAGGAGTGGTCGACGTGGTCCTGCGACGGACTCGTGCACACCGGTCGGATGGTCCGACGCTGGGGCTCGAACGCGTCGATCGGCTATCAGGAGCTGCAGGACGCCATCGCCGACGCTCCGGTGCTGTTCGCGGTGACGTCGTACACGTTCACACCGCACGCGCGGTCCACCGGAGGGCTGCGGCTGGTGACGGTCGACGCGGCGGGCGCGCAGGCCGCGATGGAGCACACCGTGGCGCGGCTGGGAGAGGGCGTACGTCTCGATTCGCCGTCGGGCGCGCAGGTGCCGACGATGCTGGTCACCGTGCCGCTGGGACGAGGTGGACGATGAGTGCGTGGGTGCTGCCCGAGGCCGCTGACGGGTCGGCCGTACGGGAGGCTGTGGTCCGTACGGGGCCGTCGGGTCTGCTGCTCGGTCACGGACGTACGGGCCCGATCACGATCCGCCTGTTCCGCCCGAACCCGACGCGGCTGCTGCTCGCCGTGCCCGACTACGTGACCTGGCTGCTGGCGTTCCGCTGCATCTCGCTGGGCGCCCACCTGTCGATCATCGCCAACGAGCGACGGCGCTGGCAGGGCCTGGCCGACGCCGTCGGGATGTGCGGCGGCACCGTGGACTTCCTCGAGCCGAGCGACCAGCTGCCGAGCCAGGGCCGTCCGTACAGGCCGAGCCTGGTCATCGACGACTCCGCCGGTTTCGACGGCACGACCGTCCCGCTGGGCCCGTGGCAGGCCGTCATGATGACCGCCGACGCGACTCACTCCGGCGCGGTGCACCTGCTGCGATCGTGCGACATGGCGCTGGCCAGCCCGTGCGACACGAAGACGGCCGACAACCTGCGCCGCGCGTACGTGCTCAACCCGCGCCAGCTCAAGCTCACCAACAACCTCGAGGGCAACGAGGTGGCGCTGTGCATGCCGCGCCGCGTCAACCGGGTCTCGATCCCGCCGACACCGACGGAGTACGGGCTGCTGTTCGGGGCCCGCTAGGTCTCACCTCTGCCACCGCGTCAGCTCCTCCTGAGGAGTCGATGCGCGAAGCCGTCGGCGCACTACCGAGTGGAGATGCCGCCGACCATTCCGCTGATGAACCGCTTCTGGAGGACGAAGTAGAGGATGGCGATCGGCAGCGCGACGATCACACCCGCCGCGGACAGGAGGGAGTAGTCCGTGACGTGCTGGCCCTGGAAGAAGGCCAGACCCAGGGGGGCCGTGCGGAGACCGTTGGACACGATCATGACCAGCGGCAGGAGGAACTCGTTCCACGTCCACATCGTGATGAGAACGGCCATCGTCATGATCGGCGCGAACGAGGGCGGGACGACGATCTGCCAGAGCACCCGGATGTTGCGTGCGCCATCCATCCGGGCGGCCTCGATGATCTCGCCCGGGAAGGTTCGGAACTGGTTCCTCATCCAGAATGTCGCGAAGGCCAACGACTGTGCGGTCTGGGGCAGAATCAGCGCCCAATAGGTATCCGTCAGCCCCAGTGTGCGCAGGTTGAAGTAGAGCGGGATGATGAACGCTTCCGCGGGGAGGGTGAGTCCCAGAAGCAGGATGTAGAACAAGAGGTTCGAGCCGAGGAACTCCATCCTGGCGAAGGCGAATCCCGCGAAGGCGCTCAGGATCACGGTGGCGACGACGACGCATGCCGTGACCAGCACGCTCGACAGCATGTAGGTGGCGAAGTGTCCGCGCGTCCAGGCCTGGGCGTAGTTCCCGAGCTCGATCCTGCTGGGGAGACTGAAGCCGCCCGAGTTCTCACTCGATGGTGTCACCGACGACATCAGCACGCCCGCAAGAGGAATGATCGCGAAGATCGCGAAGAACACGAGGATGACCTGGTTGAGAATCACCTCTCGACGGGTCAGCTTCATCCGACCTCCTTGGGCTCGATGCGACCGATGAGCAACGTCACAAGGACGATGACGATGGTGAGAACGACCGCCAGAGCGGAAGCCAGACCGACCTGGCCGGTATTGAACGCCCGGTTGTACGCCTCGAAGGCAGGGACCTTCGTGCTGTTCCCGGGACCTCCTCGCGTGGTGATGTAGACCAGGTCGAAGGTCTTCAACGCCGAAACCACGGTCAGGGTCAGGGCGACAGCGATCTGCCCGCGGAGCGCAGGCAAGGTGATGGCGAAGAACTCCTGAGCCCTGTTCGCCCCATCAAGGCGCGCCGCCTCGAACAGGGACGGAGGGATGTTCCCGACGCCGGACAGGAACAGGACGAGGCACAGGCCGATGTTGAGCCACGTCCCCACGAAGCCGATCGCGACGAGAGCTGTGCTGTAGTCGCCCAGCCACACCCGGGTGATGGAGCCGAGCCCGATCGCGCGCAGCACCTCATTGATCAGACCGTCCTGGGAGTACATCGATACCCAGATGGTCGCGACGACCACGGACGCGATCACCTGCGGGAGAAAGAGCACCGTGCGGTACAGCGACATCGATCGCATCTCGTTCGATCGGGAGATGAGGGCTGTCAGGAAGAGCCCGATGACCACGGGTATGCCCGCGAAGAAGAGCATCAGGATGCCCGCGTGGAGGAACGAGTCCCTCAGCTCCGGATCTCCGAACACGGTGACGTAGTTGGAGAAGCCAGTGGCCGTAGCAGCCCCCAGCCCGTTCCAGTCGTAGAAGGAGTACTGGACGGTCTGCGCGATGGGAATGCCCAGGAGGGCGACGAAGATCACGAACGCCGGAGCGATGTACAGGTAGGCAACCTTCGATCGTCGAGCCCGCGTCGACCTCCCGCTGGGGACTCCGACGAGGGGGCCCGTGAGAGCGGGCCCGGGCCCGCTCTCACGGTCTGCACCAAAGGCACTCATGGCCAGTTGACTACTTGCTCTTGAGGAAGGTCGAGTAGTTGTCCTGGAGCTTCTGAGTGAACTGCGCAGGAGATGCCTGGCCCGCGACGAGATCCTGAACGGAGGCCGTCAGCGTGTCGTAGAAGGTCGGCGTCGCGTAGTCGAGGTACGGGACGACACCGTTCGCATCCTGCACCTTGCGGTACTGGTTCGCGATGTCGGCCGCGAGGGTCCCGGCGGTCGGCGTGTAGCTGGCCGGAAGGACCGTGGGGAGATTTCCCGTATCGAGGAGCACCTTGGACGCCGCGGCATTGGTCACGAAGTCGATGTACGCAGCGGCGACGTCGCTGTGGGGTGCCTTCGAGGTGATGGCCCAGGCGAGGCCCTGACCGCCGGTCGTGGCGGGAGTTCCGTCAGGGATGGAGTTGAGCGTCGTGAATCCGACGGTGTCGCCCATTGTCTTCTCGAGGGTCTGCTCCTTCCAAGTGCCCGCGATGGTGAACAGCGCCTGGCCCTTGCTGAACGCCGCAACGGCGTCATCGCGAGAGACGCCGTTGGCGCCCTTGGTCAGGTAGCCGGCGGAGTTCCAGTCGGTGAGCTTCTGGGCCGCCTTGACGGATGCGTCATCGGTCCAGGCGCCGCCCTGACCGCTGACGAGCTTGACGACCGCCTCCGCGCCGCCGATCGCAGCCTGGGTCACGCCGAAGAGATGGATTCCCGGGCTCTTCTCGAGGTCGCCGTACGCCAACGGAAGGACTCCGCCAGCCTTGGCGGCAGCCATGTCCGCCTCGAGGTCCGCGAGGTTGGACGGAACCTTGAGCCCGAGCTTCGCCAGGACGGTCTTGTTGTAGTAGACCCCCACGAGCTCACCGGTCTGGGACACCCCGTAGAGAGTGTCTCCCTGCCACTGCTTCCCGTCGTTGCTGAAGCTGTTCTGCTTCAGCAGGCCCTTGGGGTAGTAGCTGTTCCAGCCGTAGAGCTGTGCGTAGTCGTCCATGGGGCGCAGCATCCCCGCCCCCACGAAGGCGCCCATGTCCGGGTATCCCTGGTTTGCCTGTACGACATCCGGTGGTGTGTTGGACGACAGCGCGAGCTTCAGTGTCGTCTTGAGGTCGGCGAACGACTGCGAGGTGCGCGCGATGGTCACATTGGGGTACGCCTTCTGGAAGTCGTCGTTGAGCTTCTGCTGAGCATCCGCGATCCCCCCTTCGGTGTTCTGGTCCCAGACCGTGAGAGTGACCTTGCCGGCTCCAGCAACGTCCTTCGAGACTGCGCTGTGTGAGCCCGTGCTTGCTGCCCCGGATGGCGATCCGGGAGCACAAGCCCCCATGGTGAGCAGGAGGGCTGTGGTGGCGACGAGCGCACCGCCCTTCAGCGTGGTGTGAGGCTTCATGAGGTTCTGTTCTCCTTATGTTGGTGAGATCTGGTCGACCGGGTGGACGCCGCCCACTGATGGACGAACGCCCAGTCCTCGTCGAGGTCGCTGAGGCGAAGGACGTCGAAGATGTCCGACGGTGTGGGGGCGCTGCGCGCCCCGCCACGCGCGCGTACGGAACATGTCGCACTGACCGAAGCCAGTCGGAGCCGTTCGATCAGTGGCCAGTTCCAGGCCGTGGCTGCCATGAAGGCTGCGGTGAACGTGTCGCCCGCTCCCGTCGGGTCGACCGCGATCACGGGGAGTGCCGGCACATGCAGCGTGTGGTGACCGTCTGTGGCGATGGCCCCGCCCGGTCCGAGGGTGATCACGACGACGGACACCACTGAGGCCAGGACGCGCAGTGCCGCGTGGCAATCGGGCGCGCGGCTGTATCCCAGCGCCTCGACCTCGTTGAGGATCAGCACGTCGACCTGGGAGAACCGATCCACGTGCTCGTCTGGCCAGGTGCGAGTGGGATCCCAGCCGACGCCCCCGACAAGTACGGTTCCTTCTTCGCGCAGCATTGCGGCCCACGGCGGGAGCGCGTCCATCACGCTCACGTGGGCAGTGCGTACGCGGCACGCTGCTGCCGGTTCGGGCTGCGTTCCCGGCAGCAGATACGTCACGAACGCGCGGTCTGGACCGTCTGTGATCGAGATCGAAATCGGGTTCTGGTAGTCGCTGCGGTGAGTGGAGCCCGACAGGTCGAGGTGCGGCTCTCGACGAAGCATGCCTTCGACGACTGTTCCGATGGGGTCGTCACCGAACTCGGTCAGCAAGGTGGTCGAGGCGCCGAGTCGCGCCGCGGCCACGGCACGGTTGGCGGCACCTCCCGGTGAGATCGCGAAGCCGTCGGCGAAGACCTCGGCGCCGGGCGCCGGCGCGTGGACGCCGGTGAACACCAGATCGCTGTATACGCGACCCGCGACCAGCACGTCACCAATCTCGGTCACGGCTGCGACCTCCTCTGACTAGGTATGCGCGTTTGTGGCAGCGTAATGACCAAAGATGGTCAAAGTCAACCATTTCGTGGTAGTCTGCGACCATGCTTCTGGCACAGCGACACGAACGGATCCTGGAGACGCTCTCTCATGGGGGGCAGACGGTCGGTCAACTGGCCGACGCCCTGCAGGTCAGCGAATCCACGATCCGACGAGACCTCGGCGTTCTGGCACAGGCTGGGCGACTCGAGCGGCAGTATGGCGGCGCGATGCTGACCAACGGCAGTCGGGCCAACGTCACGGACTCGGGCACGGAGGAAGACCCGCTGGGGGTCGACGTCCGCCCTGACCTCGCCCTACGGCAGCGGATGGCGCGGGCCGCGGCGGAGCTCGTCAACAACGGCGACGTCATCGTCCTGGACATCGGATCGACCACGCCGCTGATCGCGCGCGAGCTCAAGGGACGGTCCGTGACCATCGTCACGTCGAGCCTGGCCGTGGTGGACGAGGTGAGGTACGACGAGGTCATCGACCTCGTCATCCTGGGCGGCGTCCTTCGCCGCAGCTATCAGTCCCTCGTCGGACCGCTCACGGAGCTGGCCACAGGGCACCTGAGCGCCGACGTCATGTTCCTGAGCTGCACCGGGGTGCGGGGCGGCCACGTCGTGGACAACATGGCTGTCGAGGCCCCGATCAAGCAGTCCCTCATCGCGGCGTCCGAGAGGGTCGTACTGCTCGCCAGCGAGCGCAAGTTCCCCGGGTCCGGCGCGATGCGTCTGTGCACCCTGAACGACATAGATGTCCTCATCACCACGACCGGGACGTCGGAAGAAGAACTCGAATTCAGCCGCGGAATCGGCAGAAAGGTGATCATCGCATGAAGCTCACGATCCTCGGTGGCGGGGGATTTCGTACCCCCTATGTCTGGCAGGCACTGATCCGCGATCACGGCACCCCCCGGGTCACCGAAGTGGCCCTGTACGACATCGACCGGTCGCGCCTCGAGACGATCTCCGCCATCCTTCACCAGCTCGCCGATGGTTTCTCCGACGTCCCCCGACTGACCCTCCACACCGAGCTCGAACCGGCTCTGGAGGGCGCTGACTTCATCTTCGCCGCGATCCGCGTGGGAGGTGTTGAAGCGCGATGCTGTGACGAGCACGTGGCGCTCGACCGCAACATCCTGGGCCAGGAGACGACCGGACCGGGCGGGATCGCGTACGCCCTGCGCACCATCCCCGTCATGCAGCACATCGCGGAGACGATCGTGCGATGCGCACCCAACGCCTACTTCCTGAACTTCACCAATCCTGCCGGCATCATCACCGAGGCGCTGCAGACGGTGCTCGGAGACCGCGCGCTCGGCATCTGTGACACGCCGTCAGGTCTCGGCCGGCGCGTCGCGGGGGCACTGGGTCACGATCACACCCGTGTTCAGATGGACTATGTCGGGCTCAACCACCTGGGGTGGATGCGGCGGGTGCTGGTGGACGGCGTCGACGTCCTGCCGGATCTTCTGGCCGACGATCAGCGGCTCGGGCGTATGGAGGAGGCGCTCGTCTTCGGGAAGGAATGGATCCGCGAGCTCGGCGTCATCCCCAACGAGTACCTGTACTACTACTACTTCAACCGAGACGCCGTCCGTCGCATCCTCGAATCTCCGAAGACACGAGGTGACTTCCTTCTCCAGACGCAGACCCGCTTCTTCGAGGAGGCGGCGCTGGCAGGGCCGAGCGCTGCACAGGTCTGGCGGGCCGCGGTGGACGAACGAGGCGCCAGCTACATGGCGGAGGCGAAGGGCGGCGTTCAGGGCGCACCCGCCACCCACCGCGAGCAGGAGGCCGACCCGGCCCACCTCGGATACGCAGGCGTCGCACTCGGCGTCATGGCGGCGATCAGCCGCAACGAGCGGCGGACCATGATCCTGAACGTTCGCAACCGCGGCACCATCGCCGGGCTGCCGTGGGATGCCGTGGTCGAGGTGCCCACCACGGTGGACTCCAACGGTGTTCATCCGCTGACGCTTGAGACGCAGCCCGATCTGCACCAGCTCGGCCTGATGCAACAGGTGAAGGCCGTCGAGCGGCATGCGATTGCGGCGGTTCTCACCGGTTCGCCCCAGGAGGCCCTCAAGGCGTTCGCGCTTCACCCGCTGGTCGACTCCGTCACCGTCGCCCGCGAGCTGCTGGCCGGCTACACCTCCGCGATCCCGCAGATCGCCCAGGCGCTGTCGACGAGAAACGGATGAGCATGCAGGTTGACGTCGCCCCAGACGAGACGGCCGCTGGTCGCAGCATCGCCGACCGGATCGCGGAGGTGATTCGTCGCAAGCCAGACGCCGTCATCGGCGTCGCGACCGGGTCCTCGCCGTACCCCGTCTATGCCGCCCTCGCCGAACACGTCGAAGCGGGCCTGGACGCGAGCGCTGTCCGGTGGTTCGCACTCGACGAGTACGTTGGCCTGCCTGCGGCCCACCCGGAGTCGTACCGCTCGGTCTTGGAGCGTGCGTTGATCGAGCCGCTCGGCCTGGATCCGCGCCAGCTCCACGTACCGGACGGCACGACTGCTGACCCGGACGCCGCAGCCCGTGCGTACGAGGCGGCGATCGAAGAGGCTGGGGTGGATGTACAGCTCGTGGGGATCGGTGAGAACGGCCACATCGCGTTCAACGAGCCCGGCACACCGTTCGAATCCACGACGCATCGTGCGGTGTTGACCGACTCCACGCGCCGCGCCAACTCGCGCTTCTTCTCGTCGCTCGACGATGTCCCCACTGAATGCCTGACACAAGGGTTGGCCACCATCATGCGGGCGGACAGGATCGAACTCATCGCCACCGGGACGGGTAAGGCTGCGGCGATTGCTGCCGGGGTGACCGGACCGGTGACGACCCAATGCCCAGCGAGCATCTTGCGCGAGCATCCGCAGGTGAGGGTCACCCTCGACCCCGACGCTGCCTCATGCCTGCAGGGTCATCTGAGTTAGCCCGAGGTCAGGCCCATTACCCAGGCGTACGTGTTCAGTACACCGAGCACCAAGGGCACGACGGCCATGAGCGCGAACCACTCCAGTACGTCGGCGAGCCGGCCCCAGATCGGGGACAGGATCCGGTTGTACATGGCGGCCGAGTAGCCGGCGAGGGCCACGGCGGCGAGCAGAGCGAGGGTGAGGCCGACCGGGACGCGCGCCGCCAGCGGCATGGCCAGCAGGAGCAGCAGCAGCGCTGTCACCACGAGCAGCGTGCCCGGCAGCAGGAGGGCGAAGCGCTGGACGCGACCCACGAATGCCCGTGAGCGCAGCATCAGCGCGAGCCCTACCGAGCCGGTGAGAGCGAGGGCCAGCCACGTGCCCGACGTCAGCACCGGCACCAGCCCCAGGATGACGGTCAGTCCGGTCGCCCCGAGGAACGCGCCGAGCACTCGATCGGCGGTGAGGGCGCGCGTGACGATGTCCGTCTGTACAGGGGTGTCGTCCTCCATGAGCAACTGCGCGTTCGCTGGAAGGTTGGGCATGGCGACGCGAGCCGCGTGGTAGGAGAGCATCGGCAGCGTGGGCGTCACCGCCAGCACGAGCGCGACGGTGACCGCAGCCACCTGCGCCGCGTACCCGCCCATGAGCACCATCACCATGGTCGAGAGGAGCGTGACCGTGGCGCTCAGGGTGACCGCGAGATGCGCGTACGGCTGCACGCGCGCGGCCAGCCATGCCGTGGCCGACGCGACGATCCCGCAGGCGGAGGCGAGCAGCAGACGCAGCGGCCAGTCCTGTCCGGGAAGGATGAAGTAGCCGCCGACAAGGGCCAACGCCACACCGGTCCAGGCGAGGCCGGCTGACGGGAGGTAGCGGCCGAACGCCCGGGACAGCACGATCGAGCCGACCATCGCCGCGAGCGACAGGAACAGAGTGGCGATCGTCTCCAGCACCTGGGTCAGCGAGCCGTCGCCCCCGGTGGTGACCAGGAGGACGGCCGGTACGGCGAACAGCACGGTCATCATCGTGACGACGCTGAACCACAGGCTCTGGGTCGACGACCAGGATGGACGCGCGCTCGTCGCCGTGGTGACGGCGTCCACGACGTCGTCGAAGGCGGCGTCCGGGATGGTGTTGTCGCGGGAGCGCAGGTGGAGCGTCTCGCCGTCGCGCAGGTTGAGGGCCGACACGCGCTTGGTGGGGTCGAGCGGATCCTCGCCGAGCCGCTGCAGGACCCAGGCGTGGACGGCCTCTTGCGTCGAGCCCGGCTCGTACCCAGAGAACCGCACGATCGTCGGCAGGCACTCACCCAGGCTGGTGGAGCCGGGCAGCGCGACGTCGATGCGTCGGCTCGGTGAGATCACCGTGACGCGGGCGAGGTCCTCGGTCGCGGGAGTGGTCACGCAGGGGAGCCTAATGCGCCGACGGTTCTCCCGAGCGAACGTTCGGCCGTCTCGAGCGACGGATTCACGCGTACGAGTCCGTTCGGGAGCGATGGGCGGGCTGTACGGCCCTGGCCTGCGGCATGATGACCCTGTCGTCACCACCTCACTCGACAAGGACCCGCATGGCAACGGTCGTCTTCTCCCGCGGTAAGCGGGCGACGCCCCCGCCCATGCCCCGGGGCGACCTGTTGCTCGAGTCCCCGCCTGAGCTGCCGCCGCCCGCGGCGAAGCAGACATTCGGGGCCATGCTGCGCTTCCTGCCGATGATCGCCGGCGGTCTGGCGATGGGTCTCATGTACTCGGGCATGCTCACCAACGGCGGCAAGATGGGACCTGCGGCCATCGCCGGCGGTCTCATGGGCGTCTCGATGGTCGGCATGATGATCAGCCAGATGGGCCGCGGCAACAACGACGAGTCGCAGGAGCTGGACGCGAGCCGCCGCGACTACTTCCGCTACCTCGGGCAGACCCGTCGGCAGGTGCGCAAGACCGCCGCCGATCAGCGCAAGGCCGTCACCTGGCGCCACCCCGCCCCCGACACGCTGTGGGCGATCGCGGGTGACCGGCGCATGTGGGAACGCCGGCCCGACGCCGACGACTTCATGGCGTTGAGGATCTCGGTCGGGCGCCAGCAGTTCGCGAAGCGGATCGTGCCGCCGGAGTCCAAGCCCGTCGAGGACCTGGAGCCGTTGACGACCGGTGCCCTGCGCCGGTTCATCCGTACGCACCTCACCGTCCCGAGCGTCCCCCTGCAGATCAACCTGCGCGGCTTCACCCGGTTCGAGCTCGTCGGCGACCCTGACGCGGCCCGACGCCTCGCGTACGCCATGATCGCCCAGGTCGCCGCGTGGCACGCGCCGACCGAGGTCCGCCTCATGGTCGTCGCGTCCCCGGAGAACGCCGACCGTTGGACCTGGGTGAAGTGGCTGCCCCACCTCCAGCACCCCACCCGTACGGACGGTGTCGGCCACGTACGTCTGTTCGCCACCTCTGCGCTCGAGCTCGCGCAGGTGTCCGAGGGCAGCCAGGGCACCGCAGGCGGTGACCCCGTGCACGTCGTGGTCATCGTGGACGGCGTCGACGGCATCAGCGCCGACATGTTCGCGACCCCCTCCACGACGACCAGCACCATCGTGCTCACCGGTCAGCGCGAGCGCCCGCGCCGCATCGACCCGCGCGTCGCCGTACTGGACGTCTCGCCGACAGAGCTCACCCTGTACAGGCGGGTGCAGTCCGGCCAGATCGCCCCGACGCCGTTCGGCAAGCCCGACCTCGTGCCGATGGTGTACGTGGAGATGCTCGCGCGCCAGCTCAGCCCGTACCGCATGCCCGTGCTCCACAGCGGCGAGGACGAGGACGCGCAAGAGGTCGTCATCGAGGCGCCGAAGGACTACCCGACGATGCTCGGCGTGGGTGACCCGCTGACACTCGACGTACGGCAGGCGTGGCGGCCCCGGCCGCTCCACCAGCGTCTCCGCGTCCCCGTGGGCCTCACCGAGGACGGCAGCCCCGTCGAGCTGGACATCAAGGAGTCCGCGATGGGCGGCATGGGCCCCCACGGCCTGTGCATCGGCGCCACCGGCTCCGGCAAGTCTGAGTTCCTGCGCACGCTCGTGCTCGGCCTGGCCATGACCCACAGCTCCGAGCAGCTCAACTACGTGCTCGTCGACTTCAAGGGCGGCGCGACGTTCGCCGGGCTCGACGAGCTGCCGCACGTCTCGGCGGTCATCACCAACCTCGAGGGCGAGCTCACACTCGTTGACCGCATGCAGGACGCGATCGCCGGCGAGATGGAGCGCCGCATGGAGGTGCTCAGCGCCACCAACGCGGCGCTCAAGAACAAGGACATCAAGAACCGCGAGGAGTACGAGGCCGCGCGGGCCGACGGGGTCGACATCCCGCCGATGCCCAGCCTGTGCATCATCGTCGACGAGTTCTCCGAGCTGCTGACGGCGCGTCCCGAGTTCATCGACCTGTTCATCCAGATCGGCCGCATCGGCCGCTCCATCGGCGTGCATCTGCTGCTGGCGTCGCAGCGGCTTGAGGAGAGCAAGCTCCGGGGTCTCGACACCTTCTTGTCGTACCGGATCGCGCTGCGCACGTTCTCACCCGCCGAGTCGCGCGTCGTCATCGGCGTCCCCGATGCGTACGAGCTGCCCAGTCCTCCCGGTAACGGCTACCTGAAGTTCGACACGACGAACATGGTGCGGTTCAAGGCGGCGTACGTATCGGGGCCGTGGCACGCGACGGGGGCCACCGCCGAGGCGGACGTGGACGACGATGTGCCGGGCGTGATCGGCGGGCTGGCCAAGAAGTCGTGGAGCCCGCCGGTGCTGGTGTTCGACGCGGGCAACGTGCCGGTCGTCCTGCCCCCCGAGCCCGAGTTCGTTCCCGAGCCAGTCTCCAGCGAGCCCGAGAAGGTCGCCGCGCCCCGGGCCGCGGCTCCTGTCGCGGACGACGACGACACGCTGCTGGGCATCGCCGTCAGCCGGCTCAAGGGCCACGGCTGGCCCGCGCACCGGGTCTGGCTTCCGCCCCTCGACGACCCGCCCACTATGGACGGACTGCTCGGTGGTCAGCTCGTGGAGGTGCCCGGGCGCGGCCTCACCGTTCCCGATCCGCGCTTCCACGACACGTTGTCGGGGCCTGTAGCGCTCATCGACCGACCCCGTCAGCAGCGGCGCGACCCCATGTGGCTCGACTACTCCGGTGCGAGCGGCAACCTCGCCGTCGTCGGCGGTCCCCAGTCGGGGAAGTCGATGGCGCTGCGCGCGGCGATCGCCGGCCTCGCGCTGACGCACACGCCGGCGGAGGTGGGCTTCTACATCCTCGACTTCGGTGGCGGCTCGCTGACCAGCATGCGCGACCTGCCCCACGTGGGCTCTGCCTGCGGCCGCCTCGATGTCGATCGCGTCCGTCGCACCATCGCCGAGATGACCAGCCTCCTGCAGGCCCGCGAGGTGATGTTCGCGGAGCTAGCCATCGACAGCATCGCGAGCTACCGCCGCGGGCGCCGCGACGGCACGATCACCGGCGACCGGTTCCCCACCGACGTCTTCCTCGTGGTGGACGGCTGGATGACGCTGCGCGGCGAGTTCGAGGCGCAGGACCCGATCATCACCAACTTGGCCGCGCGGGGACTGGGGTACGGCATCCACGTGATGACCAGCGCGAACAAGTGGTCCGAGTTCCGCCTCGGCATCCGGGACCTGCTGCAGAGCCGCGTGGAGCTCAAGCTCGGCGACCCGTTCGAGTCCGAGATCAACCGCAAGCTCGCCGGCGTCGTGCCGGCCGGTCGCCCCGGCCGCGGCCTGTCGAGCGACGGCCTGCACATGCTCGTCGGTCTCCCGCGGATCGACGGGGTCGAGAGTGCCGACAGCTCGTCCGATGGTCAGCGTGACCTGATCGCGAAGGTGATTGCCGCCTGGAAGGGGCCGAAGGCGGCCGAGGTGCGGATGCTGCCGGCGGACCTGCCGCTGGCCGCGCTGCCGCCCGTCTCGTACGACCCCGTGCGCAAGACCGTTCCGTGGGCCATCGACGAGATCGACCTCGCGCCGGTCACGTACGACCCGAAGGCCGAGCCGCACCTGGTGATCTTCGGAGGACCGGAGTCGGGCAAGTCCACGGCGCTGCGGGTGATCATCGACGGGCTGCTCAAGCGGTACACGTCGAAGGAGGCCAAGTTCCTCGTCCTCGACTACCGCCGCTCGCTGCTGGGGTTCATCCCTGACGAGTACATCATCCGCTACGCGCCGAGCCAGCAGTCCGGCATCCAGGCCTGCAAGGACGTCGCTCCCGCGCTCAGCGCCCGCCTGCCCGGTCCGGACGTCACCAGCCAGCAGTTGCGCGACAAGTCGTGGTGGAAGGGCTCGGAGGTGTTCGTCGTGGTCGACGACTACGAGCTCGTCGCGACCTCGATGGCGAACGCGTTGCAGCCGTTGCAGGAGTTCATCAGCCAGGCCTCGGACATCGGCCTTCACCTGCTCATCGCCCGCAGCATGGGTGGCGCCGGGCGCGCGGTGATGGACCAGGTCATCGGCCGCATCAAGGACGGCGCCAACCCCGCGCTCGTCATGAGCGGCACCAAGGACGAGGGCATCCTCTGGAACGACGTGAAGCCCACGCCGCTGCCGCCAGGGCGGGGCACGCTCGCCGGCCGGTCGGGCACCGTGCTCATCCAGGTGGCCAACCTCCCGGCCCAGCAGTGACGCCCATGAGCAGACCCGTGTCGCATCGGATCGGCGCCGGGCTGGCCGCCGCCGCGCTGGTGCTTGCCTCATGCGTGCTGCGACCCGCGACGGCGTACGCCCTCGGCGGTGAGCTCAACCCGGAGTGGTGCGCGCCGACGACCGAGACCGGGCAGGCGCAGGGGACCGTCGCCAAGGCCTGGCACATCGACCGGCTCCGCCCCAGCGAGGTCTGGGCGGTGAACGACGCCACCGGCCGCCCGATCACCGGCGCCGATGTGACGATCGCGGTCGTCGACACCGCAGCGCAGGTCGGTGTCTCGCCGTACCTCAAGGCAGGCTCGGCCCCGGTCGGCGCCAAGCCCACGTGGCGGATCATGAACTTCGTCAACGACGACGCCGACATCCAACGGGCGCACGACTCGTCGGCGAAGGGGTACGCGTTCACCTGCGCCCATGGCACTCGCGTGGTCTCGCTCATCAACGGGCAGGTGCTGCCCGACAGCAAGTCGAACTTCTCCGGCATGGCGCCCGGCTCGTCGGTGATCGTCATGCGGGCGCTCAAGAACTCGTCCGGGACCGAGCAGCAGAGGCCCAGCGCCGACGCGATCGTGGCGGCGGTCGATGCCGGGGTACAGATCATCAACGTGAGCCAGGCAGGCGGGGACAACGACGCGCTGAAGGCCGCGGTCGAGTACGCGCTCAGCAAGAACGTCATCGTGGTCGCGTCCTCGGGGAACGCGGGGGCGAGCGGGCCGATGTACCCCGCGTCCTATCCCGGCGTGATCTCGGTCGGCATGACCACCGCCTCGGATGGACCCCACCAATCGTCCGAACAGGGTGTCGGGGTGAACGTCACCGTGGCCGCTCCGGGAGACGCCATCGTCGCGCTCCTGCCGTCGGACCCGGACGCTGCCAAGAGCCAGAACGCGAAGAACTTCGTCGCGACGTCGCAGGTCTGGAACACCGAACCGGGCACGAGCTTCGCGGCGCCGATCGTCACCGGCGTCATCGCGCTGATGCTGCAGAAGGCCAAGGCCGACGGAGTCACCCTGACTCCGGCCGAGGTGAAGCGTCGCCTTGAGGTGACGGCTGATCCGCCGCCCGGCGCCGTCCCGGACGCCCAGCTCGGCTACGGCACCGTGAACCCCATGCGCGCGGTGTTCGGTCCGTTCGCGGACACCGTCAGCGCCACGCCGACGTCGTCCGCGGTCGCGACCGCTGGACCACTGCCCGTACCGGCGCCTCGGGACCCCGTCCCCATGATCGTGGCCGTGTGCGTCACGGTGGGTGTGATCGCGCTGCTGCTCGGGGCGCTGCTGATCCGTGAGGCGCTGTCGCCCATGAGATCGCGCAAGTACGCCCCCGCGCGGCCGGGGGAGTGATGTCGTGAGCCGCCCACCGCGCCACTGGAACCCGCCGAGCAGCTACGCGCCGCGCGCCTGGCACCGCGACCACCGCGTCGGCCTGGCCATGATCATCGCGACGACGTGCGGCATCGCGCTGGTGTCGTTCCTCGGGCCGTCGGCGGTGACGCTGTCGCTGGGCCCGCGCAACGGCAGCCTGCTGCCGCCCTGGTACGTCCCGTCCGGCTGGGGCATCCACCTGGGCGACTGGGGGTCGGTGCTGTCGATCTACGCCTGCATCGCCGTCGGCGCGGTCGGTATGTGGATCGTCCTGCGAGCGCTGGCCGACGGCTGGAAGCCGGTGCCCCGCAAGCTGCTGATGCTCGGCGCCGGGCTGCAGGTGCTGGTCTCCCTCGTGACCCCGCTGACGAGCGCCGACGTGATGATGTACGCCGCGTACGGACGCCTGCAGGTGCTCGGCCGCGATCCGTACGAGATCACCGTCGGGGAGATCTTCCGGTCACAGTTCGACGCGTTGCTGCGCTGGACCGAGCATCCCTGGCAGGACACCCCCAGCGTGTACGGGCCGATCGTGTCGGCGAGTCAGGTGCTCGCGAACTGGCTCGGTGGCACGTCGATGCACGACGTCGTGTTCTGGCTGCAGATGCTGTGCCTGCTGCCGATGCTCGGGATCGGGCTGATCGTGTACCAGATGGCCCACGGCAACCGCGCCCTGCAGACCCGCGCAGCGCTGTTCACCCTGGTCAACCCGGCGATGATCTGGGCCGTCACCGCGCAGGCGCACAACGAGGCGTTCGCCGTGCTGTTCGCGATCGCGGCGATCGCCGCCATGCGCCGCTGGCCCTGGCTCGCCGGCGTGCTCATCGGGCTCGCCGGGGCGACCAAGGTGAACATGGTGCTGTACGGGGTGGCGATCCTCTGGGGCTATCGGCGCGAGCCGAAGAAGATCGTCGCGGTCGTCGTGGGCGCCGTCATCCCGCTCGCCATCTGCTACGGCTTGTGGCAGCCGACGGCGCTGATCTCGGCGGCGCGCAACACCACGTACGTCAACGCCGGCGCCTGGGCGGGCCCGGTGTTCGGCCTGCTCTCGAAGGTCGTCGGCTTCAACATCTCGAAGATCGTCATCAACGTGGTCGCGCTCGCGGGCTGGGCCGCGGTCGGTTGGATGCTCTACCGCCTCCTGGAGACCCGCCCGTTGCCTGGCATCGACGACCACGTCGTCGACCCGATGAAGGACCCGACCTCGCTGGCCGTGAAGATGTCCGTCGTCCTGTACGCGTCGTGGCTGGTCACGACGCCGAACTCGTTCAGCTGGTACGACCTGCTGGCCTGGACGCCCCTCGCGCTCGCGGCCGCGTCCAAGCTCGACGGGCTGATGCTGTGGCGTACGAGCTGGCTGTCCGCCGCATTCGTCATGGCCCGCGCCATCCCGTACAACTCGACCCTCAACGTCATCGGCACCCGAGTCCGCGACACGTTCTGCGTCGCCGCCCAGGTGCTGGTGCTCGTCGTGATCGTGTGGTGGTACGTGAAGAACCGCCGGGTCGCCGGGCCATAGGTCGCCGAGGAGGCATGGGGATGCCCCACTCACGCAAAGCAGGGGTTATGGGGATGCTGGACAGCCACCCGGATGCGCGCTTCACGTGAAGTCGTGGTTGTGAGCTGACATCGGGGCCGCATAACCGTGACTTCACGTGAAGCAGCCTCCGGGCCCTGCCGGCACCGCCCTGATAAGTGATATTTCACGTGGGGTGCGATGTCCCCGTGAGTGTCTCGCTATGCGCCATAGGCTTCGCGCATGGCCGCACAGGGGATCTCGACGCTCCTGCTGCCCCGCACGTACATCGGCTCGGCCACCCTCGAGGTGAAGCGGTCGGTGTTCCTGGCCGAGATCGCGCGCGTCGATGACGAGGCGGCCGCCCGCGAGGTGATCGCCGTGGCTCGCAAGACGCACGCCGGCGCGCGGCATCACTGCTCGGCGTTCGTGGTGAGCGTCGAGGACGCCCAGCCGATTGAGCGGTCGTCCGACGACGGGGAACCCGCCGGTACAGGCGGCATGCCGATCCTCGCGGCCCTCCACGGCTCGGGCCTGGTCGATGTGGTCTGCGTCGTGACCCGCTGGTTCGGCGGCGTGAAGCTGGGGGCGGGACCCCTGGCGAGGGCGTACGGGGATGCGGCCGGGGCCGCCCTCGCCGCCGCGCCCCGCGTGGAGCGGGTCGTGCTCCCGAGGTGGCGCGTCCACGTCTCGTACTCACGTCTCGGCCGTCTCGTCGACGACCTCACCGCCCGCGGTCTGAGCGTCGAACCGGAGTACGGGGCGGAGGCATCTCTGCTAGTCGCCGCGCAGTCCGAGGTCGACGTCAGCGCTCTGGTCGCCTCGCTCACCCAGGGCGAGGGCCTCGTGGAGGGGGCCGGAACCGTCGCGGTGGAATCCGAGGCCCGAGAACACGCATAAGGTCGTGTGGTGACTTCCCCGACCGATGCCGTGCTCGCGATCACGCCGGCACTGCTCGCGGTCACCTTCGGGCACGCGGCCGCGAAGGCCGGAGCGGCCTACGCCGATCAGGGGCGAGTGACCTCGGTGATGGTGGCGTCATCGGGCGAGACCACCGTCGTACAGGCGGCCGTCATCGGCTCGCACAACCATCGCTACGAGACCGTCGTCACGATCCGGCCCGGTGGCGGCGTGACGAGTCGCTGCACCTGCCCTGTCCGCACCAACTGCAAGCACGGCGCGGCCGCGGCCCTGGCCGCGCAGCGGAAGCGCCAGCCCGCAGCGCCGACGTGGCGCCGGGCCATGGAAGACGTCACCGGGGCCGTACGTCGCACCGTTGACCTCACGCCCCTCGGTCTGCTCATCGAGAACCACTACGGGGTGCTGTCGGCCCTGCCCGTACAGCTCGGTGCGCGGGGCAAATGGGTCAAGGCGGGCGCGTCCTGGGACGACCTGCGCGAGACCTGGCGCTCCACCTGGGACGAGCGGCAGCGGCAGAGCCTCGACGACCTGGGCCGGCTGCGCTACTCGACAGGCAACTTCTACGGGTACGGCAACCAGCCGGGTGCCCTCTCATCGTTCGGCCCTCAGCTGTGGCCGGCCCTGCGAAGGATCATCGCGGCGGGCGTGGAGCTCGTGCCTGGGCGTGACACCCCGCCCGTACGGATCCTGTCCCAGCCCGCCGAGGTCGTGACCCGCGTGCTCCCTTCGGCCCAGGGGCTCTCGGTGGTCTCCGCGGTGACCGCCGACGGCCGAGACTGGGAGCGACGCGACATCTCGTTCGTCGGGGCACCGATGCACGGCGTCATCCTGACCAGCGCCGAGGAGATCCTGCTGGCCGCGTTCCCCGAGCCGCTGTCCGCCGCGCAGGAGCGCCTCGCCACGAAGCATCAGCGCATCGAGGTACCGGCCGACGACACCACCCAGTTCCTCGCGGGATTCCTGCCGTCGTTGCGGCGCACGGTCACAGTGGTCCTCGACGACGCGGTCGTCGTGCCCGACGTGCAGCCGCCGGTGGTGACGCTGCAGGTGGCCCATCTCCCCGGGCATCTCACCGACCTCACGTGGGGTTTCCGCTACCGCATCGGGGACCGGAGCATCGATGTGGGCGTCGAGCCGGACGACGCGGCCGTGCGCATCCCGTCCGAGGAGGCCGAGCTCGTACGCGTGCTCCCTCGCCAGCCATGGGCCGTCGTCGAGGAGATCGGCCGGCCACGGCTCGTACCGCAGTCGTTGCTGTCGGGTACGGACTCGGCGGTGTTCGCCACGATGTGGCTGCCGGGCCTGCAGGCGTCCGACCGGGTGGAGGTGACGGAGACCGGCGAGCGGCCGGACTACCGGTACAGCGAGGCCGCGCCGACGGTCACGCTCGCCGTCAGCGATTCCCGCGACGGGGACTGGTTCAGCCTCGACGTCCAGGTGACCATCGACCATGAGGTGGTCGACTTCGCCGAGCTGTTCGCTGCCCTGACAAGGGGAGAGACCCACCTCATGACCGATCGGGGCACCTGGTTCAGCCTCGAGCGGCCCGAGCTCGACCAGTTGCGCGCGGTGATCGCGGAGGCGTCGCAGCTGTCGGTCGGTGGCGTGGGTGAGCTGCGGCTACGGCCCGAGCATGCGGGCATCTGGGAGGAGCTGGTGTCCCTCGGTGTGGTCGGACAGCAGTCGTCCGCGTGGCGGCAGGCCGTGTCCGGGCTGCTCGACGCGACCGAGCTTCCCGAGGTGCCGCTGCCGGACGGGTTGCGGGCCACGCTCCGCCCGTACCAGCTGGACGGATTCCGCTGGCTGTCCTTCCTGTGGCGCACCCGGCTCGGCGGCATCCTGGCCGACGACATGGGCCTCGGCAAGACGGTCCAGCTGCTCGCCGCGATGCTCGCCGCGCGGGCTGCGGAGCCCGACGCACCGCCCGTACTCGTCGTCTGCCCCACGTCCGTGATGCCCACCTGGGCCGACCAGGTGCGGCAGTTCGCGCCGGCGCTGCGGGCCGAGATCGTCGACCGGACGCGGTCGAAACGGGCCGAGTCGCTGGGTGATGTACGGGCGAGGGCCGACCTGGTCATCACCTCGTACACGCTGCTGCGGTTGGGTGAGGAGGAGTACGGGGCGGTGCCCTGGTCGGCGGTCGTGCTCGACGAGGCGCAGTTCGTGAAGAACCGGCAGGCGGCGACGTACAAGGCGGTGCGTCGGCTGCGCGCGCCCGTGAAGTTCGCCGTGACCGGAACGCCCATGGAGAACAACCTCATGGACCTGTGGTCGATGCTGTCGATCGCGACGCCGGGGCTGTTCCCGAGCCCCGAGACCTTCGCCGAGGCGTACCGCAAGCCGATCGAGAACGAGGGCTCGTCCGAAGTGCTGTCGCGGCTGCGCCGGCGGGTGCGGCCTGTACTGCTGCGACGCACGAAGGAGGAGGTCGCCACCGACCTGCCCCCGAAGGTGGAGCAGGTGCTGTCGATCCCGCTCAGCACGCCGCACAGGAAGCTGTACGACAGGCACCTTGCCGCCGTACGAAAGCAGGTGCTGGGCCTGGTCGGCGACCTCGACCGGAACCGGTTCGCGATCCTGCAGTCGCTGACCCGGCTGCGGCAGCTGTCGCTGTCGCCGTCGCTGGTCGACCCGACGCATCCGGCGGTGTCGGCCAAGATCGACGCCCTGGTCGAGATGCTCGGCGACACCATGAGCGAGGGGCACCGTGCGCTCGTGTTCAGCCAGTTCACGAGCTTCCTGGCGCTGGTGAAGGGGCGCCTCGACGAGGAGAAGATCGGGTACGTGTCGCTCGACGGCCGTACGAGGAACCGCGAGCAGCGCATCGACGCCTTCAAGAACGGGACCGATCCGGTGTTCCTGATCTCGCTCAAGGCCGGCGGGTTCGGGTTGAACCTGACTGAAGCCGACTACGTGTTCATCCTCGACCCGTGGTGGAACCCGGCCGCCGAGAACCAGGCGGTCGACCGTGCGCACCGCATCGGCCAGGAGTCGACCGTGATGGTCTATCGCCTGGTGAGCGAGGACACCATCGAGGAGAAGGTGGTCGCGCTCCAGGAGCGCAAGCGCCACCTGTTCGACACGGTCATCGACGACGCCTCGGGGCTGGGCGCTGTGCTGACGGCCGACGACATCCGGGGCCTGCTGACCTCCGACTGAGTCACCCATGGTGCGTGTTGCGGGGCTGGACTAGCCTCGCCGTACTGGCCACGACTCGGAGGACCACCATGCCCATTCTCGGCAACATCACCGAAGCCATCGGCAACACCCCGCTCGTACGGATCAACAGGCTCGCAGAGGGCCTGGACGCGACCGTCGCGGTGAAGCTGGAGTTCTACAACCCGGCCAACTCGGTGAAGGACCGCATCGGTGCGGCGATCATCGACGCGGCGGAGGCCGACGGCTCGCTGCAGCCGGGCGGCACGATCGTCGAGGCGACAAGCGGAAACACCGGCATCGCGTTGGCCATGGTGGCGGCGGCCCGCGGCTACTCGCTGGTGCTGACGATGCCCGAGTCGATGTCGAAGGAGCGGCGCGCGCTGCTGAGGGCCTTCGGCGCCGAGCTCGTACTCACCCCTGCAAGCGAGGGCATGAAGGGCGCCGTGGCCAGGGCGGAGGCCATCGCGGTCGAGCGTCCCGGCGCGATCCTCGCCCACCAGTTCGAGAACCCGGCCAACCCGGCGATCCACTACGCGACGACCGGTCCGGAGATCTGGAACGCCACCGACGGGGCAGTCGACATCTTCGTCTCCGGCATCGGGACGGGCGGCACGATCACCGGCGCCGGCCGCTACCTCAAGGAGCAGAAGCCGTCCGTACAGGTCGTCGCCGTCGAGCCCGAGGAGTCGCCGCTGCTGTCAGGCGGCCAGGCCGGCCCGCACAAGATCCAGGGCATGGGCGCCAACTTCATCCCCGACGTGCTGGACCGGACGGTGTACGACGAGGTCATCGGTGTCAACGCCGGTGACGCTGTCGCGATGGCGCGCGACCTCGCGACCAAGGAGGGGATCATGGCCGGCATCTCGTCGGGTGCGATCCTCAAGGCCGCCCTCGACCTCGCCAAGCGCCCCGAGAACGCGGGCAAGACGATCGTCGCGATCACGTGCGACTTCGGCGAGCGGTACCTGTCCACCGTCCTCTTCGAGGGCCTCGTCGACTGACCCCTCCGCTCGGCGAGAGGTTTGGTACCCCTCCGGGAGAGGTGTCGTACCCCTCCGGGAGAGGACCTACGCCGCGCTCGCGCACCCAAACCTCTCCCCGAGGGGTATGAGACCTCTCCCCGAGGGGTATGAGACCTCTCCCCGAGGGGTACCAAACCTCTCGCCGAGGGGTACCAAGCCTCTCCCCGAGGGGGGTGGGACCGGAGTGCGAACGTGCGGGGGAGAGTCGGCTCAGCTCGTACGGACCAGGTCGTCGTCGACGTACCCCGGCTTCGCGATCGTGAGGCCGCCGAGGAGGAGCAGGACGGCGGAGCAGGCGATGATGACCAGCGGTACGGACCAGCCGCCGGTGAGCTGGTGGAGGATGCCGACGACCAGCGGGCCGAGGCCTGAGAAGACGTAGCCCACCGACTGGGTGAGGCCCGAGACGCTGCCGGTGACGTGCGGGTCGCGCGTGCGGGCCGTGATCAGCGCGAGCGCCATCGGGAACGAGAAGCCCGCCACGCTGATGAGCGTGACCCACAGGATCGTCGCGCTCAGCGGCGCCAGCCACAGGCCGAGGAACCCGGTCGCGAGGAACGTCGAGAAGACGACGACGTACGGACGCAGGTCGCGCGACTTGGCCACGACGATCGGCATGACGAGCGCGGCCGGGAAGCCGAGGGCCGAGTTGTACGACAGCAGCAGGCTCGCCGTCGAGGGCGCCACCCCCGCGTCGCGGAGGATCTGCGCGAGCCAGCCGAACGTCACGTACGCCTGCATCGACTGGATGCCGAAGAACAGCGCGAGCCCGAGTGCTCTGCGCGACCCGAGCACCGACCGGATGCTGCTCCGCGGACCGACGGCGGAGCCGGCCCGGCGCCGCTCCCGTACCGCCAGGATCGCCCACGGCACCGCCGCGCCCAGCGCCACGCCGCCCCAGAGCCCGAGCGCCGTCCGCCAGCCACCGGGCCCGTTGACCACCAGCGGCGTCACCAGACCGGGCGCCGTGGCGCCGAACGTGAGCCCCACCACGTACACCGTCATCAGCGCCGACTGCCGTCGTGGGTAGAAGCGTTTGATGAACACGGGTACGAGGATGTTGCCGAGCCCTGCTCCGAACAGCGCCAGCACCGACAGCGTCAGGAACGCGACCTCGTTGCCCACCAGCGACCGGGCCACGAGTCCCACCGCGACCGCCAGAGCGCCGAGGGCCAACGTGACGGCCGTACCGAGCTTGTTGCCGATCGTGACGGCCAGCGCACCCGCCGCCGCGAAGCAGAAGCCGGGGAGCGCGGTCAGCACGCCGGCGACGGACGGCGAGATCCCCAGCCCTGTGGTGATCTCCGCCAGTACAGGCCCCACCGACGTCGCAGCCGGCCGAAGGATCACCGCGATCGCGGCCACCGCGAGGGCGCCGAACCACGCGAACCGGCCCACGCGCGCGATCGTCACCGTCGCATCTTTCCAGAGGGTTCACGCACGGTCTGAGTGTGTCCAGGGGCGTGGCTCGGCACCCGCGACACCGTCGACCGCACGCCCGTCCACAACGCCTTCCGCACAGGGATCGAGGGGACATTGGAGGTCTGCCATGCAGACCGCGAGGCACCCGGGCGCGTACCTATATTTCAGTGTCGCGTCACGCAGCACGCCCATTGGTCGTGGGCGCTGGACCCGGACGCACACCACTGCACCGACCGCGGACGGTACCTGGCAGGCCGCTCGCTCCACGACCACCTACTAGGAGATCCCGGATGTCTCGTAACGAACAGATCCACTACATCCTGCAGGGACTCGTCGGACGGTCACAGGACGTCGAAGGCGCCCTCCTCGTCACCCTCGACGGCCTCCCGCTCGCCTCTGCGCTGCCGCAGGGTGCTGACGAGGACCGCGTGGCCGCGATGGCCGCCGCTGCCCTCTCGATGGGTGCGCGCACCACGAACGAACTGCGCCGTGGCTCCCTGGAGCAGGTGCTCGTCAAGGGCGATGCCGGCTACGTCGTGATCATCCAGGCCGGCCGGGACACCGTCCTCGCCGCCATCTCCACCGGCGACGCGAAGCTGGGCATGATCTTGTACGAGATGAAGCTGGCCGCCCGCGACCTCGCCCGCGAGCTCGGCTGATCCCGATGGAAGACATGCAGCCCCGCGACATCGTGGGGGAGGGGCGCGAATACCACTGGTCGTACTTCGACGGCACCAGCCGCCGCCTCATCGTCACCAACGTCGAGACGCGCTTCCCGACCGGTGAGCTGATCGTCTCTCAGACCGACGCCCAGGGCATCATCACGATGTGCAACGACGCGTTCGTGCACATGTCCGGCTTCAGTCGCGAGCAGCTCCTGGGCACTCCGCACTCGATCCTGCGTCACCCCGACATGCCGAAGGCCGCGTTCGCGGACCTGTGGAACACCGTCGACGAGGGCACGCGCTGGAGCGGCTACGTGAAGAACCTGCGCCGCGACGGTGGCTTCTACTGGGTCTACGCGACCGTCATCCCCAAGATCCGCAACGGGGTGGTCGTCGGGCACACGTCCGTACGTCGCGAGCCCAGCCGCGACAAGGTCGAGGAACTGGCGGCCGTGTACGCCACGATGCGCGCCGAGGAGGGCCGGGTATGACCAGGCAGTTCGCCATCTCGCCCGACGTCAACGTGCGCAACATCACGGACTGGTTCATCCTCAACACCAAGGTGCAGCGGATGACCGGCGAAGCGTTCCATGCGACCGCGTACACCGACTTCGCCGACCTTCACGCCGCGTACGAGAACGACCAGGCCGACCTGGTCTTCGCGAACGCCGCGGACACGGCCATGCTCGTACGAGACCGGGGGTACCTGCCGATCGCCGCTCCTTCCGGTGTCGCGAAGGAGGCCTCGGTCGTGGTCTCGGCGCACGGCAGCCTCTACACGCTCGCCGACCTTCCGAGCCACATCAGCGCGGCCTCCACCGACGCGCCTGACGTCGTACGGATCTGCCGCATCCTGCTCGAGCCCGCGAACCTGGGGCCGGCGGACGTCGACGTGACGACCAAGCCGAATCCCGTACTCGTGGCCAAGTCGGTCATGCGCGACGAGGTGCAGGTCGGGTTCCTGCCCCAGGACGCGTTCGAGGAGCTCTCGGCGATGGTCCGCGACCAGCTTCGGGTGCTGATCGCGAGCAAGATCTACGTCGTACGGAACTCGCTCCTGGCCAGTCCGGCCATCGCCGGCGACATCGAGGCGATCTGGGCCGGTCTCGAGTCGATGAACCGCGACCCCGGAAGCGCCGAGCTGCTGCACAACCTCGGGGCCCCGAACGGGTGGGAGCGCCTCTCGCTGGAGGACACCCACTTCATGATCGACCTCATGGACGCGCTCTCGCAGGGCTGATCCCGTCCATCGCCGCACGCGCAACACCGCTAGGTTGAGCGCGTGCTCGGATATTTCGGTCCTGAGGGGACGTTCACCCACCAGGCCCTGCTGTCGCTGGGGCTCGACGAGGAGGCGGTGCCGTACCCCTCGGTCGCGGCGACGCTGGATGCCGTACGTGACGGGGCTGTACGCGCGGGACTCGTACCCATCGAGAACTCCATCGAGGGCGGCGTCTCGGCGACCCTCGACAACCTGGCCGCCGGCAAGCCGCTCGTCATCACGGCGGAAGTGCTGCTCAACGTGCAGTTCGGCCTGTACGGACGGGCTGGCGCGGAGCTGGCCGACGTACGCAAGGTGGTGACGCACCCGCACGCTGCCGCGCAGGTACGGACGTGGCTCGCCACCCACGTACCGACCGCCACCGTCACCGAGCGTGGCTCGACCGCGGGCGCCGCGCGGGATGTGGCCGCCGGGGGGTCCCCGTTCGACGCGGCCGTCTGCGCACGGGTGGCCGGCGAGCTGTACGGGCTGCTGCCGCTCGCCTCGGACATCGCCGACAACCCCGACGCGGTGACGCGCTTCATCCTCGTGGGACCACCGGCTGCACCGGCGGAGCGTACGGGACACGACAAGACCAGCCTCGTGGCGTACATGAGGGAAGACCGCTCCGGCGCACTGCTGGAGATCCTCGAGCAGTTCGCGTCGCGGGGCGTCAACCTGTGCCGCATCGAGTCGCGGCCCACGAAGGAGCGGCTCGGCTCGTACTGCTTCGCCATCGACGCCGAGGGCCACCTCAGCGACGCCCGCATGACCGAGGCCTTGATGGGGCTGCACCGCATCTGCAAGCGCGTCGACTTCCTCGGCTCCTATCCGCGCGCCGACAAGGTCGAACCCAGCGTCGACAAGGGCTTCCGCGAGTCGGATTACGAGAAGGCCGCCACCTGGCTGGAGGGCCTGACCCGCTGACGGGTGCCGCAATTCCGCCAGGATTCCGTCCCAGGTGCCCGATATCGGGGTCCGGAGGGAGGATCGTGGCAGGAAACCGGCAGCCACTCAGGCACCTCGCCGTACGACGAGGATCTCGCTGACCGTCAGCGGAGCATGACGAGCAGACCGCCGGGTACGACCTCAGCCTCCATGCGCCGCGTCTCACCCTCGGCGTCGCCGTCCAGCTGGTACCCGACGGGGTCGGCCGACTCGACAACGACCTTCGTGCCCTGTGCGTACTCCAGGGGCTCGACCTCCGCCCCGCCGAGGAGGCCAGACGCCACCTTCGCCCAGTCGGACACGCCGCTGGGATTGGCGATCAGCACATCGAGCAGTCCGTCGGTCGGGCTCGCCTCGGGGAACAGCCTGATGTTGGCCTGCAGGGTGCCGACGTTGCCGACGAGCGCGAACATGGCGTGGCGCTGTACGGGCTCGCCGTCGTCGAGGGTGATCGTGAAGTCGTACGGCGTCGTGCCCACCTTCTGCGCCGCGGCCAGGAAGTAGGCGGCCGAGCCGACCACCTTCTTGAGCTCGCTGCTGGTGCTCGCCATGACCTCGGCGTCGGCGCCCATCCCGCTCATGACCACGAAGTGCTCGGTGCCACTGTCGACGGTGTAGCGCACGACGTCGACTGGCTTCGGCGTGCCCGCGAAGGTGACTTCGAAAGCCTCTTGCTCATCGAGCGGCACCCCGAGATTGCGGGCCAGCAGGTTGCCGGTGCCGGCCGGGATGAGTCCGACGGGCACGCCGCTCCCGACGAGCTCGGAGCACACCACGCGTACGGTCCCGTCACCGCCGGCCACGATGACGAGGTCGACCTGGCGGTGGAGTGCGTCCTTCGCCATCTGGTGCCCGGGGTCCTCCGGATCGGTCTCCAGCCACAGCGGGGGCTTCCAGCCGCGGTGCCGCAGCTCGTACTCCACCCTCGCCCGGAACAGGTCGAAGTCGGTGACCTTCGACGGGTTGTAGATGATCGCCGCCCGCTTGTCGAGGTGCTCGGTGGGCCGCTCCGCGATCCCGAGCGACTCGGCGATGGTGTTGATCCCGGCGACGAGCAGTGCGGTGGCGAGCACGAGGCCGCCGAACAGTGCGCCGCCCACGAGGTCCGAGAACCAGTGGTGGCGCAGCAGCAGCCGGTCAAGCCCGACCAGCGCGACGAACAGCCCGCCGCCGATCCGGATGACCCAGATCGACAGCGTCGAGCGCCTCTGGGCCGTGGCGAGCGTCACCACGGTGGCCGCCGCGATCGTGGCGCCGACGACGTGACCGGAGGGGTACGAGTAGCCCGCGTAGGTCAGCACGTCGCTGAATCCCGAGGTGGGGCGCGGCTGGTGGAACACGAGCTTCAACAGCTCGTACCCCACCCAGCCCACGACCACGGACGCGGCGAGCGCCAGCGCCAACCGCCGCAGTCGCCGGGCCCAGCACCACGCGGCGATGCCTAGGACGACGATGAACAGGATCGCTGGGTGCAACACCAGCGAGGCGGCCTCGAGGATCTGGCCCAACGCCGAGCGGGTCGTGATGCGGCCGGGCAGCAGGGCGCGGTCCAGCGGGTCGAGTGCCCCCACCACGCGCAGCACCGACCACAGCGCGAAGCCGCCGCCGAGGGCGATGACGACGGACCATGTCAGCTGCCGCCCGCGTGTCCTCATGCCGCCATTGTGCCGACCCACACCACTCCGGGCGAGGACTCTCCTCCACGCGCACAACCCTTGGGTCGCCCGCACAACCCCTGTGACCCGGATCTCGGACACACGGGGTGTGCAAGTGGGGGGATGGCCGACGGAACTCGGCGGCTACCCACGGCCCAGCGCCGGTAGGCTTACGCACCGTGATCGATCCGAAGCTGCTCCGTACAGACCCCGACCGTCTCCGCCGCGCCCAGCAGGCGCGTGGCGAGTCTCCGGAGCTGATCGACCAGCTGCTATCGGCCGACGAGGCACGCCGCGGCTCCATCGCGTCGTTCGAGAAGCTGCGCGCCGAGCAGAAGGAGCTCGGGGCGCTGATCCCGAAGGCGTCGCCCGAGGAGAAGAAGGACCTGCTCGCCCGTACGAAGGAACTCGCCGCGCAGGTCAAGGACGCCCAAGCAGCCCTCGACGAGGCCGGCGCCGCCTTCGACGCGCTCATGCTGGCGCTACCGAACCCCGTCTTCGAGGACGTACCCCGCGGTGGTGAGGACGACTTCGTCGTCGTCGAGCAGATCGGCGCACCCCGCGACTTCGCGGCCGAGGGCTTCGAGCCCAAGGACCACCTCGACCTCGGCCAGGCGCTCGGCGCCATCGACATGGAGCGCGGCGCGAAGGTCTCCGGCTCGCGGTTCTACTTCCTCACCGGCCAGGGTGCCCAGCTCGAGCTGGCGCTGACCTCCTACGCCATGGCCAAGGCCGCCGAGTGGGGCTTCACGCCGATCCTGCCGCCGGCGCTCGTCAAGCCGTCGGCGATGGAGGGCACAGGCTTCCTCGGCCAGGCCGCGCAGGACGTCTACCACCTGCCCGCCGACGACCTCTACCTGGTCGGCACGAGCGAGGTCGCGCTCGCGGCGTACCACTCGAACGAGATCCTCGAGTCCTCCCAGCTGCCCCTGTCGTACGCCGGCTACAGCCCGTGCTTCCGCCGCGAGGCCGGCTCGTACGGCAAGGACACCAAGGGCATCTTCCGGGTCCACTGGTTCGACAAGGTCGAGATGTTCGTCTACTGCGCCCCCGAGGACGCCGAGGCGCAGCACCAGAGGCTGCTGGGGTACGAGAAGGAGTTCCTCTCCTCGCTCGACCTGCCGTTCCAGGTGCTCGAGGTCGCCGCCGGTGACCTCGGTCTGTCGGCCGCCCGCAAGTACGACTGCTACGGCTGGGTGCCTAGCCAGGGCAAGTTCCGCGAGATCACGTCGACCTCCAACTGCACCGAGTTCCAGTCGCGCAGGCTGAACACCAGGGCGCGGTACGAGGCGGGCGTGGGCCCGGTCGCGACGCTCAACGGCACCCTGTGCGCGATGACCCGGATGATCATCCTGCTGCTCGAGAACCACCAGCAGGCGGACGGGTCAGTACGGATTCCGGAGGCGCTGCGCCCGTACCTCGGGGGCCGCGAGGCCCTCCTGCCCGTCTAGTGGCGGCGGTCGGCTGGCGACCCAAGCTCGTCGCGCTGGACATCGACGGCACGCTCGTCGACTTCGACGGAGTGCTGCCCGGATCCGTACGGACCGCGGTTCGTCGTGTGGTCGACGCGGGTGTGCCGGTCGTGATGTCGACCGGGCGCAGCTGGATGGCGACGCAGGTGATCGTCGACGCACTGGGCCTGCCGCCGGCGATGCACGTCTGCTCCAACGGGGCGGTGGTCGTCGACTACCCGCCGTTCGACGTCGTGCGCCAGATCACGTTCGACCCGGGTCCCGTCATCGACCGCGTCGTCGCGGAGACCGACGCGCTGATCGCGGTCGAGGAGATCGGCCGTGGCTTCCGGGTGAGCGCGGCCTTCCCCGACGGGGAGCTGTACGGGCCGAGCGTCCACGAGTCGATCGACGTCCTGAAGTCCCGTCCGGTGACCCGCGTGATCGTGCGCGATCCCGACGGTGACGCGGAGGAGTTCGTACGCCTGGCCGAGCGCATCGGGCTGAAGGGCGTGACGTACTTCGTGGGCTGGTCCAACTGGCTCGACATCGCGCCGGAGGGCGTCGACAAGGCAGCGGGGCTCGAGGTGGTGTGCGAGCGGTACGGGATCGGCGCCGAGGACGTACTCGCCCTCGGTGACGGCTACAACGACGTCGAGATGCTGCGCTGGGCAGGTCGTGGTGTGGCGCTGGGTGACGCGCTGGCCGATGTGCAGGGCTCCGCCGACCACGTGACGAGCACGTTCGCCGATGGTGGTACGGCCGAGGAGCTCAACCGCTGGTTCTGACCCGCGCCGGCGGCAGCCGCTTCGCACCCGAATTGTCGACGTACATCGCTGAATCCCTTGTGGGCCCGCGAGAGTGGGTTTTCTCGGAACACTGGCCGGATGACTCCGAGCACCGGCACACTGAGCGCCATGCAGCTGCAGACGCGTCATAATCCTGCGTTCACCGTGGGCCGGCTCTACCTGGCCCCCAACGAGCCTATCCGTGTGGAGTCGGGCGCCATGATGGCGACCAGTGCCGGCGTGAAGCTCGATGTCTCCACCGGCGGCGGCCTCATGGCCGGCCTCAAGCGCTCCGTGCTCGCCGGGGAGTCCTTCTTCGTCACCACGTACACCGCGCCCCAGCAGGGCGGCTGGGTCGACGTGGCCGGCGTGCTCCCGGGCGACATCATCGCCGTCGACCTGACCCCCGACCGTCCGTTCTTCGTGACGAAGGGCTGCTGGATCGCGAACTCGTACGGCACCGAGGTGACCTCCAAGTGGGGCGGCGGCCGGAACCTGTTCGGCGGCGAGGGCGGCTTCGGTCTCCAGGCGACCGGCCAGGGCCAGGTCGTCGTCAGCGTGTACGGCGCGCTGGACGTCATCGACCTCCAGCCGGGCGAGCAGATCGTCGTCGACACGGGCCATGTGGTCGCGTACGACCTCGGCATCCAGTTCCGCCTGCGCCGCGCGGTCGAGGGCAAGACGTTCTCGTCGCTGACGTCGGGTGAGGGCTTCGTCTTCGACTTCTTCGGTCCGGGTCGCCTGCTGCTGCAGTCACGCAACCCGTCGGCGCTCACGAGCTGGATCCACCAGAACGCGCCGTCGCAGAACCCGTCCGGCAGCTCGATGAGCATCGGTGGGATCGGCAACCTGCTCGGAGGCTAGCTGCCGTCGCTGAGCGCCTTGCGCAGCCCGTCGATCGTGCGTTCGAGGGTGTCGACGCGGGCGCTCAGCGCCGGATCGGAAGGGCTGGTGGCGGTCTGTACGTCGACCAGCTCGACCGTCGGCACCTTCGCGCGCCGGGTGGCGAACTTCCAGTAGCCGATGCCGACCGTGACCAGCAACGCCGCGCCGATGACCGCGAGCCGCGGCCAGTGGTTGGGGCTCGACAGGGCCATGCCGACCGCGTACACCATCGTGAACACGCCGCCGAGCAGGATGCCGTTGCCGATGACGGGGATCCGGTCAGAGCCGATGAACATCGCGGCGATCATGACGAGCGTCGCGCAGACCAGCAGCCAGATGCCGGTGGTGAGCCGCCAGGTGTCCCACAGCGGCTGGTTGTACATCTCGTAGTTCGACGCAGGCTCGGGGTAGGCCGTGTTCACGGCGATGCCGACGAACGCGACCACCACGAACCCGAGGAACACGCTGAAGATCACTGAAAGAACCTCTGCACCGAGGTTGCGATGGGGCATCGCGCCACCTTCCGTCGAGTGGTTCCATCCTCCCACTGCGGGGTACGGCTCGTGGCCGGACGTGGCAACGCCCCGTCCGACGGGCTCGGACGGGGCGTTGGGTCTTGGATCAGGCGGCGCGGCGGCGGGAACTGCCCAGGACGAGGTCGTATGCCTCCAGCACCTGCTCTGACGTGGGGCGGGACGTGGTCGTCTTCTCGACGACCTCGCCGTTGCGGGCCCGGCGGAGGTGGCGCTTCACCGTGGACAGCGAGCAGCCGAGGCGCTGCGCGATCGACTCGAGGCTGTCGGCCGGGTTGGCGTTGCGCAGACGCAGGACCTCGGTGTGGTCGACCTGCCGGTTGGGGGCGGTGACGCCCGCGAGAGTGTCGAAGTCCTCCGGATCCACACGGACGCCGAGCTCAGCGCGGATCTCCTGACGCTGACGGGCTGTGGTGCCGGCGACGAAGCCGTACACGTCGTGGTCGACGACGGCGTCGTACAGGCAGGAGGAGAACATCGGGCACTTCGCGCAGGTTTCGCCGGCCTTGGCGACAAGGATCGCGCGGGCCTGGCGCTGGGCTCCGGTGGCGCTGCTGGGGAGGGGCTCTTCGAGGAGCGGGTTCGTAAAGACCTGGGCGGCGGCGACGCAAGCGGGAGTGGTGCGGATGGCCACGGTCATGAAGATGAGTCCTCCTGTGTGGTGCGATGAGGCCCGTTCAACGGGCCGCCACCACTGTCCCAAATCCCAACCGTCGCAGGGCGACCAGAAGGTGGGCGGTGCTACCCGACTTCAGTAGGTAGTCCGCACACGCCCACTGAGTACCGGTACCTATCGCGCACATCAGGTTCCCGCCAACCGCCAAGCATCTCTCGCGAGGAGATCACTTTCCCGCTCAGGAAGGTACTCAGATGGCTCGGAGAGAGGTCTGGTACCCCTCGGGGAGAGGCCTGGTACCTCTCGGGGAGAGGCCTGGTACCCGTCCAGGAGAGGCCTTGTCGCGGGTCGCCCGGCCCATCCGTACGGCCAGGTCTAGTGTCGGGCGCATGCTGATCCCGTACGCGCCCAACCCTGCGTACATCACCACCATGCGCGACGGCACCGTCAAGCAGCTGAACCCGTTCTCGGGCACCGAAGTGTGGACCGTCCCGGGGCGCGGAAACCGGCCGCTCGGCGTGCTCCCCACGAACCCCGCGCCGCTCGATCCGGCTGACCACGGCACGCACTGCGCGTTCTGCCAGAAGCGCTACCTGGAGACCCCGCCCGAGAAGTCGCGGGTGATCCGAGAGGGCTCCTCGTGGCGCACGGCGTACCGCACCGCTGCCGAGAACCTGTTCGACACGGTCGCCGAGTTCCGCCGGGTGCCGAACCTGTTCGAGATCCTGTCGTACGACTACTGGCACCTCAACTACGGCTACGAGATCCCGTCGGACATCGCCGACAGGCGGCGCGGCTACCTGGACAGCCCGATGGGGCGTGAGCACGTACTCACCGTCGCGAAGGGCAAGCTGCGGGCGGCTGGCCGGACCCCGGAGGTCATCGCGGCGATGACCGAGGACGAGATCATCGAGTACGCCTCCGGCTTCTTCGGCGGTGGCCACGACGTCATCGTCGCGCGTCGGCACTTCACCGACGAGGCGACCACGACGGCCGACCTGGCGTCGTCAGGCACGCTGACGCCCGAAGAGCACTTCCGCTACATGGAGTTCACGGTCGAGTCGCTGCGAAGGCTGTACGAGATCAACCGGTACGCGCCGTACGTGGCGGTGTTCCAGAACTGGCTCAAGCCGGCGGGGGCGTCGTTCGACCACCTGCACAAGCAGCTCGTGGCCATCGACGAGCGTGGGGTACAGAACGAGCTGGCGATCACGCGGCTCCGTACGAACCCCAACCTGTACAACGAAGCCGCGATCAACTACGCCAGTCGCCACAACCTGCTGATTGCGGAGAACGACCACGCGATCGCGTTCGCCGGGTTCGGGCACCGGTACCCGACCATCGAGATGTACTCGAAGTCGGAGCGCACGTGGCCGTGGGAGCACAGTCGCGAGGAGATCGGCGGGATCAGCGACCTGGTGCACGCCATGCACGCGGCGACCGGCGCGGACGTGCCGTGCAACGAGGAGTGGCATCACCAGCCGATCGACGTCGACATCCCCATGCCGTGGCGGATCGCGCTCAAGTGGCGGGTCTCGACGGTGGCGGGGTTCGAGGGCGGCACGAAGGTCTACCTCAACACGATCGACCCGATGACGCTGCGAGACCGGATCGTCCCGAAGCTGTACGCGCTGCGCGACGAGGGCCGACTCGGTGGCGTACGGATCGGGCCAGAGTGCAGCGGCGCGCCGAACCTGCTGCGCTACCACCGGGCGCCGCAGCGCTGAGCGGCGCCTCGTTACCGGGTTCGGGCCTCGGGGTGGTGGTTATCAGGCGTAGTCCCTGCCCGGTTCGAGCGCTCGCCTACAGGGCGGTGGCTATGAGCCCGTTTCGGGTGGTCGTAACCACCATCGCGAGGCTCCTGGTGGCTCTGTCCCGGACATCTGCCCCGGTAACCACCATCTCGAGGCCGCGCGGCCGCCCCGGCCGATGAACGCCTCAGCGGTGCGCTGTGGCGAGGCCCACGCCGATGCCGAGGTAGCCGAGGGCGAAGCCCTTCTGGATCCGGCGCGTCACGGCTGGCCGCTCGATGAGGTGGCGACGGAAGAAGCTCGCGGCCAGTCCGTACGCCGCGAAGACCACGAACGTGAGCCCCATGAAGATGCCGCTCAGCGCCAGCATCTGCGGCAGGCTCGGGGAGTCGGCGCGGATGAACTGGGGGAGGAACGCGAAGAAGAACAGCGTCAGCTTCGGGTTGAGCAGGTTGGCCAGGATCGCGCTTCCGATGGTCCGCAGGGCCGAACGCCGGGGCGCGGACTCGTCGATGGCCAACGCACCGGTGGAACGCCACGTCGACCAGGCCATGTACAGCAGGTACGCGATGCCGACCCACCGCAGCACCTCGAACGCGATGCCGCCCATGGCGAGCAGCGCCGCCGTGCCGGTGACGGCCGCGACGAGGTGGGGGACGATGCCCAGCGTGCAGCCGAAGGCCGTCACGACCGATAGGCGCTTTCCACCTTTGATCCCGGCTGCGATCGTGAGGATCGCGCCGGTGCCGGGGGTGGCGATGATGACCAGCGAGGTCACGAGGAAGGCGAGGCTCATGGGGCCTCAGACTGCCAGTCACGCGTCGCCGTGGCCAGAGTCACCCAGTGACTGGACCGGCCAGCATTCGTACGGTCTCGATCGTGTCCGCCTCATCGGCCAACTTGTCGTCGCGGTAGCGCAGGACCCTCGCGAACCGCAGCGCGAGGCCGGCGGGGTAGCGCGACGATCGCTGCAGTCCGTCGAAGGCGATCTCGACGACTTGCTCGGGACGTACGGTCACGACCCAGCCGTCATCGGACGTCGAGAGCTCCGTGAAGCGCTCGGTCTGCCACGCGAGCATCTCGTCGGTCATGCCCTTGAACGTCTTGCCGAACATCACGAACCCGTCCCCGGTGCGCGCGCCGAGGTGGATGTTCGACAGCGTTCCCCGGCGGCGTCCAGACCCCCGCTCCACGGCCAGCACGACGAGATCGAGGGTGTGTCGCGGTTTGACCTTGACCCAGGAACCACCCCGACGTCCGGCGACGTAGGGAGCCTCAAGGTCTTTGATCACCACGCCCTCGTGGCCGGCGGTGACCTGCTCGAGGAAGAACTGGGACGCGGCGTCGGTGTCGTCGGTGACCAAGGACGCGACTCGGTTCGGCGCCGCCACGAGCCCGTTCAGCACCTCCCGCCGCGTGCGGAGCGGCTCGTCGAGCAGCGATCGGCCGTCGAGGTGCAGCACGTCGAACACGTACGTCGTGAGCGGTGTCTGCGCCCGCAGCTGGTCGGGGTCGCGCGTGGAGGCTGTACGAGCCCCGGTGATCTGGAACGGTTGGGGCCGCCCATCGGGGAACAGGGCGATGGCCTCGCCGTCGAGCACGAGCTCGTCTGCGGGCAGCGCGGCGACCACCTCGACGACCTCCGGGAGCCGATCGGTGATGTCGTCCAGCGAGCGCGTGAACACCCGCACCTCGGATCCCACCTTGTGGGCCTGGATGCGGATGCCGTCCAGCTTCCGCTCCACGGACCACGGCCCGCCCGTCGCAGTCGGCGTCGGCCACAGACGGGGCGGACGCCGCCAACATCGGAGCGATCGGCCGGAGCACCTCCAGGGTGATCGCCTCGAGTCCTGCTAGTCCGTCCAGAAGCGCCACCGGCGCCACCGCGTCGAGTCGGCCGGCCAGCATGGCGGCACGTCGTACGGACTCAAGCGGGACGTCTGCCGCCTGCGCGACGGCCAGCTGCATGACGCCGTCGAGCGCGCCCTGCCGCACCTCCCCCGTGACGAGCCCGGCCAGGAAGTCGCGCTCGGTCGCCGTCGCGGAGGAGAACAGAGCATCGAGCGCGTCCCGGCGTCGGGACGCGGACCCCGCCCCGGCCGCCATCGCCAGCGTGGTGAAGGCATCGTCGACGTCGGCGAGGGTCAAGGACGGCCTCTCCGCGGCCGGCGGGAGCGAGGAGATCGTGCGGTAGCCGACGCCGAGTCGTCCGTGAGGAACTCGTCCCGACATGAACGCCGCCGTCAGGGCGACATCTCGTCGGCTGGACGCTGCCGCCAGCTGCAGCAACCGCGCGAGCGCGTCGACCTTGGCCGTGCGCGAGCGTGTCGCGGCCACTTCGGCCGACGCGGCGACGAGGGTTGCGAGCTCCATGGAGTGATCCTGACATCGACCTCCGACAGATCCCAGTGACCATCAAACACGTACAGCCAACGGCTCGCGGACCGCGTTTCCGCAGTTCGGAGCCGTTGGCTGTACCGATGTGACGCGTGGGCTAGTCGGACGTCTCCGCCGGGCCGTTCCCGAGCTGGAGCACCACCCGCGCGCCGGGGCCTGCCGCCTGTACGAGCCGCAGCCTCGCCAGCGCCGGGTGCTCGTCGAGCATCTTCGCCGCGTTGGCCATGGACCTCAGCGCGGCCGTCTCGGCGCGAGCCTGCTCCAGCACGACCGCCGCTCGGTGCTGCGCAGTGGCGAGCTCCATCGCGGCGAGCCGCAGTTCGACGGGCAACACGACGTCCTTGATGACGGCCTCGAGCACCGCCACGCCGACGAGCGTCGCCGCCCCTTGCACACGTGCGGTGATGTCGGCGATCGGCAGCATCGCTCCGCGCGCGGTGAGCTCGGCGGCCGTGAGTCCTGCGAGTCCCTCACGCAGCGCAACCTGGGTGCTCAGGTACACCATCGCGAACGCGTCCTGGGCAGCCTCGAGGAACAGCCGCGGGTCGACGATCGCGACGCGAAGGGTGGCCGCGACGCGCACCGGGATCCCGTCGGCGGCAGGGATCTCCTGGAGCGCCAACGGCAGCAGCCGCTCGCGAACGTCCACGAGCCTGTGGTTGAAGCGGAGTCGGGTGGTGTGGCGACCAGCCGGCAGTACGGCGACGAACGCGCCCTTCGCGTACCGTACGGCCGCGAATCCGGGCGCGACGGTGATGGTGAACATGGGACGTACTCCTTCGATGGGTGGTGAGTGTGTCTGCATCGCCGGCGGGACGGTCGGCGCGGACGGGGGCCGCCCCACGTTTCGTGGTCGACCCGCAGGGTCCTCGTCGACGCTGATGTCCCGCCGGCGACGCAGTGTGAGGATTCGAACCTCAGAGGTTTTTGAGACCTTTATGCCGGTGCGTGACAGCGCAGGCGCGATGGTTCGAACACGCAGGACCCCTTCCGAGACATCGGTGAGGCTGCTCCCCATCGCGAGGTCGATCGTGCTGTACGAGGCTGTGGCAGGGCCAATGATTTTCGCTGCACCGGCTGGCGGAACGGGTTCTGTCAGTGGGGGCGGTTAGGTTGCAGCCATGGCTGAGAACACAACAAAGCAGGCGCTCGTCGTGGTGGACGTGCAGGTGTCGGTGATGGCGGCGAGCATCGACGCGCCGGAGGTCATCGAGCGGATCCGCGGGCTGGTGGAGCGTGCGCGCGCGACCGGGGTCCCGGTCATCTGGGTGCGTCACCACGCGGAGGATCTGGTGCTGGGGACACCCGAGTGGCAGATCGTGCCCGAGCTCGTACCGGCCAAGGACGAGCCGATCGTGGAGAAGGCGTACGGGGACTCCTTCGCCGAGACAGACCTGGCCGAGCGGCTGGCCGACGTCGCGGCAAAGAGCATCGTCCTGTGCGGGGCCCAGTCGGACGCGTGCATCCGGAGCACGTTCTACGGCGGGATGTACCGGGGCTTCCCCATGACCTTGGTGGGTGATGCCCACACGACCGAGGACATGTCGCAGTGGGGCGTCGGATACTCGCCGCAGCAGGCCATCGAGATGATCAACATGCAGGCGCAGTACACGAGGCTGCCCGGTCTGTCCGGGGCGGTCGTGGCCGCGGCCGACGTGTTCGTGGGCTGACAAGCCGGGATGGACCAACGGGGATGCGTGGCGGAAACTCCTTTGGCGAGTGTCACAGGCGGCACATAGTGTGGCGAGAGCCATGATCGACTTCCCTCCCCGCCTTCGAGTACGCGCTGAACGCATTCCCGTCGACACCCGCTCCCCGGCGCGCTTCATCGTCTGGTTGATGCGCGTCCAGCCCGGCCTGATGGCGCTCGGCGCGCTCAGCGGGCTGTGCTGGTTCCTGCCGCCGGCCCTGTCGCCGTACGCGGTGGGGCGGGCCATCGACGGCGGCATCCTGGCGGGAGACCTCGGCTCGACCGTGGCGTGGTGTGTGTTCCTGTTCGTCGCGATCGGCTTCGGCACGGCGATGGGGATCCTGTGGCATACGTACGTCGTGCGCGCCTGGCTGGTGACCCTGTACGGCACGATGGAGCTCGTCGTCGCCAAGGTTGTCGAGCTCGGGCACGTGCTGCCTCGCCGCACGCCGACCGGTGAGGTGCTGAGCGTCAGCTCGGGCGACTCCGACGTCTTCGGGGCCGTGCTCGAGGTCACGCAGCGCGCTGTCGCGGCCTTCGGCGCGTTCGCCCTGCTCGTCGTCATCATGATCAACACCTCGCCGAAGCTGGGCATCATCGTGCTCATCGCGTCGCCGCTGTTGGTCGCCTCCAGCACGTTCCTGCTCCGGCCGCTCCACCACGCGCAGCAGGTCGAGAGGAAGCGGTCGAGCGACCTCACCAGCCGCGTCACCGACATCGTCTCCGGGCTGCGGATCCTGCGCGGCATCGGCGGCGAGGAGACGTTCGGCAGCTCGTACGCCGCCCAGTCGCAGCTCACCCGCCAGGCGGGCGTGGCGACCGGCACCTGGCAGGCGGGAGTGCAGGCGCTGTCGGTGCTGTTCGCGGGTCTGATGCTCGTCGTGCTGACGTGGCAGGGCGTGCACGAGATGGCTGCCGGGCGGCTCACCATTGGCCAGCTGGTGAGCTTCTTCGGTTACGCGGTGTTCCTGCTGTGGCCGATCCAGACGTTCTTCGAGTGCGTCCAACGCTGGGCGACCGGGCTGGTGTCAGCCCGCAAGGCGATCACGCTGCTGTCGCTGACGCCGCCGTGGCAGGAGCCCGAACATCCGGCCGACGTCGTCGAAGGTGATCTGGTCGACGACGCGTCGGGCCTTGTCGTACGGGCGGGCCACCTCACTGCGCTGGTGTCCGCGGTGCCGGACGAGACCGCCGCTCTTGCCGACCGGCTCGGCCGCTACCTGCCGCGCAGCGAGGCGCCGCCCGAGGACGTGTCCGACGACGAGCTCAAGGGCCGCGCGGCCCGCAAGGAGCGTGAGCGCCGGATGGCCGAGCGCGCCGCCATCGCGGCCAAGGACGCCGAGGTCTCACACGGGCTGTGGGGCGTGACCCTCGACGGCACGGACCTCTCCGCGTTCCGAATCGCCGACGTACGACGTCACGTGCTGGTCAGCGACACCTCCGCGCTGCTGTTCGGCGGCTCGCTGCAGCGCAACGTCGACCCGCGAGGCACGGCGTCGCGCGAGGCGGCCGAGGACGCGTTGCGTGCTGCCTGCGCCGAGGACGTGTACGACGCGTTGCCCGACGGCTGGCAAGGTGAGGTCGAGGAGCGCGGCCGCGGGCTGTCGGGCGGGCAGCGGCAGCGTGTGGTGCTCGCGCGCGCCTTGCTCGTTGATCCGCCTGTGCTGGTTCTTGTCGAGCCCACGTCGGCCGTCGACGCCCACACCGAGACGCGGATCGCGGCCCGGGTCGAGGAGCGACGACGAGGCCGTACGACACTGGTGACGACGGTCTCCCCGCTCTGGCTGCGGCACGCCGACGACGTCGCGCTGGTCGCGGACGGGAAGGTCGTCGCGACCGGAACTCACGAGGAGCTGCTCGCGCAGTCAGCCGCGTACCGCGATGTGGTCGCGCGTGGCATGGAGCTCGATGAGGCGGTGAAGGCAGGTGTCTGAGGATCTCCTGGCGACCTCCGCCGCTACCTGGCGCGCTGAGCCCGACGAACCGGCGGTGCCTGAGGTGCTGGACCGCCTGTACAGAATGAGCGGGACTCCGTGGCCTGACCGGGTACGGGCGCTGCGTGAGCGCTACCTCGTGCGCCAGCAGCGCGCCAATGACTACTTCGCGTCCTCGCGCACGCCTGTGCGCGGCCTGCCTGTTGCCCCGTCCTCAGCCGCTGTCGCCTTCATCCGTGAGCTGCTCTCGACGCGTCGCGGCATGTTCACCGCGCTCGTCGCGGGCAACGTGCTGGCCGCCGTCGCGGGGCTCCTCGTGCCGAAGCTGCTCGGCAACCTCGTGGACACGGCGACCGGTGGTGGCGACCTGGCCTCGCTCGACTCGCTCGCCCTCGTGGTGGCGGCGATCGTCGTCGTACAGGCCATCACGACCTTCGTGGCCAAGCGGGTCTCCGTGGTGTTCGGCCAAGGAGTGCTCGCGGGGGCGCGCGAGCAGGTCGTACGGTTCGTGCTCGCGCTGCCCCTGTCCCGGATCGAGGGCTCCAGCTCGGGCGACCTCGTGACGAGGGTGACCCGTGACGTCCAGACCATGAGCGGTGCGGCGCGCGACGCGCTGCCTTCGTTCATCCTCGAAGGCGTACTCATCGTCTTGTCGTTCGGCGCGATGGCCGTGAACTCGCCGCTGTTGGCCGTGCCCACACTGGTGAGCGTGGCCGCGCTGGTGTTCATCGTGCGGTGGTACCTGCGGCGCGCGACGAAGGGCTACATCACGGAGGGCGGCACGTACAGCCGCATCAACTCGGGCGTGACCGAAACGGTGGAGGGCGCCCGTACGGTCGAGGCGCTGCGGCTCGAGACGCTGCGACAGGCGCGTACGGACGACGACCTGAGCGTGTCGGGACAGGCCGAGCGGTACACGCTGGCGCTGCGCAACCTGCTGTTCACCACGCTCGACTACGCGTTCCAGGGCCCGCTGATCGGCATCGTGCTGCTCGGCACCTGGGGATACTCGCACGGGCTGGTCACGCTGGGCCAGATCACGGCGGCCGCCCTGTACAGCCAGCAGCTGTACGGGCCGATCGACCACATGATCCAGATCCTCGACCGACTGCAGATGGCGCTCGCCTCGACGACCCGCCTGCTCGGCATCGCGCAGGTGCCGCCCGACCGGGAGTCCGGCGACGACCTGCCGGCCGGCGACCGTCTGGTGGGCAAGGATCTGTACTTCGCGTACCGCGAGGGCCACGACGTGCTGCACGGCGTCACGCTCGATCTCGAACCTGGCGAGCGGCTGGCGATCGTGGGTCCGTCCGGCTCGGGCAAGTCGACGCTCGGGCGTCTCCTCGCCGGCATCAACGCGCCGCGCGCAGGATCGGTGAGCATCGGCGGGGTTGAGGCGACCCGGTTGCCGCTGCCCGTGCTGCGCACAGAGGTGGCTCTCGTCACGCAGGAGCACCACGTGTTCGTGGGCACGCTGCGCGAGAACATCGTGCTGGCAAGGGAGAACAGTGACGATGACGACGTACGAGCGGCGCTGGCCGCCGTCGGCGCCACGGACTGGATAGACCGGCTGCCCGAGGGCCTGGCCACCACGGTCGGCTCGGGACAGCACCAGCTCACGCCCGCCCAGGCCCAGCAGGTGGCGCTTGCGCGACTCGTCGTCGCGGATCCGCACACGCTGGTGCTCGACGAGGCCACCTCGCTGATCGATCCGCGCACGGCTCGTACCCTCGAGGGCTCGATGCACGCCCTGCTCACGGGACGTACGGTCGTGGCGATCGCGCACCGCCTGCACACCGCCCACGACGCCGACCGGATCGCGGTCGTCATCGACGGGCGGGTCGCCGAGCTGGGCAGCCACCAGCAGCTGCTGGAGGTCGACGGGGAGTACGCCGCTCTCTGGAGGGCCTGGACGAGCTAGGCGGACTCAGGCCAGGCGACGCCGAGCGGTCACCACGACGACGATGGCAGCCACCACGAGACCGATGCTTCCCGTCGCCACGAACCCGGCCCGCCAGCCGTACGTGTCGAGCACCAGCCCGACGATCGGCGGGCCGAGGGACGAGCCGGCGGTGAGCGCGGAGCCGTGCCAGCCCATGGCTTCGCCGCGGACGGACTCGGGCACGCGTCCGCTGACCTCGTCGACGGTCGCCGAGATCAGCGGGGCGCAGAAGAGCCCGGCCACCGCCATGATGACGAAGACCGCAGGGATGGTGCCGGCGAGGGCGACGGGCAGGGTGAGCGCCGCCAACCCGGTCAGCAGCAGGGGCGAGGGGATCGAGCGGTGCATGGCTCCGTACACGAGCCCGCCGATGGCTGAGCCCGCGCACCAGACGGTGATGACGAGCCCGAGCAGGTCGGTGCGCTCGAACCCGCGGAGCGCGGCCACGAGGGAGACGTCGGTGCCGGACAGGATGATGCCGGCCGAGAGCACCGCCCCGTACACGCCGAGCACGGCGGGGCTGAGCCATTCGCGACGGCGGGGCGCGGGGCCAGGCTCGGCCTCATCGCCGGACTCGCGCGGCGGGATCAGCGGCGGGTTCACCCACGCGAGCGCCGCGCCGCCGAGCGAGCTCAGCACGGTCAGCGCGACCAGCGTCCGCCGTGTGCCGAAGCTCGTCACGGCCAGGATCGCCAGCAGTGGCCCGATCATGAAGTTGATCTCGACGAGGACGGAGTCGAGCGAGAGCGCTGTACGACGCGCGCCCGGCGGCGAGGCGGCCACGACGATCTGGCGGATGAGCGAGAACAGCGGCAGCGAGAACAGACCACCGACGCCGCAGGCGATGATCAGCAGCCAGTACGGCAGGAACGGTGCGACGCCCCAGACCAGCGGCACGATGATGAGCGAGGGCAACAGGGTGCGGCGCAGACCGAGCCGGTCGAGCAGGCGGCCGCGCCAGGGGGCGGCGATCGCGGCAGCGACGGTGTACACGGCCGCGACCACGCCCGCCGCGGTGTAGCTCATGCCGAGCGTCTGGACCACGTGCAGGGTGAGCGTGACGCCGAACCCGTACTGCGGGATCCGCGCGAGCAGTGAGATGAGCTCGGCCTTGCGGAAGGCGGGCACACGCAGCACCTCGTCGTACCGACCGAACACGACACCCCCTGTGCAGCAATGGACCCTGACCGACAGTACGGGATCGCGCGGAGGCGCTGCGTGCCTGTTTCGCCGTACGAGGCGTGTCAGACGACGAGCACGGCCTTGCCGCTGGCGGAGCCGGAGCCGAGCCACTCGTGTGCCGCCCGTACATCGTCGAGCGCGAACTGTCGTACGGCCGGCAGTTCGATCTGCCCCGACTCGTACAGCGGCCAGACCTCGCGCGCGACCATCGCCACGATCTCGGCCTTGCGGTCGGGAGGGCTGAACCGCAGCGAGGTGGCGGTGACGAGCGCATTCTTGGTCAGCAGCGCGTTCAGGTCGAGCGTGCCCTTGCGGCCGCCTTGAAGCCCGATGACGACGAGCCGACCATTGCGGGCCAGGGACGCGACGTTGGCCTCGAGGTACTTCGCGCCCATGACGTCGAGCAGCACGTCGACGCCGCGTCCCCCCGTCGCCTCCTTCACGGCGGCTGCCCAGTCCTCGTGGTAGTCGATCGCCACGTCTGCGCCCAGCGCTCGGCACTGTTCCAGCTTCTCGGGAGACCCAGCGGTGGTGAGGACGCGACCGCCACGCGCCTTTACGTACTGGATCGCGAACGCGCCGATGCCGCCGGCGCCGCCGTGGACCAGGAACGTCTCGCCATCCGCGTAGCCGACGCGCGACAGGTTGGAGACCACGGTCGCCGCCACCTCGAGCAGCGCGCCAGCGGTCACGAGGTCCACCCCGGAGGGCGGTCTGCAGCATTGGCCGGCCGGTACGACCGCGAGCTCCGCGTAGCCGCCGCCGGCGAGCAGCGCGACCACGTCGTCGCCTATCGCCCAGCCCTCGACCTCAGATCCCACCGCTTCGACGTGGCCCGACACCTCGAGCCCGATCACCGTCGAGATGCCCGGGGGCGGTGGGTAGAAGCCTTGACGCTGGAGCAGATCGGCGCGGTTGACGCCCGCGGCCACGACCCGTACCAGCACCTCGCCTGGGCCTACGACAGGATCGGGCAGGTCGGTGACGGTGAGCTGTTCTGGACCACCAGGTTCGATGACGTCGACGGCGCGCATGTCCACAGCCTGTCACAGGTCGCCTACCGCGTACGGACCGCCCGAACGACCTCATCCGCCGACTAGGATGAGCCGACCAGCGGGGAAACCCGCGGGCTTGGCGAGGTCGCATAGTGGCCTAGTGCAGCCGCCTTGAAAGCGGCCGGGCGGCAACGTCCCGTGGGTTCAAATCCCACCCTCGCCGCGGGGACTGGAGGTTTGGGATGACCACGCATGTGATGCGTCCGGTGCAACCGCTGCGCGCGTACGCGCTGTCAGCGATCCTGTCGATCGTCGGCGCTGTCGTCGTCGTGCTCGGCAAGATCGGCGGCAGCATCTGGATCGTGTCGCTAGGGGCGTTGATCCTGGCCGGCGGGCTCGTGCTGCTGGGCGCGACGGTCAGCAGCGTGCGTCGCTACAAGGTGTCGGTGGACCTCGACGAGGAGGGGTACGCGATCCACGCGAGCTCCGGCGATCACACCGGCCGCTGGGCGGATGTGACGCGCGTCACGCGCACCGCCGACGGCACCCAGCTGACCCTCCACCACGACCACGACCGGCGCACGCTCCTTGTCGGACGCGACGTCACCCAGCTCGAGGGCGACATGGCCCACTACCTCGACAAGAGCCGGGGGTACGGGGTGGTGCCGCGCTGAGCGGTCAGGAGTAGGCGCAGGCCTGCCTGATCGGTATGGCGGGCGAGGACTTGGCAGAGGTGGCGTCGACGGATCCGGCGACGGCAGCCGAGACCTGCTGACGCATCGTCGCGAACGACGGGTTGGCCGCGTCGAACCCGTTCGCGCCGGGAGTGAACTGCAGGCTGGTGACCTGACCCCGCCGCACCCGTACAGCCAGCTCCGTCAACATCGCCAACATGCTCTGCGGCACGTCCGTCCGAGCGGTGGCCCCGGCTTTGGCGATGCCGGCGTAGCGCAGCACGGTGAGCGGGCCGATCTGCGTCATCACCGCGTCAATGACGCAGCGCTGGCGCAGCATGAGCTCGGCGTCCGAGGAGCCGGACCAGGCGTACGCGAGGGTCTGGTTCGCGTCGAGTTGGCGTCCCGCACCGGCGTTCACCGCGGCCGAGGCCCCTGCGGGGATGGGGCTGGTGACGTTGAGGGTGACGCCGCCCAGGGCATCGAGAAGCGTGTACAGGGTGGCCAGGTCGGCGTACACGTAGTAGTCGATCCGCAGCCCGAGGGCCTCGCCGATGGCGAGTTTCAGCGCGTCGGCGCCGAGGTTGGACGTCGTGCCGAGAGCGTTCGCGGGGACCTTGGACGGCAGCGTCGACCACATGCTGCTGGCGTACGACGCCGGGTTCTGAGCGCTCACGCCGTCCCAATAGCCGTCCGGGAAGTACGTCCGGAGCGGCGACGACTCGGGGAACGGGAGCTTCGCGATCGTGCGCGGCACCGAGATCAGCACCGTGTTCCCGGTTGCCGTGTCGATGCTGGCCACGATCATCGAGTCGGTGGTGCCCCCGGTTCCGCTGAGCAGCAGCACGTTGATCCGTGGGGTCTGGGACCACAGGTCGTTGGTCGGGCCCACGACGATGGTCGGGCGGGTAGCGCTGGCGCTGCTCGCGAACAGCGTGCTGACCAGGCGGGCTTGGCTGTAGCTGACCGCCGACCCGACAGCGAGGGGGGCGCTGACGGCGAAGCACAGCAGGGCGACCACGAGGCCGCCCAGCACCCGCTGGCCACCGCGGACCCTCGTCGGCCGGTTGGCGATGTACGTGGCGAGCACCATGCCCGCTACGAGAACCGCGAGCATCGCGCAGGCTGCGGCGATGATGATGGCGGCGCCGGGGTTCATCGCGACGCGGACGGCCAGGTGCCGTTCGTACAGCAGATAGCCGACGCCTCCGGCCAGCGCGAGGAACGCGAGCAGCGTCAGGATCCCCACGACGGGTCGGCGACCGCGGATCAGCCCGATGCCGGGCACGAGGGTGCCTGCGATCGTCCAGCCGAGTGCGCCGCCGAATGATCCCCCTGTGGACGCGCGGGGTTCGGTGGAATGCCGTGCCAGCTCCCCGGACAAGGCCGGGTCGGCCGGAGTGGCGGCAGGGGCCGGCGGAAGGTGGGGAGGAGGTGAGGCGAAGATCGACAGCTGGGCCGGGCTGTACGGGGCGGGCTGAGCGTCGTCAACGGGCTGGGCCGGGGGGAAGTCGGCGAGCGCTGGGCGGGGCTCCGAGTCGGGCAGCGGTGGGTACCAGGCCGGGGTGGCCGCCGGGCGGTACGCCGGCGTGGCCGACGTCGGCTCGGTGTCCGGCCGCGTCTCGTACGGTCGGGTGGCTTCCGTCCATGCTCGGGAGGGGCCGCTGGGGTGGTCGGGGACCGAGGCCACCTCGCTGGGACGCTCGGGCTCGGCATGCGGGGCGATGCCACGCCTCGGCTCATCCGACATGGTGTACCTCCGGGGGGGACAGTGCCTGTCATCGTACGGCGGTGGCCCGGGTCGCGGGCGCTCCGGGTGCGGGTGGTAGCCAGTTGGTGAGCGGTGGTGCCTACCGGTAGCATTTCTCAGGCATCTGGAGGCGTCGCCTAGTACGGTCTATGGCGCCCGCCTGCTAAGCGGGTTTGGGACACAAATCCCATCGCGAGTTCAAATCTCGCCGCCTCCGCCAGACGTGACGGCCCCGACTCATCGAGTCGGGGCCGTCAGTCGTTGTACGAGGCGTGCGCGCGCCTCCTGCATGACGAAGGCCTCCCGCCTGGCAACGGGAGGCCCTCGGTCTTTGGGGGATCAGCCCTCGTGGGCGGCGATCCGTGCCTTCAGCTTGTCCAGCTGTCCGTACAGCTCGGCAGGGGCGTGCTCGCCGAACTGCGAGAAGTACTCGGCCGTGACGTCGGCCTCGGCGGACCAGGCGTCGTTGTCGAAGGCGAACAACTTGGCGATGTCCGTCTCGTCCATGTCGAGGCCTTCGACGTTGAGGTCACCGGCGGCCGGGATGCGGCCGCTGATGGCGTCGACCGCGCCGACCTCGCCGTTGATGCGGCGAAGGGCCCACTCGATCGGACGGGAGTTCTCGCCGAAGCCCGGCCATAGGTACGAGCCGTCCGCGTCCTTGCGGAACCAGTTCACCTGGAAGATCTTCGGCGCCTTGTCCCCGAGTGACTTGCCGACCTCGAGCCAGTGCGCCCAGTAGTCGGCCATGTTGTAGCCGCAGAACGGCAGCATGGCGAACGGATCGCGACGCAGGGCGCCGACCGTGCCTTCGGCGGCAGCCGTCTGCTCCGAGGCCACGGTCGCGCCGACGAAGACGCCGTGCTCCCAGTCGTACGACTCGGAGATCAGCGGGATGTTGGTCGCGCGGCGGCCACCGAACAGGATGACGTCGATCGGCACGCCGGCCGGGTCCTCCCAGTCCGCGGCGATGGACGACGCCTGGTCGGCGCGGACCGTGAAGCGGCTGTTCGGGTGGGCGGCCGGGGTCGTGGACTCGGGCGTCCAGTCGTTGCCCTGCCAGTCGATGAGGTGGGCGGGGACCTCGTCGGTCATGCCCTCCCACCAGATGTCGCCGTCGTCGGTGAGCGCCACGTTGGTGAAGATCACGTCGTGGTCGAGCGCGAGCAGCGCGGTCGGGTTGGTCTTCAGCGAGGTCATCGGCGCGACGCCGAAGAAGCCGGCCTCGGGGTTGATCGCGTACAGACGGCCGTCCGGTCCGGGACGCATCCAGGCGATGTCGTCGCCGACCGTCTCGACGGTCCAGCCGGGGATCGTCGGCCGGAGCATGGCGAGGTTCGTCTTGCCGCAGGCGCTCGGGAACGCAGCCGTGAGGTGGTAGACGCGGCCGTCCGGGCCCGTGATCTTGAGCACCAGCATGTGCTCGGCCAGCCAGCCCTCGTCGCGGGCGAGGACCGAGGCGATGCGCAGCGCGTAGCACTTCTTGCCCAGCAGCGCGTTGCCGCCGTAGCCGGACCCGTACGACCAGATCTCCTTGGTCTCGGGGAAGTGGGTGATGTACTTGTCGTCGTTGCAAGGCCAGGTGACGTCGGGGCGCGCGTTGCCGAGCGCGTCGACCAGCGGGTAGCCGACGGAGTGGACTGCGGGGATGAACTCGCCGGTCTCGGCGATGAGCGTGAGGGCGTCGGTGCCGATGCGGGTCATGATGCGCATGTTGGCCACGACGTACGGGCTGTCGGTGATCTCGATGCCGAGACGCGAGATGTTGCCGCCGAGGGGCCCCATGGAGAAGGGGATGACGTACATCGTGCGACCGCGCATGGAGCCGTCGAAGACGCCCTTGAGGGTCTCCTTCATCTGCGCGGGATCGGCCCAGTTGTTCGTGGGGCCTGCATCCTCCTCCTTCTCGGAGCAGATGAAGGTACGAGACTCGACCCGGGCCACGTCGGACGGCAGCGAGCGGGCCAGGTAGCTGTCGGGACGCTTGTCCGGGTTCAGCTTGATGAACGTGCCCGAGGCGACCATCTGGGCGTAGAGCCCGTCACGCTCCTCAATGGACCCGTCGCACCAGTAGATGGTGTCGGGCGTGGTCAGCGACGCGACCTGCTCGACCCAGGCCACGAGGTCTGCGGGCGCCTCTGCTGGGGCGTTGACGGTGATCGGGTTGGTGGTCATCTGAGCCTCCGATTTTCCTCGGCTGTGAGGGGACATTCAGAAGCGTAGACCCGCAGAATCGATGCTCTTGACGAGGGAGAGCCGTCCGGGTTATACGTCCTGACAAGGGTAAACGCTTGCCTCGGGATCGGTTTGGACGGTCACGAGGGCTGTGGGCTAGACTCAACTCTCGGTTCAACCAAGCGCTCGTGGCTCAATGGATAGAGCAGCTGACTACGGATCAGCAGGTTGGGGGTTCGAGTCCCTCCGAGCGCGCCAGATCTTCTTCTTCACCGTCATCCCTTGTCAGGCGTCTGTTGGCGCGCCCAGGGTTCGGTGGCCTCTGATCCACTCAGCGCGGTGCCTCGGGCCTGATGGCTCTGACTGGATGGCCCTCCGGTGGCCGGCGTCAGCGCACCTCCCTGAAGCCCTCCGGGGTCCTCGAGTCGTTACCAAATCGTTAGACGTCAAACTAGTTTGAAACGGTTCGAGGGGTTGCAGGGACGATCGAACCGCGCGAACAGGCTGGGCGACCGAGGCCTCAGGCACCGTCGCCCACGGCTGGAGTGTCACGAGTCGTCACTCGAGGCGCCGATCGAACGTCCATTTCGGTTCGAGGAACAGGCCCTGTACGACGTCGGCGAGCGTGTCCCCGCCTCGCCCGAAGACGTTGTCGTAGGCGCCCCAGAGGCCTCCTTCGGCATCTATGTACAGCACCATGTGGGAGTACTCGCCGACCGGGACAAGCGTGGAGCCGACAGCAGCGGAATAGGCCTCGCACCACTCAACGACCGTCGTCCGCGCGACGTACGAGCCGTCGATCAGCAATGGGGTCGTCGTGGTCTCGGAGTGGATCTCAAGGCCGTTGTACTCGCGCAAGAAGGCCTCGGCGGCAGGTGTGACGGAGAATCCGGCCCTCGCAAGGTCGGCGATGTCCGTGCTGATATCGACCGATCTCCCGATCGCCCACCCAGCGCCGCGGAGCAGTTCGTGTGCGTCCATGTTCGGTCCTTTCAGACGGCCCAAGTCTTGCAGTTCGGGCAGGGATCGAAGGGCAACCCATCGATGACCCTGACGGTGCGGATCACCAGGTTCTCCAGTGCTGAACCATTGCCGATGGCCTCGCTTGCGGCGGCCACTTCCGCGCAGTTGTCTGCTTCCCACCAGGGTGAAAGGGATGGGCTTGGCAGGACTGACCGCAAACTGGGCGGGACCACTGGGCTTCCGCCGGACTTGCCCAGGCCGACGACCGCTCCCGTTCTCGAGTCGACAGCCGCCGAGGCTGCCCTGGGCCACGACTTCTTGGGGAGGTCCCGCAGGGATGCCGCCTTGGCTGCGGCTCCTGCGAGGGCGGACTCGGCGTCCTTCGCCCGGAAGCGAGCGTCGATGTGGCGCCCGACGGGACCGAGCTTCTTGACGATCGGCTTTCGGAGTGTGAGCTCCAACTTCCGGACGAGCTTCTTGAACGGTCCGCGCAGGGCGCGGGCCGCGGTCGTGAACCTGGCCATCAGCTGACGAGTTTGGTGACCGCGATGCTGATGGCCTGGTTGATCGCCCATTCCACGGCCTTCTTCAGCACGAAGCTGACGGGGCCGGCGACGATGGCCGGGGCCATGAGCGCGAGCTGGAAGAGGATGACTCCCTTGAGCACGACGACGGCGTACCCGCAGTAGTCGCAGCCCGCCGCCGCGATCTCGCAGCCCTCGCTGAACCGCACGAGGGCCTCGGCGTCGCTGTCCGTGCCCGACACGTACGTCGCGAACGCGTCAGCGGCTGGGCCGTGGTTGTGCTCGGCCACGTGCCGTACGGCGGCCAGCAAGTCCTCGTGTGCGGCCAGCATGGTGCCGTCCAAGGACTTGAGGTGGTCGGCCCACTGGTGGAGCACGTCCTCGTTGGTCTGCGGGAAGTCGTAGCCGAGGAACGACATCGCCTCGACCAGCCAGCCCGGAAGGGTGATCGCCATCACGCCTCCTGACTGATCATCGATGCCAGGTCGGCCTGGGACTGTTCGAGCTCCGCGTACGCCGCGCCGGTCTCGACCATCGCCTGCCCGATGCCGGTCATGTTGTCGGCGAGATCGCGGCAGGCGGCATCGAACGCCTCCTTGACCGCCGGGATCACGAGCGTCAGGGCCTGGTCGATGAGGTGAGACCCCTTGTCGCAGCCGATCTGGGCGACGTCGAGGACGGACAGGTGAGTGACGACGGCGGTGACGAGATCGGCGCCCGCCTGCTCGTACGCACCCCCTGCCTTCTGCCATGCCGAGGGGGTGAAGCTGATGTCGGTCATTCGTGGGCCTCCAGTCGCGCCACCGCGTTCTCGAACGCGGCCCGGAACCCGATGGAGAGTTCCTGGAGCCCGGCGGCGATCTCGCCCATGGGCGTGTGATGGTCCTTGGCCTCCTGGAGCTCCTGGGCCCAGTACTCGCCGAGCACGCCGTTCACCGCGGCCTTCACCGCCTGCTCGATCTGCATCAGGCTCGGCATCGACTCCGAGAACCAGGCGTCGTCGATGTGGATCGACGCGACCTTGAAGTCCTGCATCGTGACCTCGACGTGTCCGGCCGGATCCGTACCAGACACCTCCCTGTCACTCGACAGATCGAACTCGGGAACCTCGGGGAACTGGTTCGCCCAGCGTTCGGCCTCCTCGGCGAGCCGGTCGAACATGTCGGGCATCTCTACGTCAGTCATGGGGTGTGACCTCCTTCATTCAGGAGGCTAGGGAAGTACGAGGGGTGGCTGCTTGAGTTATCCACAGGCTCACGCTCAGGGGTGGCGAAGATTTCTCGGATTCGCTTCTCTCCGGGCGTGGATGTGCGCGAAATCCGCCAAGATTCCCTTCCGAGAGGCCCTCAGCCACCCCGCGCGAGGCAATCCTGGCGGATTTGCGGCACGAAGGGACGGCTGGCGCCCGTCGGGCAAGAGAGGGGCCGGTGCCCGTACTCCGGATCTGTCAGGACCACGTCGTACAGTCGCACCATGCGCGTAATCCAGGCCCGCGAGGCGGGCGATGCAGGTGTCCTCGAGCTCGTACAACTGCCCGATCCGACTCCCGGCCCGGGGCAGGTCCTGGTACGGGTGGCAGCTGCGGGCGTGAACTTCATCGACACGTACAGGCGGGGCGGGGTCTACCCGACGCCGTTCCCGCACGTCGTGGGGAGCGAGGGGGCCGGCGTGGTCGTCGCGCTGGGCGACGGGGTGGCCGATGTCGATCTCGGGGACCGCGTGGCGTGGTCGGACGCCGCCGGTTCGTACGCCGAGCTGGTCGTCGTGTCGGCCGACCGGACCCTGCCGGTGCCCGACGAGGTGGACCTCGAGGTGGCGGCCGCGGTGCCGCTGCAGGGCATGACGGCGCACTACCTGGCGGCGTCGACGTATCCGGTCAAGTCCGGAGACGTGGCGCTCGTTCACGCCGCTGCGGGTGGTGTGGGACTGCTGCTGACCCAGCTGATCGTCAGTCGGGGCGGACGCGTGATCGCGACCGTATCGACCGCTGACAAGGAGAAACTTGCTCGAGCGGCCGGCGCGGACACCGTCATTCGCTATGACGAGCTCGGCGACCTGACCAGCGAGCTGCCGGTCCTCGTGAAGAACGCGACGGACGGTCAAGGCGTCCACGTGGTGTACGACGGGGTGGGCAAGGCGACCTTCGACGCCTCCCTGGCGAGCCTGCGGCCGCGGGGGATGATGGTGCTCTTCGGCGGGTCCTCGGGCCAGGTGCCCGACTTCAACCTTCAGCGGCTGAACGGTGGCGGCTCGCTGTTCATCACGAGGCCGTCGCTCGGCCACTACACGTCGACCCGCGACGAACTGCTGTGGCGCAGCGGCGAGGTCTTCGAGGCCGTACGGAACGGCTCGCTCGACGTACGCATCGGAGCCCGTTTCCCGCTCGCTGAGGCAGGCGACGCCCACTGCGCGCTCGAGGGGCGCGCGACGACCGGAAAGGTGATCCTGGTTCCGTGAGCGAGCTCGAGACGATGCCCACCGACGGCGGCGCGCTGAGATGGCGCGGCGTGATGCTCGACGTCGCGCGCCATTTCCTGCCGATCGACGAGGTCCGCCGGATGGTCGACGCCATGGCGTTGCTGCGGCTCAACGTGCTGCACCTCCACCTGACCGACGACCAGGGGTGGCGCTTCGAGTCGCGCGCCTGGCCACGGCTGACCGAGGTCGGCGCCTGGCGCGAGTCGACGGTCGTCGGGCGACCGGGCAACTACGGCCGCGAGGAACTGCACCCCGAGAACGAGTTCAACGTGTACGACGGGGTCAGGCACGGTGGCTTCTACACGCAGGCGGAGCTGCGGGATCTGGTCGCCTATGCGCGGTCACAAGGGGTGATGGTCGTCCCCGAGATCGACCTGCCGGGACACATGCGAGCGGCCAGGGCGGCGTACCCGGAGCTGGGGTACGAGCCTGCGGCGATGGGTGTCGCGCGCAGCTGGGGCATCTACCCCGAGGTGCTGAGGGTGGACGAGACCGGCCTGGTGTTCTGTACGGACATCCTCTCGGAGATCGTCGAGGTGTTCGACGCGCCGTACGTGCACATCGGCGGCGACGAGGTGCCGAAGGTGGAGTGGGAGGCGTCGACAATCGCGCGCGCACAGGTCGCAGAGCTGGGTCTCGGCTCGGTCGCCGACCTGCAGACCTGGTTCACCGGGCGGATCGCCGAGTTTCTGTCGAGTCGCGGACGGCGGCTCGTCGGGTGGGACGAGATCATCGACGAAGGCGTACCCGTCGGCGATCCGGTCGTCATGGCGTGGCGCGACTGGACCGACGCGGCCGGACGGGCCAGCCGGGCTGGAGTCGATGTCGTCCAGGCACCGTCGCTGCTCTACCTCGATCATGCCCACGGGTCCGACGAGGGCGAGCCGGTGTCGATCGGGAGTGGGGCGACGCTGGAGCAGGTGTACGCGTACGACCCGTACGCGGGGCTCAGCGACCCGTCGCACCTGCTCGGGCTACAGGCTCAATTGTGGAGTGAGTACATCCCGACCGCCGACCACCTCTGGTACATGGCCTTCCCGCGGCTCATCGCCATGGCGGATGTGGGATGGTTCGGGGCCGAGCGCCCACCGTACGAGGAGTTCGTGGCCGGGTTGCCGACCCGGTTGGCCGAACTCGCAGATCGGGGGGTCGGGCATCGGCCGTTGGGATGACCGTCAGCCGGTGGTGATGACCTGGAGCTCGCCCATCGTGATGGTCGCGGTGGATGTGAAGTGGGCCGGGATCGTGCCGGTCTGGCCGAGGCCGGTCCAGGCGATGTCCCAGTACGAGGTGGCGCTGACCGTGTAGGTCCCCTGCTTCGTGTAGTGGTGGCCGCACGTGGGCGACGGGCTCTTGCCGTAGCGATCCTCGTACTTCGTGCCGATGGTGGTGCACGTGATCGTGGTGCCGTCGCCCATCACCCACACGATCCGCGTCATTCTGGCAGTCGCGGTGACGGTGGCCGCCCCGGTGCCCGCCGTGCGGGTGATCGGCCCGACCGTGTTCTCGGTGGGGTTCTCCACCCACATCCATGTGGGCAGACCGACAAGTCCGACACGGTTGGGGTACGGCTCCGGCACGATCCCGATCGTGATCGGCTGCAGGTTCATCGCCGCGATCGCCTGGTTCGCCAGCTGCCGAGGGTCGGGGCCGACGGGTCGAATGGGAAGAATCACCTCGGACATGCCTGTGGTCGGCCCGAGCTTCGGATCGAGGAAGAGACCGAAGGTGCCGCTGGCCAGATCTCCCGTCCAGATCCAGCTGGTCGGGAGTTCGACGAGGTACCCGACATAGATGTTCGACCAGTACCCCGTGCCATGGTCCTTGATGCCTGTGATGCAGTCGACGATCTGGGTTTTGCGAAGGCAGGGCTCGCCTGGCGGATCACCGGTGATGGCGATGTACTGGCACGTGCCCTCAAAGGAATGGAAGCAGAAGTCGGCGCGCGCGGGAGCGGGCAGAATCACGAACAATCCCGCCACCAGAGCGAGGCCCAACAGAACGCGGAGCAGCGTTCTCAACATGGGGATGTGCCGCCTGTCAGACCGGTGATCACTCGCGCGGTTCCCTTCACCGCCGTTTCGATCGCGTACGACTTGCGCGTGAACGCCTGGGCAGCGGGAATCGTTGCTCCGGTGTGGGCGTCGATGGGGTCAACCGTCGCGCTTGCCGAGTTCTCAAGATGGGTACCTGTGCGGTCCAGGCACAGCGTCACGGTGATCTTGGCGGAGTTCTCCGGGTCGAGCGCCATGCTGGTGGGAACCATGTCCCCAACCTGGCGGAATCCATCGGACGCGAGGGCGTTCACGTCACCGATCGTGGGACCGTATGCCGCAGCGTTCAGATCCATGTACTTCGGCAGTTCCTTGAACTGCGGATCCCGAGGGTTCTTCCGTGCCGCGTTCCACCAGGCGTAGTACCCCGTCACGGCGGCGAGGGCGGCGGTCTGGTTCGGCCCGTACGTCACGCTGGGCGTCGGCGAGGGCATGGCACTGCTCGTGGCGACGGTGGGAATCGTGGCGGTCGTCGACGGCGTACAGGCAGCCAGGACAGCGACCGCGAGGGCGATGCCGACGAGAAACCTGCGGGGGTGGGCCATGTCTGTCTCCTCCGGTGGGCGACACCGCCGAATGTCCAGGAGGTACAGGGATTCCTAGGCACGGGGGTGGGTCCGTACGTTGGAAGCATTCTCGGCCCCCGCAGTGTCGACCGCAACAGCCCTTGTGGATAACTAGCCGGCGGCTGGCACCGGGCACGCGCGCTCGCCGGCGAGGCGGACCTTGAGGGAGTACGCGAGGAGGGCGACGGCGACAACCGCGAGCACGGGCTGGATGGGCGCGAACCACTGCAGCGCTCCGGATGCTCCAAGTGCCAGGAGCACGATCTTGTTGCATACGGGGCAGCCGACGGCGAAGAAGGTGAGTACGCCACCGGCGGCACCCAGTTTCGACGGTCGGTCGAGGTCCGCTTCCTCGGCGCCGGTGCCTGGCTCGCGCACGTACGTCGCGAACAGCAGACCGCTCAGCGCGGCGGTCACGAGAAGCACGGGCCATGACCACCACGTCACGGCCACGGCGCGACCGAAGATGGGCGTCGGGATCATGGCGGTCGGGATGGCGACCACGAGCACGGTGAGCGCGGCGGACAGCACTGCCGACAGCCAACGGCGTCGCGACCAGTCACTCATGCGCTGAGCATACCCATGGGGGTATTCAGGATCCAGTCTGTGTCTGCGCGGAGTCCCAGCGCTCGCGCGCCGCGAGTACGTCGTGCAGGTGCGTCTCGGCCCATCGCCGGTTGACGTGGATGGGCTCGAGCAACGACTCGCCGAGCGGCGTCAGCTCGTACTCCACCCTCGGCGGCACCTCGGCGTAGATCGTGCGCGTGAGCAGCCCGTCCTCCTCAAGCCCTCGGAGAGTGGCGGTGAGGACGCGCGGGGTGACGCCGCCGACCGCCTCGCGAAGCCGGGTGAAGCGGAGTGGCCCGGTGCTGAGGGCCTCCATGACGAGCGGCGTCCAGCGTTCGCCGATGCGGCGCAGCACTTCGCGTGAGGGGCAGGCGGGGTCCATCACGTTGGCCGATTGGATGCTATCCACGGAGTCACTATAGCCGTTTGAGGATACTGATATCCAGCGCATACTATAGGGGCACAAGCAGAAGGAGTCGCAGATGAAGATCGTTGTGTACGGAGCCACCGGCATGGTGGGCAGCCAGATCACGGAAGTCGCCGTCGCGCGCGGACATGAGGTCACCGGTGTCAGCCGCACGGGGAAGCCGGTGCCGGGAGCCACTGCAGTGGCCGCCGACCTGGCCGACACGGCCACCGTCGTGAAGCTCGCCGCGGACGCCGACGCGGTCGTGTTCTCGATCCCGCCGGACCGTACAGGCGGGCCCGCGCAGCCCACCGTCGACGCCCACGCGCGCATCATCGCCGCGAAGCCGGCCGCCCGGTTGCTCGTCGTCGGGGGTGCAGGCTCGCTCGAGGTCGACGGCAGTCTGCTCGTCGACTCACCTGAGTTCCCCGAGCCGTACAAGCCCGAGGCCAAGGCGTTCACCCAGATCCTCGCTGACTACCGCGCCTCCGAGGGGCTCGATTGGACCCTGGTGTCTCCTTCCCCGGTGATCATGCCGGGCGAGCGGCACGGCCACGTCGTCGGTACGGACTCGCCCGTCGGCGTCTCCGTCACGACCGCCGACTTCGCCGACGCGATCCTCGACGAGCTCGAGACGCCGGCGTACCGCGGTCGGCGCTTCACGGTCGCGTCGAAGGCCTGAGCCTCAGTCGATCGACACGTCGGTGGCAACTGCTGCCACCAGGCCTTCGACCTCGGCCAGCCAGAGCTCCCGCTCGTCCTCGGAACTGCTCGACACCGGCGCGTACAGCCGTCTGGTGACGTCGGTGACGCCGCAGAATCCGAGGATCTGCGCTTGCCACAGCGTCTGCAACGGGTCGCCGAACACGGCCGCCTCGCGAGCAGGAGGCGTGTCGCCGGTGTTGAAGATCAACGCGCGGGCCTTGAGTAGGCCGATCGGCGGCAACCCGATGGGAGCGTCGCGGTAGGCGACGTGGGGTACGAACGCGCGGTCGACCCACCCCTTGAGGATCGCCGGCGGCATGCCCCACCAGTTGGGGTGGAACACGAGCAGCAGGTCCGCCGCGGCCAGCTGCTCGCGGTGAAGGGCGACCAGGGCGTCAGCACCCTGTACGGGCTCGAACCCCTCCTCGTACAGATCGTGACGCGCCACCTGTACGCCCATCCGCTCGAGCGTCTCCGTAGCCCGCGCCGCCATCGCGTGGCTGAAGCTGCGTGGGCTCGGGTGCCCGACGACCGACATTGCGAACACGTGCTCTCCTCTGGCGCGCCCTCCCGCGAGGACGTCCCGATTCTGCCGTGGCGCACGAGGTCCGCGCGCCGAGTGTCACAAGGTGTCTCCCCGAGGGGTATGAAACCTCTCCTCGAGGGGTACGAAGCCTCTCCTCGAGGGGTATGGAGCCTCTCCCCGAGGGGTACGAAGCCTCTCCCCGAGGGGTACGAAGCCTCTCCCCGGGGGGTAGGGAGCCTCTCCTTGAGGGGTATGGAACCTCTCCTCGAGGGGTATGAGATCTCTCCCCGAGCGCACAAGTTCTCTCGCGAACCGCTCAAGTTCTCTCGCGAAGGCCGGCTACTCGTACCAGTCGAGCCAGCCTCTGCGGCTGCGCATGTAGGAGTCCACGACCGCGGCGCCGAGGTCGTCGAGGTCCGGGGCGACGACGCGACCGCCCACACGCTCGGCGAGCCCAGCCATGAACCGCGCCAGCCCCGGGTCGTCACCGAGGCGGAAGATCGTGGTCTGCGTGCCGCGCCGCGTGACGCGGTCCAGCGCCGCCACCGTGAGCCGTACGGTCTCGGGCTCGGGAGGGTACGAGAACCGCGCCTGCCCCTCCGGCAGCAGGTGCGCCGTGGGCTCGCCGTCGGTCACCACGAGCAGCACCGGCTGCAGCGTCGGATGCTCGCGGAAGAACTTCTCGGCCAGCAGCAGCGCGTGGTGGAGGTTCGTGCCCTGCTCGCGCACCGACGACAGCCCGGTGAGCTCGTCGATGTCCATGGCCTGCGCCAGTCGGCCGAACGTCACGAGGTGGAGTCTGTCGCCGCGGAACCGCGTCTGGACGAGATGGTGCAGCGCTAGTGCCGTCCGCTTCATCGGCACCCAGCGGCCCTCGGCCGCCATCGAGTACGAGACGTCCACGAGCAGCACCACCGCCGACTGCGTCCTCGCCTCCGTCTCCGACACCTCGACGTCGCGCACGTCGATCCGCAGCGCCATCGGGTCGCCGCCCTCGGTGACGGTCCGCAGCACGGAGTTGGTCACCGTCCGCGTCACGTCCCACGGCTCGGTGTCGCCGAACGCCCATTCCCGGGTGGCGCCGGTCTGGTCACCGGCCGCGCCAGCAGTACGGGTGTCGCGCGAGCCCGTACGTCCCGAGAGCTGCTTCGCAGCATCCTCCAACAGCGATTTGCCCAGCTGTCGCATCGCCGCGGGCGACAGCCTCAGCGACCCGTCCGGCGTCCGCCTCAACAGCCCCGAGTCGCGCATCGACCGCTCCAGCTCGGCGAGCGTCCGCGCCGAGACCACCGCATCGTCTCCGAGCTGCCGCGACAGGGCCTCGAGGTCGATGTCGTCCAGCCGCGCGCCCCCGTACGCCTGTCCTAGCTGCTCCGCGAGCGACTCCAGCTCGGCCAGGTCCTGCAGTAAACCGGTGCCGTCGCCGAGACCCACGCCCTCGTCGCCGGAGAACGACTCGGAGCCGTCCCAGTTCTCGCCCGGCCGCAGGGCCTGCAGGTTCGCGTCCAGCTCGCTCAGCTGACCCATCAGGTCCGACGACCCGAAAGCCTGCTGCGACAAGGCCATGAGCTCGGCGCGCTGCTCGGCTGACATCGACCGCATCATGCGCTGGGCCGCCGCCGCGCGGGCGGCAAGGGTCTCGATCAATTCCTCGACGTTCTCGGGGTTCTCGGGGAAGAACTCCCCGTGGTCAGCCATGAAGTCGTCGAAGTCCTCCTGCGTGTCCTCCCCGCGTCGGTGCTTGTCGAGCAACGCGTTCAGGTCCGTGAGCATCTCCGAGACGGCCGCCCGGTCCTCGTCCGTCGCGTTCTCCAGGGCCTCTTTCATGCCCGAGAATCGCTGGTCCAGCAGCTCGCGACCGAGGAGGTCCTTGATCTTCTCGTACGACTCCCGCGCGTCCGAGGACTGCCAGTCGTACGAGCTCAGCGCGCTCACGGACGCGGCCGTCGAGCTCGGCAGCGAGTCGAGCGTCAGCTCCCGGATCGCCCGCTCGCCATCGTCCATCTGCGCGTCGCGGGCGAGCTGCTTGCGCTCGTCGAGCAGCGCGGAGTCGAGCAGCTCCTTGACCTCCTCGAGAGTGCCGTCGAGCCGATGGTCGCGCAGCAGCTCCTGCCGCCGCCGGTGGACGTCACGCGCCAGATCATCGAGCCCGCGTTGTTCACGCCCGCCGCGCCGCAGGTACTCGCGCAGCGCGCCCTCCGGCGAGTACCCCGCCATGACCTCCTCGGACACCGCCTTCAGCGCCTCGGACAGGTCGACGGGCGGCGCGAGCGGATCGGGCCCGCCCGCGTACCGTCCGTACTTCGACCGTCGGCTATCCATACAGCGTTTCCCCGTCGCCGGTGTCCTTGGAGATGCGGCGCGCGAGGTAGAGGCCCTCCAATGCGAGCTCGATCGCGCTCGCCTGCTCGCCGTCGGTGGTGGCGCCGAAACGCTCGCCCAGCTCGTCGTACACACCGTTCAGCGACGGCAACCCCTCCAGCAGTTCGCGGGCCGTGACCTGCTCGCCGGTGGTCACGGTGATGCTGCCGTCGAGCGCGGCGGCCAGCGGTCCGAGGTCGACGCCCCGGTACAGCGACCGTACGGTCTCGGCCGTGGCCATCCGCAGCAGGTGGTCGAGTACGTCGCGCTCCCTGCCCTCCTCGCCCGACTCGAACTCGATCTTGCCGCCCAGCACGTCGATCGCGCTCTCCAGGTCGACGACCCGGGCCACGGCCCCCTCCTCGCCGCGGAGGGCGGCGCGGTGGCGCGCCGCCGCGGCGATGGTCTCGGCGCCGGCGATCGCGAACCGCGCCGAGACGCCCGAGCGCTGGTTCACCGCCGGCGACTCGCGCAACGAGCGCGTGAAGCGGGCGAGGATCTCCAGCAGCGGCTCGGGCAGGTCGGCGACAAGGTGCGCCTCCTGGCGGATGACGGCGACCTCGTCGTCGAGCGCCAACGGGTAGTGCGTGCGGATCTCGGCCCCGAATCGATCCTTCAGCGGGGTGATGATCCGGCCGCGGTTCGTGTAGTCCTCGGGGTTCGCGGAGGCGACGACCAGCACGTCCAGGGGCAGCCGCAGCACGTACCCCCTGATCTGGATGTCGCGTTCCTCCATCACGTTGAGCATCGAGACCTGGATCCGCTCGGCCAGATCCGGCAGCTCGTTGATGGCGACGATCCCGCGGTGGCTACGGGGGATGAGCCCGAAGTGGATGGTCTCGGGGTCGCCCAGCCGCCGGCCCTCGGCGACCCGCATCGGGTCGACGTCGCCGATGAGGTCGGCCACCGAGGTGTCCGGCGTCGCGAGCTTCTCCGAGTAGCGCTCCGAGCGGTGCCGCCACGCGACGGGCAGGGCGTCACCGCGCTCGATGGCGCGCCGCTTCGACTCCGCGGTGATCGGCTCGTACGGATGCTCGCCGAGCTCCGAGCCCTCGATGATCGGCGTCCACTCGTCGAGCAGCCCCGGCAGCGTACGGAGCAGGCGCGTCTTGCCCTGTCCGCGTTCTCCCAGCAGGACGATGTCGTGGCCGGCGATCAGCGCCCGTTCGAGCTGCGGGATGACGGTCCGCTCGAAGCCGTGGATCCCGGGCCAGGGGTCCCGCCCTTCGGCGAGCGCCGCGAGCAGGTTGTCGCGGATCTCGACGCGCAGGGTCTTCTGGACGTGCCCCGAGGCGCGGAGCTCGGCAAGGGTACGGATGGTCGGCTCGCTCACCCTTGTCACGCTAACGCGGTGACGCAAGAGGTCAGCGGCGTCCCATGGACCGCCTCACCGCTGACGACCCGAGGCTCAGGCCTCTGTACGACTCATGCCCGAGTCGCTGAAGCGCTCGCGAGCAGGTGCCCGTACCCCGCCAGATCGGCGTGGGTGCAGCACCCCGAAGGGGCCCAGTCAAGAGGGTCCGAGTTCTTTGAATGTCCTAGTGGGCCCGGCGTTGTAAACGCCTTGGCGGGTTATGCTTTTTGGGTGCCCCGCCCCAAGGTCTACGACGACGAGCTCCGGCAGCGACTGCTGGACCAGGCCGCTCTTGCCATCGCCCAATCCGGCCCCGGCGGCCTCGCGCTGCGGCCGGTCGCGCAATCCGTCGGCACGTCGACGACGGCCATCTACTCGATCTTCGGTGGCCGCGCGGAGCTGATCGCGGCTGTCGGCCGCGCCGCGCACGACGGCTTCGTCGCGGCGCAGGGTGCCGTGCCGGTCACCGCCGATGCGTACGAGGACCTGCTCAACCTCGGTCGCGCGTACCGGGACTGGGCGATCGCCTACCCCGTGCTCTACCAGGTGCTGATGTCGCCCACCGACCCCACACTGAGCCAGGGAGGGCCCATGCCCTCCTCCCAGGCGGCGGTTCCGCTGCGGTCGACCGTGCTCCGCCTGATCGAGGCCGGCATCTTCCCGGCGATCATCCCCGAGACCATCATCGGTTCGATCTGGGCCACGGTCCACGGCTTCGTCATCCTCGAGTTGGCGGGGCTGCTGGCCCCGGCGACGGGGGAGCAGCGGACAGCCATGTACGCCGGCCACCTCGAAGCGCTCCGCCGCGGCTGGCGCGTGGCCTGAAAGTTCTCTGTATCCCTTCGCTGTTCGACTCCGTCTATGGGGCGACACCTTGAGAAGGGACCTTCTATGACGCCGAATATGGGCTCCATGGATCGCAAGATCCGCACGTTCGTCATCGCACCGGTGCTCGTCATCCTTGCGATTCTCGCCCACAACACGCTCTGGCTGATGATCGTGCTGCTCGCGTTGGCCGTGGTGATGCTCGCCACCTCGTACGTCAAGACGTGCCCGCTGTACATGCCGTTCAAGATCAGCACCCTGAAGAAGTAACAGACCCCCACCACCCCTCGGCCGGACAGGCATTCGGATGCCTGTCCGGCCGTCATGTGCGAGGTCAACGAATGTCCTAGGTTGGGGATATGGGGCTGCGGGCTGACGAGGTGACCGAGGCGGTCCCGGGTCTCTACCGATATGCCCTCTCGCTCACCCGAGATCACGACCTCGCCGAGGACCTCGTCCAGGACACCGTCGTGCGGGCGCTCGAGAAGGCCGACTCGTTCCGCGGCGATGCGTCCGCACAGACGTGGCTGCACCGGATCCTCCACCACCGCTACATCGACCACCTCCGCGCGACCGAGGCCTCGGTGAGACGTGAGGTGACGGCCGAACGTACGGAGCGGCTGTGGGGCGACGACGCGTACACCGTCGACGGCGAACAGGTCGTGTTGCGTGCCGAGCGCGATGACGAGCTTCGGGACGCCCTCTCGCACCTGCCGGCCACGTACCGCTCCGCCGTGGTGCTCCACGATGTCGAAGGGTGGACGGCGGCCCGGATCGCCGAGGTGCACGAGGTGTCCCTGCCGGCCGCGAAGCAGCGGATCCGCCGCGGCCGCATGATGCTCGTGGACGAGCTGGCTGCCCACCCGGAGCGCCACGCCCAGCTCAAGGGCGTGCCGATGCGCTGCTGGGCCGTGCGGGAGAAGGTCGCCGACTACCTCGACGACGAGCTCTCGCCGTGGGAGAGGACGACGCTGGAACGGCACCTCGGCTGGTGCCCGACCTGCCCGCCTCTGTTCGCGTCGTTGGTGGGGGTACGAGACGGGCTGGAGCGGCTTCGGGACCCGGATACCGTGGTCACGCCAGAACTCGCCACGCGCCTGCGCGCGATCCGCACCGGACTGTAGGACTCCCATGACCCAGACCGACCCGTCGCCCGCCGAGACCTCGGAGCGGGCGCCGACCACGACGGTCCTGTTCGTACGTCACGGTCAGACGCCGACGACCGGCAAGGTGCTGCCCGGCCGCGCGCCCGACCTGCACCTCGCCGAGACCGGCCTGGCGCAGGCGGAGAAGGTGGCCGAGCGACTGTCCGTACTGCCCGTCACAGCGCTGTACGCGTCTCCGCTGGAGCGCACTCTCGAGACCGCGGCCCCGATCGCGCGGGCGCTCTCGCTGGAGCCGGTCGTCGAGCCGGGCCTGCTGGAGTGCGACTTCGGCGACTGGACGGGCAGGGAGCTGACCGAGCTGTACAAGGTTCCGGAGTGGGCGACGGTGCAGCGTGCGCCGTCGACGTTCCGGTTCCCCGGGGGCGAGAGCTTCGTCGAGATGCAGACCCGGATGGTGACCGCGGTGGAGCACATCCGTACGGCGCATCAAGGGGAAACGGTGGTCTGCGTCAGTCACGCCGATCCGATCAAGGCGGTCGTCGCGTACGCTTTGGGTACGCACCTGGACCTCTTCCAGCGCATCGTCGTCAGCCCGTGCTCGGTGTCGGCGATCGCGTTCACCCCCGGCCAGGCCCCGGTCGTGCTGACGGTCAACTCCGTCGGCGGATCACTGTCAGACCTCAGGCCATCGTGAGGAGCCACCGATGAGCGACCTGTTCGCCGAGTACGACGCCGTCGACGCGTTCGCCGTGGGTGCCCTCGGTGAACCGGGGCAGCGTGTCTTCCTCCTGCAGTGCCGACACGGCGACGACCGGATCACCATCAAGATGGAGAAGCAGCAGGCGCAGGCCATGGCGCTGTACCTCCGGCGGGTCCTGGAAGACCTTCCCGCGACGTCCACGCCTCCGACGACCAGCTCGATCGAGCCGCCCTTCGACACCGCGTTCGTGCTGGGTGAGATCGGCCTGGGGTACGAGCGCGACGGCGCCCGCGTGCTGGTGCAGCTCGAGGAGGTCGAGGAGACCGACGAGGAGGGCGAGCCCTTGGCGGACGCCCCGCGCGGCCACCTTCGCGTGTTCCTGTCGCCCGAGCAGGCGCTGGCGTTCTGTGAGCAGTCCGACGACGCGGTCGCCGGCGGACGCCCCACCTGCCGCTGGTGCGACCTGCCCATCAACGTCGACGGCCACCTGTGCCCGAAGATGAACTGACCACGCTCCTCGAGACCGGCCCGATCGAGCTTGTCGGTCGGGTCGTCGAGAGCAGCAACGCGACGTTCGTGGTCCAGGTCGGCACCGGCGACGACGCGGTGATGGCGGTGTACAAGCCGGAGCGCGGCGAGAGGCCGCTGTGGGACTTCGACCCGGGTCTGTACAAGAGGGAGCGCGCGGCGTACGTGCTCAGTGACCACCTCGGCTGGAACCTCGTGCCGCTCACTGTGGTGCGGGACGACGCTCCCGCTGGCGTCGGGTCCGTACAGCTGTTCGTCGATGGGGACCACCGGGAGCACTACTTCACGCTGTACGAGTCGCGGCCGGATCTGCACGACGCGATGCGCCGGATGGCGTTGTTCGACTGCGTGGCCAACAACACCGACCGCAAGAGCGGGCACGTGCTGCTGGGACCCGACGACCAGTTGTACGGGATCGATCACGGGCTGTGTTTCGCCGCCGACTTCAAGCTTCGTACGGTCATCTGGGACTTCGGCGGCGAGGACATCGCGAGCGCCGATCTCGACGCCATCGAGCCCCTGGCCGAGTCCGTACCGCAGGCCTTGTCTGACCTTCTCACCGGTGACGAGGTGGCGGCGCTGCAGAGCCGGGTGCGCAGGCTGCTGACCACCCGCGTGCTGCCTGTCGACCGTACGGGCCGTCGCATCCCGTGGCCCATGGTCTGAGGGTTCTTGGAGAGTTCTCATCAATACCTGAAGGGGGCTTCAGAGGCGCCAGGATGGCCCGGTCGGTGGACTACTGACAGGATTCGGGGGGATCTGACGTGGGTGCTGAGCGCGCGCGACGAGCGATGGACGACGATGATGCGCCGTCCTTCATGAGCTGGAAGTCCTCCGACGAACCTGAGGCGCGCCCGGCGCCCAGACCGGTCGTGGCCCGCTCCACGCCAGGCCTGCGGGGAGCAACGGACAAGGTCCTCGACTGGTACGCGGCGCAGTCGCAGACGCTGCGCATCGGCATCATCGGCAGCGTCGCGGCGCTCGGTGTGATGGGTGTGCTCGCAGGCGTCAGCAACGCCCTCGCCTTGCCGGGCCCGTCCGAGTGGGCGTCGACCCCGACCGTGCCGGCCTCGTCGGCCCCCGCACCGCGCACGACCGGATCGCCGTCGCAGGCCGGGAGCAGCTCGGCTGCCGCGACCACGGGTGCCGCGTCGCCGACTGAGGCGGCCGATGCTGCCAGCTCGGCGAGCGCCTCGGCGTCCAAGGCGTCGACCTCACTGAAGCCGACCGCGACGACCGCGACGTCGCATCCCGGGGCCACCACAGCCGGACCGACGTACGCGTCGACAGAGCCCACGTCGAGCGGGCCGACCAGCTCCGAGCCGACCATCGCCCCGCCGACCTCGAGCGAGCCGACCACGGCTCCGCCCCCGGACCCGCCGACCAGCGACCCGCCTCCCGTCGATCCGCCGCCGGTCGACCCGCCGTCGGGCGGCTAGGAGGCGTCGGCCTCAGACGAGGCCGCGGCGCTCCAGCATGTGCCGTACGTCGGGGTCCGCTCCGCGGAACGACCTGTACGAGTCCATGACGTCCACCGAGCTGCCCCTGCTCAGCAACGTGGCCCGGAAGTGGTCACCGTTCGCCCTTGTCGCGCCGCCGTTCTCCTCGAACCAGGCGACCGTGTCGGCGTCCATGACCTCGCTCCAGAGGTACGAGTAGTAGCCGGCCGCGTAGCTGCCGCTCCAGATGTGCGAGAAGTACGCCGTGCGGTAGCGCGGCGGCACCAGCGGGTAGTCGACGCCACGGCTCGCGAGGGCCTTCTTCTCGAACGCCTCGACCTCATCGGGTGAGGTCGGGAGCTCGTCGAGCGGGGTCTGGTGCCAGACCTGGTCGAGGATCATGGCCGAGAACGCTTCCACCGCCGCGTACCCCTCGCCGGCATGGCGCGCGGCCTGCAGCGTGTCGATCCACTCCTGCCGTACGGGCTCGCCGGTCTCGTAGTGGCGTGCGTACGAGGCGAGCAGCACCGGGTCCCACGCCCACATCTCGTTGACCTGGCTGGGGTACTCGACGAAGTCCCGCGGCGTCGCCGTACCGGAGCGTGACGGGTAGCGCACGTCGGACAGCAGGCCGTGGAGGTCGTGGCCGAACTCGTGGAACAGGGTGATGACGCTGTCCCAGCTCATGAGGGTCGGCTTGCCGGGGGCGGGTCGCACGAGGTTGCAGTTGTTCGTGACGACCGGCAGCAGGTCGAGCAGCTCGCTCTGGTCGACCAGGCTGGTCATCCAGGCGCCGCCCTGCTTGGTGGGACGCGCGTACGGGTCGATGACCACGAGCGCGAACCGCCGGTCGTCGACGTCGTGCACCTCGTAGACGCGACACTCGTCGGTGTAGCCGCTCAGGTCGTCGCGGCGGGCGAAGGTGATCCCGTACAGATGGGTCGCCGCCGCGAACACACCGTCGACGAGGACACGCTCGAAGTCCAGGTACGGGCGGAGCACCTCGTCGTCGAGGGAGTACGTGGCCGACTTCACGCGCTCGGCGTAGAACTGCCAGTCCCAGGGCTCGAGGACCGCGTTCGGTACGTCGGCGGCCAGGGCTGCCTGGAGTTCCGCGGCTTCCTTGGCGGCGTTGTCGACCGCGGGGCCGGCGACACGGCCCAGGATCTCGTTGACCGCCTCGGTCGTCTTCGCGCAGCCGTCGCTCGCGACGAACTCCGCGTGATGAGCGAAGCCGAGAAGCGTCGCGCGCTGCGACCGCAGGCGAGCGAGCTCCACGATGAGCGGGCGGGTGTCGTACTCGCCCGATAGGCCACGGCTCACCGAGGCGCGGAAGAGACGCTCGCGGACGGCGCGGTTCTCCAGCTTGTCGAGCAGCGGCTGGCCGGTCGTGTTGACCAGCTCCAGGAGCCAACCCTCGAGCTCGCGACGGGCCGCGGCGTCCTTGGCGGCGTCCAGGTCGTCGGACGTGAGACCGGCGAGCTCGGCCGGGTCAGTGATGTGGATCGCGGCGGCGTTGCGTCCGGCCACGACGATCGAGCTCCACTTGGCCTCGAGCGTCGCGATGCGCTCGTTGAGCTCGCGCAGCGTCGCCTGGTCGGCTTCCGGGAGGTTGACGCCCAGGCGGCGGAAGTCGCGGAGCTTCTCGCTGAGCAGCCAGGCCGCCTGCGGGTCGAGCGTGACCTCGTGGTTGGTGACGCGCGCGTCGAGAGCGGCCAGCCTGTCGTACAGCCTTCTGTCCAGCATGATCGCGTCGTTGTGGGCGGCCAGCTTCGGGGACACGTCCTCCTCGATCGCGTCCAGCGCGTCGGTGGTGTCGGCCTCCTTGAGCGTCCAGAAACCCATCGCGGCCCTGTTGAGCAGCTGCCCCGAGCGCTCCCATGCGTCGAGCACGTTCTCCGTCGTCGGTGGGGTCGTGTCGGTGGCGATCGCGTCGAGTTCCGCGAGCTGTGCGGACATGCCATCGACGAGCGCGGCGTGCCAGTCCTCGGACGTGATGGCCGCGAACTCAGGCAGACCGTACGGCAGGGACATGGACGCCACAGGGTTGGAGGTCATAGGGGCTCCTTTCGGTGTCCCTATCCTGGCAGGCGGCGCCGACATCCCCACATCAGATAGCCCGCGACCGACATTTCGGTACGGCCAACGGCTCGCGCGGGCCCTCAGCCGCTGCGGAAACCACTCGGGCAACCGACACGCTCACCTCGCCGACGCGTTTGCTGCACGCACCGGGGAGAATGGAGCCATGACAACGATCTGGGCGCATCGCGGGGCGAGTTCGATGGCGCCCGAGAACACGCTGGCGGCGTTCCGGCTCGCCCACGAGCTGGGCGCGGACGGGATCGAGCTCGACGTACAGCTGACGTCCGACGGTCAGGTGGTGTGCCTTCACGACGAGACGCTGGACCGTACGACGTCGGGCTCGGGTCCCGTCGTGCGCCACACACTCGATGACGTACGCGCCCTCGACGCGAGTTACGGCAGGGCCGGCTACGCCGACGTCCACGTGCCCACCCTCGAGGAGGTGCTCGCGGCCATCGGCCCGACCGGCATGATGATCAACATCGAGCTCAAGAACAGCGTCGAGCCGTACCCCGGTCTGGAGCAGACCGTGCTCGCTCTGGTGAACGACGCGGGGCTGGCCGAGCAGGTCGTCTACTCGACCTTCAACCACATCAGCGCCACCGCCATCGCCCGCTCCACGCAGCCGAGCCCCGTCGGGCTGCTGTTCGAGGACGTGCTCGCCGAGCCGTGGCACTACGCCGACCACCTCGCGGCCCGCGCGCTGCACCCCCATTGGAAGTACGTGTCGTACGCGCCCGAGACGATCGCCCGCTGCCACGATCTGGGCATCGCGGTGAACATCTGGACCGTCGACGACGCGACCGTCGCCCGGACCATGGCGGATCTCGGCGCCGATGCGCTGATCACCAACCGCCCGGACGCGATCCGCGCGGCGCTCTGAGACTTAGGCGCCGACTCCCGCAGCGGCTGGCGCCACCGGGACTGCCCGCGGCAGCCCGTACGGACGTTCGAGCTCCTGGAGGTCGGTGACCTCGCTGTGCTCGACCCAGCGTGGCTGCCACTGGCCCTGCGCCACCTGGAGGAAGCCCGCGGCCCCGGCCGGCGCCGGTTCGTCGCCCGCGTAGTCGATGAGCAGCATCGCCCCTTGTCGGTGCAGGAGCTGTACGGGCAGGCCGTGCCAGGTGCCGATCGTCGTGACGCCCGTGAGGCTGATCAGATCGGTGTTGTCGACGGTGATCCGGTACGAGCCGTCGTGGACCTGCTCGAAGTGCTCCGGAGAGCTGACGCCGTACGCGATCAGAACGCTGTGGCGGTCGGTGAGCAGGACGGTACGGAACACGGTGCCGTCGCTCAGCGTGGCGTAGGCGCCGTTGTCGATGCGGCGGCCGATCGGCTGGTGGCTGGGCGTGGTGTCGCCGAGCCACTGACCGTTGCGCTGGTTGTACGTCGACACGTACTCCTCGCGCCCGTCCGCGTGCAGCCGCCAGATCTCGGCGAGGTGGGGGATCGCGACGCTCGCGTAGCCGAGCACCTCGTGCTCCTCGATGAGGTGCTCGGAGGTCGAGCCGGGGGCCTCGCCGGTGCCGCTCCACGGCCGCTTGTGGTGACGGACCAGTGGTACGGGGACGGTGCCGGGCGGCAACGTGACGTCGGCGTCGACCGGCGTGACCAGGTCATCGGTGCGGAGCCCTGCGCAGCGCAGCACCTCGATGGTCTCGGCGTCGCGGTTGAACGCGAGCGTGTCCGAGCCGGCGATGCCGGTCACGGCGTAGCCGAGGCCCAGCGCGTCGTACAGCTGGGCGGGGGTATGGAGCTCGCGCACGGCGTGGAACGGGTACACCAGCCCCCGCAACGTCTCGATCTGGCCGGCGAAGAGCTGGTCGAGCTCCCCGGGCAGAAGCACCTTCTGGTACACGGTGTCCATGCCGGCTGGCAGGGTCGCCACGACCTCGTCCTCGCGCCCGTACTGCGTGGGAAGGACCGTGCCCGTGGGGCGCAGCACGGACGAGGCGCGGAGGTCGGTCCACAAGCCGGCGAAGTGTTGAGCGGCAGCGCCGACCAGGCCGAGCGTGGCGATGGCTGCGCCGACCGAGACGATCGCGAGGTCGGTGGGCTCAGCGCCCGTGGTGGGCGCGCCGCCGCCGGGGCGCGGCGTCTCGATCCGTAGCGGCTGGGAGGCGTTCACCCCGGGCCCGGCCTGCGGAGCAGGGGTCGCGGTCGAGGGGGCCGGAGCCGATGCCGCCGGAGCAGCCGCGGTCGGTGCTTGAGGCAGTCCGGTGCTCGGCGCCGTCGGGATCGCGTTCCCCGTGGGCATGCCGCCCGCGGTGATCGGGGTCGGGGCTGCGGCAGCCGGCAGGCCCGTGGTCGCCGGGGTCAGACCGCCCACACCGCCAGGCATCGCGGTGACCGGTCCGGACATGCCGCCCGGGCCGATCTGAATCGCAGGTCCGGCGCCGCCACTGGGCGCGCCCCCGCCCATGAAGCCGGTGCCCCCCGCCGGAGCCAGCAACGGTGGCGGCGCGGCGGGAGCGGGAGCCGCGACGCCGGCGGCACCCGTGCCGACGACAGCGCTGGCGACAGGAGCGACGGGCTGATTGGCAACCGTGCCGCCGCCTCCTCCTCCACCGCCGCCACCGTGACCGCCACCGCTGAAGCCGGCATCGCCGCCACCTGAGCCCGAGCTGCTCGCGGGGTAGCTCTTGGTCTCGGTCGGCGTCGCCGCAGGGCTCGGCGGTCCGGCTGAGGCCGGGTGGTGCGAGCCGGCGGGAGGACCTGAAGGCGCGGACGAGGGTGGGGTCAGCCCGACAGTGTTCGGGTCCGCCTTGCCTTGGACCACGGCGGTGATGTCTCGGGTCGAGAACGCGGTGCCCGCTCCGGTCCCGCCAGGCGAACCGGCCGGAGCTGGGGGCTTCCCGCCCGACCAGTTGTCCCCGCCCGTGGGTGGCGGGGTCGTCCCCGGGGAAGGCGTCGTGCCCGCTGGTGCGGGACCAGTCGTGGGCTGAGCGCCGAACGATGAGCGCAAGTCCTCTGCACCGCTGAAGACGTCGCTGGCGACCGGCTTGCCCGTCACGCCGGGGGTGTGGCCGGAGAGGTCCGGGCTGTCGGAGGAGCTTGGGTCCGGGTCCGGCTTGTGCGCCGGGTCGGTCGTGGGGAGCGCGGTCGGGTCCCCGAGCGGGGCGGGGATACCCACGTCGCGATGGTCGGTGAGCCCGCCCTGCCATGGGTCCGCGCTGGGCTGACCAGTGCCGGCCGCCGGGCTCGAACCTGCGGGTACGCCGCCGGGGCCCGTGCTGGTGCCGCCGCCGGCCCCTCCTGAGGCGCCGCCTGTCGCGGGCGCTTTGCCCCCGCCCGCACCCGTACCGCCAGCGGGTCGCGGCTGGTTCGGTCGGGGCTGGATCACTGAGGCGAACGAGATGGCGCCCATCGACGAGGTCAGCGCCTCGTAGTAGGCGGCGATGATGGCGCGCGCCTGCTTGCGGAGGTCGATGATGTGGGCCACCGACGTCGGGATGAGCAGCGGATTCGACAGCCCGAGCGCGATCTCCTGCTTGGTGAGGTTGTCGAGCTGCATGAGCACGACGTTGATCCCGGTCTTGGTGTTGGTGACGTACGACGCCGCGGTCTCGCAGCCCTTGGCGACCGTCTGCGACGCGGCGGAGGTGGAGGAGGCGAACCGGCTCACCGCCGTGAGCTGCGCCGACGCGGTGTCCGCACCCGAGCCGGACCAGTTGGCGAAGACCCGGCGTGACTGCACCGTGACGCTGTCGGACTGCCCGGAGAGGGTCGTGCCGATCGACGACCAGTGGGCGCTGAGGCCGTGCAGCTTGTCCTCGTCGGCCTTGGGCCAGTGGCTGCCCACCACGTCGGCGGGGATGACGAAGGAGGTGTACTGCTCGATCATGCGCCCGTCCCCCTCGTCAGAACGACGTTGGTGGCCTCCGTGCCGAGGTACGAGGTCGCCGTGGCACGCATCGCCGAGGCGATCGCCGACAACTGGACAGGCACCTGCTGGACGCAGTCGACGGTGTCGGAGGCGGAGTCGAGGTATGCGGAGAGGAACGCCTGGCCGGGCTCATCGGAACCCCATGCACCGACGAACTCGGAGAAGCCGGAGATGGCCGTGGCTTCCGCGGTCGAGCTCTCCGTAGCGAGCTTCGCGAACGAGGCTGCGTAACCCGGTAGCTCGTCGATCCTCACGAAGATGTCAGCCATCGTGTTCCTCCGAGTCGACGGGGTCGGGACGTGCTGCCTGGGGCGGCACGCGTACGGACAGTGGCATGAGCGCCTTGATCTCCGGCACGCCCTCGAAGAAGGCCTCCATGACGTCGCGGTCCGCGTCGACGCCGGTGGTCTCGTGCAGCTTCTCGGCGACATCGGCCACGGCTGCGTCGCACGCGTCGAGCAGCGCCGTACGAAGCCGGTCCGTCGATCCGAGCCGCAGGGCCTTCGGGGTGAGCGCGATGTCGACGACCCGGTTCTGGGCGTCGACGGTGACCTTGACGGCACCCGACTCGGACTCGCCCTCGCCCCGCGTGTCCTTCAGCGCCTTCGCGAGGTCGGCCAGCACCTCGTCGAGCCTCTCGGACTCGGCGAGCAGCACGTTCTTGCGGGCCTCGAGCGCAGCGGTTCGGTCGTCGAGCGCAGGGTCAGCGAGGCCCATGGACGCGTCGCGCAGATCTTGCGCACCGATCCAGTCCGAGTACGACGACATGGCCCGCCTTCCGCTGGCGTGATGGGGTCTTTCTACCTCGCCGAGGGGTCACTCAGGTCCAGGTCCACGACGCCAGCAGCGCCTCGACGGTCTTGGTGATGTCAGTCTTTGACTGCGCGTCGGTGAGCGCCTGGATCGCCGCCGCCTTGGTGCCCGGCCGGTCGACGCAGTACGCGTACATCGTGATGGCGACGCCCGTGGTGGGGGAGGTCGCGGCGAGCTTCTTGGTGACCGTCTGCGTCCCCGCCCACATCACCGTCGGGCCATCGCTGATGGTGCCACCGAAGCGCTCCTGGAACGACTGGATGGCGGTGGTGCACCGGGAGGCGGCGGTGTTGGGGACTGCCGAGAAGTAGACGATTCCGTCGTGGTCGTTGAACATCGACCCGTCGTTGTCCACGCCGTTGCCCTGGGACAGTTGGTAGCCCGCCGGAAGGGTGGCCGTGAACGTCGACCCCTTCAGCGTGGTGCCGTCAATGGTGAACCCCGGCCCGTACGTCGCCGTGGTGGACGGAGCGACCGAGATCGTCGTGGGCAGGGTCGGTGCCGGGGTATTGAGGCGGCTGAACACGATCGCGCTGGCCACGATGACCGCGACGGCCACCACGAGCACACCCACGCCCAGCAGTACCTTCTGGCCGGTCGACATGCCGCGCTTCGCCTGTAAAGGCGGCTGCTGCTGTACGGGGGCGTTCCACGGTCCGTACGGGCCGGGCTGTCCGGGTGGTTGCGTCATCGAGGTCCTCCTGGCGGGGTGGCCAGAGTCTATCCAGCCGGTGATGTCGGGGTCGGGCGTGCGGCCAGTACGGTGGTGGGCGTGAATCCGTTCCAGCCCGATCTGTGGGAGCCGGTCGCCGGCTTCGAGTTCAGCGACATCACGTACCACCGGGCCAAGGATGTCCCCGCCGTACGGATCGCGTTCGATCGTCCCGAGGTGCGCAACGCGTTCCGGCCGCACACGGTCGACGAGTTGTACACAGCGCTCGAGCACGCCCGCGCGGCGTCCGACATCGGCTGCGTGCTGATCACGGGCAACGGCCCGTCCCCGAAGGACGGCGGCTGGTCGTTCTGCTCCGGCGGCGACCAGCGGGTCCGCGGGAAGGCGGGCTACCAGTACGCCGAAGGGGAGACGGCCGAGACGGTCGACAAGGCGAAGCTCGGGCGACTGCACATCCTCGACGTACAGCGCCAGATCCGCTTCATGCCCAAGCCTGTGATCGCCCTGGTCGGCGGCTGGGCGGCTGGCGGCGGCCACTCGCTGCACGTCGTGTGCGACCTCACGATCGCCTCCGACGAGGCCCGGTTCAAGCAGACGGACGCCGATGTCGGCTCGTTCGACGCGGGGTACGGCTCCGCCTACCTCGCCCGTCAGGTCGGCCAGAAGTTCGCCCGCCAGATCTTCTTCCTGGGACAGACCTACGACGCGAACGAGGCGTACGCGATGGGCACGGTCAACGCCGTCGTACCCCACGCCGACCTCGAGACCACCGGTCTGGAATGGGCGAAGCTCATCTGTCAGAAGTCGCCCACGGCGATCCGGATGCTCAAGTACGCGTTCAACGCCATCGACGACGGCATGGTCGGCCAGCAGGTGTTCGCCGGCGAGGCGACGCGCCTGGCGTACATGACCGACGAGGCCCAGGAGGGTCGCGACGCGTTCCTCGAGAAGCGCCCGCCGAACTGGTCCGACTACCCGTACTACTACTGACCCCTTAGGGGCGGGCACCTGCATTCAGTGACACATACGTGCTCGCCGGGTGCATATCTGGATCGGTGAGCACGTATCCGCCACTCAGTGCAGAGGCGGCTTCGGCCAGGGGTCCTCGACGAGGCCGAGCTGGATGAACATGCCGAGCTTGTCGGCGCCCATCCACTCGCTCACCACACGGTCGTTGGAGAACTGCATGATGTTTATCGCCCACTGGGTCATGGTGCGGCCGGTCGGCGGGTGGCCCGCGCAGCCGCCGAGGTCCGTGCCCGTGAGCGTGAACCGCAGGACGGCCGTGTCCCCGGTGATGATGAGGTCGTCGATCACGACGTGGAGATCCGGGAAGGTCGTGTGGTTCAGGGCGATGCCCTTGGCCTTGCCCAGGGGGCCGGTGCCGTGCGGGCCGACGTACGCCTCGCTGTACAGATCGGCCGCCGCCTCGGCGTTGTTGCCGTTCCACACCTGGTCCACGAAGCGCCGGATCTGGTCTGCGCGCTCTGACTCGTTCATCTCGTCCTCCACCCGGGTGCCTCGTTGCCCAAGCAGGCTACGTCCGGCGATCCGCCATCCGCGCACCGGGGTCGGAGGACACCCGCGACGTACGCACATGACGTAGTGCAAGATGAGTCGCGTGACTGACCTGGTGGTGCTGGCGGCGGGGATGGGCTCGAGGTTCGGCGGCGTGAAGCAGCTGGAACCCGTGGGACCCAGCGGCGAGACGGTGATGGACTACGCGGTCTTCGACGCGGTACGGGCCGGGGTCGAGCGGGTCGTGTTCGTGATCCGCCGAGAGCTCGAGGAGGCGTTCCATGCGTCCATCGGGTCGCGCTACTCGGGGATCGTGCCCGTCGCGTACGCCTTCCAGTCCCTCGACGCGCTCCCCGGCGGGCGCGCGGTGCCGGAGGGGCGGACGAAGCCGTGGGGTACAGGCCAGGCCGTGCTCGCCGCGGCCGACGTCGTCGACGGGCCCTTCATCGTCATCAATGCCGACGACTTCTACGGGCGGCACGCGTACGCCGGTCTGGCCTCCTGGCTCGCCGACGAGCGTGGGCCGGGCGCGTACGCCATGGTCGCCTTCGGGATGCGGAACACCTTGTCGGAGCACGGTTCGGTGTCGCGCGGTGTCTGCCAGGTGGTCGACGGGAAGCTCCGCAGCGTCGTCGAGCACACCGGCCTGGAGCGGTCGGGCGACGGCGTGCTGGACGCGTCCGGCGCCGTGTTCACCGGCGACGAGCCGGTCAGCCTCAACTTCTGGGGCCTCCAGCCCGACGTCTTCGGCCACCTCGAGGCGCAGTTCGTGGACTTCCTCGAGACGCACGGCGACGACCCGAAGGCCGAGCTGTACCTCCCGGCCGTCATCGACCGGCTCATCGCCGAGGGCGCCGCGACCGTCGACGTTCTGACCTCGCCGGACCCGTGGTTCGGGATGACGTACGCGGCTGACCGCGACGCCGTCTCGTTGCGCCTGGCCGAGCTCGTCGCCGCCGGCGAGTACGCGTCTCCGCTGCGGTGGGGGGCATGAAGCGCGACCTCGTGAGCGTGCCCGAGGCGGTCGCCAGGGAGTTCGGGCTCGAGCCCCTGAGCGCGCGCCGCTACGGAGGCGGGCACATCAACGACACGTACCTCATCGAGACCGGCGCTCGCCCGTACATCCTGCAGCGCATCAACGACACCGTCTTCACGCGGCCGGTCGAGCTGATGGAGAACGTCGCGCTGGTGACGAAGCACGTGCGGGCGCGGCTCGAGGCTGCTCACGTCGCCGACATCCACCGTCGGGTGCTGACGCTGGTGCCGACCCCCGAGGGCGCCGAGTGGCACGTCGATCCGTACGGCCAGGTATGGCGGCTGGTCGAGTTCATCGGCGGCGCGACAAGCCATGACGTCATCAGCGAGCCGGGCCAGGCGTACCAGGCGGCGCTGGCGTTCGGCCGCTTCCAGCGACAGCTGGCCGACTTCTCCGGACCACGGCTGTACGAGACGATCCCGCGCTTCCACGACACCCCGAAGCGCTACCGGGACTTCGCGGCGGTCGTCGAGGCCGACCCCGTGGGGCGGCTGGCGGGCGTGAGGAGCGAGGTCGATTGGCTTCTCGCGCACGAGGAGCTGGCCGGTGCGATGACCCGGCTCGCGGACGAGGGCGTCCTCCCCGAGCGCATCACCCACAACGACACCAAGCTGTCGAACGTGCTGCTGGACGACCGTACGGGCGAGGCGATCTGCGTGCTCGACCTGGACACGGTGATGCCGGGACTCAGCCTGTACGACTTCGCGGATCTCTGCCGGTCGGGAGCCACCACGGTGGCCGAGGACGACCCGGACGCCTCGAAGGTCGACGTCGACGTGCCGATGTTCGAGGCGCTGGCTCGCGGCTACCTCGAGGGGGCGGGGTCCTCGCTGCTGCCCGCCGAGCGCGAGCTGCTCGTGCTCGCGGGACAGGTCATGACGCTGGAGCAGGCGTACCGCTTCCTGGGCGACCACCTGGCCGGCGACACGTACTACCACGTCGATCGCGAGGGCCAGAACCTCGACAGGGCCCGCACGCAGATCGAGTTGGTCAAGGCACTCCAGCGCCAGGAACCGTCGCTGAACGCCTACGTGAGGTCCCTGGTCTGACCTGACACACGCGATCTCGTGGTTATGTGAAGGGGTGCCGAGCGGCGCGACGGACGAAACACGTGAAGTCGTGGTTGTCAGGCGCCGTGGAGGCCCCACAACCATAAGTTCACGTGTCCCAGCAGTGAACCCTCGATCCGCTGTGGCTCATAACAACGACTTCACGGGAAGCGACTACTCAGCCAGTCCGTACAGGCGGTCGCCCGCGTCGCCGAGGCCGGGGACGATGTAGCCGACCTCGTTGAGGCGCTCGTCGACGGCGGCGACGACCAGCGTGCAGGGGACGCCGATGCCATCCAGCAGGGTGCGCATCCGCTCGATGCCCTCAGGGGCCGCGATCAGGCAGATGCACGTAATGTGGTCCGCGCCGCGGTTCACGAGGAACTGCACGGTGCCGGCCAGCGAGCCGCCGGTGGCGAGCATCGGGTCGAGCACGTAGCACTGGCGACCGCTGAGATCGCGGGGGAGGCGCTCGGCGTACGTGAAGGGCTCGAGCGTCTGCTCGTCGCGCACCATGCCGACGAAGCCGACCTCGGCCGACGGCATCAGCCGCGAGAAGCCCTCGAGCATGCCGAGTCCGGCGCGGAGGATCGGCACGACCAGTGGGCGGGGCTTCGAGAGCCTGACACCCGTCGTCGCCTGGACGGGGGTGACGATGTCGCAGGGCTCGACGCGCACCTGCTCGGTCGCCTCGTACGCCAGCAGCATCACCAGCTCGTCCACGAGCCGTCGGAACGAGGGGGAGTCGGTGCCCTTGTCGCGCAGGAGCGTCAGCTTGTGGGCGACGAGAGGATGGTCGATGACACGAAGTTCCACACCCCGAACCTTGGCATATCCGAGGTAACGAGTCAGCATCGGGTGGGTGATCGACCGGTCCCGGCCGTGCGTTCCGCGCCGGGGCATGATTCGATGGGCGATGGCGAAAGGATGGTCACCATGGCCGGAAGCGAAGACGAGGTCTACGACCTCGGCGACCGCGGCGACGACCGTCCCGGTCTGGAGGACGTCGACCCCGATCTCGTCGAGGACGACGAGGACGATGAGGACGACGACGTCGAGGACGCCCTCGAGGAGGACGTCGACTTCATCATGGCGATGTACAGGGAGGACGGCACCCCTGTCGTCACCGCCCTCGACATCGACCTCGCCAACGATCTCGACGACCTGATCGCGCACCTGCAGCGGCTTCCCGGCGACTCCGGGGCGTCGGCCCTGGTCTCGATCGCGGGGGAGTTCTTCGCGGCGGTACGGGTGCGTGGCCGCCACGTGCACGTCGTGCTGAGCGACATCTACGCCGCCGAGGCCTGGTCACTGGCCCGCGACATCATCGACTTCCTCGGCCTCGAGATCCCTGACGACGACGATGAGGACGGCCTCGTCGGCGACCTCGACCTGTTCGCCGACCAGGGGCTGTCCGAGCTCGCGCTCGAGGCGATCTGCGCCGACTACGACGCCGACTCCGACACCCTCGCGCTCCACGTGGCCGACCAGATCCACTTCGGCCCCCAGGCCCGCAAGGTCGCCGACCAGTTCAGCTGACGATTGGCGTCTCGAAGGGCGTACCAGGCGGCCCTCGAAGGGCCGATCCTCAGCGCTTGTCGGCGAAGTACGTACTGAGCAGCGCCCCGCACTCATCGGCGAGGATGCCGCCGACGACCTGCGGACGGTGGTTGAGCCGCGGGTCCCGGACGACGTCCCACAGCGAGGCGACGGCGCCTGCCTTGGGGTCGTACGCGCCGAACACGATCCGGTCGACCCGGGCTAGCACGGACGCCCCCGCGCACATCGTGCACGGCTCCAGCGTGACCACGAGCGTGTGACCGTCGAGCCGCCAGGTGCCGAGCTCCTCCGCGCGGCGGCGAAGCACCAGCACCTCCGCGTGCGCGGTGGGGTCATGATGCTGCTCGCGCTCGTTGCCGGCTGAGGCCACGATCGCCCCGTCCGCGTCGAGCAGGACCGCCCCAATCGGTACGTCACCGGCCGCCGACGCCGTACGCGCGACCTCGAGCGCGACCCGCATCGCCTCGTCCCAGCGGCTCATGGCGTCACTGTACGGTCCCCCGCCCTTCGAGACGCAGGCGACTGCGTCGCGGTGCTCCTCAGGGACCCGTACCGCCGGAGATCCGACGTTCCCCGGGTTATCGGGCCGCTCGGAGCCCGCCCGCAGCCGAATCCCGACGTTTGCCGGGTTACGAGGCCGGTCCGCCCCTGCGTAACCCCGCCAGCGTCGGGACAGCAGTCGCAGTCGCCACCCGCGAACGTCGTAACCCAGCCAACGTCGGACCGACGATGCCGCGCGGAAGCGATTCGCCCAGGCCGGAGCCGCGCCGCTACACTTTTCCGCGGTGGCGTGTCCGAGCGGCCAAAGGAGCACGCCTCGAAAGCGTGTGAGGGGCAACCCTCCGTGGGTTCAAATCCCACCGCCACCGCCAACGTGAACGCCGTCCCGATCGGGGCGGCGTTTCGTACGTCGTCCCGTCTCACGGCTGACGACACGAACGGGTGCTCTGTTACGGTTGCGTAGGTTACAGAACGTTCGTTCTGATCGGAGGACCCCCATGACCGCCGAACTCACGCTCGGTCTCGATGTGGGATCGACCACTGTCAAGGCGGTCGTCCTCAAAGGGACCGCACTCCGCTACAGCTCGTACAGGCGGCACAACGCTGACGCCCGCGGCGCGCTCCGTACCCTCCTCGAGGAGGTCGCCGAGCACTTCGGCGAGCAGCACTTCCAGTGCGCTGTCACGGGGTCGGCGGGCCTCGGCGTGGCCGACCTCATGGGGGTCGAGTTCATCCAAGAGGTGATTGCCGGCACGGCCGCGATCGAGCAGTTCCAGCCGCAGGCCGACTGCGTCATCGAGCTGGGCGGCGAGGACGCCAAGATCACATTCCTGCACCCCGTCGTCGAGCAGCGGATGAACGGCACCTGCGCGGGCGGTACGGGCGCGTTCATCGACCAGATGGCCAGCCTGCTGCACGTCGACGCGGCCGGGCTGGACGCGCTGGCCGCCCAGTACAGCCACCTCTACCCGATCGCCTCCCGCTGCGGCGTCTTCGCGAAGTCCGACCTGCAGCCGCTGCTCAACCAGGGCGCCGCGCACACCGATCTCGCCGCCTCGGTCTTCCAGGCCGTCGCCACCCAGACCATCGCGGGTCTCGCCTGCGGCCACCCGATCCGGGGTCACGTCGTCTTCCTCGGCGGGCCGCTGCACTTCCTGCCGGAGCTGCGCAAGGCGTACGAGCGGGCGCTGGCCGACCAGGTCCAGAGCTTCGCCACGCCTGACGAGGCCCATCTGTACGTCGCCATCGGCGCCGCGCTCATGGCCGCCGCGCCCTCGACCGCGCAGACCACCGACCCGCGTCACGGCGAGCAGCACCATCCGGCCGAGCTGGTGGAGAAGCTGAGCCGGCGCGTACAGCTCCACCTCGCGACCGCGCGCATGCGGCCGCTGTTCACCGACGACGCCGAGCGGGACGAGTTCACGGCCCGCCACCATTCCGTACGCATCCCGCGCGGTGATCTCGCCACCGCCGAGGGGCCGCTGTTCCTGGGCATCGACGCGGGCTCCACCACGGTGAAGGCCGTGGTGCTCACGAACGACGGCGAGATCGTCTTCGACCACTACCAGGGCAGCAACGACCCCGTCCACGTGTGCCTCGCGATCCTGCGCTCGGTGTACGAGCGGATCCCGGCGGGCGCGTACGTGGCCAGGGCATGCGTCACCGGGTACGGCGAGGGGCTGATCCGGGCAGCGTTGCGGCTGGACGACGGCGAGATCGAGACGATGGCGCACTACCGGGCCGCGGAGACGGTCTGCCCCGGCGTGACGAGCGTCATCGATATCGGCGGCCAGGACATGAAGTTCCTGCGCATCAAGGACGGCGCGGTCGACTCGATCGCCGTGAACGAGGCCTGCTCGTCGGGCTGCGGCTCGTTCCTGCAGACGTTCGCGGCGTCGATGGGCACCGACGTACAGACGTTCGCCTCCAACGCGCTCTCCTCGGGGGATCCGGTCGACCTCGGCACGCGCTGCACGGTGTTCATGAACAGCTCGGTGAAGCAGGCCCAGCGCGAGGGGGCGTCGGTCGGCGACATCGCCGCGGGCCTCTCGTACTCGGTCGTCCGCAACGCTCTCTACAAGGTCATCAAGCTGCGCGACGCGTCGCAGCTCGGCGAGAAGGTCGTCGTCCAGGGCGGCACGTTCCTCAACGACGCCGTGCTGCGGGCCTTCGAACTGCAGACCGGCGCCACCGTCATCCGCCCGGACATCGCGGGCCTGATGGGGGCGTACGGCGCGGCGCTCACCGCCCAGCGCCACTGGGTCGAGGGCGAGCGCACGTCGGCGCTCGGGCCGGACGAGCTCGACGACTTCCAGATCGACACCGCGCTCGACACCTGCCGGCTGTGCCAGAACCACTGCCAGCTGACGATCTCGCGCTTCGGCGACGGCTCACGGCACGTCTCCGGCAACCGCTGCGAGCGCGGCGCGAGCACCGAGAAGGTGCCGCCGAAGTCAGAGCTGCCGAACCTGTTCGACTACAAGTACACGCGGCTGTTCGGCTACCGGCGCCTCACCGACGCGGCGGCCACGCGCGGGGAGATCGGCATCCCGCGGGTGCTCAACATGTACGAGAACTACCCGCTCTGGTTCACGATCCTGACCTCGCTCGGGTTCCGGGTGATCCCGTCGGGCCGTTCGAGCCACGAGGTCTTCGAGCAGGGCATGGAGTCGATCCCCAGCGAGAACGTCTGCTACCCGGCGAAGCTTGCGCACGGCCACATCGAACACCTGCTCGACAAGGGCATCCGCACGATCTTCTACCCCCTGGTGCCGTTCGAGGCCAAGGAGTTCGAGGGCGCCGACAACAACTTCAACTGCCCGGTCGTCGCGTTCTACCCGCAGGTGCTGGAGCGCAACCTGCCGCGGTTGCAGGACCCGTCGGTGAGGTTCATCTCGCCGCTGCTCAACCTCGACAACCCCGAGAAGCTCGCGTCGCGCCTGGTCGAGGTGTTCGCCGACTGGAACGTCACCCCGGCTGAGGCGACCGCCGCCGTACAGGCCGGCTACGAGGAGGACGCGAAGGTCAAGGCCGATGTCCGCGCCGAGGGGCAGCGTGCGCTCGCGTACATGGCCGAGCACGGCGTCAAGGGCATCGTGCTGGCGGGGCGGCCCTACCACATCGATCCCGAGGTCCACCACGGCATCCCGAGCATCATCAACTCGCTCGGCATGGCGGTGCTCACCGAGGACTCGATCGTGGACCCGGCCGGTGAGTCCCACCTTGAGCGCCCGATCCGCGTGCGCGACCAGTGGGCGTACCACACCCGGTTGTACGAGAGCGCCTCGATCGTCTCCCGTACCCCTGAGCTCCAGCTCGTACAGCTCAACTCCTTCGGCTGCGGCGTCGACGCGATCACCACCGACCAGGTCGCGGAGATCCTCGAGCGCGCGAACGACATGTACACGCTGCTCAAGATCGACGAGGTCTCGAACCTCGGCGCGGCGACGATCCGGCTGCGGTCGATGAAGGCGGCGTCCGCGGAACGGCGCGCGTCGGCGACGGTGGCGACGTACGGGCCGCTGCTCGAGCGCAAGCTGTTCGACGAGAACGCGCGCGACACGCACACGGTGTACGCGCCGCAGATGGCGCCGATGCACTTCCGGCTGCTCATCCCGGTGCTGCGCAAGGTCGGCATCAACGTGCAGCTGCTCGAGCACGCGAGCCAGACCGACGTCGAGCTCGGGCTCAAGTACGTCAACAACGACGCCTGCTTCCCCGCGATCATGGTCGTCGGGCAGCTGGTCAACAAGATCAAGAGCGGCGAGGCCGACCCCGACCGGATCTCGGTGGCGATCTCCCAGACCGGCGGCATGTGCCGGGCGACGAACTACGTGGCGCTGCTGCGCAAGGCGCTCGCGGATGCCGGCTACCCGCAGGTGCCCGTGCTGGCGATCAGCGTGCAGGGGCTCGAGAGGAACCCTGGCTTCAAGCTCACGCCGGGGCTCATCCACCCCGCATTGCAGTCGTTCGTACTGGGCGACCTGCTGCAGACCGTGGTGCTCAGGACACGGCCGTACGAGGCGGTGCCGGGCAGCGTCATGGCCCTGTACGCGAAGTGGGACAAGGTCTGTCAGGAGTTCCTGCAGTACGGCGGCTACTCGGCCACGCTGGGCCGCCACCTCGGTTACACGCGGCTGGTGAAGTCGATCGTGCGGGAGTTCAACGAGCTGCAGCTGCTCGACGTACCGAGGAAGCCACGGGTCGGGATCGTCGGCGAGATCCTCGTGAAGTTCCACCCGGACGCCAACAACCACGTCGTCGACGTCGTCGAAGGTGAGGGCTGCGAGGCCGTACTGCCGGGCATCCTGCAGTTCTTCCTCATGCCGCTGTACTCATCGCAGTACCAGTACGACACGATGGGCATCGGCAAGACCTCGCACCACGTGAAGAAGTTCGTGACGTGGCTCATCGAGAAGTACCAGGCGCCCGTCGCCTCGGCGCTGGCCGCGACGGGCAAGTTCGACGTACCGCCGAAGATGAAGGACCTCGCCAAGAAGGCCGACGGCGTGATCTCGATCGGCACGCGTGCCGGCGAGGGCTGGCTGCTGACCGCCGAGATGGTCGAGCTCATCGAGCTGGGGGCGCCGAACATCGTCTGCGCGCAGCCGTTCGCGTGCCTGCCGAACCACGTGGTCGGCAAGGGCATGTTCGCCGAGCTACGCCGCCGCCACCCGGACGCCAACATCGTGAGCGTCGACTACGATCCGGGCGCCAGCGAGACCAACCAGCTCAACCGCATCAAGCTCATGGTCGCCACTGCCCACAAGCGCCACAACCGCCTGGCCGCCGAGGAGCTGTACGCGTCGGACGCGGCAGCCCCCGTCTCCCCGGTCGACGTCTGGGAGACCGCCGGAAGCTGAGGGGTACGAGACCTCTCCCTGAGGGGTATAGGACCTCTCCCCGAGGACCTGGCGCCCCCCAGGGTCGAGGAGAGGTTTAGGACTCCTCTCCGAGAGGGTTACGAGACCTCTCCCCGAGGGGTACGGGACCTCTCCCCGAGGACCTGGCGCCCCCCAGGGTCGAGGAGAGGTTTAGGACTCCTCTCCGAGAGGGGTACGAGACCTCTCCCCGAGGGGTATGAGACCTCTCCCTGAGGGGTATGAGACCTCTCCCTGAGGGGTATGAGACCTCTCCCCGAGGGCTAGTCCTCGGGCGCCGGCGCTGGCGCCGGGAGGGGCCGGGCGACCGGGACCAGGAGCATGGCGAGGATGGAGATGGCGCCGACGACGGTGAGGGCCTTCAGTACGCCGAAGTGGTCGCCCAGGAGGCCTAGGAGCGGGGGGCCCGCCAAGAACGCCGTGTAGCCGATCGTCGTGACGACCGAGAGCCGCAGCGGGGCCCTGGCCGGGTCGTCGGCGGCCGCGGACATGCCGACCGGGAAGCCGAGGCTCGCGCCCACGCCCCAGATGGCCGCACCGATGTACGCCAGCCACGTCGGTCCGAACACCACGAGCGCGCAGCCCACGATGGCCATGCCGAACAGGACGCGGAGGACCAGCACCCGCCCGTACTTGTCGAGCAGCCCGGTGCCGAGGATCCGGCCGGCGGTCATGAAGATCAGGAACACGGCGAACGCGAGCACGCCGAGCGACTTGCTCACCGCATGGCCGTCGACGAACGCGACCGCCATCCAGTCGTTCGCGGTGCCTTCGGCGAACGCGGCGGCGAGAACGATGGTGCCGATGAGGAGGGTACGGGGCTCGGTCCATGCTGAGCGCTGACCCTTGAGGCTGGCCGCGTGGGTGTCCGCGTCGACGCCCTCGTCGAGCGCCGGTAGGTACTGCCCCGTGCCCCACAGGACGGCGACCGCAGCGACCACCACGACGACGCCGATGTGGAGCAGGATCGGCACGCCCAGCTGCGTGAGCAGCGCGCCGATGAGCGCGGCCGCGACCGTACCCCCACTGAACGCCGCGTGGAACCACGGCATGATCGCCTTGCCCAGCGCGGTCTCGATGCGGGTGCCCTCGAAGTTCTGCGAGACGTCCCAGATGCCGTTGCCGAGACCGACGAACAGCAGGCCAGGGACGACGAGCCACGGAGAGTGCGTGAACTGTACGGCGACGGCCGCGAGGGCTTGGCCGGGCATCGCGAGCAGCATGCCGAGCCGTACGGTCCGGGCCGCTCCGTACCGGTGCGCGATCCTGCCCGCCAGCGGCAGCCCGATCAGCGAGCCGGCGGAGACCGCGAGCAGCAGGAGGCTGAGCTGGCCCGGCGTGAGGTCGAGAGCCTGCTTGATGTCCGGGATGCGGGACATCCAGGAGGCCAACGCGAAGCCGTTCACTGCGAACACCAGGAGGTCTCCGTTGCGCGCCGCCACGACGCGTCGAGGCGTGAGTCCGAGCTCCGTTGCCATCATCCACTCCCTGTCTGCGCGCCGAGACGCCCGCGGGCGGCGGCCACGCTAGCAGACTTTTGTACAGAGATGTCGAGATTCGACGCGGGGGGTTCGATACGGTGGTGCCGGCCCCAAGGAGGCTCGATGTCGGGACGTACGAACGGCTACGCGCGCGGCCGTGCGCGGCGCGACCAGATCATCGAGGCGGCCACCGAGCTCTTCGCCCGCACCGGCTACCGCACCGCGACCATCCTCGAGATCGCCGACCACGCCGGCATCTCCCGTACCGGCCTGCTCCACCACTTCGCCAGCAAGGAGCTTCTCCTCGAGGCGGTGCTCGCCAAGCGCGACCTCGACAACGACGCGCGCTTCGTCACCACCGACGAGCCGCTCAGCGGGGTGCGGCGCCTGGTCGACCTCGCCGAGCACAACGCGACCGTGCCCCACATCGTCGGCCTCTTCGCCGTGCTGTCGGCCGAGTCCGGCGATCCCGGACACCCGGCGCACGCGTACTTCGTCCAGCGCTACCAGCGCACGTACGACTCCTTCGCCGCCTCCCTGCAGCGGGTCCAGGAGGCGGGGCTGCTCGCTCCCGATGTCGACGTCGACCACGCGGCCCGCGCGCTCATCGCGCTCATGGACGGGCTACAGGTTCAGTGGCTGCTGCAGCCGGACGCCATCGACATGGCGGCGGACCTCCGCGCGGAGATCCAACGGCTGCTGCTCGTTCCGCTCGACGACTAGCCACAGACCGCCCGAGGTTCAGGCGTCGACGCCCTCGGAGCCGACCAGGCACGGCACGGGCACCACGGCGTGCGGGAAGAAGGGCCTCAAGCCGAGGCGACGCATCACGAACCACACGAGGTTGAACGCGACCAGGACGGTGGCGCAGAGCGCGGAGATCACCGAGCCGGGGTCGCCGATGAGGAGCGACCAGGTCGTCCACAGCCCCTGGTTCGCGGTGCCCATCAACAGCGACGGCGTGGAGATGCCGAACACGTCGGGAGCCCTCACCAACTCGATGCTCTGCCCCCCGAGCGCGATCATCGCCGGGGCGATCGCGCACCAGCCGTACGCCGCCGAGCCGAGGAACTGGTCGACGCTCACCATCGCAACGCCCAGAGCGAGGCCGGGCAGCAGCGTCGGCACGTACGACCGGCCCATCGCCGTCGCCATCAGGTACAGGATCGGCAGCGTGGTGAGCAGCCCGAACGCGCTGGCGAACAGCTGGGGCAGCTGCCCGATGCGCAGGCCGTGCATGGCCCACCCGATGTTGATCGCGAGCGCCGCCTGCCAGCCGATGAGCGACAGCCCGTCGACGTTGCGTGTGCGGAGCAGGCGAGCCAGTTGCGGCAGTGCCAACGTCATGCCCGTGGCGGTCGCGATCCACCCCAGCACCTCCACGGCCGTCATCGGTCGTGCCCCCCTTGTCCACCCGAAATGAATCGATCTAGTTCTATCGCACGCGGACGGTTCGGTCGTGACTGGGTCGCGGCCTGACACGACGTGTGAAGACCCGCTAGAAATGAGGTCACGACGCGAGAGGACGGTGGCGCATGGGCGCCTGGGCAGAGCTTCACGTACACCTCGAGGGCACCTTCGAGCCTGAGCTGATCTTCGCGATCGCGGAGAGGAACGGCATCGATCTGCCGTACGCGTCGGTTGCCGAGCTCAAGGGTCTGTACGAGTTCGCGGACCTGCAGGACTTCCTCGACCTCTACTACGCGAACATGTCGGTGCTGCGGCACGCGCAGGACTTCACCGACCTCACCGACGCCTACCTGGCCCGGGCTGCGCGCGCCGGCGTGCGACGGGCCGAGGTGTTCTTCGACCTGCAGGCCCACACCGGTCGGGGGATCGCCGCGGACGAGGCGCTCGCGGGCGTCCATGCTGCACTCGCCCGCTCCGAGGAGCGCCACGGCGTGAGCTCCGGCCTCATCGTGACGATGTTGCGACACCTGCCGGCCGCCTCGGCGATGGAGGCGTACGAGCAGGCGCGGGCCAGTGGCGTACCCCTCCTGGGCATCGGCCTGTGCTCCACCGAGGTCGGCAACCCCGCGTCGCGGTTCGCCGAGGTGTTCGCGCGCGCCCAGGCCGATGGGCTCCACACGGTGGCCCATGCGGGCGAGGAGGGCGACGCGAGCTATGTGCGAGACGTGCTGGACGCCCTGCACGTCGAGCGCGTCGACCACGGCATCCGGGCTGCTGGCGACCCCTCGCTGATCGACAGGCTCGTCGCCGAGCAGATGCCACTGACCGTCTGCCCGTTGTCGAACGTGGTGCTCAAGGGCGTCCCCGACCTGGCCGCGCACCCGCTGGCCGACCTGCTGAGACGCGGCGTCAAGGTGACGGTCAACTCCGACGACCCTGCGTACTTCGGTGGCTACCTCGACGACAACGTGCGTGCTGTACGGGCGGCGCTTGCGCTCACCGACGACGAGGTCCGCACCCTCGCGCTGAACAGCATCGCCGCCTCGTTCGCTCCTGACAACGTCAAGCAGGATCTCAGCGCCACCTGGGCCCGGCCATGATCGACCCGGAGCGGATGGATCCGGAGATCCGCGGCCGGGCACGCAGGCTCAGAGCCATTGACGTCGGGAAGCCCTGGGTGCGGGCGTTCATGGGAGTGGCGCCGCTGCTGATTCCCGCGAAGAAGGCGCCCGGCGTCACGCTGACGAAGATTCGAGAGCGCGATGTCCGGGTGCGCGTCTACCGACCGGAGCACCCGTCGGGCGCGGGTCTGTACTGGATCCATGGCGGTGGGCTCGTGGCCGGGGTCGCGGCGATGGACGACCGGTTCTGCGGCGAGACGGCACGGCAGCTCGGCGTCACGGTGGTGTCCGTCGAGTACCGGCTGGCGCCCAAGCACCCCTTCCCCGCCGCGCACGACGATGTGTACACCGGCTGGCTCTGGTTCCTGGACCACCTGACCGCCTGGGGGCTCGACCGGAACCGGATCGCCGTGGGCGGCCAGAGCGCCGGCGGCGGACTCGCGGCCGGGCTCGTACAGCGCCTGGTCGACGAGGACCAGCCCGTCGCGGCGCAGTGGCTGTGGACGCCCATGCTGGATGACCGCACCGCGGACAAGACGGCTCTCGACTCCGTCGGCCACCTGCTGTGGGACAACAGGGCGAACCGCTTCGGCTGGAACTCGTACCTGCGTGACGTGAACCGCTCCGCACCGCCCGCGTACGCCGTGCCCAGCCGTCGTACGGACCTCACCGGGATGCCGCCGACATGGGTGTACACCTCCGACATCGAGCTGTTCTTCGACGAGGACACCGAGTACGTGACGAGGTTGAGGTCGGCCGGCGTCGAGACGGCCCTGGAGGTCGTGCCCGGCGTGCCACACGCTGTCGAGTCGAGCGCGCCGGACACGGAGGCCGCACGGAAGATCCTCGTGTCGGGACGTGCCTGGCTGTCCGCCCGGATCGGCGATCGGGGCGTCCCAGGCTCTGATGCCGGCTGAGTGCCGCGCGGCTCGCTTGCTAGGTTAAGGGCACGCGGACGGTAGGGGGTGAGGATGAGCATCGACATCCTTCTCCTTGTGGGGGCCGGGATCGTCCTCATCGGCGTCGTCGTGGCGAAGATCGGGGACCGGCTCGGGCTCCCTGCGCTGCTGCTGTTCCTCGGGCTCGGCGTGCTGCTGGGCATCCCGTCGCACGGGACGAGCTTCAACGACGCCTCGCTGGCCCACGACCTCGGTTTCGCCGCGCTCGCGCTGATCCTCGCGGATGGCGGCCTCGCGACGAAGTGGCGCGACATCCGACCGGCGATCGGTCCGGCGCTGGCGCTGGCCACCATCGGCGTCAGCGTCACGATCGCGTTGATGAGCGGCTTCTTGTACCTGCTGGGCATCCCACTCGCTGTCGCCGTACTGCTGGCTGCCGTCATGGCACCGACCGACTCGGCGGCCGTCTTCTCGATCCTCCGCAAAGCGCCGATTCCCCCGCGCGTGAAGGCGATGCTCGAGGGGGAGTCGGGGTTCAATGACGCGCCCACCGTGCTGCTGGTGCTGGCGGCGACCTCACTGGCCGTCGGCAAGACCTCGTACAGCGACCTCCCGCTGACCGCCCTCTTCATCGTCGGCCAGCTCATTGGCGGCCTGGTTCTCGGCGGAGGTTTCGGCTGGCTCGGCGGCAAGCTCCTGCGGAACCTGGCCCTGCCGGCCCCCGGCCTCTACCCGCTGGCGTCGATGGGCTGGGCGCTGATGGCGTACGGGCTGGGCTCGATCCTCGACGTCTCGGGCTTCGCTGCGGTGTACGTGTGCTCGGTGGTGCTCAGCAACTCGAAGCTGCCCCACCGGCACGCCACGCGCTCGTTCGCTGAGGGGATCGGCTGGATCGCTCAGATCGGGCTGTTCGTGATGCTCGGCCTGCTGTCCGTGCCGGACCGGATCACGCTCCAGGTCATACTCTTCGCCACCCTCGGCGGCCTGTTCCTCACCTTCGTGGCGCGGCCGTTGAGCGTGTGGCTGTCATTGCTCCCCTTCAAGGTCCCGCTCCGCGAGCAGGTGTTCGTGTCGTGGGCGGGGCTACGCGGCGCCGTACCGATCATCCTCACGACCGTGCCGCTGGCCGCCGGGCTGGGCGTCGCGTCGGAGGTGTTCGACTACGTGTTCGTCAGCGTCATCGTGCTCACCTTGCTGAACGCGCCGTCGCTGCTCTGGGTCGCCCGCAGACTCGGGCTGGCCTCCGACACCCAGGACGTCGACATCGAGGTCGCGCCGCTGGACGAGGTGGAAGCCGACCTGCTGCAGGTGCGCGTCACCGACGAGTCCCACATGCACGGCGTCTCCGTGAGCGAGCTCCGCCTGCCCGCGAACACGCAGGTCAGCCTCGTGATCAGGGGCGACCGTACGTTCACGCCCCACGGCCGCGACACTCTCCGGGCGGGCGACGAGCTGCTCGTCGTGACGCCGTCCGCTGTGCGAGGGATCGTCGAGGACCGACTACGCGCCGTCGACCGGCACGGTCGTCTGGCCGGCTGGTGGGTCGAGGACTAGCGCCCCGCCGTGTGCGCCCCTAGGACTTCGTGGCCGAGGGCGTGGTCGAGGGCGTCGACGTGACCCGCGGCAGGCAGGCGCTGCCGTTCGGGATCTCGATCGCCGACGGGTAGCCCGACGCCGGCATCAGGTCCGGCGACTTCGTGCCGATCAGCACGTCCACCGTGCCGTCGATGCGGTTGTCGGCGCGCAGCGTGGCTCCCGTGAAGTTGCCGGCCACGAGCTTCACGGCGGGGGAGTCGACGCTCGCGCCCACGATGACCGGGGTCGTCACGGCCTCGTCGGTGTTGCCGACCGCGGACACCTTGTAGCCGCGGGCCTTGAGCGCCTTCGCCACATCGGTGGCCAGGCCCTTGGCGTCGCCGCCGTTGAGGATCCGTACGGTCACCTGGGCGGGGAGCAGCTGGCTCAACGTCTGCGACACGCATGCGTTGGCGGTGCTCACCGGGACGGTCAGGACCGACTTGTAGCCCCACCACGCCCCGTACCCGAGCACAACCAGCAGCACGGCGAGCGTCACTGGTGTCCGCAGCATGCGGAACACGTCGCGAACGGACACCTGACCTCCTGCGGTCCTACTTCAGTTCGAGAACCCTAGCGTGCACAGTCTGCCGTTGCTGCAGGGCGGCCCGCAGGGCTCTGTGCAAACCATCTTCGAGGTAGTAGTCGCCACGCCACTTCACCACGTGCGCGAACAGGTCCCCGTAGAACGTCGAGTCCTCCTCGAGCAAGGCCTCCAGATCGAGCATCCGCTTGGTCGTGACCAGCCAGTCGAGCCGGATCTGCTGAGGCGCGAGCGCGGCCCACTGCTTCTGCACGTAGCCATGGTCGGGGTACGGCCGTGAGTCGCCGACGCGCTTGAAGATCACCTCTGCAGCCTACTCGGCACGTGCTCAGGCGAGCTCGACGGCGGTCCAGGAGACCGGGGGGAGTACGAGGCGGAGCCGGCCGTCCTCGATCGCCGCGGTCGGCGTCGGGCGCAGCGACACCCGGTTCTGGTCGGCGAGTGTGTTGGCTGCGCGGAGGTCCTCGTCGTACAGCGACTGCGCCGACCGTGCGGAGACGTCGCCGAGCCCCGACACGTCCACCACGATCTCGGCCTCGTCGTCGAGCGACCGGTTGACGAGGAACAGCGACGTCGTGGCCGAGTCCGCGTCGTGGGTGGCGACCGCGTCGATGAGCGGTACGGACCCGTACGCCTCCGTCTCGTACGTCGGCGCCTCCAGCCGTACGTCGAGGGCCGTCCCCTGTGCCAGCCGGGACGTCGTGGCGAACGGGAAGAAGATCGTCTGCCGCCAGGCCGGACCGCCCGGCTCGGTCATGATCGGCGCGATCACGTTGACGAGCTGGGCCAGCGAGGCCGCCTTCACGCGGTCGGCGTGCTTGAGCAGCGAGATCAGCAGGTTGCCGACGACGACGGCGTCGACCGTCGTGTACTGGTCCTCGAGCAGCCGCGGCGCGACCGGCCAGTTGTCGATGCCGGAGATCTTGTCGGTCGACTCGAACCGGTCCTGGTACCAGACGTTCCACTCGTCGAACGAGACCGCCATCTTCTTCGGGCTGCGCGTCAGGGCGCCCACGTGGTCGGCGGTCGCGACGACGGTCTCGATGAAGTGGTCCATGTTGACGGCCGACGCGAGAAACGCCGCTGTGTCGCCGTCGCGCTCCTGGTAGTAGGCGTGGCAGGAGATGAAGTCCACATCGTCGTACGTGTGGCCGAGCACCACCCGCTCCCACTCCCCGAAGGTCGGCATGGACGAGTTCGACGAGCCGCACGCGACGAGCTCGAGCGTCGGATCCAGCTGCCGCAGCGCCTTGGCGGTCTGGGAGGCCTTCGTGCCGTACGCGTCCGGCGTGAGGTAGCCCAGCTGCCACGGGCCGTCCATCTCGTTGCCGAGGCACCACATCCGTACGGCGAACGGCTCGTCGTGGCCGTTGGCCCGCCGCTGCTCGCTGAGGTCTGTGCCGCCGGGGACGAGCGCGTACTCCGCCAGGTCAAGGGCTTCCGCCACACCCCGCGTGCCGAGATTGACTGCGAGCATCAGCTCGGCGCCGACGAGCTCGGTCCAGGTGGCGAACTCGTGCAGGCCCACCTGGTTGGTCTCGGTCGAGTGCCACGCGAGCTCGAGGCGCCGCGGTCTGGCATCGCGCGGGCCGACCCCGTCCTCCCACTTGTAGCCGGACACGAAGTTGCCGCCGGGGTAGCGGACGGTGCTCACCCCGAGCTCCCGTACCAGCTCCACCACGTCGCCCCGGAAGCCGAACGCGTCGGCCGTCTCGTGCCCCGGTTCGTACAGCCCGTCGTAGACGCAGCGGCCCAGGTGCTCGACGAACGACCCGAACAGCCGCCGGGAGACGTCGCCGATCGCGAACCGCGGGTCGATGGTGAGGCGAGCAGAGAACATCGGCGTCCCTTTCGTACGAGAGGTCTCGAGGCTATCGACGCGTCGCTGAGGTCTCGGCGGTGAGCCCGAAGTTGCCACGCACCCGCTCGTACACCTGCGTCACAGCCACGGCAGCGATCGTGTAGTGCATGCCGTGGACGGCTCGGCTGTGCCAGTCTTTGCCCATGACTGACGACACGGTCGCGACGATCACCAAGGGCTACACCTTCGACGAGCCGGCGATGGAGCTGGGCGTCCTCATGGTCGATGGAAACCCCATCCCGGATGCGAAGATCCGCGTGCCTCTGAGCATGCTCAACCGTCACGGCGTGATCGCTGGAGCCACCGGCACGGGCAAGACGAAGACCCTCCAGCTGCTGGCCGAGCAGATCGCCGCCGCGGGTGTTCCGGTGTTCGCAGCGGACATCAAGGGCGACCTGTCCGGACTGGCCTCGCCGGGCGTGCCGAGCGACAAGCTGACGGCCCGTACGCAGGCGATCGGGCAGGACTGGAAGCCACAGGCGTCGGCGGTCGAGTTCTTCGCGCTGGGCGGCCAGGGGCAGGGCGTGCCGGTCCGCTGCACGATGACGGCGTTCGGTCCGACGCTGCTGAGCAAGGTGCTCGGGCTCACCGACGTGCAGGAGTCGTCATTGGGGTTGGTGTTCCACTACGCCGACGCGAACGGCTTGCCGCTGCTCGACATCGCGGACCTGCGGGCCGTGCTCACGTACCTCAACTCCGACGAGGGCAAGGCCGAGCTGAAGAACGTCGGCGGTCTGTCGTCGGCGACGGTCGGCGTATTGCTGCGCGAACTGATCGGCTTCTCCGACCAGGGCGCCGACCTGTTCTTCGGTGAGCCGGAGTTCCAGACGTCGGACTTCCTCCGTACGATCCCGGACGGCCGTGGCGTGATCTCGCTGCTCGAACTGCCGAACCTCGTCGACCGGCCGGCGCTGTTCTCGACCTTCCTCATGTGGCTGCTCGCGGACCTGTTCCACGACCTGCCCGAGGTCGGCGACGCGGACAAGCCCAAGCTCGTCTTCTTCTTCGACGAGGCGCACCTGCTGTTCGCCGACGCGAGCAAGGACTTCCTCCAGGCGATCGCCCAGACCGTACGGCTCATCCGCTCCAAGGGCGTCGGCGTCTTCTTCATCACCCAGTCGCCGACCGACATCCCCGACGCGGTGCTCGCCCAGCTCGGCTCCCGCGTCCAGCACGCACTTCGCGCCCACACCCCGAACGACGCGAAGGCGCTCAAGCAGACGGTCAACACGTACCCCACCAGCGCGTACGACCTCGGCGAGGTGCTCCAGAACCTCGGCATCGGCGAGGCGATCGTCACCGTGATGAGTCCCAACGGCAACCCGACCCCGGTCGCCTGGACCCGCATGCGGGCGCCCGAGTCGCTCATGGCCGCCACGCCCGCCGAGGTGCTCGCGCCGGGGATCGCGCAGTCGGCGCTGATGGCGAAGTACGGGCAGGCGATCGACCGTGACTCGGCCCAGGAGATGCTCGCCCGCAAGGTTGAGCAAGGCGCTGCGGCAGCTGAGGAGGAGGCGCGCGCGCAGGCGGAGGCAGCGGCCAAGGCCAAGGAGGAGGCCGCTGGCATGAAGGAGGCCGAGCGCCAGGCCGCCCAGGCCCAGCGGGAGGCGGAGCGGCAGGCGGCCGCCCAGCAGCGCGAGGCCGAGCGCCAGGCGCGCATCGAGGCGAACAAGCCCTCGCTCATCGAAGAGGTCGCGAAGTCGAGCGTGTTCAAGTCCATCCTCCGTACGGCCGGCAACGAGATCGTCCGAGGCATCTTCGGCACGGCGCGTCGCCGCTAGTACGGGCGCTGTCCCGTGATCCTCGTCGACCCGCCCCGGTGGCCGGCGCACGGCACGGTGTTCTCGCACCTGGTCTCCGACGCGTCGTTGGTGGAGCTGCACGAGCTCGCGGCGCGCATCGGGCTCAACCCGCGGGCGTTCGACCATGACCACTACGACCTGCCGCAGCGCCTGTACGGAGCGGCGGTCGCCGCGGGTGCCGTCGAGGTGGCGGCCCCCGATCTGGTGAAGCGGCTGCTCGCCAGTGGGCTGCGCGTCCGTACACCTGACAAGACGCCGACCCGCGCCGCGGCCCGCCAGCAGCTTCCGGGCCACTGGGCACGGCTGGGGCTCGGGGGCGAGGTGTACGGAGGGCTCGTCGCGCGCTGGTCGCAGGAGCACCGGCACTACCACGACGTACGGCACCTGGTCTCGATCCTGACCGCCCTCGACGTGCTGGAGGCGGGGGGTGAGGCCGAGGCTGGCACCCGCTCCGTACGGCTGGCCGCCTGGTTCCACGACGTGGTGTACGAGGGGGTGGCCGGTGCCGATGAGGAGCGTTCGGCCTTGTTGGCGCGGGAATGGCTCAGTGAGCTGGCGGAGTCGGAGGTCGACGAGGTGGTGAGGCTGGTGTTGCTCACGGCCTCGCACGCGCCGGAGCCGGGGGATGCCGCCGGGGCCGCGTTGTGCGACGCCGACCTCGCGATCCTGGGCACCGTCCCGGGCCGCTACGACGTGTACGTGCGTGATGTACGGCTGGACTACGCCCACGTCGACGACGCGTCGTGGGCGCTGGGCAGAACGGCGGTTCTGGATGTGCTGCTGACGCTGGATCCGCTGTACAGGACTGCCACGGGGGCCACTTTGTGGGCCGAGCAGGCCCGAGCCAACCTCGCGCGAGAGCGCTCGAGGTGGACGAGCGCCGCGCCACCGCCTGCACTCAGTGGCGCATAGCTGCTCGCCGGTCCACATATGAACCGGTGAGCACGTATCTGTCACTGAATGCAGCCAGGTCAGGCATCCGTACGTCACTGCGCGCGTCGCAAGCCCAAACGCGAGAGAGTTGTCAACGAAAGTCCGCGCTGGGGCGTCGAAGGGGTGTGACGGTGGTGATGGGGTCGCAGACGGCGACGAACGGCATCGGTGCGTTGTACGAGACGCACTGGGTCGGACTCGTACGGCTGGCCTGGCTTCTCCTCCGCGACCAGCAGGCGGCCGAGGATGTCGCGCAGGACGCGTTCATCGCCACGTATCGCAACTGGGGCAAGCTGCGCGACGAGGAGGCTGCGGTGGCATATCTGAGGCGGTGCGCGGTCAATGGCGCGCGGTCGGTGCTGCGGCACCTCGTCGTCGTACGCCGCGAGACCGTGGCCGAGGCCGGCCGCGCGGACGCGGCGGGGCGGCTGTCGGCGCCGAGCTCCGCGGAGGCCGCACTGAACCGCTTGGACGGCGACGAGCTCATGGCCGCGCTGGCCACCTTGCCCGAAAGACAGCGAGAGGTGATCGTGCTGCGCTACTACTCCGACTTCTCCGAGGCGCAGATCGCCGAGGCGCTCGACATCGCGCCGGGGTCGGTCAAGACCCATGCGCACCGCGGTCTGCGCGCCCTGCGCGATCGGATGGTGACGGCATGAGCGACAACGAGTTGCAGGAGTTCCGGGAGTTCGAGGACGGTGTACGAAAGGGGCTGGGCGAGATGGCTGGTCGCATTCATCCGAGTGATCGGCTCGACGCGATCGTGACGGCTGGGGGACCGAGGAAACGGTCGGCGGTATGGCTCGTCAGCGCTGCCGCGGTGTTCATCCTGGTCGCGGCCCTGGGGATCGGCTACCTCATCGGCCAGAACCGGACCAACGCCATGACGTCCACCGCGGGCGCGGCGGGGCCCGCGGAGAAGGACCAGGCGCAGCCGCAGGCACAGTCCGTACCGCCTGATGCGCGCAGCGCCAGCTCGAGCACGACCCCCCTAGTCGCCACGAATTCGTGGGCCATGCCGGTCTACTGGGTGGTCACGGGTACCCCGACCCAGCCCTGGCTGCTGAACCGTACGTTCGTGCCCATGCAGGCGACGGCCGACCGTACGGGGCGGGTACAGCTTGCGGTCACCGGCGCGCTGAACCTCGTCGAGGGCGGCCTGGGTGTGCCGTACGCGGTCCAGCAGCCCTGGCAGCCGGGCACGACGGCGAGCGTCGCGGTCACGGACAGCCTGATCACGGTGACGCTCAACCAGCCGGGCCGCCTCGGGTTGATGGCGCAGCAGCAGAAGGTCGCCGTACAGAGCCTGGTGTGGACGGCGACGGCCGCGGCGCAGCTGACCGTGCCGGTACGGGTGGAGGTCACGGGCGGTCGACCGGTGTTCGCCACGATGCCGGCGGGCAGCTACTCCCGTCCGGGGAGCGACCTCTCGTACACCGACCTGGTCCCGATCTGGATCGACGTCCCGGGGGCGAAGGCCCAGGTGAGCTCGCCGGTCACGGTGACCGGTGAGGCGTGCGTGTTCGAGGCGCAGTTCGCGTACGAGCTGCTGCAGGGGTCGACCGTCGTCAAGCAGGGTGGTGTCACGGCCTCGATCGGGTGCCCGACGCGCGGGACGTACTCGATCCCGCTCGGCACGTTGGCAGCCGGCTCGTACACGATCCGCGTCTACGACACCTCGATGAAGGACGGCAGCGTGTCGTACGAGACGCGGACGGACTTCACGGTCAGCTGACGCCCGGCCACACCAGGAGGCCCAGCAGGACGAGGGTGAAGCCGAGCTCCACGAGCCCGATGGTCATGGGCTTGAGGGGGTTGGCCCGTACGTACAGCGGCAGGGCGGCCGAGCGCGTGGTGGCGACGGCGAAGTACGCCGGCCAGACCCACGGCAGCCCGTGCAGCGCGCCGACGCCGGTGGCCAGCACCCACGCCACGTGCCAGCCGATCGACGCCGCGAGGAAGCGGTTGGAGGTGCGCTCCCGGATCATCGACTTCACAGCGAACAGGGTGCAGGCGGTGAGTCCGTACACGAGCATGAACGCCCAGCCCCACTCCGGCCGGTAGCCGCGCAGGAACCGGCCCAGGTCGGGCTCGATGGCGACGAGTGTGAGCGCCGACGATGCGAGCGCGGTCGCGAGCCCGCTGCCGAGCGAGCGGCCGGCGCCGCGGAGGGTGAGGGCGAAGGCGAGAGCGAGGGGTACGAGCATCAGGCCGAGCCAACTGACGACTCCCCAGTCCGTCGTGCGGACCAGCGTGACGACGAGGAGCGCGCCGACGAGCCCGTACACGAGCATGGGCCGTACAGCCTGGCCGCGCCTCGCCGAGGGCATCTTCGCCCACAGCGACGCGGCGTTGAAGAAGAGGTAGCCGGCCAGCGCGACGCCCAGCAAGGGGAGCTGGTGGAGGTGCGGTCCGCCGACGATCGCCCCGGCGAGGACAGGGCTGATGAGCCATGACCAGGCCCCGTGCTCGCGCGGCACCCACGTCGCCGCCGGCTTCGGGCGACGCGCGGACTGACGCGTCAGGGTCGAGGTCACCGGGTCATCGTACGTAGTCAGAACGATATAGGCGCACCTGGGGGTGAACTCGGTGACGCCTGAGCGCGGGAACCGCCCCGCGAACGGCGCTCGATGGCTAGCGTCTGGCCATGACTCGCGTCGAGCAGTGGGAGCGTCGTACGGACGTGCCCCTCATCTTGTTGGCGGTCGCCTTCCTGGTGGCGTACGCCGTTCCCGTCATCCACCCCGCGCTCGATCCCGGGTTGCTCGACGTGCTGAACATCGTCTCCTGGACGGTGTGGGGCGCGTTCGCGATCGACTTCGCGATCCGGATCGTGCTCGCGGAGGACCGATGGCGGTACGCGCTGAAGCACTGGTACGACATCGCGCTGATCGCCCTGCCGCTGCTGAGGCCGTTGCGGCTGCTGCGGTTGGTGGCGCTGTTCCGGGTGCTGGATCGGTCGGTGGCGGCGTCGCTGGCGGGACGGGCGCTGGTGTACGCGGTGGGCGCGGCCACGTTCTCCGTACTCATGGGAGCACTGGCCGTCCTGGACGCCGAGCGCGCCTCGGACCACGCCAACATCACGTCGTTCGCGGACGCCCTGTGGTGGGCGACGGCGACGGTGGCGACGGTGGGGTACGGGGACTTCACGCCCGTCACGCTCGAGGGGCGGGTGGTCGCGGTGATGCTCATGATCGTGGGGATCGGGCTGGTCGGCACGGTGACGGGCGCCATGGCGTCGTGGCTGATGCAGCACGGTTCCAAGGCGACGGCGGCGTCCTAGCGGCCGGACCCCGGGGGCCGATAGGGTCCGGCCAAGGGCGCTTGGGGGCGACATGTTCGGTGTGGACCTGCGGCTGGATGCGGAGCTGGAGAACCGCGTCCGCGAGGTGTGGTGGGCGTTGGAGGCGGAGGGCATCCGCTCGCTGGCGTCGACCGGCCACGCCCGTCACGTTCCCCACCTGAGTCTGGCGGTGGGGCCGCGCTTGGGCGAGGTGGTGGCTGGTTCGTTCGGCGGTCTGCGTCCGCCTCGGACGGTGACGCTGGTGTCTGCGTCCACGTTTGGCCCGGACGGCGGTGTCGTGTACCTGGGGGTCCGGCCGTCACCGGATCTGTACGAGTTCCACCGGGCCGTGGTCGAGGCCCTGGGCCCGGCGGCCGAGAAGCTCTCGGGCTACTACCACCCGGGCCGGCTCACGCCCCACGTCACGGTCGCCGAGGGCGTGCCGCCTGCGTCGTTGGGGCGTGCTGTACAGGTGGCCTCCCGCTTCGTCCCGCTGACCGGGACGTACAGCGCGTTGGAACTCTGCGACGGCCGTACGGGCGCGCGCCGAAGGTTGGCGGGGTACTGAGGGGCGCCTTGCACGTGAAGTCGTGGTTACCAGGGCGTGCGGGAGGTTCGGCTCGACCACCTTCATGCGCGGGCTCAGGTTGTCGTCGCAACACCTCGGCGATTGGGTGGTGCGATGCATTCGGTGCAGGTGCGGGATGAGGCGTTGGGGTTGATCCGGCAGGGGTTGTCGGGTCAGCAGGCTGAAGCGCCTCAGGTTCTTTGCCGCTCTCATACGGGTTGGGGCTCTCGGTTGAG
>JAPUEI010000028.1 GCA_027492675.1 Propionibacteriaceae bacterium | reverse complement strand
CATCGGCATGAGGGCGAGACTCCGGGTGCGCGCCTTCCCCAAAGGCCTGCCCTTGCGGGCGAGGCGACCGCCCATAACGGGCTCATCCCAATCGAGGGTGTAGTCGCGGTCTGGAAGTCGCCGGCTTTGAGTAGTGGCCTAGCGATAGTTGATGAGGTTTCGGAACCCACGCGCGGAAGTCACAGAGGTGTTCGAGTCATCCGTTGATCGCCTTGGCCGGGGCGTCGTAGGTGCCGGGCGGTCACGCTCTTAGCATGCTGACGCTCAGCTCGGGAGGCCCAGCTCACCATGAGTTTGTTACTTACCCTACCGGTAGGTAGAGTTGTCGATATGAGTACTAGTGCACCTGCCCACCGACCGTCGGCGCGAGGCGGCGTTCTCGCCAGCACTCTTGCGTGGGCCCGCACTGGCGCCTCTGTCTCCCTGGTGTCCGCAGCTCGCGCTGCAGGAATCACTAAGGCTGGCCTGATGTACCACTTCCCAACCAAGGAAGCACTGATGACCGCCGTCATCGATTACCTCCTCGACGGCTACGAGCGGGATCTGGCCGCCCGCCTGGCTACCACCAACCCAAACGTACCCACGATCAGCGAACGCCTCGCCGCCTACGTTGACTGGGCTTGCGACGGGCCGTTCGACTACGGCGACCTGGTCATGTTCACCGACCCCCGCCTGCGCGAGCCGCTCACCGAGCGATGGAACAGCCGCATGGGGGCCTGGGTCGACGTCCCCGAGACCCTTCCGGCCGACCAGCGGGCCCGCCTCCACGGCGTCCGACTCTTGGCCGACGGCATCTGGCTCAACACCGCCGGCAACGGCATCGCCCTATCCGACGAGGACACCGACGCCATTCGAGCACTCGCACACCACCTCATCCAGGAGAACTCATGACCAAGTGGCTACTGCTCGCGGGGGCCATCCTCAGCGAGGTCACCGGTTCGCTGTCGCTGAAGGGAGCACTCGATCGACCCGGACTGTACGTGCTCGTCGCGGCTGGCTACATCGCCTCGTTCATTCTCCTCGCCCTCGTTCTGCGTCAGGGCATGGCGCTGGGCGTCGCCTACGGCATTTGGGGCGCCCTCGGTGTCGCCACCACCGCCGTGATGTCGTCGCTGATCTTCGATGAAACCCTCACCGCACTCATGGGCGTCGGCATCGTCCTCATCATTGCCGGCGTCCTCACCGTCGAACTCGGCTCCCAGCACGCGGTCAAGAACCTCGAAGAAGCCACCTGATGGCTTACCTGTTCCTCCTCGGAGCCATCATTGCCGAGGTCAGCGCTACCCTCTCGCTGCGCATGGCAGCTACTGGCGTCCGCGCCTACTACGCCGCCGTCGCCGGCGGCTACCTCCTGGCCTTCGCGTTTCTCACCCTCGCCCTTAATGAGGGCCTGGGCCTCGGTGTCGCTTACGGCATCTGGGCAGCGTCCGGAGTTGCCCTAACGGCCGTCGCGTCCAAAGCCCTCTTCAAGGAGCCGCTCACCGCGCTCATGATGGGCGGCATCGCACTCATCATCGCCGGCGTTCTTCTCGTCGAGCTCGGCGCCCTGCACTGACTGAGATCCCCATCCCCACGACGTCGTCGCTCACAACGGAGCAAGGCCTTGGCAACGGGCTTCTGATGAGGTGTACTCGTTGATCGAAGCGACTCCGGCGCGACGGTGGCTAGATCGTGGTCGAGGTCTTCGGAAGATGACGTTCCACGCCTGACATCCGGAGGTCTGACGTCGTTGCCTGTCGCTACCGCTCGGGCCCGCTTCGCTCGCCCGGACCTGACAACGTTCTGCCGACTCGACGAACTCGACCTCGTCGTGACCGGCCAGCGCCTCGAGCCCGACCGCGCGGTGCTCGCCTGCAGAGTCCTGACCCCGGACGAGTGGTGTCGACGCTGCGGCGCCGAAGGCGCTGCTCGGGACACCGTGATCCGTCGGCTCGCGCACGAGCCGCTGGGGTGGCGACCGACGGTGTTGGAGGTCGCGGTGCGTCGCTACCGCTGCACCGGCTGCGGGCACGTGTGGCGCCAAGACACCACCCGTGCGGCCGAGCCGCGGTCGAAGCTCTCGCGCCGTGGGCTGCGGTGGGCGCTCGAAGCGCTGGTCGTGCAGCACCTCACCGTCACCCGGATCGCCGAGGGACTCGACGTCGCCTGGGACACCGCCAACGACGCCGTGCTTGCTGAAGGCCGACGTGTTCTCATCGACGACCCGGCCCGCTTCGACGGCGTGAGGGTCATCGGCGTCGATGAGCACGTCTGGAGGCACACCAGGCGCGGCGACAGGTACGTCACCGTGATCATCGACCTGACCCCGATCCGCGACAAGACCGGCCCCGCCAGGCTGCTGGACATGGTCGAGGGTCGCTCGAAGGAGGCCTTCAAGACCTGGCTCGCCGCCCGACCCGACACCTGGCGCGACGGGATCGAGGTCGTCGCGATGGACGGGTTCACCGGCTTCAAGACCGCCGCCGCCGAGGAGCTCCCCGACGCGGTGGCGGTCATGGATCCGTTCCACGTCGTCCGCCTCGCCGGGGACGCGCTCGACCGGTGCCGGCGCCGGGTGCAGCAGGCCATCCACGGCCACCGCGGGATGAAGGGCGACCCGCTGTATGCCGCGCGGCGGACCCTGCACACCGGCGCCGAGCTGCTGACCGACAAGCAGGCCGCTCGACTCCGCACGTTGTTCGGGGCCGAGGAGCATGTCGAGGTCGAGGCGACCTGGGGGATCTACCAGCGGATGATCGCCGCCTACCGCCACGAAGACCGCCACCACGGCCGCGAGCTCATGGCCAACCTGATTGCCTCGATCAGCAGCGGTGTCCC
>JAPUEI010000027.1 GCA_027492675.1 Propionibacteriaceae bacterium | reverse complement strand
AGAACGTGCACTTCTCGGCCTTGCCGGAGCGGTGGTTGAAGTAGATCTTCTTGTACGGGCAGCCCGTGATGCACTGCCGCCAGCCGCGGCAGCGGTCCTGGTCGACGAGCACGATGCCGTCCTCGGCCCGCTTGTAGATCGCGCCGGACGGACACGACGCCATGCACGACGGGTTGAGGCAGTGCTCGCAGATCCGGGGCAGGAAGAACATGAAGCTCTTCTCGTACTCGAACCTGATCTGCTCGTTCGCCTCGTCGCGCAGCTTCTCCACGATGGGGTCGGTATCGCCGGTCGCGTGCACGCCGCCGAGGGAGTCGTCCCAGTTCGCCGACCACGTGATCTTCGTGTCCTCGCCGGTGATCAGCGACTTCGGGCGGGCCACGGGGAAGTCGTCGCCGAGCGGTGCGGAGATGAGGTTCTGGTAGTCGTACGTCCACGGCTCGTAGTAGTCACCCAGTTCGGGCTGTACGGGCGAGGCGAAGATGCTGAGCAGCTTCTGGAAGCGGCCACCGGAGCGGAGCTTGAGGCCGCCGGACTTCGTCCGGACCCAGCCGCCGCGCCACTTCTTCTGGTCCTCGTAGCGCCGCGGGTAGCCCAGACCGGGCCGCGTCTCGACGTTGTTGAACCAGACGTACTCGGTACCGGCGCGGTTGGTCCACGCCTGCTTGCAGGTCACCGAGCAGGTGTGGCACCCGATGCACTTGTCGAGGTTCATCACCATGCCGACGTGGGCCATGACCCGCTTGGGTGTGCGCGTCGCCATCAGTACGTCACCTCCTGCGACCGACGGCGGACCGTCGAGACGATGTCACGCTGTACGCCGGTGGGGCCGAGGTAGTTGAACGCGTACGACTGGTGCGCGTAGGCGCCGATGAGATGCGTCGGCTTGACGAGGATCCTCGTCACCGAGTTGTGGATGCCGCCGCGCTTGCCCGTGGCCTCCGACTTCGGCACGTCGATCGTGCGCTCCTGCGCGTGCTGTACGTAGCAGATGCCGTCCGGGAGCTTGTGCGTCACGACCGCGCGGGCCACGAAGACACCGTTGGCGTTCGTGAGCTCGATCCAGTCGTTGTCCGCGACCCCGATGGACGCCGCGTCGTTGACGCTCAGCCAGGCCTGGGGGCCTCCTCGTCCGAGGCTCAGCATGAACAGGTTGTCCTGGTACTCCGAGTGGATCGACCACTTGTTGTGCACCGTGAGGTAGCGCAGCGTGATCGCCTTCTCGCCGGTCGGTCCGAGCTCCGGCTCGCCGAACGCGTGGGTCATGTCCAGCGGCGGTCGGAACGTCGGCAGCTGCTCGCCGGCGTCGATCATCCAGTCGTGGTCGAGGAAGAAGTGCATGCGGCCCGAGAGTGTGTGCCAGGGCTTGAGGCGCTCGGTGTTGATCGTGAACGCCGCGTACCGCCGTCCTCCGGTCTCCGAGCCCGACCACTCCGGACTCGTGATGACCGGCTGCGGCGCCTCCTGGGTCTGCTTGAACGTGATCCGGCGCTCCTCCTGACCTTCGGAGAGGTCGACCAGTCTGCGGCCGGTCTTCTTCTCCAGGTCGTGGAAGCCCTGGGTCGCGAGCGCCCCGTTCGTCGTGCCGGAGAACGCGAGGATCGCCTCGGCCATGCGCGCGTCGGTGTCGATCGCCGGACGGCCGGCGCCCGCGCCGGACGGCATGACGCCGTGCAGCCTGCCGAGCAGGTTCACCGACTCCGTGACGTCGTACGTGATGTTCTTCACCGTGAAGCCCAGCCGGTCGGCGAGCGGCCCGACCGTCGCGAGCTTGTCGGCGATCGCCGTGTAGTCGCGCTCGACGACCATCAGCGCCGGGAGGTTCTTCCCGGGCACCGCGGGCAGGTCCGTGCCGCGCCAGTCGGGCACGTGGCCGCCGGGCTGGCTGATCTGGCCGGGGGTGTCGTGCTGCATGGGCACGGCGACGAGGTCGCTGCGGGTGTCGAGACGTCCCTTGGCCAGCGTCGAGATCGCGCGGGCGAGCAGCGTGAAGAACTCGAAGTCGCTCTTGGCCTCCCACGGCGGGTCGATCGCGGGGGTGAAGGCGTGGACGTACGGGTGCATGTCCGTGCTGGAGAGGTCGTACTTCTCGTACCAGGTGGCGGCGGGGAAGACGATGTCGCTGAGCAGCGTCGTCGACGTCATCCGGAAGTCGGCGCTGATCAGCAGGTCGAGCTTGCCCTCGGGCGCCTCGTCGCGGAACGTCACGACGCTCGGCCGGGCCTCCGACGCGTGGTCGTTGGGCATGAGGTTCGAGCCGGTGCCGAGCAGGTGCTTGAGGAAGTACTCGTTCCCCTTCGCCGACGACCCGAACAGGTTCGAGCGCCAGACCACCATCGTGCGGGGCCAGTTGACGGGAGCGTCGATGTCCTCCAGCGAGGTGGTCAGCGTGCCGGCCTTGAGCTGCGCGGCGACCCAGGCCCCGACGGACTCGGCCTCTCCGGCCTCGACGGCGGCCTTCGCCTCGTCGGCGAGGTCGAGCGGGTTGCGGTCGAACTGCGGGTAGAACGGCATCCAGCCCAGGCGGTGCGACAGGGCCATCGCGTCGGCGGTGTGCAGGCCGTCGAGGTGGCCGGTCGACAGCGGCGACTTCACGCGGTCGGCCGAGTAGCCGTCCGTGCGCCACTGGTCGGTGTGCATGTACCAGTAGCCCGTGCCGATCATCGTCCGCGGCGGACGCGACCAGTCGAGCGCGTTCGCGACGTTGAACCAGCCCGTCATCGGGCGGCACTTCTCCTGGCCGACGTAGTGGGCCCAGCCGCCGCCGTTGCGTCCGATGCAGCCGGTGAGCATGAGCAGCGCCATGATCGCTCGGTAGGTCACGTCGGCGTGGAACCAGTGGCAGATGCCCGCGCCGATGATGATCATCGAGCGGCCGTATGAGTCTTCGGAGTTCTTCGCGAACTCGCGGGCGATCCGGATGCAGGCCTCGGCCGGGACCGAGGTGATCTCGGCCTGCCAGGCGGGCGTGTACGGGCTGTTGACGTCGTCGTACCCCGTCGGCCAGGTGCCCGGAAGGCCCTCGCGGCCGACCCCGTACTGCGCGAGCATCAGGTCGAGCACGGTCGTCACCAGGTGCTCGCCGACCCGTACCGCCGGCACCCCGCGACGGATGACCGAGCCTTCGCCACGCGGGTCCTCGAAGCAGGGCAGCGCGATCTCGTACGGCTGCGCGCCGGGCACGTCAGCGAGGCTGAGCGACGGATCGAGGTCACCGAGGTCGAGGTTCCACTGGCCCTGGCCTTCGGCGTTGTAGCGGTTGCCCATCGTGCCGTTGGGGATCGCGGGGGCGTTCGTGGCGCCGTCCCAGAGCACGGTCTTGAAGGCGGCGTCGGTCTCGGCTGCGTGGTCGGGCAGGTCGGCGCCGGTGAGGAACTTGGAGGCGGTGAGGCCATGGCCGTCCGGGTGCTCGACCAGGGTCACCAGCATGGGCAGGTCGGTGTACTGGCGGACGTAGTCGGTGAAGAACGGCACCGAGCGGTCGACGAAGTTCTCCTTGAGGACCACGTGGCCCATCGCCATGGCCAGCGCCGCATCCGTACCGGCCTGAGCGGGCAGCCACTCGTCGGCGAACTTCACGTTGTCGGCGTAGTCGGGCGCGACCGTGACGACCTTCGTGCCGCGGTAGCGGACCTCGGCCATCCAGTGGGCGTCCGGCGTGCGCGTCAGCGGCACGTTCGAGCCCCACATCATGAGGTACGTCGAGTCCCACCAGTCCCCCGACTCGGGCACGTCGGTCTGGTCGCCGAAGACCTGCGGGCTGGCGACCGGGAGGTCGGCGTACCAGTCGTAGAACGAGGTCATCGCCCCGCCGATGAGGTGGTTGAACCGGGTGCCCACGGCGTGCGACACCATCGACATCGCGGGGATCGGGGAGAACGAGACGCACCGGTCCGGCCCGTACGTCGCGATGGTGTGGACGTACGAGGCGGCCGCTATCTCCAACGCCTCGTTCCACGAGATGCGGACCAGCCCACCCTTGCCGCGGGCCCGCTGGTAGCGCTCGCGGGTGCTCGGGTTGCTCGAGATCTCGGCGAACGCCTTGACCGGGTCGCCCAGCCGGGCCTTGGCCTCGCGGTACGCCTCGATCAGCACGCCGCGCCCGTACGGGTAGCGGACCCGGGTCGGCGAGTAGGTGTACCAGGAGAAGGCGGCCCCTCGCGGGCAGCCGCGGGGCTCGTACTCCGGGCTGTCGGGGCCCGTCGTCGGGTAGTCGGTCTGCTGTGACTCCCAGGTGATGATCCCGTCCTTGACGTAGACCTTCCACGAGCAGGACCCGGTGCAGTTCACGCCGTGCGTCGAGCGGACCACCTTGTCGTGCGACCAGCGGTCACGGTAGAAGACGTCGCCTTGCCGGCCACCCTCGCGGAACACCGCACGCGAGTCATCGGTCTCGTCCCACTTGGTGAAGTACTTGCCGAGCTTCAGCAGCGCTTCGGCTGCAGGACCGTCCAGGTGGGGCCGCGACGTCGAGGTCATGGGCCAACGTAATCACGAAGTAATGGTTAATACCAAGTTTTCGGAATAATCAGTGGGCTGGCGGTGTTCGCCAGCGCTCAGCCGCCCGCGAAGGGCGGCAGGACGTCGACCCGGGAGCCGGCGGCGATGAGCTCGGAACCGTCGCGTACCGGCCGTCCGTCGACGAGCACCGAGCAGCACGCGAGCACGGTCGCGAGCTTCTCGTCACCGGCCCCCAGCGTCGCCAGCAGGTCGGTCGCCGTGAGGTCCCCGGCATCCAGCTGGGCGGTGGTGGTGCCGGCGGCGTCCGCCGCACCGGCGTAGTAGGTGATCTGCACGTCAGCCTCCGATCGCGCTCATGGTCCGTGTGGGCTGGTGGAAGCCGGCGGTCCCGATCCCGTGGCCCGCTGCCTTGGCCGCGTGCGTCCCCACCCACAGCGCCGCCAGCTCCTCGTCGCCCGCGCCGTCGCGCAGCGGTCCGCGCAGGTCGGTCTCGCGGTGGCTGAACAGGCAGTTCCGCACCTGGCCGTCCGCGGTCAGGCGAGTACGGTCGCACGCCCCACAGAACGGGGCCGTGACCGAGGCGATGACGCCGATCTCGCCGGCGGGATGGCAGTCCGTGGCGGACACCAGCCAGTCCTCTGACGGCGCCGACCCGCGGTCACCGGCCGCAACGAGCTCGTAGTGAGTGCCCAGCATCGCCAGGATCTCGGCCGCGGGGACCATCTGACTGCGGTCCCACTCGTGGGACGGTCCCAGCGGCATCTGCTCGATGAAGCGCAGCCGGTAGCCGTGCTGCAGACAGAACTCGGCCAGCGGGACGACATCGGCCTCGTTGACGCCGCGCATCACGACCGCGTTGACCTTGACCGGCCGTAGTCCGGCGGCGTCGACCGCAGCCAGGCCGCGCAGCACGTCGTCGAGCCGGTCACGCCGCGAGAGGGCGGCGTAGCGCTGGGGGTCGAGCGAGTCCAAGGACACATTCACGCGGTTGAGGCCCGCGGCGACCAAGGCCTCGATCCTCGTGTCGAGCCCGATGCCGTTGGTCGTCAGCGACAGCTCCGGGGCAAGCCCCTCGTCCGTGCGCAGCGCGGCGGCGGCCCGGATGATGTCCACCAGATGCGGCCGCAGCAGCGGCTCTCCCCCGGTGAAGCGGAGCTTGCGGACACCGAGACGCTCGACCGCGACCCGTACCAGCCGGACGACCTCATCGTCGGTCAGCACGTCGGGCGTCGGCAGCCAGGCGAGGCCGTCGGCGGGCATGCAGTAGGTGCAGCGGAGGTTGCAGCGGTCCGTCAGCGACACCCGCAGATCCCGCGCGACCCGGCCGAACGCATCGGCGAGACCGGTGGTCACCAGGGTCTCGCTCGTCACCGGCCGCCTCCTCAGATCGTGGGGCCTTCACCCTAACGCGAGTTGTTACGAGGTCATAGTGCAAACTAGTTCTCGGGTGGTGGATCATTGGCCCCACAACGATTCTGGAGGCCGTATGAGCGAGACCCGGGCGACCCGGCTGGGACCGACCCGCGCCGAAGTGCTGCACCATCTCCGGACGGCCGGCGAGCCGGTCGCCGTCTCCGAGGTCTCCGAGGCCGTGGGCCTCCACCCCAACACCACCCGCTTCCACCTCGATGCCCTGCTCGAGGCCGGCCTGGTGACCCGCGAGGTCGAGCAGCGCAGCCAGCCAGGGCGTCCCAAGGTGCTGTATCGGGCGACGCAGCCGCTGCAGACCGATCCGTACGAGGCCCTGGCGCAGGCGATGGTCACGCACTTCGCCGGCGTCGAGCCCCACCGCTCCGCGAAGGCGCGCGCCGCTGGTGAGGCGTGGGGCGACGAGCTGCGGGCAGAGGTCGCCGACGGTGAACCGCTCGACCGGGTGGTGCGGTGCATGGAGGGACTGGGGTACGCGCCGCGGCTGGTGACCGACCCGGAACCGCAGATCGAGCTCACGCCCTGCCCGTACATGTCGCTGGCGACCAAGGACCCCGGCGTCGTCTGCCAGCTGCACCTCGGCCTGGTGCGCGGGCTGCTCGGCCCTGATCAGCCGTGGCGCGTGAGGTCCATCCATCCCTGGCTCGAGCCCGACCTGTGCGTGCTGCGCCTGGATCGCACGGAGGCTGCCGCCGGTGCGTGAGGTGCTGATCGTCGAGGAGTACCTCGACGAGCTGCTCGCCCTCGTACGACCGGACGCGCGCGCCGAGGTCGTACCCCTGGATGCGGCGTACGACCGGGTGCTGGGCACGGACATCGCGACGCCGGTGAGCATCCCGGTCTTCGACAACTCGGCGATGGACGGCTACGCGGTCCGCTGGTCCGATGTCTCGGCGCCCACATCGCTGCGCGTGGTGGGCGAGGTGCCCGCGGGCAGCGGCGAGGACCCGGCCGCAGGCCCGGGCGAGTGCGTACGGATCATGACCGGGGCCCCTCTGCCCTCCTTCGCCGACGCCGTGGTGCCCGTCGAGGACACTGACGGGGGGCTCGAAACAGTGACCGTCCGGGTGGCCCCGCAACGTGGCGCGCACGTCCGGCGGGCGGGCGACGACCTGGCGGCGGGGGCGGTGCTCGCCCGTGCCGGTGCCGTACTGAGCCCTGCTCTCATCGGTGTGCTGGCGGCGTCGGGGATCACGTCGGTCGACGTCCGGCCGCGGCCGAGGGTGGCCGTGTCGGCGACAGGTGACGAGCTGGTGTCGGACGGGACACCGCTGCGACGCGGCCAGATCTACGAGTCGAACTCGCTCGCCCTTGCGGCGGCTCTCACGCGCGACGGGACCGAGGTGCTGCGTGGCGCTCCCGTGGCCGACCGCGCGGAGGCGCTGGTGGGATGGCTGGACGAGGCCTCGGCACAGGCGGACCTGATCGTGCTGTCGGGCGGGGTGAGCGTGGGGGCGTACGACGTGGTGCGCGACGTGCTGGCTGCTGCGGGCGGGACGTTCCGGCACGTACGGATGCAGCCGGGCAAGCCCCAGGGCTGGGCCGTCTGGTCGGGCACCCCGGTGATCGCGCTGCCGGGGAACCCGCTGTCGGCGTCGCTGAGCTATGAGATGTTCGTACGGCCGGTGCTCGACCGGATCCTCGGACGCCCGGCCCGACCGCTGGTGACCGGGGTCGCGGCGACGGGGTGGACATCGCCTGCGGGCCGGAGACAGCTCGTACCCGTCGTCGTCTCTGGCGGGCAGGACGGGCGGCTGTACGTGCGGCCGTCGCACGCCCGTGGGTCGGCATCGCACCTTGTCAGCTCGCTCGCCGGGGCCGATGCGCTCGCCGTGGTGGCCGAGCACGTGACGAGCGTCTGCGAGGGCGACCTGGTGACGGTGCGGTGGCTGTGAGGTTCGACGCGGTCGTGCTCGCGGGCGGCCGCGGCTCGCGGCTCGGCGGTGTCGCCAAGCCCGAGGTCACGGTGGGCGGACGACGGCTGGTGGACATCGCCCTGGCCGCCGTCTCGGAGGCCGGCCGGGTGGTGGTCGTCGGCGACCTGCCCGTACCGGACGGCGTACTGCTGACGCGCGAGGACCCGCCGTTCGGCGGACCGGTGGCGGGGCTCGAGGCCGGGCTGGAGGCACTCGGCGTGGAGGCTGCCCCGTGGACCGTCGTGCTGGCCAGCGACCTGCCCGACGCGGAGGCGGCGGTGGCGGTGCTGCTCGACCACGTACCGACCGCGCACGACGGCATCTGCCTGCTCGACGCCGACGGCAGGTTGCAGTGGCTGCTCGGCTGCTACCGCACCGAGGCGCTGCGGCGACGGCTCGCCGACAGGGGCGACCCTCCACTCACGGCGATGTACAGGCTGCTGGAGCCGCTGGACCTGGTGGGCGTCCAGCCCTCGGGCGCCAGCGTCGACGACCTCGACACCCCTGAGGATGCAGCCAGGTGGTCCGCAACGAAGGGGCGCGTGGAATGGTGAGACTCAACCCGCTGGTCGAGCCCGGCCCGGAGCTGTCCGCGTCCGATCGCGAGCGCTTCGCGCGCCACCTGCCCGTGCCCGAGCTCGGCGAGGTCGCCCAGCGGCGGCTGCGCGCAGCCCGGATCTGCGTCGTCGGCGCGGGAGGGCTGGGCAGTCCGGCCCTGCTGTACCTGGCCGCCGCCGGCATCGGCCACCTCACCGTCATCGACGCCGACGCGGTGGAGCTCGTCAACCTGCAACGTCAGGTGCTGCATTCGACGAACGGCATCGGGACGCCGAAGGCGGTGAGCGCCACCGAACGCCTGGCGGAGCTGGATCCCGGGATCACGCTCCTGCCCGTACAGCAGCGCCTCGACGAGTCGAACGCCGTCGAGCTGCTGAGCGGGTACGACCTCGTCGTCGATGCGGTCGACAACTACCCGACCCGCTACCTCATCTCGGACACCTGCTCAGCCCTCGGCATCCCGGTCGTCTGGGGTGCCGTGCTCGTGACGCGCGCGCAGGTGAGCGTGTTCTGGAGCCGGCCGGTCGGACCGGACGGACACCTCTCCCCCATCACGCTGCGCGACCTTCACCGCGAGCCGCCCGACCGCAGCCGCTGGGTCACCGCGGCCCAGGTGGGCGTGCTCGGCGCGATGTGCGGCATGGTCGGCTCGCTGATGGCGAACGAGGCGATCAAGCTGGTGACCGGTGCGGGCGACCCGCTGTTCGGCCGGGTCCTGTACCTCGACACCATGGCCGCCCAGGTCTCCGAGGTACCCCTGACCCCGTGGAGGTCCTTGTGAGCGACCAGTTCACCCATCTCGACTCCGCCGGCAAGGCGCGGATGGTCGACGTCTCCGGCAAGCAGGTCAGCGTACGGAGCGCGACCGCCGCCGGACTCGTACGCTGCCCGCCCTCCCTCGTGGCCCTGCTGCGGTCGGGCGACGTGCCGAAGGGCGACGTCCTGGCGGTCGCGCGGATCGCGGGCATCGCGGCGGTGAAGCAGACGCCCGTCCTGCTGCCGCTGGCCCACGTCATCGGCATCCACGGCGTGGTCGTCGACGTGGAGGTCACCGACGACGGTGTCGAGCTGACGGCCACGGTCCGTACGGCGGACCGCACTGGCGTCGAGATGGAGGCGCTGACCGCGGTCTCCGTCGCCGCCCTCGCCGTCGTCGACATGGTCAAGGGCATCGACAAGTCCGTCGAGATCGCCCACGTCCGTCTGGTCGCCAAGTCCGGCGGTCGCTCGGGCGACTGGCGCCGAGGGGCCTGATCGGGTACGGCCTGGGTGCCCGACCTCTCGCCGCGCCAGATAGTGCACGACACGCGCGGTCGGCACGGCGTGGCGCGACACGTACTGCACTCTCGACGACCGGAGCCGCCGCGCGCGCTCCCCGACCGCTCAGAGGCCCGGCCAGCCGTACGTCCCGTCCTCGGTGAACTGCTGCTTCCAGATCGGGAGCTCGGCCTTCACGCGCTCGACGATCTGCTCGCACACCTCGAAGGCCAGGCGGCGGTGGCCGGACGAGACGGCGACGACGAACGCGGCATCACCGACGACGAGGTGGCCGATGCGATGTACGGCGGCGACCACGGTCTCGCCGTCCGGGTCGGCCGTCTCCAGCGTCGCCGCGACGATCTCGCCGATCCGCTCGGGCGCCGAGGGGTGCGCGGTGTAGTCGAGGGACACGACGCGGCCCTCGGCCTGATGGTCGTTGTCACGCACGACGCCCACGAACAGGGCGACGGCGCCGGCCTCGGGGCGCGACACGGACTCCAGCAGCGCCGCCGTGTCGATGGGGTCGGGGCTGACGAGGGCCGTACGGATGCGGGTCACCGGTGATCTCCTCCAGACAGCTGGTCGAGCACGTGGGGCGCGAGCTGGACGACGATGCCGATCCCCTCGCGGACGGCCTTCGGACTGCCCGGCAGGTTGACGACGAACGCACCGCCGCGGTCGGCCGTCGCATCCACGACACCCGCGACTCCACGCGTCAGCGCCGCATGCGCCGACGCCGCGAGCCCCTGCGCTCGGATCAGCTCGGCCACGCCCGGCAGCTCACGATCGATGACCGACCGGGTGCCTTCAGGCGTACGGTCCCGTGGACCCACACCCGTACCGCCCGTCGTCACGACGAGCCCCGCCCCGGTCTGCAGCGCCTCGACCAGAGCCCGGGCGACGCTGCGGCCGCCGTCGGGGACGACGGTCAGCGACACCTCGTACCCCGCCTCTTCCAGCGCCCGCACCAGCACCGGCCCGGACAGGTCCTCGCGCGTCCCCGCAGCGCTGCGGTCGGACACGGTGATCACCCGCGCACGTGGCATCTCCCACCTCCTCGGGTGAGGATAACCTCCGCATCCATCGACACCTGGCGTATGGCGTCGGGAACACGCCCCAGAACCCAGATGTCGATGGAACCCCTAGTCACCGCCTGTACAGACGCACCTGCGTCGCCTTGACGGACGCGCGTACGGACGAGCCGGGAGCCAGTCCCAGCTCCGCCACGGCCTGGGGTGTCAGGTCGGCGGCGACCAGGTGGCCGGCGAGGTCGAGGTGCACGCGTACGACCTGGCCGCGCGGCTCGATCGACGTCACCTCGGCCGCGAGCGCGTTGCGGGGGCTGCCACCGGGGTCGCTGAGGTGCAGCGCCACGGCCTCGGGTAGCACGCTCGCGAGCCCGGCGCCGCCTGGCACCAACGGCTCGTCGTCGGGCACCCCGCGGAGCACAACGCCCGGCGCGACCTCGAGGCTGGTGTCGTCCAGGGCCACGCCCGGCACCAGGTTCGTGCCGCAGAGCTGGGCGAGGAACGGTGTCCGCGGGCGCGTCAGCAGATCGATGGCCGGACCATCCTCGACGACCCGGCCCCCATCGACGACCACGAGCCGGTCCGCGATCGTCCAGATGTCCAGGGCCTCGTGGGTGACGAAGAGTGCCGTACGACCGCGCAGCCGGGCAGCGAGCGTGTGCCGCACCTCCGCGGCGACGCCGATGTCCAGGCCGGCCAGCGGCTCGTCCAAGAGCACGACGTCGGGGTCCGTGGCGAGCGCCCGCGCGATCGCGACCCGCTGCGCCTGGCCCCCCGAGAGCTGATCGGGCCGGCGCGATGCGAGGTCGCTGCAGCCGACCGCGTAGAGCTCCGCCACCGCCCGTACGTTCGCCGCCGTGCGGTCCGCACCCGCCGCCCGCGGCCCGAACGCGACGTTGGCCAGTACGTCGAGGTGCGGGAACAGCGCCGGCCGCTGGGTGAGCAACGCGACGCGGCGATGGTGGACGGGCACGTACGTGTCGGCCGACGCCACCTCGCGCTCACCGATGGTGATGCGCCCGGACTGGAGACGTACGAGCCCGGCGACGAGGTGGAGCAGCGTCGTCTTGCCGGCGCCGTTCGGGCCGACCACGGCTGTCACCGACCCCGCCGGTACGTCGAGGTCGAGCTCGACGCCCCTGTCGGGGACAACGCCCCGCACGTACAGGCCGCTCACGTCTCGCTCCACGGCCGCTTCGTGAACCGCGCCGTACCGGCCACCAGCACGGCGGCGAGCACGATCAGCACCACCGAGAGCGCGATGGCGGTGTCGGTGTCGACCTCGCGCTGCAGGTAGATCTCGAGCGGCAGCGTGCGGGTCGTGCCCTGCAGCGACCCCGCGAACGTCAGCGTCGCGCCGAACTCCCCCAGCGCCCGCGCGAAGGCCAGCGCGGCTCCCGAGGCGACCGCCGGCGCGACCAGCGGCAGGGTCACCCGGCGGAGCACCGTCGTAGGCCCGGCGCCGAGTGTGGCGGCCGCGACCCCGTACTCATCGCTCGCCGACCGCAGGGCACCCTCGACGGCGACCACGAGGTACGGCATCGCGACGAACGTCTGCGCCACGACGACCGCCCCGGTGGTGAACGCCAGGTCGACGCCGTGGGCGGCCAGCCAGCCGCCGAGGGGGGCCCGGCGACCCAACGCCACCAACAGCGCGAGGCCGGCGACGACGGGCGGCAGCACCATCGGTACGGTCGCCAGCGTCCGGCCGACCACGGCCCAGCGACCGCGGCTGCGGGAGAGGACGAGCGCGAGCGGAAGGCCGAGGACCACCGACAGCACGGTCGTCAGCGCGCACGTGCGGAGGCTGAGCCAGAGCGCATCCACCGCGGCCGGAGAGGCGAGCAGCGTCGGCAGCGCGACCCAGGGCACGCGGACAAGCATGGCGAGCAGGGGTACGGCGAGGAACAGCACAGCGGCCCCGGCCGGCACCAGGACCCACCGAGGAAGCGACGGTCGGATCACGCCCCGAAGCCCGCGGCCGCGAGCACCTTCTGACCGTCAGGACCCTTGACGAGCTCGATGAAGGCCGCGGCGAGGGCGGCCTGCTTCGAGTCCTTGGTCGCGCCGATCACGTAGTCGTTGCGTACCTTGTCGGCCCCGGAGATGGCGATCGTCTTGACCTTGTCCCCCGAGGCCTTGGCGTCCGTCACGTACACGATCCCGGCATCCGCCTGGCCCGACTCCACCTTCGTACGGACGTCGGTGACCTTCGTCTCCTCCGACACCGGCTTCAGCGTCACGCCGAGGAGGCCCGCGAGCTTCTTCGTAGCCGTCCCGCAGGGCACGCCGTCCGCGCACACCACGAGCTTCTTGCCGTCCAGACTGGCGTCCAGACCGGTGATCTTCGCCGGGTTGCCCGCGGGCACGATGAGCGTGAGCACGTTGGTGGTGAACAGCGACGGCGCCCCGGCCATCAGCCCCGCGCTGGTGGCCTTGTCCATGTTCGCCTTGTCGGCCGAGGCGAACACGTCCGCCGGAGCGCCCGCCTTGAGCTGGTCGACGAGCGCCGCGGAGCCGTCGAACGAGAACGTCACCTTCACGCCGGGGTGGGCCGCCTCGAACTGGGTGCCGAGCGAAGCGAACGTCGTGTTGAGCGAGGCCGCGGCGAACACGACGAGTTGCGTGGTCGGGGCTGGGCCCGCCGGCGGCTGGGTCGCGGAGCAGGCGCCGACCACCAGGAGCGCCACGAGGGCAGCGAACTTCTTCACGGGTGGACCTCCAGGGAGACGTTGGTCGCTTTGACGATCGCCGTGGCCACGGACCCGGGCTCGATGCCGAGCTCGCGGACGGCCTCGGTCGAGACCAGGGAGACGACGCGGTACGGGCCGCACTGGAGCTCAACCTGGCTCATCACCGTGTCGGAGATGACCGCGGTGACCAGTCCGGTGAAGTGGTTGCGGGCGCTGCGCTGGCCGGCGCCGTCGTCGAGCTGGCCGCGCGCCGCGTCGGCCGTGGCCCTCGCCAGCTCGGCGAGCTGCACGCCGTCGACGACCTGCCGGTTCGAGAAGTCCGTGGTCGCGGTCAGCCGCCCGGAGTCGACCCACCTCCGCACGGTGTCGTCGCTGACTCCCAGCAATGCCGCGGCGGTGCTGATCCGTATCTGCGTCACAATAGAAACGATATCTCCGTGAATACGGAGTTGACCAGTCATCGCGCGTCAGGCGGCACCTTGAGCGCGGAGCGGGCCGCTGGCGCCGGGACCAGCCGGTCGTCCCAGGCGAGCGCGTCGAAGGGGCACTCCTCGATGCAGATCCCGCAGTACAGGCAGGTGCCGTAGTCGATCGTGAACGTGTCGAGGACCTGGTGCGTACGGGCTCGGGCGCCGGCCGGAAGATCCGGTACGGGTTCGGGGTGGGAGCTGAGCGTGATGCACCACGCGGGACACTCGACGACGCAGATCAGGCAGCTCGTACAGGCCGAGCGGTCGAGCGCGATGGAGGCGTGCCTCATCGGCGCCTCCGTCCGCCGCCGATGACCTCGGCAGGGTCGGGAGCGCCGGCCTCGGCGGGGCGATGTCCCCACGCGGCCGGGTCCGGCACACCGGGTGGTGCCTGGCGGCGGCGTGCATCCTCGGCGCCACCCGAGTCAGCCGGCCACGGCGTCACGGCGCGGGCGCCCAGCACGAAGTCCTTGCGCAGCGGATAGCCGCCGGGATGACCCGGAGCGCCCGCGGCCGGGAGCAGCAAGGGCCGCGGGTCCCCGCCCGAGAACGCGATCCCGTACAGCTCGCTGGTCTCGCGCTCGTGCCAGGTCACGCCCGCGATCACGTGGCGGAGCGTAGGCAGGTGCGGGTCGCTGCGCGCGACGCGGGTCTCGATCCGTACCCCGGACCCGTCGGTACGGGCGAACCTCACGACGACCCGGAGCTCGTCAGCGATGCCGATCTCGTCGCAGGCGCCGAGCCAGTCGAACGCGTACGCGTGGTCCGCGTAGACGGTGGCGGCGGCCTCGACCCAGTCGGCGGGCGTAGAAGTGCGTACCTCGTCAGCCACGGCGCACCTCGTCGATGAGCGCGGCCAACGCGGCGGGCGTCGGCGGGCAGCCGGGCACGAACCTGTCGACGGCGACGACCTGGTCAAGGCCCTTGAGCACGGAGTAGGCGTCCCAGTACGGACCGCCCGCCGCGGGGCACGCCCCGAACGACACGACGGTCGTCGGACCGAGCGCGCGCTGGGACTCGACGAAGGAGGCGACGTCGTACGCGAGGGCGTTGGTCACGGTGCCCGACACGGTCACGACGCGGTGCAGGGCCGGGGCATCGGAGTCCACGGCAACCGCAGCGGTGGGGATGGCCGCCTCGACCTCGACCCCGCAGCAGGCCAGCGGCACGTCGACGAGCACGACCGACCCGTCCCCGTACCAGTCCCATCCGCGAGCCACCGCAGCACCCTACGTCACTCCGGCCGGCTGACGGCTCCCCCGAGTGCTGACGGCGTCGAGCCACCCGCCGACCCCAGCGCGCGGCGCAAGGGGCGCAGGGAGAACACCGCGATCAGGGCCGCGATCACCGCGAACGCGGCGACGCAGAGGAAGCCTCCGTGGTACCCCGCGACGTCGATGACCGGGCCCGCGACGCTGGAGCCGACCGACGCGCCGATGCCGATGCCCGTGCCCATCCAGGAGAGGCCCTCGGTGAGGCGCCCCTGGGGCACGAGTCGGCCGATGAGCGAGTTGCCGTTGATGAGCGTGGGCGCGATGGTGACGCCGACGAGGACGCCGATCACGCCCAGAAGCAGGATCGAGTTCGTGAACACCAGGGACGCCGCGCAGACGAACATCACGAGCACTCCCCCGACGAACCGCGTCGGCAGCGACGACCGGAACGCTCTGATCCCGTACAAGAAGCCGGCCACCCCTGACGCCAGCGAGAACACCGCCAGGACCGCGCCGGACGCGCTGCGCACGCCCCAGCCCGTGGCCGCCGCAACGACGCTGACGTCGATCGAGCCGAACATGCACCCGATGAGCAGGTTGACCGCGATCACGCCACCGACACCCGGGAGGAGTACGAGGAGGCGGCTCAGCAGTGGCGTCCGTGGGCCCTCCTGGACAGGACGCGGTACGGGCGGCGGCTCGGTCGCCTTCTGCCAGTAGAACAGTCGCGCGCCGATCAGGGAGAGCACCACGGGCGTGATGAGCGCGGCCGCCGGGTGGACGCCGGTCGAGAGCGCCGTCGCCACGACCGGCCCCACGACGAACGTGACCTCGTCGAGCGTCGACTCCAGCGCGTACGCCGTGTGCAGCCGCGTCGGGTCGGACGTGATGTGGCTCCAGCGCGCGCGAACCAGCGCTCCGGGGGCTCCGCCCAGCGCGCCACAGATCATGGCCGGGGGGAACAGCGTCCACGCCGGAAGTCGAAGCACCGCCAGCACCACGAGCAGGGACAGCGCCGCCGCCGACACGATCGTCGCAGGGAGCATGATCCGCCGCTGCCCGTACCGGTCCACGTAGCTCGAGAGCACCGCCGTGCCGACCGCCCAGGACACGCCGTTGGCCGCGGACAGCGCCCCGGCGAGCCCGTAGCTGCCGTACAGCGCGGACACCATGAGCACGATGCCGATACCCATCATCGCGCCGCCGGAGCGGGCCAGCAGACCCGCTGCGCTGAACTTCAAGGCGCCGGGAAGGCTGAGGATCTCCCGGTACTGGCGCATCGCACGATCCTTTCACATCGCCGTCTGGCGCGAGTGATCTCATGAAGAGGGGTTCTTGGCCGAGCCGCGACTACTCTGTGCGTCGGAATGATTGCGCGACAGGGGACACGATGACCGAGGTACGGACGCTCGACCACGTCGTGATCCGTTTCGCAGGCGACTCCGGTGACGGCATGCAGCTGACCGGGGACCGCTTCACAGCAGACACCGCGACGTTCGGCAACGACATCGCGACGCTCCCGAACTTCCCCGCCGAGATCCGTGCGCCAGCCGGCACGCTCCCCGGCGTCTCCAGCTTCCAGCTGCACTTCGCCGACACCGACATCTCGACGCCGGGTGACACCCCCGACGTGCTCGTCGCGATGAACCCGGCCGCGCTGCGGGTCAACATCGGCGACGTACCCCGCGGCGCGCTGGTCATCGTCGACACCGCCGACTTCACCGAGCGGAACCTCGCGCGGGTGGGCTACCAGACGAACCCGCTCACCGACGGCACTCTCGACGACCACCAGCTCGTCGCGTTGGACCTCACGGCGCTGGCCGTCGCCTCGGTGAAGGACTTCGGGCTCGGCCGCAAGGAGGCCGCCCGGACCAAGAACATGTTCGCGCTGGGGCTGCTGACCTGGCTGTACGGACGTCCTGCCGAGGGCACCGAGCAGTTCCTCGCCCGCAAGTTCGCGAGCCGTCCCGAGATCCGCGACTCCAACCTCGCGGCCTTCCGGGCGGGCAACGCCTACGGGGAGACGACCGAGGTCTTCGCCGTACGTTACGAGGTGCCGCCCGCGCCGATGGCCGCCGGCGAGTACCGGCAGGTCAACGGCAACACCGCCACGGCGTACGGGCTCATGGTCGCCGCGCAGAAGGCGGGCATGCCGCTGTTCCTGGGCAGCTACCCGATCACGCCGGCCTCGGACATCCTCCACGAGCTGAGCAAGCACAAGGGCCACGGCGTGCTGACGTTCCAGGCCGAGGACGAGATCGCCGGTGTCGCGGCAGCAATCGGCGCGTCGTACGGCGGGCACCTGGGTGTGACCACCACCTCCGGCCCCGGTCTGGCGCTCAAGATGGAGGCCATCGGGCTCGGCGTGATGACCGAGCTGCCGCTGGTCGTCGTGGACGTACAGCGCGCGGGCCCGTCGACCGGACTGCCCACGAAGACCGAGCAGGCCGACCTGTTGCAGGCGATGTACGGGCGGAACGGCGAGTCGCCCGTCGTCGTGCTCGCGCCCCAGTCCCCGACCGACTGCTTCGACACCGCCGTGGAGGCCGCGCGCATCGCCGTGACCTACCGCACGCCGGTGATCATGCTCTCCGACGGCTACCTCGCCAACGGCTCCGAGCCGTGGCAGATCCCCGACCTGGCCGAGATCGCGCCGATCGAGCCCGGGTTCGCGACGGACACCAACTCGCGCAACGCCGCAGGCGAGCCCCGCCACCACCCGTACCAGCGGGATCCGGAGACGCAGGTGCGGGCGTGGGCGATCCCCGGCACCGCCGGCCTCGAGCACCGCATCGGCGGACTGGAGAAGTCGGACTCGGGGATGATCTCGTACGACCCCGCGAACCACGACCGCATGGTCCGTCTGCGCCGCGCCAAGGTCGAGGGCATCGCCCGCGACATTCCGGACCTCGTCGTCGACGACCCGAGCGGTGAGGCGCGTCTGCTGCTGCTCGGCTGGGGCTCGACGTACGGGCCGGTCAAGACCGCGGCCAAGGCTGTCCGGGCGGCCGGCTACGCCGTGGCCCACACCCACCTGCGCCACCTCAACCCGTTCCCGCGCAACCTCGGTGAGGTGCTGCGCGCGTACGACCGCGTGATCGTGCCTGAGATGAACCTCGGTCAGCTCGCGACGATGCTGCGGGCGACGTACCTGGTGGACGTCCACAGCTACGACCGCGTGCGCGGGCTGCCGATCTCGTCCAGCGAGCTCGCCGCCGACGCGATCGCCACCATCGAGGAGCTCCGCGCATGACCGAGACCCGTTCCGGCCTGGCCGGAGTCCCCCTGGCCGTCACGCCCCTGACCCGCAAGGACGTCACCAGCGACGCCGAGGTGCGCTGGTGCCCCGGCTGCGGCGACTACGCGATCCTCGCGGCGTTCCAGGGTGTGCTGCCGACGCTCGGCATCGCGCGCGAGAACACCGTGGTGATCTCCGGCATCGGCTGTGCGTCGCGGTTCCCGTACTACGTCGACTCGTACGGCATGCACTCGATCCACGGCCGCGCGCCAGCCATCGCGACCGGGCTGGCCATGACGCGGCCCGATCTGGCCGTCTTCGTCGTCACGGGCGATGGCGACGCCTTGTCGATCGGCGGCAACCACCTGATCCACGCGCTGCGCCGCAACGTGAACATCACGATCATGCTGTTCAACAACCGGATCTACGGACTCACCAAGGGCCAGTTCTCGCCGACCTCCGAGCAGGGCAAGGTCACCAAGTCCTCGCCGATGGGCTCCCTCGAGGTGCCGTTCAACCCGCTGTCGCTGGCGATCGGCGCCGAGGCCACGTTCGTGGCGCGGGCCGTCGACTCCGACCGCGCAGGGCTGACCGAGGTGCTCACCGCGGCTGCGGCCCATCGCGGCGCCTCGTTCGTCGAGATCTACCAGAACTGCCCGATCTTCAACGACGGTGCGTACGACGCCGTGAAGGGTCGCGACTCCGACGACAGCCTGATCCGACTCGTCCATGGCGAGCCGATCGTGTTCGCGGGCGGCACCAAGGGCGTCCACCGCGACCAGCGGACCGGCGAGCTGTCCATCGTGGACGTGGCGACCGTGGGGCTCGACGCGATCGAGGTCCACGACGCCCACCGCAGCGACCCCGGGCTCGCGTTCGCGCTGTCTCGTCTGACGGGGCCCGGTGTCGTACGGATCGCGCCCGTCGGTATCTTCCGTGACGTGGACACCCCCGCGTACGACGACCTGGCCCGCGCGCAGCTCGAGACCGCCGGCCGCCCCGAGAACCCGCAGGCTGCCATGCAGTCGCTGCTGCGCGGCGCGGAAACCTGGACCGTCCTGTGACCGAGCCGCGTTCGCCGATCACGCCTGTACGAGAGGCAGTGGCTGCACCGGCGTCCGACGATGCGTGGGGTGCGACGCACCTGTCGCCGCCCCCGGCCGGGTCGCTCACTCCCACGTGGTCGTCGTTCTCACCGGAGGCTCCGCGGCAGCCCGAGGCGTACGTCCCGGTCGCGCCGGCCCCGTTCGACACCTCGTCCGGAGCCCCGGAGGTCACCGACCCCGACGACCTCAGCGATGCCTGGGGGGCCACACATCTCTCGGCGCCGCCGGAGGGGTCCCTGCCCATGACGCCCGCTCCCTGGCAGGCGACCACCCCTGGCTGGACCCCCGAAGCGGCTCCCGCCTCGCCGTCCGCGTTCTCGCCTCCCGACGAGCGTGGGAACCTGCAGGCTGCGGTGCCGTCGCAGGCCGTCCTCCCCGACACCGACGTTCCCAAGCCCATCCGTGGGGTGCCGATCGACCAGCCGGTGGCCGGTCGGTTCGCGGCCCCCGAGGAGAAGGCCGAGCGCACGCGTCGCCTGCCCAAGCGGTCGGTCTGGATCGCCGCCGGCGCAGCCGTGGTCGTGGTGGCGGTCGTCGTCGCGTCGATCTGGCAGAACAACCGGCCCGTCGCGGTCGACTCGCAGATCGTCGTTCCCACCTCGGCGCAGGCGTCGGCGATCCGGGTCGCGCGTGGTGACCTCGCGGTGAAGGGCTACCTCGAGGCGCTGCAGAGCGGCGACGTCGAGAAGGCGATGGGGTACGGCCCCGCGGGGGGCGGCAGCAGCGTGCTGCTCAACTCGGAGACGTACAAGCAGTCGCTCGCGGCCAGCCCGATCACGAACATCGTCGTGCAACCGGCCGAGGCGACGGCGAGCACGATCCACGCCTCGTACCAGCTCGGCACCCAGGCCGTCGTGGCCGACTACAAGGTCGTCAAGAACGACGACGGGAACTGGCGGTTGTCGGCCAGCACGACCACCGTGCGGCTCGAGGCCAAGCGAGGCGTCAACGTGCCTCTGCTGATGAACGGCACCGCGGTCGGCCAGGTCGTCGAGATCGAGCTCCTGCCCGGCACGTACACCTTCACCACAGGCCTCCCGTACCTGCAGTACCAGACCACGACGAAGATCACGGTCAACGACCTCTCGTACAACAAGCCCATCGCCGAGCTGCCCCTGGACGTCACCCAGGAGGGCAAGGATGCGCTCAACAGGGCGACGCTGACATCCCTGCGGAACTGCATGAGCATCCAGCAGCTCGCGCCGAGCAACTGCCCGATCCGCGAGGCGGCCAACAAGCCGCTGGTCATGAGCTCGATCCAACGCCGGCTCGTCATCGACGACCCGACCAACAACGCGCAGTGGAACGCCAACAAGGACGAGCCGGAGATGGCGCAGGCCACGGTCCAGGTGTCGTACGTCGTGAATGCCAGCTATGCCGACGGTGGCACCACCGGCGATGTGCCGTTCACCAAGCTGTGGACCGTCAAGGTGGACGCGTCGAAAGCCGTCGGCCAGGAGCTGTCGATCCTCTGGTCCTAGTGGGGCGTGTCCCCTAGGTCCATCTGAGTAGCATGACGCGGGTGACCCGAGCCCTAGACCCGTCCCAGTTCGACACCAGCGTCCGCATCGCCGACGACCTGTTCCGCCACGTGAACGGTCGTTGGCTGGACACCGAGCAGATCCCCGACGACAAGCCGATGACCGGTGCGTTCGTCCGGCTGCGCGACGACTCGGAGGCCGCCGTCCACGCGATCTGCGACGAGCTCGCCGGCGCCGACCGATCCACGCTCACCGCCGAGCAGGTGAAGATCGCTGACCTGTACGGCGACTTCATGGACGCCGCTCGGATCGAGGAGCTGGACGCGACGCCCCTGGCCATGGTCCTCGAGCGGGTGAACGGCATCGACTCCGTACCCGCACTGCAGTCGTACCTCGGCTGGGCGATCCGCTACGGCGTGACCTCGCTGTGGGGCTGCGACGTCGAGGCCGACCCCGGTGACCCGAAGAAGTACGTGTTCTTCGTCGCGCAGGACGGCATCGGCCTGCCGGACGAGTCGTACTACCGCGAGGAGCAGCACGCGGAGATCCTGAAGGAGTACGAGGCGCATGTGGCCCGTACGTTGGGGCTGGCGGGTATCGAGGACGCCGAGGCCGCGGCCGGTGCGGTCGTCGAGCTGGAGAAGGCGATCGCGGCCTGCCACTGGGACCGTGTACGCACGCGTGACCTGCGCCAGATGTACAACCCGCGCACCGTCGGCGAGCTCGTCGCGGAGTCGCCGCAGTTCGGCTGGGAGCTCGTGCTCGACGGTGCGGTGATCGGCGCCCTGGACTCGGTCGTCGACTGCCAGCCGTCGTTCTTCGTCGATGTCGCGCCGCTGCTGAGCGAGGACCGGTTGGACCAGTGGCGCTCCTGGGCCCGGTTCCATGCGATCTCGGGCACGTCGCCGTACCTCTCGAGCCGTTTCGTCGACGAGCGCTTCGGGTTCTACGAGCGCACCCTTCAGGGCACGCCGCAGCTGCGCGAGCGCTGGAAGCGCGGCGTGGCGCTCACTGAGCGGGTGCTGGGCGAGGCGATCGGCAAGACGTACGTCGAGCGGCACTTCAGCCCGGCCGCCAAGGAGCGGATGGACGTGCTGGTGGCCAACCTCATCGAGGCGTACCGGCAGTCCATCACCGACCTCACCTGGATGACCCCGGAGACGAAGACCGAGGCGCTGGCGAAGCTGGCGGCCTTCACGCCGAAGATCGGCTACCCGGTGACGTGGCGCGACTACTCGGCCTTGACCGTGGTGCCGGGCGACCTGGTCGGCAACGTCCAGCGGGCGTCGGCGTTCGAGCTCGACCACGCGCTGAGCAAGCTCGAGGGTCCGGTCGACCCCGACGAGTGGCAGATGTACCCGCAGACGGTCAACGCCTACTACCACCCGCTGCGGAACGAGATCGTGTTCCCGGCCGCGATCCTGCAGCCGCCGTTCTTCGCGTTCGACGCGGACGACGCCGTGAACTACGGCGGCATCGGCGCGGTCATCGGCCACGAGATCGGCCACGGCTTCGACGACCAGGGCTCGACCTGCGACGGCGAAGGACGACTGCGTGACTGGTGGACCGATGAGGACCGTACGGCGTTCGAGGAGCGTACGAAGGCGCTGATCGGTCAGTACTCGGCCCTGGCTCCTGTTCAGACGCCCGACCACTTCGTCAACGGCGAGCTCACGATCGGCGAGAACATCGGCGACCTGGGCGGACTCGGCATCGCCATCAAGGCCTGGCGGCTCGCGGGCGGCGACCCGACAGAGCCCATCGACGGCTACGACGGCCTGCAGCGCCTGTTCCTGAGCTGGGCCACGGTGTGGCAGGCGAAGTCCCGCGACGCCCTCGTGCTGCAGCGGCTTGCCACCGACCCCCACTCCCCCGCCGAGTTCCGCTGCAACCAGATCGTCCGCAACATCGACGACTTCTACGCAGCTTTCGATGTCGTGGACACCGACGCGCTCTGGCTGGCCCCCGAGGACCGCGTAGCCATCTGGTGAGCCGAGGCTCCGGCGGCCGACGTACCCGACCGCC